>JANMNO010000111.1:0-120179 GCA_031374115.1 Hyphomicrobiaceae bacterium | reverse complement strand
TTGCTGCCTTCCGACACCATTAGAGTTGCCAAGGCCTGGGCAATTGCAAAGAACGGCATTACCGTCGGCAGCAGGCTTGCAGACGAATTGGCAACGACAATGGCGATCTCAGCCGCCTTGGCGATTGGCGAAACCTTGCTGTCTGTAACCGCAATCACTTTCGCGCCCTGATTCTTTATGTAGTCCACGGCCCTGACAGCATCGCGCGCATAAGGCCGGTAGCTGAAGACGAGCATCACATCGTCCCGGCAGGCAAGCCGAAGATCATCCGCAAACGTGCCTCCAGTGCCGGTCAATAACACCGTCTTGGCGTTGAAGAGCCTGGAGGCATAGTGGAAATAGAACGCTATCGGATATAGGCTGCGAAGCCCAACCACGAACACCGAGCGTGCACTGTTGATTAGTTGCGTTGCCCGTTCGAGCGCGGCCATATTCTCAGCAGAAAACGTCCGCTCCAGATTTGCCTGATCCTGCTCTAGGAGTTCCGTGACGAGAAGAAGCGAGCTGGACGTCTCCTTGCGCGTTTGTATGCGGCGGGCCCGGCCCGCCCAAGCGCCGTCGTTCGCAATCATCTTGTCGCGGAACAGGGCGCGCAGGTCCTGGTAGCCAGAGAAGCCGAGTTCCTGAGCCAAACGAACCATTGTCGAGGGATCGACGTCGGCGCAGGCGGCGACTGTTCGCATGGAGCTTAGCGCCACTTGCTGTGCGTTATCTATAATGTGTCGCGCAGCCTGCTGCAGGCGCGGACTTAGATCACCAAATCGCTGCTCGATAAGCTCGTCGATGTCGAGCGGGATTCCAGAACTCGTCGCAACCTTCATCGATTGACCGGTTGGTTATGCGTCCGACTGCAAGCCAACTTACTAGACCATCGCACTCGCTCAGCATACTAGGTTGGAATTGCATACGGCAGAAAGCGGGCTGGTGACGTGTCATTGAAGCATTGTGCATTGACGTCACTGTTCGAGATCTTGGATGCAATGATCGGCAATCGCTCGGGCATCAACGCGATGGCTGGTAACCGGTAGGCCTCACGCTATGCTGTCGACCGTAAATCAAGGGGCGCGAACGATGCAATCTTCAGTTCTGTCGAGATTTAACCTCGATGGCCGATGCGCGATGGTCACGGGCGCTGGTGCGGGGCTCGGCGCCGGTATTGCCACCGGCCTGGCGGAGGCCGGCGCAAATATCGTGCTGGTCGGCCGCACGCGAGCGCCGCTGGATGAGACCGCGGCCGCAGTGCGCGCGCACGGTCGCGAGGCCGTCATCAGGACCTGCGACATTACTGATCGTGCGTCGGTCCGAGCCGTAATCGCGGGGCTGTCACGGCTCGATATCCTCGTCAACAACGCCGGCATCAGCATTCCGGAGCCGTTTCTCGAAGTCCAGGATGCAAGCCTCGACGCTACGGTGAACCTCAATGTCACCGCGACCTACGTCGTATCCCAGGCGGCAGTGCGCAAGATGCTGGAAGATCCCGCGCGGCGCGGCAAAGGCGGCGCGATCGTCAACATTTCCTCGCAGATGGGGCACGTCGGCGCTGCAAACCGCACCGTCTACTGCATGTCGAAGCACGCGGTTGAAGGTCTGACGAAGGCGCTGGCGATCGAATTGGCGCCGCAGCACATTCGCGTCAACAGCGTCGGGCCGACCCTGGTTGACACACCGCTCTCGCGTCGCATCATCGATACGCCCGAAAAGCGCTCGTATTTCGAGTCCCGCATCCCGCTGGGATCGCTCGCCGGCATAGCGGACATTGCCGCCGCGGTCGTCTACCTCGCCTCGCCAGCTGCTGCGATGGTCACCGGCGCCCACCTGCTGGTAGACGGCGGATGGACCGCACAATAACCAACCGGATCCTCAGTTCATGTAATGGCGGAACAAATCCGGGTCGCTACCCAATTGAGCAGCCGGAGCGTGGTGGACAATGGCACCATTCTTCAGCACGTAGGCGCGATCAGCAATCTGCAGGCCAGCGGTCTTCTGCTCGACCATCAGCACGGCGATGCCGGTCTTCGCGAGTTCGGCAAGCGCAGAGAGAATGCGCTGCAGTGCTTGTGGCGCCAGCCCCAGAGAGGGTTCGTCCAGCATCAGCAACTTCGGTGCCATCATCAGCCCACGGGAAACGGCCAGCATCTGCTGCTCGCCGCCTGACAGAGATCCGCCAGGAACGTCGCGGCGCTCCTTCAGAACCGGGAAGCGCGAGAATTCCGCGTCGAGGCGTCGGTCCAGTTCGTCGCGGCTGACACCGTCGAGATGCTGAGCGCCGATCAGCAGGTTCTCTTCGACGGTCAGGGACGGAATGATCTGCCGCCCTTGCGGCACATGCACGAGACCGGAGCGCGCCAGGAGGTGCGGTGCGGCACCCGTGACGGACTGCCCGTCGAAGCGGATATCGCCACCGCGAACTTCGACCTGTCCGGAGATTGTTCGCAGCAAGGTTGTCTTGCCGGCCCCATTGGCACCAAGCACCACAACGAGCTCGCGGGGCGCTACCACGAGGTCGACGTCGCGGAGAATGCCAATGCGGCCGATGCCGGAGGACACTTTCGAGAGCTCGATCATGGGGCGGCCTCTTCGGCCGCACCCACCGTATCGGCGGCCGTTCCCAGGTAAGCCGCGATCACGCGAGGATCGCGCTGCACTTCGGCCGGTGTGCCCTCGGCGATCTTCGCGCCATAGTCGAGAACGCTGACCTGATCCGACAGCCGCATGACGAAGTCCATGTTGTGTTCGACCAGTAGAATTGTGGTGCCGGCGTCGCGGATGCGAACGATCACGGCGGCGATCTCGCGGGCCTCGGCGTCGTTGAGGCCAGCAATCGGCTCATCCAGCAGCATCACGCGCGGTTCCTCCGCCATGGCGCGGGCGAGCTCCGCGAGCTTGCGATGGCCATAGGGCAAGTCCTCGGGGCGTGCATCGGCGAGGTGGGCGAGATTGAAGGCCGCGAGTAGATCAAGAGCCCGCCGCCGCGTCGCGCCGTCGAAATCAGGTGACAGCAGCCAGGCCACGAAATCATGCGGCCAGGCACGCTGTGTTCTGACGCCAAGCATGACGTTCTCGATGACGGTCAGGCTCGGCACCAACTGGAGGTTTTGGAACGTGCGCGCCATACCGAGACGGGCGCGAACGTGTGCAGGTTCCGCCGTCACATCGCGGCCGGCCATTGTCACCGTGCCCGCATCGGCGCCGTAGAGCCCCGAGACGCAGTTGATCAGTGTCGACTTGCCGGCGCCGTTCGGTCCGATCAGAGCATGCACCGTACCTGACTGGACACTGATGCTCACATCGCGCAAGGCCTTCACGCCGGCGTAGCTTTTCGAAAGCCCGACGATTTCGAGAGCGGGTTCGCCGGGCGGCCGCGACCGCGGTGCAACGGTGATGGGAGGTGCGCCTTGGGCAATCGCCGCCGTCGCAGCCACGGGCTTGCGCCATCCAAGCATGATCGCGATCCGGCGCAGAATGCCGATCGCGCCTTCGGGAAACAGCAACAGCACCACGAGCAGGATGGTGCCGTAGACGAGCAGCGACACATCATAGAGCGAGGCGATGACCTCGGCGATCGACAGCGTGATGATGGTGCCGAGCAACGGCCCGTAGGACGCGCCGAGACCACCGATCACGGTGGCGACCAGCATGTTCAGCGTCAGGTTGAGCGTGAAGGCGTCACTGTTGATGTAGGCGCTCTGGTGGGTGAAGAACACACCGGCGATGCCGGCGGCGACAGCACTGAGCGCGAACACGGCCGTGCGCCACACCGGCACGTTGAAGCCGGCGGTGCGCGCCGCGCTCTCGTTTTCCTTGATCGCCAGCAGGATGCGGTAGTAGCGCGAGGCGAACACGTAGTCGCTGAGGATCTGCACCCCGAGATAAACGGCCCCGGCGATCCAAAGGAAATACGCTGGCCCCATCTTGCGCGAGCCGAAGTCCAGGCTCGGGATGCCGAGCACGCCCATGGTGCCGCCGGTGAGATCGGTCCAGCGCTGCACGGTGATCTCGGCGATGAAACCGAATGCCAGCGTTGCCATAGTGAGATAAATGCCGCGCGTGCGCAGCGCCACCAACCCGACGGCGACACCCAGAGCCCCGGCGATCACGACGCCGGACGCCATCGCCAAGGCGAGCGGCCAGCCGAGCTTCGCCGACAGCAGCGCCGAGCCGTAGGCGCCGGCGGCGTAGAACCCTGCTTGGCCGAGCGACATCTGGCCCGAAAGCCCGAGCAGGATATTGAGGCCGATCACCGCAACCGTCGTATAGCAGAGCGTCTGCGCCAGATGGATGTAGAACTTGTTTGTGACGACCAGCGGGAACAGCCAGATCGCCAGCGCCGCCAGCGCATAGAGCGACAGCCGCACATAAGGGCGTCGATGCGGCAGCTGAGGCGTTTCAGCGGACATCGGCCTTCGCCTCCCCGAACAGGCCGCTCGGCTTGACCACCAGCAGGATCAGCACGATCAGCAGTGGATAGAGGTCGCCAAAGGCCGAATTGAAATAGTTGGAGAAGCTTTCCGCCACGCCGAAGATGATTGCGCCGGCCAGCACGCCGAACGGATTGGCAAAGCCGCCGAATGACGCCACAGCCAGCGCCTTGACGGTGAACACCAGTCCCATGTGCGGCTGCACCGTCACGATCGGCCCCACCAGGATGCCCGAGATCGCCGCCAGCACCGAGGCCAGCACGAACACCATGACTACCGTGCGCTTCACGTCGATGCCGAGCAGGGCTGCGGCATCGGGATTGAATGCGATCGCATTGACCGCGCGCCCATGCCGGGTGCGGAACAGGAACACGTAGAATAGCCCGACCACGATGAATGCGGCGGCAATCACCAGCAGTTCCTCGACGAACACGCCGACCCCAAAGATCTTCACGACATTATCGCGCGATGCCGAGAACAGCGGCGGCGAATACTGCGAGGACTTGCCCCACACCAGCGTCGCCACGTTCTGGACGATCAGCGCCACGCCCATCGTGGTCAGCACCCAGGAATACTGGCCGCCGGCGAGTGACTTCAATCGGTCGAGCGGCCGCAATGCAATCCGCTCGAGGCCCCATCCCATCAGCGCCAGAATCGCAATCACGACGAGGGCGGCGAGGATCAACGGCATGCCGGCCAGCAGAAGCGCCATACTGAGGTAGGCGGCGATCATCAGGAACTCGCCCTGGCCGAAGTTCATTCGGCCGGTCGCGAGGTGGGCAATGAACAAGCCCTTGGCGGTGAGGGCGTAGAGTGCCCCCATCGTCAAGCCGCTCAGGAAGAGCTGCACGAAGTTTGCCGCCGACATTATTGCTCCGCGAAGGCGCTAGGGTGCTGCGGGCAGATCAATATTTCAGCCGGACGACGGCACCGTCCTTCCAAACGCCGAGGAAGACGTGCTCACGATCGAGGCACTCATGGTCCTTGGGACCGAAGGGCTTGGCTGGCGTCGCAGAGATCGCTTTGATGCCGTCAACGGCTTCGAGGGCATCGCGCACCGCTTCTGGATCGAGTGACTTCGCGGTGTCGAGCGCCTTGAAGGTGACCTGGGCGGCGTCGTAGCCAAGGGCCGACAGCACCGGCCAGCGGAAGTCCTTGCCGTATTCCTTTTCCATGCGCGCGACGAATTGCTTGGGTCCATCTAGCGACAGGTCGAGCGCTTGGCCCATCACCGTGCCCTCGATTTCCTTGGTGCCGACAATGTCGCGAACCTTCAGGGATGACAGCCCCCAATTGCCGGCGATCACAGGCCTGTAGTCGATTTTCGACATCGGCCGGAAGGCAAGCTCGAAGGATTCATGAAAATTGAGAACAAGTTCGGCACCGGCCTCCTTCATCTTCAACATCTGTGGCGTCAGGTCGGAGACGTTGGGCGCGACCGCCTCGGTGGCGACGAGCGTCGCATTACGGGTCTTGAGGCCTTCGGCGATTTCCTTGGCGGCGAAGTTGCCATAACCCGTCGTCGAATGGACGAGGCCGATCTTCTTGAACGTCTTAACACCCCAGTCGAGCATGCCCTCGATCTGGAACTTCTCGACCATCGAACAACGGAAGATGAAGCTTGGCTTCTCCTCGATGAACTGGGTGGTGATGTTGGACGCGATCGCCGGGCCCGCCACCAGCGGCACACCGGCCTTCTGGATAATCGGCGCGAAGGCGAGGACGTTGCCGCTCGACACCGTACCGATGATCACCGGTACCTTGTCGGCCTGCATCAACCGCTGCACCAGCGAAACGGCCTTTTGCGGATTGGCCTCGTCGTCGTAGATCACGAACTCAATTTTGTGTTTGCCGCCGGCAGCGGTGTAATCCTTCAGTGCGAGCTTCATGCCCTGCAGGTAGCTTTCGCCGAAGTCGACGATGGCCGGCGGGCCGGAAAGGCCCATCACGACCCCGACCTTGACGTCGGCGGCCCATGTGGCACCGGCGAGCGCAATCGAAGCTGCTATCGATGCCATGGCTGTCGTGATTTTCTTCATCTGTGTAGTCCTCCCGGTTTGTCTGATTGTTCTGGTGTTGTTGTTCGCCGGCCAGTGTCACTTGGCCTTGAAATTTGCGTCGCGCCGCTCAGCGAACGACCGCGTCCCTTCCTCGAGATCTTCCGAGCGGCCGAGATCGTAGAACGAGCGTACCTCAGTCTTCAGCGCCTCCGTGAGTGGCATGCCGACCATGCGCCGCATCGTCGCCTTGGCGAAGCGATGCGCGAGCGGCGCGCGCTTGGCCAGCATCTGCGCATAGTCGAGCGCCTTCGGCAGTAGCTCGGATTGCGACCACACCCGGTTGACGAGGCCAATGCGGTGCGCGTGGGCGGCATCGATGCGGTCGCCCGACAGGATCATCTCCATCGCATTGCCGTGTCCGACAATCATGGGCAGGCGGACCAATCCGCCATCGCAGGCGTGGAAGCCCCACTTCGAGTCCTGCAGCGCGAACTCGGCATTGGCCGAACAGAAGCGCAGGTCGCAGGCAAGAGCAATCTCAAGGCCGCCGGAGATGGCGAAGCCGTTCACTGCCGCGATCAGCGGTTTATCGAGTTCCATGCCGCGCGTGATGCCACCGAGCCCGACGCCATCGACCCATTTCTGGCGGAATTCGTGCGGTGGCAGGGTCGCGAACGACATGGTGTAGGTCTTGAGGTCGGCGCCGGCGCAGAACGCCTTGTTGCCGGCCCCGGTAATGACGCCGACGCGGGCGGTATCGTCGCCCTCGAATTTCCGCCAAACCTCGACCAGTTCTTCATGCCCCGCGAAATCGAGCGAGTTCATCTTGGCTGCGCGATCGATCGTGATCAGCCAGACGCCGCCGAACTTCTCACAAACGATATCGCTCATGATGAGGCCTTTCCGAAAACGTCGTAGCCCGTGCGCTTGGCGATGACAGCGACGCGCTCTCCGGGCTGCCAGCTTCCGGGCACGTCGTCGACTCGGCCGACCACACGAACCCCGGCGTCGAGTTCGACTATGGCGATGCCATAGGCGCCATCGGCCTTGAACTTTGCGGGCGGCCGCCGGATGAGCGTGGCGGCGACAAGCGTGCCCGCCCCGCCAACATCTCGCGTAACGAGATCAGCGGAATGGCAGACGGGACAAAGGTCGCGCGGACCCGGATCATTCGCACCGCAAGCGTTGCAATGAAGAATGGTGACGGTGAGGCCGGCAGGAGGGCTTTGATCAGGCATCGGTACGCCGCAGGATGTTGACGGTGCAGGCAACGCCGGTGCCACCGAGATTATGGGTCATGGCAATGGCAGCGTCGCGGACCTGATTGGTGTGCTTGCCGCGTAGTTGCAGCACGCTCTCGTAGATCTGGCCGATGCCGGTGGCGCCGACAGGATGGCCTTTGGATAAGAGGCCGCCACTGGCGTTGACAGGAATGTCGCCGCCGACGGCGGTGCGCCCCTCCTTGGCAAAGGCGCCGCCCTGCCCGCGCGGTACCAATCCCAGATCCTCGGTATCGATGATCTCGGCGATCGAGAAGCAATCGTGCAACTCGACAAGGTCGATGTCCCTTGGGGTGAGGCCGCTGGTTGCAAAAGCCAGTTTCGCGGCTTTGACGGTGGCGTCGAAGCTGCAGATGTCGTCATGCCCAGCGATCCGTGCGCTACCGCGGGTCTGCGCCGAGGCCATGATCTCGATGGCCTGCTGCTGGATCGCGGAGCGAAGCCCTTCGCTGACCAGCACCACGGCCGCAGCGCCGTCGCTGGCCGGGCAGCAGTCGAACAGGCGCAGCGGATCGCAGATCGGCGCCGACTGCGCGATCGTCTCGTCATCGAGGTCGGCGCCGAGCTGAGCCAGCGGATTGCGCAACCCATTGCGCTTGTTCTTCCTGACGACGGCCGAAACCTGCGCGCGATCGGTGCCGTAGAGCTGGGCGTGTCTTTGCCACGCCAGGCCGAACAGACCTGGGAACGTGAGGCCGGTGATGCCGTCGCTGCGGTTGTCCATCGCGCAGTTTAGGGCGCCGGTAATGTCGGCGTTGCTGGCGTGGGTCATCTTCTCGACGCCGACTGCGATCGCTGCATCACACATGCCGGAGGCGATGGCGAGGTAGGCATGCCGGAAAGCAATGCCGCCCGACGCACAGGCGCCTTCGACCTTGGTGCAGGGAATTTGCGAAAGTCCGAGCCCATCGGCCACGAGACCCGCCAGCACCTCCTGCCCGGTGAGCGGCCCCGAGACGAAGTTGCCGAGATAAAGCGCCCCAATCTCCTTGCGGTCGAGCCCGGTCTCGATGATCGCGGCATTGGCGGCGCGAATTGCCAACGATCCGATGTCGGTATCGCCGTGACGCCCGAAGGTCGTCGACCCGATACCCGCGACATAAACCTTCCTCATGACGATGGTGTCTCCACTGGCAACAGCTTGCGCAACTCAGTCTTGAGGGTCTTGCCGTACCCGCTCTTCGGCAGGGCATCGACGAAGCGGTAATGTTTCGGACGCTTGAAACGGGCTAGCTGGTCGAGGCAGAGCCGGTCGAGCTCGGCCGATGTCGCCGTCGTGCCCGGCCGCATCACCACAAAGGCGACAACATGTTCGCCCCATTCGCGATCCGGAGCGCCGATGACGGCCGTCTCCACAATATCGTCATGGGTGAGCAGGACCTCCTCGATCTCGCGCGGATAGATGTTGGTGCCGCCGCTGATGATCATGTCCTTCGAGCGATCGGTGAGCGTGAGCAGGCCGTCGACCGCCATAGATCCCAGATCGCCAGTGTGCAGCCAGCCGTCCCGAAGCGCATCTGCATTGGCCATGGGGTTGTGCCAGTAACCCTTCATCACGCAATCGCTGCGCGTGATTACCTCACCAACCTCGCCCGCTGGCAAGGGTTGACCGTCCGATCCCACGATTGCCACACCGACGCCGGTACGGGCATAGCCGCAGGATGCGAGTAGCCGCGCCGTGTCGGCCGAGCCGTGATTGCGATGAAACCGTTGTTCAAGCCCGGTGATGGTCATCGGCGACTCGCCCTGCCCGAAAAGCTGAAAAAGGCGCGGCCCCAGCAGATCAATTGCCCGCTTCAGATCGGCCACGTACATCGGCGCGCCACCATAGTAGATGGTCTTGAGGCGCTGCAGCGGCACCTCTCGCCCCTGCCAGGCCGCCACGAGTCGCGTCAACGTCGTCGGCACGGCGAACATAGTGATGCGATCGTAGCGCTGGAAGGCATCCTCGATCTGCGGGATGTCGAAGCCGGCAAATACCACTTGGTGGCCGCCCTTGAGCAGGTGCGGCAGGGCGTACAGGCCTGAGGCGTGCGACATTGGACCGGCATGCAGCTTGGTGTCGAGGGGCCCCAACTGGTCGATGTCGGCGAGATAGGCATGACTCATGAAAAGCAGATTGCGATGGGTCAGCATCGCGCCTTTCGGGCGGCCGGTTGTGCCGCTGGTATAGAACAACCACGCGAGATCTGACGGGGCGCGTACAACCGGCTCCATGCTCTTCGCCGACAGCATCCGTTCGTAGCGGTCAGTACCGGCACACACCACCAGCGCCGTGCCGCTCTCGCTCGCAGCAGCCGCAGCGGCCTCGGCGACGCCCAGCGTCGTGAACATCGCTGCCGCACCAGAATCCGACGCAATGTGCGCAACTTCGCGATGGTGCAGCTTGGCGTTGACCGGCACTGTGACAAGGCCTGCCGCCCAGCAGGCCATCAGCACTTCCAGATACTCGCCGCAGTTCTCCATGAACAGGATGACGCGATCGCCGTCGGCGAGCCCGCTGCTCCCCAAGCCAGCGGCGAGCCGCAAGCTGCGATCGGCGAATTGCGCGTATGTCCGGGTCACGCCGCCGCATGTCACTGCCGGCGCTTGCGGCTGCCGGCGCGCGACGTCGGTGATCAACGTGGCCAGGTTCATGGCGCTCCTCCGCAGAAAACTTGCCAGTCAGTTTTCTTATTTTTGAGTTACAGTAGCCAATGCGGTGTCGACGACAACCCGAAAAGCGGCACCGAGAGCCATCGAGGTCGCATCGGAGCGGTGCTTATAATGCATGGGATCACAAGGCGCGGTCGCCGCAGGGCGACGTTCGACTTGCCAGTCACGCGTGCCGGCCGTTGCGGACATGCACGACGCCGCACTGCGTCACGATCAATCGGAGCGGACAGCCGTGACACAACGCGATGAGATGACGGCCGGCGACCTGAACGCGTTCGACCGGTCCGACCAGCGTCGCCGCAAGCGTGACGCCGTCTTGAGGGTCGCTGCGGCCGCGTTCGGCCGCGAGGGCTTTTCCAACACGTCGATGGATGACGTGGCCGCCGTCCTCAACGTGTCGAAGGCAACGCTCTACCAGTATTTCCGCAGCAAGCAGGAGATCCTCTACGAATGCCATGTGATCTCGATGCAGCACGGCGAAGCCGGCTTGGCGCTCGCGCGGAAGCATGAAGGGAGCGGCCTAGAGAAATTGGAGATCTACCTACGCCGCTACATGCAGGGCGCATTCGGAGAACTCGGCAATTTGGCAGTGCTGAGCGACGTCAACTCGCTCACACCGGAGTGTCGAGCCAAGGTCGTCAAGCGCCGCTCCAAGATCAGTCACGCGACCGACATGCTGTTCAAGAAAGGCATCCGCGATGGCAGCATCATCGAGTGCGATCCGAAGATCGCCAAGCTATTCGCGATGGGTGTCGTCAACTGGATCCCGGTTTGGTTTCGCGCCGACGGCGAATACTCTGCCGAGCACATCATCGATGCGTTCCTTGACCTGTTCTGCAAGGGATTGGTACCAAGGCCGAGACCACATCCGCTATCTCTGGAGCCTGTGTGACAACTGGGCCTGATCGAACGATCGGTCTCACTGGTGGCGTTGCCAAGGGCGATCGGGGCCGGTCGCTCGATTTTTCAGGCAGAAGTCGACCTGTGGGCTTGCCAAGCGCTGAGCAGGTGAAGGCCCCCCAGTCACCGCCCTGAGCGGCGAATTTCGTGTGGCCGAGCACTTTGACCATCAGATCGGCAAGACAATCGGCAATTTCGGTGATGCTGAAGCGCTTCTGGTTCGGCCTGAAGGACAGGCCATAGCCCGGCAGCGATGGGGCAATGACGGTAAACGCATCATCGGCGCTACCGCCAAACCTGGTCCGGCCCAACGGTCGGCATGCAACATGCAAACTAAGCTGAACGTCGGATCGGCGTCGGAATGTTCGTGCGTCAATGGTACAGGTGACACAATGACTATGTCTCGTCGCGAGGCAATCGGGATTGCCCTTCTGTTCACGGGAGGGCTTGCCGCTGGCACGCGTGGCTCCCTCGCTATGGGAACGGATCAAGCTATGCAACTGTCGTTGGCCGACCTCAAAAGGGACGCCGGGGAGGCGTGGCGGTACTTCGCAGGCACTGGTCGTGGTCCAAGGAGAGGCCTGGTGCCAGCGGCTGTCTGGCCCGAGGGCGACAGTTATGGCAGCTACGACAGCTTGACCATGTGGGATATGGGATCGATCATCCTTGCTTATGTCTCCGCCCTCTCGATCGGACTGATCGAGGCCAAGGAGTTCGACGAGCGCGTAACGACGGTTGTAGCCTTCATGAAGCGCTCCGAGTTTCGTTGGGGCAAGCTGGTGCTTCCCAACTACCGCACCAGCATCACGGACGGTCGCTTCGTCGAGCCCGGCTACGATGCTACCGATACTGGTCGCCTGCTCGTTGCACTTCATATTCTGGATAAGGCAACGGGCGGCGCCCATGACGCGAGCAAGCTCGTGGCCAGATGGGACCTCGGCGGTGTAGTGGTGGAAGGAGCGCCACACGATGTGAAGTCGACCAAACGCATCAAGAGCGAGTGCCACAACTATATTTACTACATCGCCAGGGCCCATAGGCTCTGGGACATCGAGGTCGCAACCGGTTACAAGGCGCACGTCAATCCGGAGGACACCGAAGCGCGTAACGCGTTTCTGGCCCACGTGGCGAAAATTGGGGCGATTGCCTCAGAGCCCAGTTTGAATGAGGCGATCGAGCTCGGACACTCGGCGCAATCGCAGATACTGGCGGAAACCCTCTATGCGGCTCAGCGCGAGCGCTTCGAGGAAACAGGCCTGCTTACCTGTGTTTCCGAGGCTCCTATCGACAAGAAACCCTGGTTCACCTATCAGGGGTACAATCCCAAAGCCGAGGGTTGGTATCGCTGGCCCGTGCACTCGGTAGTGACGGACGACCTCTGGTCGACCAAGTCGTTCGCCGACACCTATCGCATGGTCAACACCAAGGCCGCTTATATGTGCCTGGCCGCAACCGGTGATGATTATGCTCTGAAGTTACGTGAGCACATCTGGTCTAAGGCGCGCTCCGGCAGCCGCGGATTCGCTCCCGGAGTCTACGAAACCACTGGCAAGTGCCCCCGTATCACCGATGTCAATACCAATGCGGCGGTACTCGCGTCGATCGCCAGTATAATTGCCGGGCATAAGCCGCTCGCCACTTTGAAAGTGTAGCCCCGCTACGGTGGCGTTCGTGTCGCCGCGATGGCCGCGTCGAGTATGAGTTCTGGCGCGAGTTGTCCCTGCGCACGCCCATTCAGGCGCCGCTGCTGCATCACCTGACCGTTTGGCCCAAGCATTAAGGCTAACGGGAAAAGGCTCAGCCGACATCCCTAACTGGTTGTGAACTTGCATCCCACTTTGACTGGCAGAAATGGATGATCCGATGAGCCGGACGCCTCCCTTTCCTTGCCAGCGGTGAACCGCAAGCAACTGGTCGAGGATCGCATAGTCGGATGGCTTCGCAAAGCAATCAGGTGTTCTTCGATCCGACCGGGCGACGCTCGTTGTGGGTCACCTGTCTTCTCGCCGTGATCCTTGTCGCGCTCGGTGTGATCGTCTCGGTCTTCCTCGTGAGCACCACGACGTCGCCGGCCCTGCCCTCGGTCCCACTCTCGCTCGAGCAAGAATTTTTGCCCGCGCTGACTGACAACAAGCGCCGGACAGCCCGGTCCAGCCCAGTATTGGATCTGTCTCATCCGCGGTCGCGCGCCAACATGGACAACTCCAAAATTCCACGGTTCGCCTTCTATACCAACTGGGACAGGAACAGCTTCTTGTCCCTGCGCAGTCATGCCGATCAACTCGATGTCCTACTGCCCGAATGGCTGCACCTCGTCGATGAGAGCGGTGGCATTTCCCCCGATGACGCGCGCGAGCAGAAGTTTGTCGGCGTCTGGTTGGCTGCGAACGCACCGCACCTTCAGGTTATTCCCGTCATCAATAATTTCAATCCGAGCACGAACGAATGGCACGGCGAGGCAGCAGGTCGAATGTTGAGATCGAAGGAGGCGCGCGCTGGCCTGATCGTCAATATGCAGACCTATCTTGCCAACGGTCGCTTTGCCGGTATCGCGATCGATTTCAAAGGTGTTCCCACCGAGGATCAGGTCCATCTTGTCGATCTCGTGATAGAGCTGAAGACAGCCTTGCAGCCAAGCCAGCAGAAGGTGCTCGTGGTGCTGCCGGCCTACGAGCAGCCGGCCAATTATCTGGATTTGGTCGAGGCTGCCGATCAGTTGATCCTGCTTGCCTACGATCAACACGCCGCGCACGAAAGCACCGGCCCGGTCGCCGCCCAGGGGTGGTTCGAGGCGCTGCTCGATCGGCGCTTCGAGAAAGCATCTGGCGACAAGCTCGTCGTCGCGATCGGTTCATACGCCATCGACTGGAGCAGCTCCGGTGAAGGCACCGTCATCTCGATCCGAGAAGCCTGGGACATTCTCGATCGCTCCGGCGCCAAACTGGCATTTGACGGAGCCACGCTGAACGCTACGTTCTCTTACAGCGAGCAATCCAGCGGCGAGGCGCACACGATCTGGATGCTCGACGGCGTCACCATGTTTAACCAGATTGCAGCTGCTCTGGCTATGGAGCCCGCCGGAATTGCACTTTGGCGGCTCGGCACCGAGGATCCCACGGTGTGGTCGACGCTCGGCCGCGGCAGTGCGCCCAATCAGGCCGCCGCTTCCGCGATCGGAACTCTCGACCCCGGTCCGGGCGTTACCTATCGCGGAAAGGGCGAGATCCTCAAATTCATGGGCCAGGCTCAGGTTGGCAGGCGGGAGGTCAAGCATCTCGTCGAGCACAACCTAATTACCGATCAGTCGATCGTGGCGGGCCCGCAATCGATGATGATTTCCCGCAGCGGCTTCAACAGCGAGAAGGTTGTCGCGCTGACCTTCGATGACGGGCCGACACAATCGTTTACGCCTGCGATTCTCGATATCCTGAAGAAGCTAGATGTCAAAGCGAGCTTCTTCGTGGTCGGCACCGCATCAGCCATCAGGCCGGATATCCTGAAGCGCATCTATGGCGACGGTCACGACGTCGGCAACCACACCTTCACCCACCCCGACCTGAGCAAGATATCAAATGTGCAGTTGGACCTCGAGCTCAATGCCACACAGCGTGTGTTCGAGTCCAAGCTCGGCATTCGCAGCGTTCTTTTCCGTCCGCCGTTCGTCAAGGACATCGAGCCGGAGACCCAGCTTCAAGCGCGCACTCTGCAGGCCTCCGCTGCCCTCGGTTACATCACGATTGGGCAGAAAATCGACCCGCTGGACTGGGGCCGTCCCGGTGCCGACGAGATCCTCAACCGAACTGTGGAGTACGCGTCCAGGCAGATCGGCAATATCGTGCTACTTCACGACGGGGGGGGCGACCGCTCGCAGACTGTCGAGGCACTCCCACGCATCATCGAACAGTTGCGCACCAAAGGCTTTCGTTTCGTCACGGTCCACGAACTTCTGGGCCTGTCACGCAACGAAATCATGCCGCAACTTACGAGCAGCAACGACTATACGCCGGCCGTCAACGACGTTGGCATTTCACTGGCGCAGCTGTTCATCGATATCATGAATGCGCTCTTTCTCATTGGCATCGTGCTGGGCGTGGTAAGGCTGCTCACGATTGCCATGATGGCGTGTTGGCAGAGGCGGCATGAGCGGCCAATCGATCCCACCCTGTCAAGCAAACTCAGCCTCGCCGTCATCGTTCCGGCCTACAATGAGGAGCGTGTCATAGCCGAATGCATACACGCTCTCCTGCAGTCCAAACGCCGGGACTTCGAGATCCTAGTCGTGGATGACGGGTCGACGGATCGCACCTGCGCCGTCGTCCGCGAACGTTTCTCTGCCGAACCTCGAGTGCGGCTTCTGGTCAAAGAAAATGGGGGAAAGTCGACCGCTCTCAACCATGCGATCCTTGCAACAGATGTAGACATTGTCGTGTGCATTGATGCAGACACGCGCCTCGCGCCCCTTGCGATCGACAATCTGATGCTTCCCTTTGGCAACGAACGTGTTGGCGCTGTCGCGGGTGTCGTGACCGTTGGCAATCGCTCCAGTCTTCTGTCCCGTTTTCAGGCGCTTGAGTACATAACGGCGCAAAACATGGACCGACGCGCGTTCGCGCTTGTCAATGGCATTGGCGTGGTAGCGGGTGCGATCGGTGCGTGGCGACGCAAGGCGATCGTCGACGTCGGAATGTACGGTATCGACACGTGCGCCGAGGATGCCGACCTCACTTTAAGCTTGGAGCGTGCCGGTTGGCTCGTCGTCAACGAGCCAAATGCGATTGCCGTAACCGAAGCTCCAGATACGGTCCGCGACTTCAACAAGCAACGCTTCCGCTGGATGTTTGGCACGCTGCAGGTCGCCTTCAAGCACGCCGGGGTTTACTTCCAGAAGGGCGCATGGGGTCTCAAGGCCATGACGATTCCTAACATCATAGTCTTCCAATTCCTTTTCACACTGATTTCGCCCGTCATGGATATGATGTTATTGGCGGCGATTGTGTCAGACGGCTGGAGCTACGCGCATCATAGCGGCGACGCGGTGTCGGAGCGCACAATCGAGATCCTTGGTTATTGGGCCTTGTTCCAGGGTCTTGAGCTCGCGTTCGCGGCTATCGCCGTCTACCTGCACGGGCGGCCCGGCAACTGGCGCCTACTGCCGCTGAGTTTCATTCAGCGGTTTTGCTATCGCCAGCTCATCTTCTGGATCTCACTGCGGACCTTGCTGGCGGTGTTGCGAGGTGAGCTCACGATGTGGGGTAAGGCTCGGCGCCGGGGGTTGTCCGAAACGCAGTCAAACTTCGCTCTCGGGACTGCTCACGCGCCGGCACCCGCCGAATAGCGGGGACGGCGCCGAGAGAGATCAGCCGTTTGGCGACGTCTCAGTCTCAGTAAACGAACGTAACGTTCAAGGCGCCGTAAGCACCTTCGCCGCCTGACGAACCTGACCCCTGGTCGTTCACGAACTGATAACCACCGCTCACCGTCAATTCAATCGGAGTGTGCGCGTTTAGGTGGAGCTTGGTCATGGCGAAGGCGCCAACACGCTGGGCATCGAATCCGGCATTGCCAAGAGCCAAAGCCTCCGGCCCGATGATGATGTGACCCAAATTGCCACCGACACGGGCCCGGGACCAATAGGAGTCGAACGCCGTCGAGTAATAGCCTTCAATCGAGGCATAATGCTGTGGTCCTGTAAGGCGCACATCCCCACCGATCCGAAAACCCACCTCGTCCCCGGACACAGCGCTGGTAGGATCTTTTGGCGTCAGATCGTGGTTTTGATAGTCTAGACCCGCATAGAGGCCAACGGCAGCGCCGGGTCGAACGAACAAATAGCCCAACATCGCGGAAAGCGCGATACCATCACCGTCGACTTTTCCGCCAGCCACTGCTGTGCTGTCGTACTGATAGGCCGCGTATCCCGAATAGGCGGCTAACACGAGACCGCTCCGCGAGAGATCGCGGTTCAATGAGACAATGGCACCGGTGTAGAAATAGCTGGAATCCTTGGCGAAATCGACGCCGGAGTAAGTGACCAGCCAGCTGGGTTTGTGCTCGGGTCCAACGTCCCCATCACCGGCAAACGCCGGTGAGCACACGCCGATAAATGCTAGCCCTATACCGCCGATGGTCTTGAGAAGAGAGCGCGTCATCTGCCTGTCCACTTTCAATGCAAAGTTTCTGGGTCGCCATTGATATTGCGATCAGACGGTTACATGCCAAAAGCGACTGATGCAGATTCATTGATCTGTGATTCGCTATGTATGTGGCAAGCATCGTTGCCACCTGCGACAGCAAAACTGGCGCAAGCGCCTTACGCTGTTTCCAATTCAGCACTATTGCGAGGCGAAAACGCCCGCGCACTGGTTTCTGTTATGGTGCTGCCGCAACTTTGAACGTCGTATCAGTATTCGCGCCGCCCGCGCAGTTAATTGTAAGAAGGACGCTGTGCGCCATCGATGAGTGACGTTCTTCTTGGCTGACCGCTTTCGTTCCATTCGGCGGCTGTCAGGCGAACGACGGTGCGACCGATGTCCGTACCACGTGCGGCCGAGTCGGTGGCCAACCAACCCACCTCTCAACCCGACCGCCGCCGCTGAGCGGTTGCGAGCAGCGACGGCGCCGTGACAGCGATGGCGGCGCAAGCCAGCAGGAACGCAGAGATCGGGCGCGTGAAGAAAATGCCGACGCTGCCGTGCGACAGCGTCATCGACTGCCGCAGCGAATTTTCGAAGATCGTACCGAGCACGAGCCCGAGGATCAGCGGCGCCGCCGGCCATTCATAGCGCATCATCGCCCAGCCGAGCGCGCCGAAGGCGACAAGCATCCACACGTCCTCGATCGAGCTTGCCTGCGAATAAACGCCCGCCACGCACAACGCCAGGATCGGTGGGTAGAGCCATGCGTAGGGCACGCGCAGTAGCTGCGCGAACAGACCGGCGAGTGGCAGGTTCATGATCAGCAGCATGACGTTACCAATATACATTGAGGCGATCACGGTCCAAACTAACGCCGCGTTTTTATCGAACAGTTCCGGTCCCGGCCGGATACCGAACATGATCAGTGCGCCGAGAATGATCGCCGTTGTGCCTGAGCCTGGCACGCCGAGCGCCAGCATCGGCACCATGGCGCCGGCTGCCGCGGCATTGTTGGAGGCTTCGGGTCCGGCGACGCCTTCAATGGCACCCTTGCCGAAGCGCGCAGGGTCCTTGGCGACCTTTTTCTCAACGATGTAGGCGAGGAACGAGGCGATCGTCGCACCGGTGGCCGGCAAAACGCCGATGAAGAAGCCGATCACCGTGCCGCGCAGAATAGGCATCCGACTCTGCTGCCACTCGGTACGGGACGGCAGCACATTGCCGACCTTCGTGATCGGCGCAGGCGTTGGCTTGCCGGCGCTGGAGAGCACCTCACCGATACCATAGAGGGCGACCGTCAAGACGATGAAGCCGACGCCGTCGAGCAACCAGACGCGATCGAAAGCAAAGCGCGCGACGCCGGTCTGCTGGTCGATACCGACCGTACTGAGCAATAGCCCGAACATGCCGGTGGTCAGTCCCTTGAGCACCGAACCGCCAACGGCGGCCAGCGCCGTCAAGCCCAGCACAACGAGCGAAAAATACTCAGGCGGTCCGAACGACAGCGCGACGCGCGCCATCGGTGGCGCCAGCAGCATCAATCCAATAGTCGAGATCGTGCCGGCAATGAATGAGCCGATCGCGGCAATGCCGAGTGCCGTGCCCGCCCTGCCCTGCAGCGCCATTTGATAGCCGTCGATGCTGGTCATAACGCTCGAAGGCTCACCTGGCACGCTGATCAGCACCGAGGTCAGCGTGCCGCCATACTGCGCGCCATAATAGATGCCGGCGAACAGAATAATCGCCGAGACTGGGTCGGAACCAAAGGTCAGCGGCAACAGCAAAGCGATGGCCGACGATGGACCGATACCCGGCAGCGCACCAACCAGCTGACCGGCGAGGACGCCCGCGAAACACATCAGCAAATTCCAAGGCGTCAGCGCGCCAGCAAACCCCATCGCCAAGTCCTGCAACACCGACATCGACTAAAACCCCCAGGGGCCTGCAGGCAGTGGCACGCCGAGCCAACGGCGGAACACCAGCGTCAGAACACTTGCCGCGCCGGCGGACACGGCGAGTGATGCAATCAACGGCAATCGCTCCGCCACACGGAATAGAAATAGCATCGCCAGAAACATCGATACAAAAAAGCCCGCGATCTCGATCCCTGCCACCCCAGCACAGAGTGCAAGCAAAACCAGCAGTGGCCGCGCAATTGGATCTTCCGTGGCAGCGCCACCTCCGGAGCTGAACGCATTGACGACGGTTGCGGCAATCGCAAGACCCGCCAGCAGCACCCCGTAAACGAGAGGCAAGAAGCCCGACGCAGGGGCAAAACCGTCCCACATCGGCATGCCCGCCGCGACCGCGATCCAGAAGACGCCGATCCCGATGAAGACTAGACACAGCAGGAGCTCGCCCCACAAGGCGGCGCGCGACTTCATGCTCAGCTCGGCTTGCCGAGAAGGTCTCGGTAGAGTTTCTCCTGGTCACTCAAGAATTTCTCAAACGCAGCTCCCGGAATGGCCGATTCAGACGCGATATTCTCAGCGATGTATTTCTTGAACGCCGGCGTTGCAACGACCTTGGCGATAATGCCTTCCCAGTAGCGCACCGCATCATCCGGCGTACCTTTGGGCGTCGCGATGCCGCGCCACATCTGGAAGTTTGGCGCGTCGATGCCCTGCTCCTTCATCGTCGGAACATCCGGCAATGCCGCGAACCGATTGTCGCGGAAGACGCCAAGCGCGCGCACCGCCTTTGACTGCAGATGCCCCATGAACTCGAGCGGATTACCCATTGAGGCCTGGACGTGGCCACCGAGGAGCTGCGTCAGCGCTTCGCCGCCACTATTGAAATTGAGCACGTTGTATTCGGCGCCTGTTGCCTTGGCGAACACCGCGATCGCCATCACGTCGGTCGTGCCGCCGGTAGCGAAGGCCAGCGACTTCGGCGGTTTGGTTTTTGCGGTGGCGACGAATTCCTTGGCGTCCTTCCAAGGCGCATCGCCTTTCACGAACAGCACGAAATCGTCGAGCATCAGGTTGGAAACAGGGCGCACCTCGGACAGTGTCTTGGCGGCGGGGTTGAGGATCGGCGTAATCTGCGTCGAACCATTGACCAAAACGATGGTGTGTGGATCGGCCGCCTTGCGTGACGTAACGTAGCCGATGCCGGCGGCGCCGCCCCCGCCCGGACGGTTGTTCAAAGCAATGGCGACCGGAACCAGCTTTTCGTCCACGATGATTTTGTGGACGACGCGAGCGAGCAAATCCGCGCCTCCGCCGACACCGAATGGAATGACGAACTCGACTTCCTTGGTCGGCACCCATGCTGCCTGCGCCCAACTTACTGGCGATGCGCCCAACATTGGCGCGGTCGAAGCCGCCAGAACAAACGTCCGTCGCGTAAGCATGAGCGATGCCTCCCAAGGGCAAATTTTTGTTGCTTGACAGACAGGCTAGCACTGGCCCTTTGCCTGTCAACTACACCTGTCCCTACTATCCAGTATTGGCGGCTGCCGCTGGAATTGCGTCAAGAAAATAAGACTCATTGCCAACTTCGGTAATCGTCGACACGATCCGGCCGCTCTGTAGATCCAGCAGCCAAACGAGACTGCTCTTTGGCCCGGATTTGGCACCTCCGATTACGCCGGCATAGCGCCCGGCGGCCATCGTGATGCCGCGCGGCCGCGCCGCCGCGCCGTTTGGCGCCGTTGGATAGAGCCGCAACGCCTCGGCTGGCCGGCCCGCCAAAGCATCGGCGACGTCGACGAACGAGATCGTGTTCGAGCGGAAGCAGGAGGCGACGATGCGCTTGCCGTCCGGCGTGAACGCGACGGCAAAGGGGCGTGTCTGTTCGTTGGGATCATCGCTGCCGACACGTACGCGCGCGACTTCTGCGTCTTTCGCACCAACGGAAGCCCGCTCCACGTCGATGATTGAAATGGTCTTGCCTTCGTAGGCGACCGCCATGCTCTCGCGCGCGGCGGCAGCGACGAAGCGACCGTCGGGGCTGACGGCCAAACCGAATGGACCGGTCTCGATGGGCACACGGCCGACCTCGGCCCGAGCGTCGCCCGCCAATGCTGTTTTGAGATCGAAGACCGAAACGTCGCTGACGCCACCGTTACCCACAAACATCAGGCCACCCTTCAGCGGCGAAATCGCCATGCCTGTTGGATTTGCGTAGCGGCCAAACGAAGGATGCGGACTATTGTGTGAACTGGGACCCGGTGCCGCGTGCCCCGGGGTTTCTCTCAGCGGTATGCGCTTCACAACCTGACGCGTAGCAAGGTGGATCGCCGTCACCTCGTTACCACCATCCTCGCTGCCGGCGGCCTCGCCGCAATTGACGAGCAGAAGGCGGTCATCGGGCGAAAAACCGCATCCCGTCGGTCCCGTACGTCCGGTCGGGATGAATGCTGCCACCGCGCCCAGCGTGCCACTATGGATGGGGTTGCATGCCTTGGCGAGATCGACGACGGTTATCAACCCGGCATGGCCATGCTGAAAGCTGGCCGCCGCCTCCGGCGTTGCGGCGCCCGAATGATTGACGACGTAGGCAAAGCGCGCGTCCTTGTCGACGGCGACGATAATCGGCTGCCCGCTAGCCCAGGCATCAGCGACGCCATCGCCGTTCGTGTCGACGTCGGGCGTCACGCGCGGGCGAGAGATGATGGCGTCCGGCGTGCCACTGTTGCCGGGTGCGAGCGCCGTTTCGATATTGACAATTGCTACGGTGTTGTCCCAGCGGCCGCTCACAATCAAATGGCCGAGGCCAGTGGTCATCCGCGGCGCTCCTGAGAAACCTTTGCGACCAAAGCCTATTCAGATTGCCGCGTCCCTGCAATCGCCAACGACCGCATAGTTTTAGGCACTACGATGACTTAATGACCTCTGTCTTTGGTCCCGACGGCCGGCGGCTGAAGAAGATCACTTCGACCGGCACGACGCTGGATCTGGGCGCCGACGTCGAGCGGGCAGGTACCACCTGGATCAAGTATGTCCATGCCGATGCCAAGATCGTCGGCACGGGCGTCTCCTGCTGCACAAACAATCGGCAAAGGTTGTGCGGCGCACAAAAATTCAGCATCCAAGACCCACGAGGCAAAAACGCTCCATCAGCTAACCCCCTATTTCGAATGCATAAAAGCTCTTAGTGCGACGCTGGCACAAACCTTGCTCTGTTAACCAAGTCAGTCACCCTTTGGGTCTTGAAGAGCGGGAACAAGGCAAGCATGTCAGATACCATCGATCCGAAGATGTGCAGAGGTGGGGGCATCTCCCGCCGTTTCCTGCTGGCGAAAACGTCGGCTGCTGCCACGATCGCCGCTGTTCAAACATCGTTCCCTGCGGGTGTATTCGCGCAAGGAACTGGCCCCGAAGTGAAGGGAACGAAGCTCGGCTATATCGCACTGACCGACGCTTCGCCTTTGATCATCGCTAAGGAGAAAGGGTACTTTACCAAGCACGGCGTGCCTGAAATGGACATCGCCAAGCAGGCTTCCTGGGGCGCGCTGCGCGATAACATGGCGCTTGGGACCAAGGCCAACGGCATCGACGGTGGCCATATTCTGCGTCCGAAATCTCATCTCTACACCACCGGAAAGGTGATGCAGAATAACCAACCCTTGCCGATGTTCACGCTGTTGAACCTCAACGAGGATTGTCAGGCGATCTCGGTTTCGAACGAGTTCAAGGATTTGAAGGTCGGCAGCGATGCTGCTCCTCTAAAGGCTGCGTTCGAAAAGAAGAAGGCAGCCGGCAAGGAAGTGAAGGTCGCGATGACCTTCCCAGGCGGCACGCATGATCTGTGGATCCGCTATTGGCTGGCAGCCGGCGGGATCGATCCCGACAAGGACATCTCGACCATTGTTGTGCCACCGCCGCAAATGGTCGCCAACATGAAGGTCGGCACCATGGACGCCTTCTGCGTCGGTGAGCCGTGGAACGAGCAACTCGTCAATCAGGATATCGGCTACACCGCGCTGACGACGGGCGAGCTCTGGTTCAAGCACCCCGAGAAGATCCTCGGCATGCGTGCCGACTGGGTCGATGCCAACCCGCGCACCACGAAGGCCATCATGATGGCCGTTATGGAGGCGCAGCAGTGGTGCGATAAGATGGAAAACAAGGCAGAAATGGCGGAGATCGTCGGCCGCCGCCAGTGGTTCAACGTGCCCGTCACAGACATTATCGGGCGCATCAAGGGCGATATCAACTACGGCAACGGCCGCACCGCGAGCGGCACCAAGCTGCTGATGAAGTTCTGGGGCGAGAAGGGCGAGGTCTCCTTTCCCTGGAAGAGCCTCGACAGCTGGTTCATCACCGAGAACATCCGTTGGGGCAAGTTCGAACAGACGATGGATATCAAGGCACTGGTCGACAAGACCAACCGTTCGGACTTGTGGATCGAGGCGGCGAAGGGCCTCGGCCTTTCCGGCACCCCGACGGCTGACAGTCGCGGCGTCGAAAAGTTCTTCGACGGCAAGGTTTTCGACCCCAACGATCCGGCGGGTTATCTCAAATCACTGTCGATCAAGCGTGCGCAAGTCTGATCGGCAACCCGGCAACCGCATTTGAAGGATGAGCGCATGTCTGCCACGGCTGTGAAGCTCAAGATTGTCGAGACGTCAGTCGGGCCGCCGACTGCTGCAGCGGCAGCCGTTGCACCTCGCGCGACGGCACTGCCAGCCGCGCCGAAGCTCGCGGCCAAGCCTTCGCTCTTCACGCGCACCGCGCGCTGGTTCGGCGCGGTACTTTCGGAAGTACTGCCCTCGCTGATCGTGGTCGCGGTATTGCTGTTGATCTGGGAGCTCGTGTGCTCGGGTCCCAAGGCCAGTTTGCCCGCGCCATCGCGCATCTGGAAAGAGGCCAAGGATCTGATTATCGAACCGTTCTTCGTCAACGGATCGCAAGACATCGGTTTGGGCTGGCGCGTGCTGACGTCGCTGGAGCGGGTGGCAATCGGATTTGGCTTCGCCTCCGTTGTCGGCGTCTTGCTCGGGGCCTTCGTCGGTCAAAGCCAGTGGGCAACGCGCGGCCTCGATCCGATCTTTCAAGTCCTGCGCACCGTGCCGCCTCTGGCTTGGCTGCCGATCTCGCTCGCAGCCTTCCGCGACAGTGCGCCATCGGCGATCTTCGTCATCTTCATTACTGCGATTTGGCCGATCATCATCAACACCGCCGTCGGCATCCGCAATATCCCGCAAGACTATCGCAACGTCGCAGCCGTGCTGCGCTTGAACCATGCGGAATTTTTCTGGCGCGTGATGATCCCGTCGGCCGCACCGTACATCTTCACGGGGCTACGCATCGGCATCGGCCTGTCGTGGCTCGCCATCGTCGCCGCAGAAATGCTGACCGGCGGCGTCGGCATCGGCTTCTTCATTTGGGATGCTTGGAATTCCTCCAAGCTGTCCGACATCATCGTCGCGCTGATCTACATCGGCGTCGTCGGCTTTCTCCTCGACCGTCTTGTTGCCGCCTGCGGAAAGATCGCCGCTCGTGGCGCGACTTGAACCTGAACCGATATCGAGGACGCGCTTATGATTGCCCCAGTCGAGCCAAGATCTCACACCGAATCCTCGCCGATGCGAGCTGGCCGGTCCTTTTTGCGGATCGACGGGGTGGATAAGTCGTTCACGCGGGCCGGCGTCGAGTCGCAGGTGTTGAAGGGCATCTCGCTCGGCATCGAGAAAGGCGAGTTCGTTTCGATCATTGGTCACTCGGGTTGCGGCAAGTCCACGCTGCTCAATCTGATTGCCGGGCTGACGCGCGTGACGGCCGGCGCGGTGCTGTTGGAGGACCGCGAGGTCAATGCACCGGGGCCGGAGCGTGCGGTGGTTTTCCAAAATCATTCATTGCTGCCGTGGCTCACCGTCTACGACAACGTGCGCATCGCGGTCGACAAAGTGTTTTCGCGCGCCAAGAGCAAGGCCGAACGGCACGACTGGGTGATGCACAATCTCGACCTCGTGCAAATGGGTCATGCGAAAGCAAAGAGACCGGCCGAAATCTCCGGCGGCATGAAGCAGCGGGTGGGCATCGCCCGCGCGCTCGCGATGGAGCCTAAGGTCATGCTGATGGACGAGCCGTTCGGCGCGCTCGATGCGCTGACACGCGCCCATCTGCAGGACTCTGTCATGGAAATCCACGCCCGGCTCGGCAACACCGCGATCATGATCACGCACGATGTGGATGAGGCTGTTCTGCTGTCCGATCGGATCGTGATGATGACCAACGGACCGTCGGCCCAAATTGGTGAGGTTTTTGAAGTCGACCTGCCGCGGCCGCGTCATCGGCTGGAGCTGGTGTCCGATCCGCGCTACATCCGGGCGCGCGAGGCGGTCATGAAATTCCTCTACGAGCGCCATTCCTACGTCGAGTCCGCTGCATGAAGAAAGTCAACGGAAGCATGCATATGAAGCTGGCAGTTTCGAACCCGAAACCAAAGCAGCGGCTTGTCGTCATCGGTAACGGCATGGCGCCAGGCCGCGCGCTCGATAAATTATTTGAACTGGCGCCCGATGCCTACGACGTGACCATTTTCAACGCCGAACCGCGAGTGAACTACGACCGCATCATGCTGTCGCCGGTGCTCTCAGGCGAGAAGTCGTTCGAGCAAATCGTCATCCACGGCGACGGCTGGTATGTGAAGCACGGCGTCACGCTGTACAAGGGCTGCACGGTCACCGACATCGATCGCGAGGCCAAGACCGTGACGTCGGCGACGGGTATCACCGTGCCCTATGACAAGTTGATCGTTGCCACTGGATCGCAGCCGATCATCATCCCGATTCCCGGCAATAACCTTGCTGGTGTCTTGACCTATCGCGATCTCGACGATGTGCAGGCGATGATGATCGCAGCGAAATCGCGCGGCAATGCCGTGGTGATTGGCGGTGGGCTGCTCGGTCTGGAGGCCGCCGCTGGCCTAAGCGATCAGGGCATGAATGTGACCGTGCTGCATCTCATGCCTACGCTGATGGAACGCCAGCTCGATACGACCGCCGGCCATCTGTTGCAACGAGCGATCGAGGCACGCGGCATTCGCGTCATCACGAAAGCCAACACCAAGGCGATCCTGGGCAACAAGCGTTGCGAAGCCGTGGAACTCGCCGATGGCACTCGGTTGCCAGCCGAACTCGTCATCATGGCGGTTGGTATTCGCCCCAACGCGCAACTGGCTAAGGATTCGGGTCTGACTGTCAATCGCGGTATCGTCGTCGACGCGACCATGCGCACGTCTGATCCGCAAGTGTTCGCGCTGGGTGAGTGCGCGGAAATCGAGTCCCAGGTGTTCGGCTTGGTCGCGCCGCTATACGAAATGGCCAACGTTGCGGCGGGTCATCTTGCCGGCAACGATGAGCTTCGCTTTGCAGCTTCGGCCACGGCCACCAAGTTGAAGGTGACCGGTATAAATTTGTTTTCCGCCGGCGACTTTGCCGAGGGCAAGGACCGTGAGGAAATCGTTTTGCGCGATGCCACGCGCGGCGTCTACAAGCGGCTCGTACTGAAGGAGAACAGGCTGATCGGCGCCGTGCTCTACGGCGACACGGGGGACGGCGCGTGGTTCTTCGATCTTCTAAAGCGCGGCACCGACATCACGCAACTGCGGGACACGCTCATTTTTGGCCCAAGCTTCGCGGGCGGCGTACCGCTGGACCCTACGGCGGCCGTTGCAGCATTGCCGGATGATGCGGAAATCTGCGGCTGCAACGGCATTTGCAAGGGTAAGATCACGGGCGCCATCAATGGTCTCAAGCTCACGTCGCTCGACGATGTGCGCGCGCACACGAAGGCTTCGGCTTCGTGTGGTTCCTGCACCGGGCTCGTCGAGCAGCTTTTAAAGGTGACGCTGGGTGATAGCTACAACCCGTCGGCGATTCAACCGATGTGTGGTTGCACCGGTCTCGGCCACGATGAAGTCCGGCGTTTGATCGTTGCCAAGAAGCTGAAGTCGATTCCCGATCTGATGCAGGCGCTCGAATGGCAGACATCGTGCGGTTGCGCCAAGTGCCGGCCCGCGCTCAACTACTACATGGTGGCGACCTGGCCCGGCGAGTACGTCGATGACGGCCAATCGCGCTTCATCAACGAGCGGGTGCACGCCAACATTCAAAAGGATGGCACCTATTCCGTCGTGCCGCGGATGTGGGGCGGCATGACGAGCGCGAAGGAATTGCGCGCCATCGCCGACGTGGTCGAGAAGTTCAAGATCCCGGCGGTCAAGTGCACGGGCGGGCAGCGTATCGACATGCTGGGCGTGAAGAAGGAGGATCTGCCCGCCGTGTGGGCCGACCTCAACAACGCCGGGATGGTTTCGGGCGCGGCGTACGCCAAGGGCTTGCGCACCGTAAAAACCTGCGTCGGCACCGACTGGTGCCGCTTCGGCACGCAGGATTCGACCGGCCTCGGCGTGAAGCTCGAAAAGTTCCTGTGGGGATCGTGGACGCCGGCGAAGTTGAAGCTCGCGGTGTCCGGGTGCCCGCGTAACTGCGCCGAAGCAACCTGCAAGGACATCGGCGTCATTTGCATCGACAGCGGTTATGAAATCCATTTTGGCGGTGCGGCCGGCCTCGACATCAAAGGCACCGAAGTGTTGGGTCACGTCAGAACCGAGGATGAGGCGATCGAGGTGATTGCCGCGTTGACGCAGCTTTACCGCGAGCAGGGCCGCTACCTCGAACGCGTTTACAAGTGGGCGAAGCGGGTCGGCAGCGATAGTATCCGTAAGCAGGTGCTCGACGATACCGCAAAGCGCAGGCAACTTTACGATCGCTTCGTGCTGTCGCAAAAATTCTCGCAAACTGATCCATGGGCCGAGCGTGCTGCGGGCCTCGATGCACACGAGTTCACGCCGATCATCGATTTGACGATGTGTGAGGCGGCCGAATGAGCGCGAAGCAAATGGACTGGGTGGATATCGGGGCGTTGGCGGATATCCCTGTGCGCGGCGCACGGCTGGTGAAAACCGGTGCCGGCTGCATTGCGGTATTCCGAACGGCTCACGATCAAGCCTATGCGATCGACGATCGCTGCCCGCACAAGGGCGGGCCACTTTCGCAAGGCATTGTGCACGGAGCGTCGGTCACGTGCCCACTGCACAACTGGGTGATCAGCCTGGAAAGCGGCGCAGCCCAGGGTGCGGATGCGGGCTCGGTGCGCACCTTCCCCTTGAAGATCGATGAGGGCCGCCTGCTGCTCAATGTTGCCGCGCTCGCGGTAAAGAGCGCAGCCGCGTGAGGGGACGATGAGCGCAGCGGCCATTCGCACCGCGTGCCCTTACTGTGGTGTCGGCTGCGGAGTGCTGGCCACGCCCGGTGCTGATGGCACAGTCGAGATCAAAGGCGATCCGGACCATCCAGCCAACCTCGGCCGGCTCTGCTCGAAGGGCTCGGCCCTTGGCGAGACTTTGTCGCTCGATGATCGCGTTCTCTTTCCCATGATCGATGGCGCTCGCGCGAGTTGGGATAACGCGCTCGATCTCGTCGCGCGCAAGTTCGCCAGCACGATCGCGGCCCATGGCCCCGACTCGGTCGCCTTTTACGTCTCCGGCCAGCTGCTTACCGAGGACTACTACGTCGCCAACAAGTTGATGAAGGGCTTTATCGGCTCAGGCAACATCGACACCAACTCGCGCCTGTGCATGGCCTCGTCGGTCGCCGGTCACAAGCGAGCCTTCGGATCAGATACGGTGCCGGGCACTTACGAAGATCTGGACGAGGCGGATCTCGTCGTGCTCGTCGGCTCCAACCTCGCCTGGTGCCATCCGGTGCTTTACCAGCGGCTAGCCGCTGCACGTGCGAACCGCGGCACCAAGGTCGTCGTGATCGATCCGCGCCGTACCGCTACGTGCGAAATCGCCGATCTGCATCTGGCGCTGACGCCCGGCTCAGATGTTGCGCTGTTCAACGGCCTTCTTGTTACGCTGGTCGGCGCAAACGCCACCAATCTCGATTACATCGGCAAGCACACCAGGGGCTTCCGCGAAGCGTTCAATGTAGCAAGCCGTCAGCCGATCAGTGCGATCGCCAAAACAACAGGTCTTCGCGAGCTTCAGTTGCGCGATTTCTACGATTTGTTCGTCGGGACGGAGCGGGTCGTCACCATCTATAGCCAAGGCGTCAACCAGTCGACATCGGGCACCGACAAGGTTGCGGCGATCATCAATTGCCATTTGGCCACGGGTCGCATTGGCCGGCCTGGAATGGGTCCGTTCTCGGTCACCGGGCAGCCGAATGCCATGGGTGGGCGGGAAGTCGGCGGGCTTGCAAACATGCTGGCAGCGCACATGGACCTCGACAACGCCCGCCATCGTGAAATCGTGCAGTCGTTCTGGAGTTCGCCTCGTGTTGCCGACAAGCCCGGGCACAAAGCCGTCGATCTGTTTCGCGCCGTTGGTTCGGGAAAGATCAAGGCGTTGTGGATCATGGCGACCAATCCGGTCGACAGCATGCCCGAGGCCGACAGCGTTCGCGCGGCCATCGCAGGCTGCCCGTTCGTCGTCGTGTCGGATGTTGCGGCTAACACCGATACGGTCGCGCTGGCCCATGTGCTGCTGCCGTCCACCGCCTGGGGCGAGAAGGACGGCACGGTGACGAACTCGGAACGTCGCATCTCGCGGCAACGCGCGTTTCTCGCTAGCCCGGGCGAGGCCAAGCCCGACTGGTGGCAGCTGGCGCAAGTGGGCGCACGCATGGGCTATGGCGATGCCTTCGCCTTCACCAATCCAGCCGAAATCTTTGCCGAGCACGCCGCATTGTCGGCAATCGACAACAAAGGCACGCGCGATTTCGACATCGGTGCACATGCCGGGATCGGCGTCGAAGCATATGACAAGCTGGCGCCGTTCCAATGGCCGCAAGCGGAAGGTTCGGCTCAAAGCGACACGCGCTTTTTCGCAGGCGGCGATTTTTTCACGCCGGATCGGCGCGCACGGTTCATGACGACGGCGTACATTGCACCTCCATCTGCTGCGACCGAGCAGTTCCCGCTCGTGCTCAATACCGGACGCATCCGCGACCAGTGGCACACGATGACGCGGACCGGCAAAGCCGCTCGTCTAATGGGGCACATCGGCGAGCCCTTCATCGAGGTTCATCCCGATGATGCCCGCCCGCTTCGACTCGAGCCGGCCTCGCTCGCGAAAGTGGCGAGCCCGCACGGCAGCATTATCGTTCGGGTGTTGGTGAGCGACCGGCAGCGACGCGGCACGGTGTTCGTGCCGATCCATTGGACCGATCAGCTGGCCGGAAATGCGCGCGTCGATGCTCTGGTCCAGGCTGACGTCGATCCGGTATCCGGGCAGCCGGGATTGAAACAAACTCCTGTTGCGGTGACGGCCTATGTGGCCAGCTGGTACGGTCTCGTCGTGTCGAGGTCACGACCGGTTACGGGCGATGCAGCGTACTGGGCCTTGTCGCCTGTCAAATCCGGATGGCGATGCGAACTGGCGGGCGATGCGATGCCAGCCGGTGATATGGCGGCTTTGGCCAGCCAACTCCTCGGGTTCGGCAATGACGCAGGCGTTGACATCCTAAGCTATCGCGACAGCTGCACTGGCGAGCATCGCTTTGCGGCTTTTGATTCCAACGCGCTTATCGGCGCGGTCTACCTCGCCCGATCACCCGTCGCTGCCTCGCGCACGTGGGTTGCCAATCAACTCGATCAGGACTTCGCGAACCCGGTTGATCGCTTGCGCTTGCTCGCAGGCCGGGCCGGTGCAGCCAGCAAAGATCGCGGCGCAATCGTATGCGCATGCTTCGACGTCGGCCGCAATCAGATCATCGATTCCATAACGAGCGGCGGCTGTCGCAGCGTCGATGACGTCGGCCGCGCATTGAAAGCTGGCACCAACTGCGGCTCGTGCCGTGCCGAGATCGGAGGGTTCGTCAATGACGCAGCACTCACGAAAGCCGGCTGACGCCGCGCCTGCGGCCATGGGTGCGCTGGCCAAACTGCCGGTGTTTTTTGACCTCGACGGCAAGCGTGCGGTGCTCGCCGGCGGGACGGCGGCGGCTGCGTGGAAAGCGGAGCTGCTTGCAGCGGCGGGTGCCCGCGTCGAGGTTTACGCAACCGAACTCAGCGATGAGATGGGCAACCTGCTTGCCCGGCAGTGCAACCGCGGCTCGCTCACACACCATGCCCGGCCGTGGTCGACGGACTGCTTTACGGGCGCTGCCATTGGGCTTGCCGATACGGAACATGATGCCGAAGCGCGTGCATTTTATTGCGCAGCGCGCGCAGCCGGCGTGCCGGTCAACGTCATCGACAAACCGGCATTCTGCCAATTCCAGTTCGGCGCCATCGTCAACCGTTCGCCGGTCGTTATCGGCATTTCAACGGATGGCGCGGCACCGATACTCGGCCAAACCATCCGGCGGCGCATCGAAACGCTGTTGCCGCCATCGCTGAGTGCGTGGGCAGCCCTCGCCAAGACCGTGCGCGATGCCGTCATGGCGCGATTGCCGAAGGGACCGGCACGCCGCCAGTTCTGGGAAGCATTTGCGGAGCGCTCATTTGGACCGGCTCCGTCACGCGACGAGCAAAGCGAGCTCGATACGATCATCGGCGAGATCGCTGCCGGGCAAACCCGGGTCGGACATGTTACGCTGGTTGGCGCCGGGCCGGGCGATGCCGAACTGCTGACCTTGAGAGCGGTGCGCGCGCTCCAATCCGCCGACGTCATACTGTTCGACGATCTCGTGTCCGGCGATGTTCTCGAACTCGCGCGGCGCGAGGCCAGACGTATGATGGTCGGCAAGCGCGGCGGACGCGACAGCTGCAGCCAGGCGGACATCAATGGGCTGATGATCAAGCTGGCGTCGCAAGGCAAACATGTCGTTCGGCTGAAATCGGGCGATCCGATGATCTTCGGTCGCGCCGGAGAAGAGATCGCGCAGCTGCGGGCAGCCGGGCTGCAGGTAACAGTTGTGCCCGGTGTTACGGCCGCGGCGGCAATGGCAGCGACGCTGCAAGTATCGCTGACCCACCGCGACCGCGCTCAATCTGTTCGCTTCGTGACGGGGCATTCAAAATCCGGTGAGCTGCCAGCTGATCTGGATTGGCGCGGCCTTGCCGATCCGAAAACCTCGCTCGTGTTCTACATGGGTGGCCGCACAGCGCCCGCGATCGCGGAACGCCTGATGAGCCACGGCCTCGAAGCGGAAACTCCTGTCGTTGTGACGGGAGGGGTTTCGCGTCCAACGCAGACGCACTGGACCGGCTCGCTTGCAGCGCTTGCCGCCGGCCGAGCTGCCAACAATAGTGGGCAACCAGTTCTGATCGCGATCGGCCAGACGTTCGCGGAGGCGGTAATCTCTCACTTGGTTGTCGCAGGCGACTCCCCTTTTGCGGAGCCGGCCGCCTGCGACAGGCTTGTGGAACGTTTGTAAGGAAGTCGGCTATGCCCAGCCCCAGTCCTGCACGTTCCAGGTGTTGTCGACGACGTACTGGTTCATCTTGATGCCGGTCATCCCTGCGTTGCGCATGAAGCCTTGTTGCACTGCGCCTTGCGGTGCGAAGGGAACGTCGCGCAACAGGATCTCCTGGATCTTGGCGTAAGTCGACTTGCGTTCCTCGACGTTGGTCTGCGTCACGCCAAGGTCGAGCAACTTGTCCATCTCGGGATTTTCATACTGCACATAGTTGGAGCCGCTGCCGGCCTTCGCGGGAATGTATTTCGAATGGCAGCGCGCCGTGTAGTCGGGATCCATGCCGACCGTCGGTTCCCATGCGACCAGCAACGTGTCGAACTGCGACTTGATCGTGTACTCGCCCCAAACGACGGATGCCGGCATGTTCTTGATTTCCATGTCCACGCCGATCTTCTTCCAATTCTGCTGGAACAGCTGCTGCGTATTCTGCCGGGTCGGATTGCCGGCCGTCGTCGAACAAGTAAACTTCATCTTCACCCCATCCTTCTCGCGGATGCCATCGCTGCCGACACGCCAGCCGGCCTCGTCGAGCATCTTGGCAGCAAGCTCAGGATTGCCGGTTTCTTCCTTGAGGTTGGCGTTGTAGGCCCAGTGCGAGGGATGCAGGTATGAGTACGTGCGCTCCCAGGTGCCGTAGTAGACATCGTCGAGCGACTTCTTCATCTCAAGCGCGATGTAGAGCGCCTTACGAACCTTGGGATCGGTGAACTGCGGCTTGCCGCAGTTAAAGTAGACGAACTGCACGAACGGCATCGGGTTGGCCCAGAACACCCGGTCCTTGATCTCGCGCGCTTCCTTCCAACGATCGTTCGGCACCCCTTGCGTCGCCAGGAAATCGACCTCTCCGGTTTTGCCTTGGCCGAAAAGCACCAGCTGATCGGGCACGAACTTATGGATGAACTGGCGCACTTTCGCCGGGCCGCGATGATAATTCGGATTGCGCTCGTAGATCATGTTGCTGCCGGCAACACGCGACTTCAGCAGGAACGGGCCGGAGCCAATCGGCGTCTGGTTCCAGGCGGACGTCTTCAGGTCCTTCTCGTCCTTGAGTAGATGCTGCGGGACGATGTGCATATTCTGCCAAGCCCACATGAAGGGCACGTACGGCTTCGACAGTTCCATCTCGAGGTTCTGATCGTCAACGACTTTGAAATTCTTGATCAGATCGAAACCCGAGCGTGAACGCACCGGCACGTTGGGATTGATCACCGTCTGATAGGTGAATGCGACGTCCTTGGCGGTGAGCGGCTGACCATCGCTCCACTTCACGTCTCGCTTCATTTTCACTTTGATCACGGTGCCATCGGCCGAGATGCCGCCGTTCGCCTGCGTCGGTATCTCGGCTGCAAGATTGGGTGCGAATTCGCCCTTCTCGTTGACGTCCCAGAGCGCGTCGAACATGCAGGCCTCGGGCACGTTCTCGGTGCCGGTGTTGGCGTAGAGCAGCGGGTTGAACTGCACCGGCTCCTGCGTCATGCCGATGATGATACGGTCCTTGTTCTGCGCGGTAGCCGAGATCGGGTAGGTCGCAACCGCCGCAGCAGCAGCGCCTGCTCCCTTCATGACGGTACGCCGGGAAACGCTAGACTTGGTTGTCTTTGTCATCGCCAACTCCTCCATCCTTCAAGGCCCACCATGGGCCAACTATTGATCCATCTTCAATCGCGGATCGAGCGCATCGCGCAGGCCATCACCGAGAAAGTTGAAACTCACCACTGTCAGCGTGATCATCACGCCGGGCAGAACCGCAAGCCAAGGCACCGTGTCGAAATACCCTTGCGCGTTGGTCAGCATGTTGCCCCAGGACGCGAGCGGTGGCTGCACACCGTAGCCGAGAAACGAAATATAGCTTTCCATCAGTACCGCGGTCGCGACCTTCAAGGTTGCCGCCACCAACACCGGCGCCATGATGTTGGGCGCGAGTTCCCGCACCATGATGCGCGTCGCACTCGCGCCAAGCGCCTGCGCCGCTTGGATGAAGTCCTGCGCTTTCAGCCGCATGATCTCGGCGCGGACGATACGTGCTACTTCCATCCACGAGGTCAGGCCGATGATCAGCGAGATCGACAGCAGCGATGGTGTGACGAACGCGGCAACGACGAGCAGAAGAAAAACCTGCGGGAAGCAGAGCATGGTGTCGACGAAGCGCATCAGCAGCGTGTCGATCAAGCCACCCCGGTAGCCAGCAACGATGCCGACGACCGTGCCGGTGATGACCGTCGTAATCATCGCGACGATGCCGACCGCCAACGATACCTGCCCGCCAAACAGCAATCGCGAGAACGTGTCGCGGCCGAGGTCGTCGGTGCCGAGCGGATGGTTCCAGCTTAGGAACGGCGCGATGAAACGCTTGGAGGTATCGAGGTTGGTCGGGTCGTGCGGAGCGATGACGCCGGCGAGTGCCGCACTGAGGCAGAGTACCAAAACGAATATGCCGCCGACCACTGCCAGATGATGATGAAGAAAACGCCGCCACACCATCCGGCCATAGTTCTCGTGCTCGGCCAGAACGGGTTCCGCGGCTGCCGCAATCTGTTTGCCTTGGATCGCCGTCTCGCTCATCGTCCTACTCCAGCCTGACGCGCGGATCGGCGAGCGCGACACCGATATCGGCAAGCAGATTGCCGACAATGACGAACACTGCGGTGAACATCATCATGCCCATCAACACAGGGTATTCCTTCATCGTCAGACTGTCGACGAATAGCCGTCCCATGCCAGGCCAACCAAAGATCGTCTCGGTCACGAGCGCGCCGGAGAACAACGTCGGCAGCTGCAGACCGAACAGCGCGATCAGCGGCACCAAGGCATTCGGGAACGCGTGTTTCATCAATACGTCGCGCTCGACCAGGCCTTTCGCGCGCGCGGTTCGGATGTAGTCCTGGTGGATCACTTCAAGGAAGCTCGAGCGCGCATAACGGCTCCAGGTCGCGACCAGCACCAGCGCGAGGACGAGTGTCGGCAGCACTAGGTGGATCAAAAGGTCGACAGGATCGCCTTCGTTGCCGAGGTCGAACATGCCGCCGGACGGCAACCACCGGAGCCTAACCGCAAACACGTAGATCGCCATCAGGCCGAACCAGAACGTCGGGAACGACAGCGCAAAGAGTGCACCCGTGGTCGCCAGATAGTCGAATAGCGAATAACGTCTCACCGCGCCAAGCATGCCGATCGCGGTGCCGAGCAGGATCGCAATCGACAGTGCCGAGCCCATCAGGATCAGCGTCGCCGGCACGCGTTCGAGGATCACGTGCAACACGGGCCGGCCACCAAAGAACGTATTGCCCCAGGTGCCGCTGAACATGCCGGCGGCCCACTTGAGGTACTGAATATGAAGCGGCTGATCGAGACCGAGCGCCACCTTTATGCGCTCGATGTCCTGTGCCTGGATCGTCGGGTTGAGCGTGTACACGGCGAGCGGACCACCCGGCGCCAAGTGCATCAAGCCGAACGCAATGATCGACACGCCGATCACCAGCGGGATCGACTGCAGCAGACGCCGGAAAATGAACTTTAACATAGACAACCTTTATGCATGCGCTGCCTCAAGGATTATGAAGGTGGCAGGCGACGGCGTGTGAACTGCCGCCGGCTGGCGCGATCAACGCGGGATCGTCGGTCTTGCACCTTGTCATCACCTTCGGGCAGCGCGGGTGAAAGCGGCAACCTGATGGCGGATTGATCGGCGAGGGGATGTCGCCCTTCAGGATGATGCGATCGCGCTTGCGGCCGGGCACGGAAGATGGAGCGGCCGACAGCAGAGCTTCCGTGTACGGATGCAGGGCTGAAAAATAGAGCTCATCGCGCGCGGCGATCTCCACCACCCGGCCAAGGTACATCACCGCCACCCGGTCGGCGATGTGGCTCACGACACTGAGGTTGTGCGAGATCAACACGTAGGTCAGTCCGAGGTCCGCCTGCAGCCGCTTCAACAGGTTGATGATCTGCGCCTGGATCGAGACGTCAAGGGCGGATACCGGTTCATCGCCGACCACCAGTTGCGGATCGAGTGCGAGTGCACGGGCAATGCCGATGCGCTGGCGCTGGCCGCCTGAGAACTCGTGCGGGTAGCGCCGCGATGCCTCGGGCCGCAGGCCAACCAGCGTGAGCAGTCGATCGACCCGGTCGCGCATGTCCTGGCCCTCGGCCAGCCCGTGGATTTCAAATGGCGCTGCCAGAATATCGCCGACGGTCAAACGTGGGTTAAGCGACGAGAATGGGTCTTGAAAGATGATCTGCATCTGCCGGCGGAGCGGGGCCATCTCGCGGCGGCTGAGATGGGTGATGCTGGTGCCGTCGAACTGGATCTCGCCGGAGGTCGGTTCGACGAGCTTGAGCATGGTGCGGGCCAACGTGGTTTTGCCACAACCAGACTCACCGACGACACCCAGAACTTCGCCACGACGAACGTCGAGATCGACGCCATCGACCGCATGCACCTTAGCGACCACGCGCGATAGAATACCTTTGCGGATCGGAAAGTGCGTCTTCAGTGCGCGCATGCTGATGAGCGCGGTTGTCGGAGCCAGCTCAGTCATCGTTGGCTCTCCAGCAGGCGACATCGTGGCCGGGGCGGATGACGTCCAAAGGGGGGGGCTCCAGACGGCAGCGGTCGATGGCACGCACGCACCGGCCAGCAAACGAGCATCCAACCCCTAGTCGCGCAAGGTTTGGAACCATGCCGGGGATCTCGTTCAGCACTGCCGGCCGGACGCGTACGATCTGCGGGATCGAACGCAGAAGGCCCTGCGTGTAAGGATGCAGCGGGGCTTCAAAGATCGTCTTCACATCCGCAAGCTCGACGATGCGCCCGGCGTACATCACCGCGACCCGGTGCGCCGTCTCCGCGATGACGGCCAGATCGTGCGTAATCAGCAGGATTGCCATACCGAGCTTGTCCTGCAGTCCGACGATCAAATCGAGGATCTGCGCCTGGATGGTGACGTCGAGGGCGGTGGTCGGCTCATCGGCAATGAGCACTTTTGGTTCGCATGCGATCGCCATCGCGATCATCACGCGCTGACGCATGCCGCCGGACAACTCGTGCGGATAGCGGTCGATGGTTTCGGCTGGCGCCTGGATGCCAACCAACTCGAACAGTTGAACGGATCGTGCCCGCGCCTCGCGAGGCGATAACCCGAGGTGGCGGACCAACGGCTCGGATACTTGCACGCCGACCCGCTTGACCGGGTTGAGCGACGTCATTGGCTCCTGAAAGATCATCGCGATCTCGCGGCCGCGCACTTCGCTTATCTCAGGACCAGAAAGTCCAAGCACGTCACGGCCATCGAAGACGATGCGGCCCGATGTGATCTCGGCCGGTGGCGTTTCGAGCAAGCGCAAAATCGACAGTGCCGAGACCGTTTTGCCACTACCCGACTCACCGACCACCCCAAGCGTCTTGCCATGTTCGAGCGTAAACGATACGCCGTCGACTGCCCGAAGTGTACCCTCGGCGACCCTGAATTGGATCCGCAGATCCTCTACACTGAGAACGGCTTGTTCGACCTGAGGCAAACCAGCCCGCATCAGCTACCATCCTATTCGCGACGAGACACCGCCATCATCATCAATCGCTGAACGATTGACAAGGTTTTCGCTTGTTGCGGGTCGGCGGATCATCACTAGGAGCGACCGCCGTCGACAGATAATATCTGACCCGAAATCCACGACGCTTGTTCGCTCGCCAGGAACAGCGCCGCGCTGGCGATGTCGGTCGCAGCACCGGTGCGGCGGGTGTGAATGCTCTCCACCAGGCGCCGCTGGCCATCGGCGCCGTAATTCTCCCATTGCACTTCGGTTGTCGGATTGGACCGCACAAAGCCCGGCGCGATCGCATTGGTGGTGATGCCGAAGCGACCAAGGTCCTGACTCAATTGCTTGGTCAAGCCAACCAGCGCGTGTTTGGCACTGGTGTAAGCCTGGATGCCGGTCAGGCTCGGACGGAGACCGGCACCTGAGGCGATGAATATCATGCGGCCAAAGCCCGCTTTCTTCATCGGTGCGGATGCCGCTTGTGCCAACCAGAAGGCACTGTCGACGTTGGCTTCGAAGATGACGCGCCAGTCGGCCTCGGCGACGTCTTCGATCGGCCGGCCGATTTGACCGCGCACGCCACCCGCAGCGTTGACGAGGATGTCAAGGCGGTTGTCGCTTTTCAGCACGCTGGCGATGAGAGCGTGCGCCTCGCGGCGGTTGCCGAGATCGCCTTGGTGGGAAATGAACTCGCCGTTTGCCTCCTCGATCGGCGCAATGTCGGCCACGTGGACTTTAGCGCCGGCATCTTGCAACCCCTGGGCGACGGCGCGGCCAATGCCCTGCGTTGCGCCGGTTACGAGTGCGACTTGGCCATCGAAGCGGATGTGCATGTGTCGATCAAACTCTGAAAGGTTGCAAACGCCATCGGCCGGCGGCCGTCTTCAATATCGTGAACGAGTGTAACCAGTTTCTCGAGCGCCGGAGTCGCAATTTGAGCTTCGTGGCCAAGTGCCGCGATGATGCCTATTTGTGGATCGACTTCGGTTCGGCGTCTGCGCACGGCGAGGTCGCGGTAGATGCCGGAATGGGTCTTAGCCGACTGCGCCGTGAAGGCCGTCAGCCAATCGATGACGTGCTGGCGCCCGGCAGGTTGCTTGCCTGGCAGGTAGGCCGCCGGATCAAAGCCGCCGAAGCCGACTGGCTCCACGTTTCGTGCGGCTGCGACCGCCATTACCTCGCGGCCCAGCGTGTCGAAGACGATGGTGCGCCGCGGATCGGCAAAGTTCGCCGTCATCGAGTCGGGCGTCAAGGCGGTCGCAAATAGCATAGCCCCATAGGCGAGCTTGCCCCACAGGTAGCCCCAAATATTATCGGTCAGAATTGCGTCCGGCTCGAACCGCTGCAGAAGTGCGTGCATTTCGTGCGTGCGTTGCCGCGGTGCGCCGTCGATCTCGCCAACGACGACTGCGCTGCGATTGCCGTACAGGATCTCGCCCGGCCCGTGCCAGTCGGCACCGAAGTTGACGAAGCACCCCATCGTTCGGGCTTCACCAACCGCGTTGGCAATTGCGATTTCGTTCAGGCCGTTCTGCGCCGACAATACGAAGCCATCGGGTGCCAGGTGCGGCTTGAGCTGTTGCAAGGCACCGTCGGTGGCGTGCGCCTTCACCGCCAACACGATGCGCTTATACTGTCCCTTCACCTCCGCGGGTGTGGCCGCCGGTACCTTGATTGTGAACTCCTCGATCGGTCCGAAAATGTGCAGGCCCTTGGTGCGGCAGGCCGCAACATGATCGTCCGCGATGTCGACGAGCAGTACGGGTATGCCGGCACGAGCCCAGTACGCGGCGATCGTGCCGCCGATCGCGCCACCACCCCAGATCACGATCGGCTCGATGGTCATGAGAAGCGTCCCAGCGGGAATTCCTGCTGGTGAGTGGCAACAGTGCATTCACCCTCGGGCGTCACCCAGCCGCGACACATGCCGAGGGTGTTGAAGGGCGCGAACACGTTGCCTTGCGCGTCGCACGCGACCATGCCGGCGCCGATCTTGTGCGAGGCGAGGGTGTCGAACACCAGCGCGTTAGTTGCGGCCTTTAGCGATTGCCCGCCGTACATCATACGCGCGGCGACATCGTAGGCTGCGGCGCGTTTGATGAAGACCTCGCCCTGTCCGGTCCCTGATACGGCACATACGCCATTGCGAGCGTAGGTGCCAGCGCCAAGGATCGGCGTGTCGCCGACGCGGCCGACCGGCTTGTTGTTGAAACCGCCGGTCGAGGTGGCGGCAGCAAGATTGCCGTTGCTGTCGAGTGCAACGGCGCCGACGGTGCCGTGCTTCTCCGCTTCGCTTGCCATCTGGATGGTGCCAGTGGCCGCGCGTGCCTTGATCGAAGCCAATGCAGCGACGCGACGCTCCGTGGTGAAATAGCTGTTTGCCACCATGTCCAGCCCGCAGGCAGCAGCAAACTCGTCGGCGGCCAGACCGGCGATCAATACGCTTGGGCTTTGTTCCATCACGGCGCGCGCCGCGCACACTGGATTGCGAATGCGGCGAACGGCGCACACCGCGCCGCCGCTGAGCGTGGCGCCATCCATGATCGAGGCATCGAGCTCGTGCTCGCCAGCAGTATTGAGGGCGGCGCCATACCCGGCATTGAAATGCCAGCTGTTTTCCATCACCACCACAGCTGCCTCGACCGCGTCGACGCTCGATGCACCCTTGTTCAGGAGTATCCAGCCGGCCTTGAGCGCGTCAGCAAGATGCCGGCGCGATTCGGCCCACTCGAACTCGCTCATCAACGAGGGAGCAAGCGTGCCGCAGCCGCCGTGAATTCCGATCGCGATCGGTGACATCGCCTCTACTTCGCCGGCTTGATGTTCATGGCAAGCGTGTCTTCGTCGACCCGAGCAGTAATCTTCACCTTATCCTTCTGCATGGCCCAGGCCGAGCCGACAGCGACGATCGGCAGCCGCTGACGATCCTTGAGCACGAGTTCGTTCGCCTTCTCGAGGAAGCCGCGACGCTTGGCCTCGTCCATCTCGATCGCCGCCTCCTGCAGCAGCGTATCCATCTCGGGGTTCTTGTAGCCGAGCACGTTGAACGCGCCCATCTTCTTGTCTTTGTCGTTCGAGTGGGCGAGAGACGACAACGTGTAGTGAGCCTCGCCAGTCAGCGTGCCCCAGCCTGACATCGACATTGAATAATCGCCGCGTGTGCGAGCTGGGAAGAACACGTTCGCTGGTTGCGCGTTGGCTGCCACATCGATGCCGATGGCGGCGAGCATCTGCGCGATCGATGTGCCGACCTGGGTGTCGCCTGGCAGGCGATCCTTGGTGAAAGCGAACTGCACCTTGAAACCGGCTGGGAAACCCGCATCCGCGAGTAACTTCTTGGCGGCTGCTACGTCGTACTTGCGCTCGGGCAGGGCCTTGTTGAAGCCGAAGATCGATGCCGTGACCATCTGGTTGACTGGCTTGCCGAGCCCTTCCATGGAGATTTCGGCCAGCGTCCTGCGATCGATGGCGAGGTCGATCGCCTCGCGTACGCGGACATCCTGTAGCGGGTTCTTGGCAAGCGGTGCGCCGTCTTTGGCGGTTATCTGCCCGGCTGGCGGTGTATCGCGCTGGTCCATTTCCAGGTTGAACACATACACGGTGTCGATGGTTTGGACGGTGAGCTTGGGATCGGTCTTGAGCGAGGCGACGTCGGTCGCTGGAACGCGGGTGATCAGGTCGAGCTGGCCCGCCTTCAGCTGCGCGACGCGGGCAGCATCATTCGGTATCTCCTTGCGCACGTGACGCGCCCACGGCTCCTTCGGTCCCCAGTAGCCATCAAAACGATCCATGACGAGATCGCCCTTTGGCGCCCACGACACGTACTTGTAGGGACCCGTGCCGGTCGCCGCTTTGCCGCTGTTGAAAGCTTCGTTGGCGTTTTCCTTGGTAAGGCCCGCAGCTGCCTTCGACGACACGATGAACAGGCGGATGAAGTCGTTCGGCAATACCGGTGCCGGGCCGTCAGTTATGATGTGAACAGTATGCGAATCGACGATCTTGGTCTCCTTTACGCGGCGCACGTAGATGGTGGTCGGGTTGGGGCCAGCGACCAGCGGGATACGCTCGATGGAGAACTTGACGTCTTCGGCCGTGAAGTCCGAGCCATCGTGGAACTTCACGCCCTTCCTGAGTTTGAACTCCCAGGTCGTCGCATCGAGCGCTTTCCAACTCTCGGCGAGACGGGGCTCGACCTCTAGCCCATCGCCCGACCAAGTCAGCGTATCGAAGATGTGCTTGAGCGACTCGGCGTGGGTGCCCGTGGCGGTAAAGTGTGGATCAATCGAGTCGGGCCCGCCCCGTACACCGATGGTCAGCGTCTGGGCTGATGACGTTGTCGTGGCAAGCCCTGCGAACAGCGCGGTCGCAGCTAATGCCACAAACCATTCAGTTTTCGACGTCATGTCTTGCTCTCCTCGTCAATGCGTGTCGGCCACGCGTTCTGGCTCAATACGATTTTGGTCATCAGGTTATTGAGTGTGCGGCACTCGTCGTGCGACAGGGACGCCAGCATCGCCTGCTCGTGCTCAACCAGCGCCGGCACGGTTTCAGCGACGATCCTGCGGCCTTGGCGGGTAAGGTAGAGACGTTTGCGGCGGCGATCGGCTGCGTCCTGGACACGGGTGAGCAGACGTTTGGCCACCAGCGCATTGACGGCGCGGCTCAGCGTATTCTTCGGTCGAGCGGAGGAGGCCACGACGTCGTCGGCGGTGATGCCTTCTTCCAGCCCGACGGCATAGAGTACGACGTGTTCGGGGGCGGACAGCTTGTACTTTCGCGCGATCCACTCATAGAGCGGCTGATTGAAATGATGTGCGATGTAGTTGGCGCGGAACGACAGCCAGCATGGATTGCCCCACAGCTTGGTCGCGACCATCGGATGCAGGCCGGCGGCAGTCGCCTCAGGCCGTACCGAGCGGGACTGCGGACGCAGTCTTTCACGACGCAACTTGTCGAGCATGAGGATCCCGGGCAACTAGTTCCGCATGGAACTTGACGCACAATGCCGGCTGTCGTCAAGATGAGTTCCAGCTGGAACCATTCACCCAAAGGTCGAAGATGCGTATTGCCGACATGAATTGGATGCAGGTGCGCGACCATGCAGCGCGAGACGACTGCGCAATCTTGCCGATTGGCTCGACCGAGCAGCATGCCTATCTCTCGCTGGCGGTCGACGCGATTCTCGCCGAGCGGGTGGCCCTCGAAGCGGCTGAGACGACAGCGGTGCCCGTGTTTCCGGTGCTGAGCTACGGTCTGACGCCGAATTTTGTCGAATATCCCGGCACGGTGACGCTGAAAATTGCGACCTACTGCGCGGTGATTGCGGAAATTCTGGACGGCATCGCGCGGTCGGGCTTTAACCGCATTGTCATCGTCAACGGGCACGGTGGCAACTCGCCGGCACACGGAGCCGTCCTTGAATGGCTCGACCGGCATGCCGGGGCGCAAGTGAAATGGCACAATTGGTGGAATGCGCCGAAGACCTTTGCCAAGGTGCAGGCAATCGACAGGATCGCGTCGCATGCGTCGTGGATGGAGAATTTTCCGTGGACCCGACTAGCCAACGTCGCCATGCCGTCGGTGCCGAAGCCGATGATGCAGCTCGACCGGTTCCAGCAGCTCGATCCGGCAAGTAAGAAGGAGCTGCTCGGCGACGGTAACTACGGCGGGCTTTATCAGCGTAGCGACGATGACATGCGGGCAATCTGGAGCGTGGCGGTCGAAGAGACCCGCGCGGTCATTGTGGACGGCTGGACCTGATGCTCGGGTTCGTGATCCAGCGTCTGATGCAAGCACTAGTGGTGATGCTGGCGATCTCGATGCTGGTGTTCGCTGGCGTCTATGCGGTCGGCAATCCGATCGACGTGTTGCTGTCACCCGATGCGACGCAGCAGATCCGGGAGCAAACGATCAAGGCGTATGGCCTCGACCAACCGCTATGGCGGCAATACGGCGCGTTTCTCGGCCGCTTACTTGCCGGCGATTTCGGCCGCTCCTTCATTTTCAATATGCCGGTGTTGGACCTGATCTTCTCGCGGTTACCCGCGACGTTGGAGTTGACCATCGTCGCGGTAATGGGTGCGACCCTCCTCGGTGTACCTCTTGGCATGTATGCCGGCTACAAACCGGACAGCCCTTTGTCGAAAGCTATCATGGCATTCTCTGTGCTCGGCTTCTCGGTACCGACATTCTGGATCGGATTGGTCTTGATCCTGGTTTTCGCGGTCACGCTTGGCTGGCTACCGGCGGGCGGGCGCGGCGACACGGCGATGCTTTTCGGTGTCGAGTGGAGCTTTCTCACCGCCAATGGCTGGCGGCACTTGGCGTTGCCGGCGTTCAACCTATCGCTGTTCAAGTTCGCCATGATGGTGCGGCTCGCCCGTGCCGGCACGCGCGAAATCATGCCATCCGACACCGTTAAGTTTGCGCGCGCCGCGGGGATCAGCGAGTGGACCATCCTGCGCCGGCACGTGCTGCGCCTGATCGCTATTCCGATCGTCACCGTGTTCGGGCTGGAATTCGGCTCGACGCTGGCGTTCGCGGTGGTGACTGAAACCATCTTCTCCTGGCCCGGCATCGGCAAGCTCATCATCGACTCGATCTCCTCGCTCGACCGCCCGGTGATGGTCGCCTACCTGATGCTCGTGGCTTTCGTCTTCATCATGATCAACTTCCTGGTCGACATCGCGTATGCCGCGCTCGACCCCAGACTGCGGGTACGGCGGGCATGATCGACCGGGCCTCGCCTGTCGCGCGTTTCTGGCAAGAGTTCCGCGAAAGCCGAATCGCGCTTGCCTCCCTCATCGTAGTCATTGCGGTCATCTTGTTGGCGGTGCTGGCACCGCTGATCGCACCGCAGAACCCCTATGATTTGTCGAAGCTTGTGCTCGGCGACGCGCGGCGCCCGCCTGGCTACACCGGCAGCGGTGGCTTCACGCATTGGCTTGGTACCGACGCGCAAGGGCGCGACCTGTGGTCGGCGATCCTTTATGGCCTGCGCATTTCGCTCCAAGTCGGTTTGATGGCCGGTTCGATTGCCTTTGTCATTGGCGCGACGCTGGGCTGTATGGCGGCGTTCTTCGGCGGGCGCCTCGAAGCGCTGATCATGCGGGTGATCGACTTGCAGCTGTCATTTCCAGCGATCCTGCTGGCGCTCGTGCTGGCAGCGCTATTGGGACAAGGCAAGTGGCAGCTGATCACCGCGCTGGTGACCGCGCAGTATGCCTACTTCGCCCGCACCGCCCACGGCGCCGCATCGACGGAGCGCGCCAAGGACTATGTCGAGGCCGCGCTTTCGACACCACTGAAAGCATCGCGCGTGATCTTCCGGCATATCTTGCCCAACTGCCTGCCGCCGCTGATCGTGGTGGCGACGGTGCAGGTGGCGAACTCGATCGCGCTCGAGGCGACGCTGTCGTTCCTGGGACTCGGTCTGCCAGTCACCGAGCCGTCGCTGGGATCGCTGATCGCCAATGGGTTTCAGTACATGCTGTCGGGACGATACTGGATCTCGATCTATCCGGGTGTGGCTTTGATCATCCTTATCGTTGCCATCAATCTCGTCGGCGATCAGGTGCGCGATCAATTGAACCCGAGGCTGAAACGATGAGTGTGCCCCTACTCCAGGTGCGCGATCTCTTCACCCACTTCGACACCCGGGCTGGTGTTGTCAAAGCAGTCGACGGCGTCTCGTTCGACGTCGCGGCCGGCGAGGTGGTGGGGCTTGTGGGCGAATCCGGTTCAGGTAAAAGCGTCACCGGATTTTCGATCCTGGGTCTCATCGATGCGCCTGGCCGGATCGTATCAGGTTCGGTCAAGCTCGAAGGCCGGGAGCTGGTCGGCGCCGATCGCGAGACGCTCAGAACATTGCGCGGACGGCGCATGGCAATGGTGTTCCAGGACCCATCGACCACGCTCAATCCGGTGTTGACCATCGGCACGCAGATGCAACTCGCAGGTGCGGCGCACGAGCGTGTGTCCGCTGCAGCGATCAAGGCGCGGGCGATCGAGGTGCTAACGACGGTCGGCATCCCCGATGCGGCGCGACGGCTCGATGCATATCCGCATCAGTTTTCCGGCGGCATGCGCCAGCGCGTTGCGATTGCCATTGCGTTGCTCAACCGGCCCGCGTTGATCGTGTGCGACGAGCCTACCACCGCGCTCGATGTCTCGATCCAAGCGCAGATCCTGACCGAGATGCGTGCGCTGGTGCGGCAGTCCGGGACGGCGTTGATCTGGATCAGTCATGATCTCGCGACGGTATCCTCGATCGCGAGCCGGCTGCTCGTGATGTACGCGGGCCGGCTGATCGAGGAGGGACCGACGGCGGCGGTTTTGCGCGCGCCACGTCATCCCTACACCCAGGGACTGCTGAACTCGCTGCCGGGCAATGCGACGCCGGGGCGGGATCTCGTGCAGATTCCGGGATCGACGCCGTCGTTGTCGAACTTGCCCGTGGGATGTGCGTTTGCGCCGCGATGCGGGCGGGCCGACAGCGCGTGTTTGCGCGCGCCCGAACTCATCCGAGACGGCCAACGGGCGCGGCGTTGTCATCACCCGCTCAACGCCGAGGTGCTGCGATGATCCCGCTCGTTTCGGTCGACAACGTTACCAAGAATTTCTCGGCTTCGCTGACGATTGGCGAACGCATCGCGGCGCGCTTCGGCGCGGCGATCGAAACTCGCACTGTACACGCGGTTGATGCAGTTTCGCTTCAGATCGCCAAGGGAGAAGTGCTGGGACTGGTCGGCGAGTCTGGTTGCGGCAAGTCCACACTGGGCCGGATGATCGCCGGCATCATGCCACCGACGCTCGGTGCCGCGACCATCGATGGCGAGCCGGTGATGGGGCGCGCGCACAAGCCGGTGAAGGCAACGACACGCGTGCAGATGGTGTTCCAGGATCCCTTCGCCTCGCTTGATCCCCGCATGCGGATTGGTGACACGATATCGGAAGGGCCGATCGCGCACGGGTTCGTTGTTCGCGACAGAGCCCGCACCTATGTCGCCACTTGGCTAACGGCCGTTGGTCTCGACGCGGATGCGGCCGACCGCTTTCCGCATCAGTTCTCCGGCGGTCAGCGCCAGCGTGTTGCGATCGCTCGGGCGCTCGCCATGAAGCCCGATATCTTGGTATGTGACGAGCCGGTGGCGTCGCTCGACGTATCGATCCAAGCGCAGATCATAAATCTGTTCCTCAAGCTTCGCCGCGAATTGGGGCTGACAATGTTGTTCATCAGCCACGATCTCGGTGTGGTGCGCCATATCTCGGACCGGGTGGCGATCATGTATCTGGGCCGCATCGTCGAGACGGGTCCGACTGGAGACGTCTACGCCCGCCCGAAACATCCTTATACGAGCGCGCTGCTCGACAGTGTGCCGAAACTCGAGCTCGCGGACGATAGCCTGGTCACGTTCCGGCCGATACAGGGCGAGCTGCCATCGCCGCTGTCGCCCCCGCCGGGATGTCATTTTCATCTGCGCTGCCCGAAGGCCAAGCCGCGTTGCCTCATTGAGATACCAAAGCTGGAGCAGGTCGCCAACGGCCGCGATGTGGCGTGCCATTTTCCGCTCGGGCAGCGATAATCTGGTTCGAATTCGATTACTTCAGAGGGCGGGGGAACGGACTGTGTTCGCTCGGACGGCCAATGCCATTGCCATCCATGCCAGGCAACAAATGACCGTAGCCTTGCGGGTTTTGCAACATCAAGGCGGCAGGGTTTTGCCCGCGCACGTGCAAGTCAAAGCGGGCAGACGCACGCGAGTTGAGGTCAAACCGGTAGTTCTCGCAGGTGTCGCGATTTTCGAGGGCGGCCGTCCAGTGACCGGGAATTCCGTATCGATAGACCGGCGCTTTGACATTCCAGTGCTGGATCAAACCCAGATTGGCCAGCACCAATAAATGTTGTGTCGCTTCCATCGCATACGTCGCGCATTCCTTGTCGAAGCGGCCGTAGCTGCTTATCGATCCCGCCAGCCAAGTCATATGTTCCGATTGGGAGTGGCCGTAGTTGCCGGCGACCCGCTTCATGATCTGGCTGACCGTTGCGGAGTTGAGGCCGAGTAGGCGCTTATATAGCCAGGATTCCAATTGCAGGGTCGCGATTTTGATAAACCGTAGTTCGGAAGAGGGATCCTCTATCTTCACGCTCATAGCGCGGAGCTCCCGCAATTGGGCCTGCTCTTGATCCGTCCAATTGACCGTCAATTGGCCTGAACAGCCGCGAGAGAAACAGTAGCGCGCACTGCCACCTGAGGCGAGCGGGTAGCTGCGTTCGCTCGTTGCAAACTTGGATTGCTCGCGCGTCGTGAAGAACGTGCTACCGGCAATTTCCGATGGATCATACGGACCGTTCTTGCGGCATCGGGCCTGAGCCGAGGCACAAAACGCGATTACGAACACGAGACTTACGAGCACGTTCACTGCTCGCCTTCGGCTGGCAACCCGCTTCGTTGACGCAAGCGACTTTGCCAAGAGATTTGACTGCGGAATGGTTTCACCCGTTTTTACTTTTACTGTCCGGATGATGGCGCCGCATTGCCGCGTCGATAAGGAAGAACTTTGGCTTAAAGCCGGCATTACTGGGAAGTTATTTTGCTGCGCCGGTATGGAAGCAAACGATATCGATCGGATTTAACGCGTACGTTTGAAGTGCATACTACCGTCCAGAGGGCTTTGGCGGTAGGATGCTAGACCGGCATCTCTTATGGCTCCCCCGAGTGGGATGCCGGTCACCCCCTCCCCTGAATCCTGAATTCATTTGTTTGGCGTGGATTTGGTCTAGCCAGCGACCTTGAAACTCGTGTGGACATGAGTATCGTCGCGACGGCTGCAGATTAGTGGTACCGCATTGACGATGGGGGAACCGATGGCAGAAACATCCCGGCATGATGCTTGGCAGGCGGGTGATCGCTACGACGCATATATGGGTCGATGGAGCAGGCAGATTGCGCCGCTTTTTCTTGATTGGCTCGATCCTCAGGATGGACTGGACTGGTTGGACGTCGGCTGCGGAACCGGTGCACTTTCGGCAGCAATTCTAGCTCGATGCAACCCCGCTAGCCTGATCGGCATCGACCCGTCCGAAGGCTTCGTTGCTCTAGCCCGGTCGACGATCGCGGATCGTCGCGCCGAGTTCCGTGTTGGCGATGCGCAGGAGCTGCCTCTCCCGGATGCCAGCCGCGACGTGATCGCCTCTGCGCTGGCATTGAATTTCGTTCCCGACAAGGTGAAGGCCCTGGGCCAGATGGCACGTGTGGTTCGCCCGCGGGGGACCGTGGCGTTCTATGTCTGGGATTATCCTGGCCGCGGTGTCGAGTTCATGCGGGCCTTTTGGGATGCTGCAGCGAGCCTTGATCCGGCAGCAGCAGATCTGACGGAGGACAGGCGCTTTCCGTTTTGCACGTCGGATGGCTTGACGACCCTGGTGGAGAATGCCGGCTTCAGTGGCATCGCCTGCATCGCCATAGAGATCCCGACGGTGTTCCGTGACTTCGAGGATTATTGGCGCCCGTTCACACTGGGCGCAGGACCAGCGCCCGGGTATTGCACAAGTCTCGATCCCGACGCTCGCCAGCGATTGGAACAGACCCTCCGGGACAGTCTGCCGCGCGCCGATGATGGTTCGATCCACCTCAAGGCGAGAGCATGGGCACTAAAGACCATCGCCGGTTGACAATCGGCAAGAATGTTGGACTGTTGACCCGGCACACAATCAACCGCTCCTGCTTTTTGGCTGCATGGCTCAGGTCGCGTAGCTCGCGGCTTTTCTTGCCGAGATCTTGCTGAGTGTAGGGCTTGTTGAGCAGATGGGTATCGGCATCGTGCTGCCTCGCGCACCTCGATCGTGTCAGTTACCCATCCGTAGGCCTTTTCGGCCCGCTCGGCGACGAACAAAGCGGTCAAAACGCGAAGCAAAGCAGCGCACAGCAACTGATTACAAGTGCGGTTATCGATCTGGGTAAGCCGTCCGTCTCGGCTGGGGTGGTCATGAACTTAACAAAGCGATGCATGCACCCTCAGCCGTCAACACCCATTCTTACAAAAGATAACCGTTGGCATATCGTGCTGCCGACATATACTGTGTTAAATCTGCGGAACATTTGAGAGCGCGTATCATGTTAGCCCGGCGTATTTTAGTCGTCGACGACGAGCCGTTGATCGCGATGCTGCTGGGCGATTGGCTGGTCGAGCTAGGATGCGAGGTTGTTGGACCAGCGCATTCAGTCGATGCGGCGCTGTCTTTGCTCAACGGCAGCAAGGTGCACGGCGCGTTTCTCGACGTTTCACTCGGTACCAATGATAGTTATCTCGTTGCCGAGGCGCTGCGGCAACTCTCGGTACCGGTGATTTTCGCCACCGGCCACGGCGCCGACAGCATCGATGCGCGGTTCAAGGACGCCGGAACCCTCACCAAGCCGTTTGATTTTGCAGCGGTGGAAAATGCCGTCGCCTCATTTACAAGTTGACGCTCGAGCGGGTAGCGCGGGCGGCGGCAGTTGATGCATTGAGTGACGTAGCTGCACTCATGGAGTGCATCAACGCTTCAGTCGTCGGGCCTCAGTACAGCCCTACCGGATTACCTGGCGATCCGGTCGCACCTTTCATCTTCAGAGGCGACCATACGAACAGGAACTCGTAGGCCTTGTCCGCGACGAGTTGCGACAGATCCATGTTCTCCAGGTTCCAGATGCCGCGCTTAGTCTGCAACTTGATGTGGCACTCGAACGGCTGTGCAGTTTCTCCGCCCGATCCCTTGCCGACAGCTTCGACGGCCCAAGTGTCGCCGCCGGTCAAAATGATCTTGCGCTCGGCCAGATACTCGCAGGCCGAGATGCCGAAGCCTGGCTCGCCGGCGTTGAACAATGCAACGCGTCGTATCTTTTCCGCTGCATCGTAGCCTTCCCAATCCTTCGGGTGCCAGATGTCGCCGTGCCCCGTGTACAGGAACACACAATCGCCTTCGCCGATCGGTGCGATATTCTGGCGCTTGATCATGTCATCGATATCCTTGGCGGTCACGATCCCAGGATCGCTGACGCTATTTTCCTTCGGTACCGGCAGCGGCCCGCCGCGCAAGGCAACGGCGTCGAGCAGCACGCCACGGCAGACGAACCCTTTCTGGGCGACGTGTTCGACGCCCAGGGGGCCGAGCCCACTCGAGCTGATGCCCTTATCGCTCAGATACCGGCCGTTGTAATAGTACATGCCTTTCGACGTCTTGATGCCGATGTGGCCGGGTCCGTCGAACTGGGTTCCGATCTGCCCCAACTCGGTTGCGACGTATTCGTCATTATAGACCATTTGCTGGGCGCCGAACGGTCCGCCTGTCGGCAATCCAGGAATGAGGAGTTTCCAGCTTCGCGTGCCGAATGCCGGCGCGTCGCTCGAATAGACTTTACCAAGCGTCGCGACCTTGCCTTGCTTGACGAGGCCGAGCGCCTTCAAAACCATTTGTGGCGTCGTTCGGTTCGGCGCGCCTACCTTATCTTCCGGGCCCCAATCGGCCGGTGACCATTTCTCGGTTATCGGCGCATCGTTGGTGCCCTGCGCCTGGGCCACCGTGCAGGTCAGCGTCACGCCAACGGCGAGCGCGATATGGAAGAGATGCCTCATTGGTTTCCTCCTGGTTTGCAACACACGAACGCCTCATTAGCGCCTCCATCTTTGCTCGAACTGTGTCGAGACCAGAGCAAACCGTTGAAAAACCTTTGGCTCCTATGCAGTGAGCTGAAAGTGCGTGTCGGCCATAGCGCTATTTGCAAGGGATCGCAAAGTCGACGTGGTAATGCTGGTCATGGCGCACCCACGCTGCACGATCCATGAACGTCACGCGCTGCGGCAGTGCTTGCCCCGAAGCCGCGGCAAACAGATGCCTCTGCAATGAAGGCTCGAAAATAACCCGGTTGATCTTAATTCCGCGACCCCTGGCCGCCTTGTCCAGAGCGAGCAGATGCTGGGCAATCGCTTCAAAATCGATGCGCAGCCCATTGGCGTCACGGCCCTCGTCATCAAACTTCGCGTTGTAGCCGAGCTTGTTGAAAACCGAAGCGGGCACTTGCACCGTCGCGCCCCGGTCGGATCTTAACGGCACCATGAAATCGACCGATGTGCCATTGCTATGGGATCTGTGCGGTGGAAATGGCCCGCCGAACGGCCAGCCAGCCTCGGCATACACGTAACGTTGCTCGGGTGCGCTTTGCTGCAATGCTTTATAAGCGTCGAGCACGGTGTCGCGTGCGAGCCCATGCATGAACGTGCGGCCGGTCAGATAGCCGGCGATGTGATAGGCGCTAAAGTTCGGGCCCGATAGCGGCAGCCGTTTGCCGTTGGCAAGATGGCCACCGACGACGCCCCCGGAACACACGCTGGGCTTGCCATCTTCGATACCGAAGTAAGCGACCACGCCGGCTGCGAGGCCAGCAAGCACGCAGACAAAAACCGATAGTCTTCCGATCAACTTCGCGATGCGCACGTAACAGTCCTCTTGGCGTCGACCAGCGGTTGCGTATCTGAAAATGGACTTGGCGTCACTCGGCAACAGTTGGGTCCCTATGCGCAGGCCCTGACGGCGGCAGGGTTGTTGAGCGGCCGGGCCATGATATGCTGCATGCTGGTTGCTCGTGTGGGGAGATCATTCCATGTCAAACTCGATTAGGGTTGCGCGATATTCATCGACTTTATTGCTGACACTGGGTTGTGTTGCCGCCGCCGCAGTGTCGATCGGGCCGCAGGCGGCGCAAGCCAAGGAATTCACCTTCAGCGCGAAGGCGAATGAGCGCCTAGCGAAAAAGATGAAGATACCGGTCTACTTCGCGCTACCCGCAAGTGCCCGGGCTCCATTGCAGGAAAGCTTCGATACGACCGACATATTGGTCGACTTCAAACATCCGGATTCGAAAAACGGCACCGGCGAAGTCGGCCTGCGCATTATCAACGCCAAACGCGCCGGCATGGCACAGCGCTTGGCGAAAAGCGGTTTAGTTCAAACCGGTGATCTACTGCTGACGTTTCGCGCCGAATGGGGTGGCGCCGGTGCATATCCCAACGTTCAGATGGGGATTAGCCACACCGGTATCGCCTACGTCAAAGATGGCGCCGTGCGCAATCTGGATAACCCGTTGAATGAGGAATACCTGGGCGCAGGAATGCGTGCCGACTTGACCAGCGAGCATTATCGCACCCTCGACTACATGCATGTCATTCGGCCGCGCGAGCTGACCGATACGCAACGGGCAAATCTGCTGGCTTGGTCGAGCCGGTTGAACAGCAGCGCGCGGCGAATTTATCCGAGTCAAATCAGTTTCAATGACGATTATAACGCACCGAAGTACAAACCCGGCAAGCCGATCGAGTTCGTCAAGCATTTGGGCCAGATTGCGCTGGGCCAAAATCCACCCGGAAAGGTCGATATGTTTTGTTCTGAGTTTGCGTGGTCGGTGCTGGCATTGCGCAATTGTGACCCCTCGACCACCGCAGAAGCCTTCAAGGACGGCGGCATCCCAGCGTGCGTCAAGCCGATCATGGAGCCGATGGAGGCAACCGGTAACTATTTGATCAAGCGCAGTCGCAACTCGCAATCGGGATTTGCCGACGGTCCCTTGATGGTGATCGATACTTTGAAATTGCCGAAGGTGGAACAAACGGCTTTGCTCAAGTCCGTTTTTGTGGCGGGCAGTACCGCGAAGCTGTCGGTGGGCCACAGAAAGGTTGCCGAGCAAATGCAGCCGCAGTTCGCAAAGCTTGAGGACTATTATCTGGGCGTGAGCGGCAACGTGCTGCAAAAGCTGAAAGCGCGCGTTACCAGCGGTGTTTTCAATCGAGCAATTCCCGAGAATTACTCGCCGACGTCGTATCTTATCAATACGCTGTTGCCGCCCGACAATGTCAATCGCACGATGGACTACGTGGCGACGATCGTGATCGAGTAACGAATGGATCGGAGGCACTTTCTAGCGGGCGGCATTGCAATGCCGCTTGCAGGCTCGACCAGCGCGCGCGCGCCGCAACCGATCTACATCGGAGACATGCACACCCACTTGTTCTTCGTTGGTCCGAAGTCCGCAGCATCACGGCCGTTGGGCAAGGCCATGATCGCTGGCAACGCGACGCTGGTTTCATGGGCGCTCGTCGGCGATGTTCCTTGGTTGCGGCTCGCAGGAGGTGGCTTCAAGCAATCGGGTATGCCGCGGCCCACTGAGTCGGTGACTTGGTTTCAACAGGAACTGGACCGCATCAAACGCCACATCGTCGAGCAGGGCCTGAGGATCGTATCTTCGCCAGCCGACATCGATCGTGCTTTGCAAGGCGAACGCCATGTCGTGATTTCCGTCGAAGGGGCGACGTTCCTCGATGGTGGCATTGCACAGCTGCACAGCGCGTACGATGCCGGCGTCCGGCAGATTCAGCTGGTGCATTACATCCGCAATTCGATCGGCGATTTCCAAACTGAGCCGCCCCAACACGACGGCCTGACCGCACTCGGCCGCCAAGTGGTCGCCGAATGTAACCGGCTAGGCATCCTCGTGGATCTTGCCCACTGCACACCCAAGGCGGTGGCTGATGCACTCGCCGTCTCGCAAGTGCCGCTCGTGTGGTCGCACAGTTCCGTGACACGCGGCAGCGCGCCGGATTGGCTCCGTCCCGTCTGGCAAGCGCGGCTACTGACGCTCGAAGCTGCAAAATCGATCACGAAGGCCGGCGGGGTCGTCGGTTTATGGGCGCTCGGCGCCGACGTCGGCCCGACGGTCGAAAGCTATACCAGCCGCCTGCTCGAATTGGCCGATTGGCTCGGCCACGATCATGTGGCTTTCGGCACCGACATGAACGCTTTGTCTAATCCCGCAATCGCATCGTTCGCAGATCTGCGCCGGGTGGTGAGATTGCTCGAACAGCGCAAACTGCCCGAATCGTCGATTCGCAAGCTTGCGATCGAAAATTATGCCGGTGTGTTGCGCAATGCTCTGGCTGCGAGGCGCGCGTGAGTTGTCCCGGCACACCGTGTGTACGCGGCTTGACCCGCGGCTTCGGCGCCCGCAAGAATATTTGTTCACGCAATATGCCTTGGGAGCTGCAATCTGATGTTCGACTTTGATCGCGTTATCGAGCGGCGCGGCACGCATTCCACGAAGTGGGATATGATCGCCAAGCTTTCCGGTATCGAAGCGCCAGATGCGATCCCGATGTGGGTCGCGGACATGGATTTCGCGGCGCCGCCAGGGGTTACGGCCGCCCTGATGGAAGAAGTCACCCGCGCGACCCATGGCTATTACGCCGATACGGGCACATGGGCTAAGTCGGTATGCGAGTGGATGGCGCGCCGGCATGATTTGAAAGTAGATAGCAGTTGGGTCAGTCAGGCACCCGGCATCGTCTCGGCGATGGGGCTTATCCTGCAAACTGTTACTGCCCCTGGCGACGAGGTTGTCGTATTTACGCCGGGCTATCACGCCTTCCGCAAGATCATCGTTGCCAATGAGCGTCGCATTCTCGACGCGCGGCTGGTCGAGGCCGAGGGCCGATACGTGATGGATTTCGAGGCCCTAAAATCGCAAATCACGCCGCAAACGAAGATCGTATTCTTCTGCAGCCCTCATAATCCGGGTGGCACCATATGGTCGCCGCAGGAAATCCGGGCGCTCGCAACTTTTTGTATCGAGCACGATTTGATCCTGGTCTCTGACGAGATCCATTGCGACCTCCTGTTGGACGGCGCCAAGCATACGCCCGCGTTGACCGCCGCGCCCGAGATCGCAGACCGGCTGATCACCTGTGTCGCTGCAACAAAAACCTTTAACCTGGCGGGCGCGCATGCGGGCGCTTGCATCACCACCAACGCCGCTTTGAAGCGTCGTCTGGATGCTCGAATTGCAGCCTGCGGGCTCGCCTCCTACAACAGTTTCGGCATGATCGCGACCGAAGCTGGCTGGCGTACCGGCGACGCTTGGCTCGATGCGCTGCTGCCGTACCTGGCGAAAAATCGCGATACCTTCGACGCGCGGATCGAGGCAGCCGTACCCGGTGCGCGCTCAATGCGGCTCGCGTCGACCTACCTCGCATGGGTGGATTTTTCAGGATCAGGACTGTCACCGAGAGAAGTCGCTGCCCGCGTGAAGGAACGCGCGCACATCTTTGCCAGCCCCGGCGAACAGTTCGGTCCGGGTGGCGAAAATTGGTTGCGTTTCAACATTGCAACTCCGCGTCCAATTCTTGACGAGGCGCTCGGGCGCTTGGAAGTGGCCTTCGCGGATTTGCGCTGATGAGTAATTGCGGTTTGCAGCAGACGGGCAAAAATTCAACGTCGAGGCGGAAGCGATGACGAAACCAGTGGTTGGCGTGATTGGCAACGCGCTGATGGTGGAAAACCGGTTTGCCGTGCAGATGGCCGGCGAGCGCAATCTGCGTGCGGTGGCCGAAGTATCGGGAGCTCTGCCGCTCGTATTTGCCGGTGCTCCCGAGATCACCGATATCGATGACCTGCTCCAGGTGGTCGACGGCATACTTCTTACCGGCGCGCGCGCGAATGTGCATCCGACCCACTTTCGTACCGAGGCGCATGCTTCGTACGAACCTTATGACGAGCGTCGTGATGCGATGGCTCTCGCACTCATCGAGATCTGCGTTGCCCGCGGGATCCCGCTGTTTGGCATTTGCCGCGGCTTTCAGGAGATGAACGTCGCTTTCGGCGGATCGCTTCATCCGGAAATTCGCGAGTTGCCCGGGCGGATGAACCATCGCATGCCGCGCCTGGATACGGGCGAGGTTCATCCCGATCCGACGGTGGTGTTTGCCGAACGCCACGACGTTGCCCTCCTCCCCGACGGTGAATTCGCGCGCCTACTTGGAACCGAGACGATCCGCGTCAACTCTTTGCACGGTCAGGGCATTCTAGTGCCGGGCGAGCGCGTGATCATCGAGGGAATTGCAGAGGACGGCACCTTCGAGGCGATCAGGATTGCTGGGGCCGCAGGGTTTGCGCTCGGGGTGCAATGGCATGCGGAATACGATTCACAGCGCAACGTCGTGAACCGCACGCTATTTCAAGCATTCGGCGCGGCGCTCAGCGAGCACAAGCGCACAACAAGAGCGTGATGACGAATGGCACGCACGATCGGATTTATCGGCACCGGCGTCATGGGCGAACCGATGTGCCGCAATCTTGCGCAAAAGAGCGGGCTCGCAGTCGTTGCCTTTGATCGCACCGCCGCTCCGCTCGAACGGCTGGCCGCGCACGGAGTAACGATCGCTCGTTCGGTGGCTGAGGTTTCGGCAGCGTCTGACATCGTTTTTATGGTGCTGCCCAGCGGCAACCACGTCGAGAGCATTTGCTTTGGCGACGCTGGCCTGTGTGCGCTCACGCGCGCTGGACAACTGATCGTCGATCTCGGCACCTCGCCAGTGTCGCTCGCGCGCCGCCTTGCCGAAACATGTGAGAAACGCAGTGCAATCTTCGCCGACGCACCGATTGCGCGAACCCGTCAAGCGGCGGAGGATGGGACGCTCAGCATTATGGTCGGCGCGTCGGTAGAAACGTTCGATGACCTTCATCCATTGCTTAACTGCATCGGATCGCAAATCACGCATTGCGGCCCGCCCGGTTCGGGGCAGCTGGTCAAGATCCTCAACAACATGGTGCTGATAGAGACCGTCGTCGCTTTGGCAGAAGCGCTCGCGATCGCACGCCGCAACGGGCTCGACGGCACAGTGCTGTTCGAAACCCTGGCCAAAGGCTCGGCCGACAGCTTTGCGCTACGCAGTCACGGCATGAAAGCGATGTTGACGGACACCTACCCCGAGCAGGCCTTCTCGACCGAGTACGCGATGAAGGATCTCGACTACGCGTTCGAACTGGCGCGCGATGCCGGTATGACGCTGAGCGCCGCCGCGGTTGCCCGCGCCAAGCTCGTCGCTGCAATTGATGCCGGTTTCGGCAGTCGGTACTGGCCGGTGATCGCCAAGATCGTCGATGCTTGAGCGCTAGTTTTTCTTCTCGTTGAAGAAGTTGTGGATCGACTGCGCCATGGCAGCGGAAATGCCCGCGACTGCCTTCAGATCTTCGATGCCCGCGCGCGAGACTGCCTTCGCCGAGCCGAAGTGATTGAGCAATGCGCGCTTGCGGGTCGGCCCGATGCCTTCGATCTCGTCGAGCGGATTGACACCAAGCGCCTTGGCGCGTTTCGCCCTATGGGTGCCGATGGCGAATCGATGCGCCTCATCGCGCAGCCGTTGTACGAAATAGAGCACCGGATCGCGCGGCTCCAACATGAAAGACGGCCGGCCGGGGACGTAAAAATGCTCGCGCCCCGCATCGCGATCTGGCCCCTTGGCGACGCCGACGATCGGGATCACATCGGTGAGGCCAAGCTCGGCCAATACCTGTTGCGCGATCGACAGCTGTCCCGCGCCGCCGTCGACGAAAACGAGATCGGGTGTCGTCGGAAACTCTTCGGCATCGACCACGACTTCATCGTCTACATCTTCTGGTTCGTCCGGTTCGATCCCCGGCGGCACAAGTTCCGATCCAGGCATCGCGGCATTATCCGCACGCAGCACGCCGAACGCGATCGCATCCGCACCACGTGCTCCCTTCGGCGGTGTGCCGGCAGGTACGATGCGCGATCGTTCGCCCGCTTCCTCCTTTGGAATGAGCGGTGCAGCAGCCTCGCAAGCGTTTCCCTCCCGTACCTCATCAAGGGGCGGGTCGGGGGCCAGCGATGGAGCTGATGCGATGACTTCCTCAACCGGCGCGTCTTCGATGACTTCGCAGCGCAACTCAGCCGCGACCCGCTTGAAGCGGCGGCACAGCACTTCACGCATCATCGCGTAATCGTCGCCGGGGGTTAGACCCTCCGACTTTATGTTGAACTTGCGGTACTGGTTTTTCACTAGGCCCTGGATGCCGGCGACAATCATTGCTCCGACCGCATTCGTGCCCATGATGTGGCTGTTGTCGTAAACTTCGATGCGTCTGGGCACATGCGCCAGCCCGAAGCGATCTCTCAAACCCTCCATCAGAATTTTCTGCGATGACGTCTCGGCCATCCGGCGGCCTAACGCTTCGCGCGCGTTTTGTGTCGCGTGCTCGACGAGGCCGATCTTGGTGCCCCGCTGCGGCACGCTAATCTCGACCTTCCGCCCGGCCTTGAGCGACAGCGCCTCGGCCAACAGTGCACGCGACGGCACTTCGTGCGATAGCAGGATCAAACGCGGCACTGGTTTATCGTCATAGAATTGCGCGATGAAGCTATCCAGCACTTCGCCGACATCAAGTGCTCGATCCGCCTTTGGAAAATACGCGCGATTGCCCCAGTTTTGGCCGGTGCGGAAGAAGAATACCTGGATGCAGGTGTGCCCGCCCTCCTGGTGCGCCGCGAACACATCCGCTTCCTCTATGCCTTCGGGGTTGATCGCCTGGTCGGCGGTGACGTGGGCGAGCGCCCATAACCGATTGCGAAACTTCGCCGCCTGTTCGAACTCGAGTTTGCCGGCCGCGTCCTCCATCATGCGCTGATACATAGTGCGCACGTTTTGGCTTTCGCCACGCAGAAAGCGCACGCTCTCATCGACAAGGCGGCCGTAGTCCGATAGTGAGATTTCGCCGGTGCACGGAGCCGAGCAGCGTTTGATTTGATGCAGCAGGCAGGGTCGCGTGCGGCTCTCGTACACGCTATCGGTACACGAGCGCAGCAGGAACGCGCGTTGCAGCATATTGATGGTGCGGCCCACCGCACCGGCCGATGCAAACGGTCCGAAGTAGTCGCCGCGCCGATTGCGCGCGCCGCGATGTTTCAAGATCTGCGGCGCTGCATGATCGCGCGAAATCAGAATGTACGGGAACGACTTGTCGTCCCGCATGAGAACATTGTAACGCGGCCGGAAGCGCTTGATCAGGTTGGCTTCGAGCAGTAGCGCCTCGGCTTCGGTGCCGACCGTGACGAACTCCATCGACACGGTGGACGCGATCATCCGCGCGATGCGGTTCGGATGGCCGTGCAGGCGAGCGTAGTTGGAGACGCGTGCTTTCAGCGCGCGCGCCTTGCCAACATAGATCACGTCCCCGGCGGCATCGATCATGCGATACACACCAGGCGATGATGGCAGCTGCTTCAGATAGTGCTGGATGACTTCCGTTCCCGCCGGACGCGGAGCATCCGGCGGCGCGGTTTCATCAGCATGTTCAGGCTCGGTGGTCATGCTCCTCTATGTAATGGTCCGGTAGGTTCCGGTCCACTGACACAGACGACGCTGCCAACAAGTCTAGTCCTCGGCGGTCTTGTTCAAGTTGCGCGGTGCGCGGGTGTTCGGGACGAAGCCATCCCGGCGCGCTTCGCCGGCGACCTTGTCGGCAGTGTCACCGTTCAGGTACTCGACGACGAACACGGCTTTGCCTTGGGATTTCGCGGACTTCAAATACGACTTGCTGGAATTGACATTACTAGCGCTGTTGCGCTCGCCGCGGTGATTGATGCCGTGATAGAGGTCCTCCTTGGCGATGCCATCGATGGCCGCGACATAACTCTTGTCGGTCAGCAACTCCTCGGCGTTTTGTACCACAACGGCAGCGTTGCCCTTTTTCGATCGCGCTTCGGCCGCGACTTCCTTCACGAGCTTGACCATCTGTTCGCGCGAGCCGCCCGGCGCCTTAGTGCTCTCATAGGTATCGACGCGATCGAGATAGACGCCGTCATAGCCTTTGGCCAAGGCGTCGCGGACGCGCGACTTGACGATGCGCTTCCAGTCCTCATCCCAATACTTGGCAGCGTAGTTGCCCGACCAGCCTTGCGTGCGGCCGGTGTTCCACGATTGCTTGGAGCCTTTCATGTAGCTGCGGCCTTCCTCGGCCTCGCCGACCGAGATGTAAGCAAGAACGGGCCGCTTGCCGCCTCTGGCTTTTGTCTTATAGCGCTCGGCACTACCGGCGTGATCGGGATCGACGACGGCGACGTCGGCATTCGAGCGCTTGGTCGATGTCATGTCGCCAGTCAACTGGTATGACCAACTCTTGGCGTTGCGAACTGAATCGCGATCCGCCGAGGCAGGAGCCGATCCAGCGAGCGCTAGAACTGTGCCTGATAAAACGACTGCACCTAAGTGCTTCGATATACGCATCACTCATTCCTCATTGTGTGAGCAGTCGATTGACTGCCGGCAGACGCTCAACCGTTCTGCTGCTCGTATCGCCCGGCAAGCCAGCGTTGGGCGTCTCCCGCTATCTAGGATCGTGTGCAGTCGCCCGGAACTGGTTAACGAGGCCAGGCGTAAAGTCGATGATGGTTAACGCGGCCCGCCCGGTGGCTTGCCCCCGCTACGACGCTCAAGCATAGTGCCCGCGTAGCCCTCACGCCGCGATAACAGAGGCGCAGAGCAGGGAAACGTTACCCTCAGGCATGGAGCGCATTCATGACAGTCAACCGCCGCAAGTTCGTTCAAACCACTGCGGCCGTGGCCGTGGCGTCGCCCGCTTTGATGCGAGTGACGCGTGCAAACGCTGCCGAATTTACCTTGAAGTACGCCAACAATTCGCCGGTCACTCACCCGTTGGTGATCCGCGCTGGCGAAGCGCTGGAAAAGATCAAGAAGGAGACTGACGGGAAGGTCGACATCCAGATGTTTCCCAACAATCAGTTGGGTTCGGACACCGATATGCTGAGCCAATTGCGCTCGGGCGCGATCGAGTTCTTCACGCTGTCCGGCTTGATCCTGGCGACTTTGGTGCCAGCCGCGTCGATCAATGGCGTCGGTTTCGCCTGGTCGGGTTACGACAAGGTATGGCCGGCGATGGACGGCGAGCTCGGGGCCTACGTGCGTGCGCAGATCGCCAAGTCCGGTCTCGTCGCGATGGATCAGATGTGGGACAACGGCTACCGGCAGATGACGTCGAGCATCAAGCCGATCAACAGCCCGGACGACCTCAAGGGCTTCAAGATCCGTGTCCCACCGTCGCCGCTGTGGACCTCGATGTTCAAGGCGTTCGATGCATCGCCCGCGAGCATCAACTTCTCGGAGACCTATTCCGCGTTGCAGACGAAGGTCGTCGAGGGCCAGGAAAACCCGCTCGCGATCATCAATGCGGCCAAGCTCTATGAGGTGCAGAAATATCTCTCCAAGACCAACCACATGTGGGACGGCTTCTGGTTCCTGGCTAACGCCAAAGCGTGGAATGGTATTCCTGAGAACCTGCGTACGATCATTTCCAAGAACCTGAACGAAGCCGCCAGAAAGCAGCGCGAGGACATTTTTGCGCTGAACACCACGTTGGAGAAGGAGCTGTCGGGTAAAGGTCTGGCGTTCAACGAAGTCAATCAGGCACCGTTCCGCGACAAGCTTTCTTCCGCCGGCTTCTATAAGGAGTGGAAGGGCAAGTATGGCGACGAACCTTGGGCACTCCTCGAAAAGTACGCGGGCAGGATCAGCTGATCCTTCGGCGGCGAGCGACGCGAACGATCAGTTGAGCATTCGCTCCACTGATCCCACAAACTCCGTCATTCCCGCGAAGGCGGGAACCCAGACAAGTCTCTACAAACTGTCCGGTAGCGGCATGACTGGGTCCCCGCCTTCGCGGGGATGACGTCTCTGGGAGGTAGGCGGCGAGGAATGATCGCCACACCTCCTGGCCGTTCTCCGTGCCGAGGGCACCTTATGCGTACTGATACTACCAGCACGATTGACGCCGACCCGAACACCACGGCTGCCCGGATCGAAAATGCGATCGGGCGGTTTGCTGAACTCGCCGCTGGCATACTTGTGCTCTTCGAAACGCTGATCCTGTTCGCTGGCGTGGTGTCGCGCTACGTATTTCGCCGGCCGTTCACGTGGTCGGACGAACTTGCTTCGATTTTGTTCCTGTGGCTCGCGATGTTCGGCGCCGTGGTTGCCTACCGCCGCACCGAGCACATGCGGATGTCGGCGCTGGTCGACGGTGCGGCCCCGCGCATGAAGGCGGTGCTCAACGCGCTAGCGCTGGTGGCCGGTTTAACCTTCCTTGCACTCGTCATGTATCCAGCGCTCGAATACGCAATCGACGAAATCATGATCGTGACGCCAGCGCTGGAAATCCCCAACGTGTGGCGCGCAGCTGCGCTGCCTGTCGGACTGGCGTTGATGATCATTCTAGGGGTCTTGCGGATCGGCCGGTCGGCGCCGCTTCGCGACTGCGCCATGGCAGCGGCTGTGGTGATCGGCCTCGGTATTTTACTCTACATCGCCAAGCCGGTGTTGATGGCTATGGGCAACTACCGGTTGATCGTATTCTTCGTCGTTTTGACCGGCGGCGCGGTGCTGGCCGGTGTGCCGATTGCGTTCGCCTTCGGGCTTGGCACGTTCGCGCATTTGGCGCTGACGACGCGCTCGCCGTTGACGATCGTCGTCAGCCGCATGGACGAGGGCATGAGCCATATCATCCTGCTCTCGGTGCCGCTGTTCGTATTCCTCGGGCTACTGATCGAGATCACCGGTCTCGCGCGGGGTATGGTGGATTTCCTCGCAAGCTTGATCGGTCATTTGCGCGGCGGCCTGCGCTATGTGCTGCTCGGCGCAATGTATTTGGTGTCAGGAATTTCAGGCTCGAAAGCCGCCGACATGGCAGCTGTTGCGCCAGTTCTGTTTCCCGAAATGAAGAAGCGTGGCGCCAAGGGTGGCGACCTGGTGGCGCTGCTGTCGGCGTCGGGCGCGATGTCGGAGACGATCCCGCCATCTCTCGTTTTGATCACCATCGGCTCGGTGTGCAACGTGTCGATCGCGGCGTTGTTCACGGGCGGACTATTGCCAGCGTTGGTGCTGGCGCTGGCGTTGTGCGTCGTCGTGTGGTGGCGTTCACGCGACGAGGACATGACCGGCGTGGTGCGCGCAAGCCCCCGGGTGATTGCTCTTTGCGCGCTGATTGCGGCGCCAAGCATCGCTTTGCCATTTCTCATTCGCGCCGCCGTCGTCGAGGGCGTCGCAACCGCGACGGAAGTCTCGACCATCGGTATCGTTTACACGCTAGTCGTCGGCTTCATTTACTGGGTCTTCCGCAAGGCCTCACCGGCCGCCCACACGCGACTCGATCCGGTGCGGTGGAACCGGATGTGGACGGTGCTGGTCGACACCGCAGCCTTGTCCGGTGCAATTTTGCTGATCATCGGCGCCGCCACCGCTATGGCCTGGGCGCTGACGCAATCGGGTTTCAGCCGTGAACTTGCCGCCGCGATGAGCCGGCTGCCCGGTGGAGCTGCCGGCTTCATGGCGGTGTCCCTGGTTGCATTCGTCATTCTTGGCAGCGTGCTTGAAGGCATTCCGGCGATCGTGCTGTTCGGTCCCCTGTTATTCCCGATCGCCAAGCAACTTGGTATCCACGAGGTGCACTACGCGATGGTCGTCATCCTGGCGATGGGCATCGGTCTTTTCGCCCCACCCTTCGGCGTCGGCTATTATGCCGCCTGTGCCATTGGCCGCGTCGACCCATCCGAGGGCATTCGTCCAATCTGGCCCTACTTGATCGCCCTCATAATCGGCACGATTATCGTCGCCGCGGTCCCATGGATTTCGATCGGGTTCTTGTGAGCGGGTACAGGCTCACTTCCAGAATTTGTTATGACAGCAGCTTCACCATCAGCAAGAACGCCGTGCTGCCAACGCCGAATACAACACCCGATATTGCGCGCACCGGGTTGCGCCAGAACATTTCGGACGCCTCGCGCAGTTGTCCGCCATTGAGGGTCCACCACGTGGCCTCGGTATGCAACGCCCTGTCCGACGCCAGTTGCGCAACGTCAGCGATCAACGTCACTTTGCACAAAACCGACTGGAGCACGTTGTAGTATTGCCCTTGGACGAAGGCTTGCGCCTCTTGTGGTCCCGACAAGAAACTCGTCGTCGATAGGCTGTTGAGCTCGGCGAGCGTCACAATATAGGGCTTGGCCACATAGTCGGAACCGAACATCTCGACCAGCAAGCGCGACAAGTCGAACTTCTGGCTATCGTGCACCGCGACGGGCTCGCCGCCGAGCACTGCATACCTATGGCCGATCGCGGCAAATCCGAATTTCTCGTCGCGCATGTTCCAGTGCAAGTAGGTTGCCGCGGGATTGCGGCTGAGAAAATCGAAGAAGCGGGAGAGCATCGCATGCTCCATCACGTCGAGACCGGCCACATCCTTGTTCCGGCGGCGCGCGAGTTCGACTTCGGAATGGATCGAGAATGACGTTGTCGCGCCGGAGCCCAGGTTACGAAGTGCGATCGCTGTTACGCGCGGCGAGGCATAGCCCTGTCCCTGGTTGAAGCTCTCGCAAGCGTAGTGCACGACGAACACCGCTGTTGGATGCCCGAACAACCGAGTGAGGCTTTCGCGTGCCAACCTTTGGCGGTTTGGGTTCGGTGCGGCCACTTGTTGGTTTCGCCTCAAAGTACTGGCATGCGAATCGACGCGTTCAGCGTTGGCGCCAGTGTGCCTCTTGTCGCCGCCGTTTCAAGCGCAGGCGCGCTTAGATACCGATGGCCCTCGAGTTAGGTGTGGAAAGGACCTGCATAAGTTGGCAAAGAGAAGTGCTTCTGCGCCTTCTCCCATGCCTGTCTCAGATCTTGGATCGACCCCAACCATGCCCGCTGATCAGCTCGCGCGACGGTCGCTGTTGCACGCCGCACTTTGCGCGATCACAGCGGAGGCGTTGCTGACGTTCATGGATGCCCTGATCAAGGGCCTGAGCGCGCGCTATCCGACATTTCAGATTGCCTTCATGCGCTTCGCATTTGGTACTGTTTGGGCGAGCCTGCTGATCGCACTGTTCTGGCCGGGACTGCCATCCGCCGAAACCGTACGCGCAAACGTATCACGCTCTTTCCTGGTGGTGATCACCGCTACCTGTTTCTTCTTCGCGCTCGGCCGGTTGCCGCTCGCCGAAACGGTAGCTCTCTCGTTCTTATCGCCGCTGCTGATGGCTTTATTCGGTAGCCAGATATTGGCCGAGAAACTCGACCGGTCGATCTTCATCGCACTTGGCGCTGGACTGGCCGGAATGCTGCTGATTGTCGGCTGGCGCTTGGGGCACGCGGCATACGACGCTGGCGCGCTCGCAGGCGTGGCGGCAATCTGTGTGTCCACGATAACGTATGCGCTCAACATCATCGTATTACGCATGCGCGCGCAACGCGATCCCGCAATCACCATCGTCTGGTTCCAGAGCGCGTGTCCGGCGGTGATGCTTCTGATCCCGGCGTGGTTCGTGTGGTCACCACCTGCACTGCCCGACCTGGGCCTGTTCACGCTCGTGGGGGCGTTGGCGGTAAGCGGGCACTATCTGCTTGCCTTGGCATTCGCGCGTGCTGAAGCAGCACGGCTGGCGCCGCTTCATTACACGTCGTTGGTATGGGGCATCGTATTCGGGTACTTGATGTTCGCCGAAGTACCGACAGCCGTCACCCTCGCTGGCGCGAGTATGATCGCTGCCGGTGCGTGGATAGCTCAACGCCGCCCAAACGTATGATCAGCTGGTAGGCTGTCAGGGGCTCGGCTGTTGCAGCTTGGTAATCTCGTCTTTTAATCTCAGCTTTTGAAGCTTCAACCTGTTCACCTTCACCTCGTCCAAGGCGGGCCGGGATTGCTCTTCGGCTATTCGGCGATCCAACAACTTGTGCTTTTCGGCAAGTTCAGAAAGATGAGACGACCGCGCCATCCTGTCCTCCATGCAAAGCTGCAATACGCTTTCCAGTGTGACAGATTTACGACCCAATGTCCAATATTTGCGGGGAGCTTGGTTCTTCATTCGTGAACATTGCGAAGGTAGCGTAACGCCTGGAATTCGCCCAGGATTCGTGGATCGATGCGGGGGTTCCTGCTTGCGCTGCAACGGTGTTTTTGACAATAGTATTTTCACCACCCGTGGGGTATGAGCGCATATCGCACCGCTAGGATGAGAAACGAAGTGATGGCGCGCCTGGACGACCGGGACATCAGGGAGGAGCTCGCCAAGTTGCGTGCCGAGCATCGCGGGCTCGACCAGGAAATCGCCCTGTTCGAAGCCGCCGCTCATGCCGATCAGCTCATGATCAAGAGGCTGAAAAAGAAAAAGCTTCATCTGAAGGACCTGATCACGTCCTTGGAAGACCGGCTCCTCCCCGACATCATCGCTTGAAAGCGGGTACACCAATGCAGGCTCGCGCGCCTAAAGTCGGGATCATCATGGGCAGCCAATCCGACTGGCCGACGATGCGGCACGCCGCGGACGTACTGACCTTGCTCGATGTTGAATTCGAAACGCGTATTGTATCGGCGCACCGGACGCCCGAGCGGCTTTACGATTACGCGAAGAACGCCAAAGCCAGGGGCCTACACGTCATCATTGCCGGTGCGGGCGGGGCAGCGCACTTGCCTGGCATGGCCGCTGCGATGACGCCGTTACCGGTGCTTGGCGTGCCGATCGAAAGCCGCATTCTAAAGGGTCATGATAGTCTGCTGTCGATCGTACAGATGCCGGCTGGGGTGCCGGTCGGAACACTGGCGATCGGCGACGCAGGCGCGACCAATGCCGGTCTGCTCGCCGCTCAAATTCTGGCACTGAGCGATGCCGGCCTCGCTGCGCGGGTCGACGCGCATCGCGCCAGTCAGACCGCTGCCGTCGCGCAAGTCCCGAAGGATTGAACCTTGACGTCCGCAAACAAGTCGATCCCGCCGGGGGGTACCATCGGCATCTTGGGCTCAGGCCAGCTCGGCCGGATGTTGGCGTTGGCCGCCGGCAAACTGGGCCTCAAGACGCATGTCTATTGCGATGCGAGCGGACCTGCGTTTGACGTTGCGACCGCCCGCACAACTGCCCAGTTCGACGACAAAGAATCGCTTGGCGCATTTGCCCGCTCGGTCGATGCCGTCACCTACGAATTTGAAAACATCCCGCTCGCGACCGTCACGCACCTCGAAGGCTTGGTCCCCGTAAGACCAGGATCAAAAGCTCTTGCCTGCGCCCAGGACCGCCTCAATGAGAAGCAACTGGCACGCGACCTTGGCGCAATGACGGCCAGCTTCGCGAGCGTGCAAAGTCTCGACGAGTTGCGCGAGCGCCTCGGCGAACAGATCGCCATGCCCTGCATTCTGAAAACGCGACGATTTGGATACGATGGCAAAGGACAAGCAAAGATCCTCACGGCGGTTGACGCCGAGGCCGCCTGGGTTGCAATCGGTGCCAACCCCGCGATTCTCGAACAGTTCGTCGACTTCACCCTCGAGGTCTCGGTGGTGGCTGTGCGCGGAGCGGATGGTGCGTTCGCTGCATACGACGTGACGGAAAACGAGCACCGCGACCACGTTTTGCATCGCTCGGTCGTGCCCGCCCGGATTGAACCGGCGACAGCTGCAAAGGCAGTCGAGATTGCTCGCGGCATAGCTGAGCGCCTCGATTACGCCGGCGTATTCGCCGTCGAATTCTTCGCGCTCAAGACCGCCGGTGCCGAAGTTCTTTACGTCAACGAGATCGCACCGCGCGTCCACAATAGCGGGCATTGGACCATGGACGCTTGCTTGTGCAGCCAGTTCGAGAACCACATCCGTGCCGTGGCAGGATGGCCGTTGGGCTCGACCCTGCGTCACGCCAGCGCCGAAATGATCAATCTGCTCGGCGCGGAGGTCAATGATTGGGCGAAAATCGCAGCCGAACCCGGTGTCTCGGTGCATCTTTATGGCAAGCGTGAGGCCCGTCCGGGACGCAAAATGGGCCACGTCAACCGGCTGCAGCGGCCGCGAGCGAAGTTCTGAGACGCCGGTGACGAAGGCATGTAGACTTCTTTACCAGCATTTGCTATTTGATCAAAAATTAATTATTGAGGCGGCATCCAAGCATCGGATAACCGGTGCGGGCTGCGGCTTTGATTGCTTTCAGCCCTTCAACGAATAAACCCTTCAATAGTCGAGGATAATCCCACAAGTGCAGGTTCTCGTTCGCGACAACAATGTCGACCAAGCTCTGAAGGCGCTCAAGAAGAAGCTGCAGCGCGAGGGCGTCTTCCGTGAGATGAAGCTCCGGAACTACTTCGAAAAACCATCGGAGAAGAAAGCCCGCGAGAAGGCAGAGGCGATTCGCCGTGCCCGCAAGCTCGCCCGCAAGAAGTTGCAGCGTGAAGGCCTGTTGCCGAACAAGCCGCTGAAGAAGCCATTGGCTGGCGGTCGCGGTGGTCGTGGCGGTCCCGGTCGCTCGGAAGGCGGCGCGGGCGGCAGCGGTGGCGGATTTGGTGGCGGTGGCAGCGCTGGTGGCGGTTTCGGTGGCGGTGGCGGTGGCGGTTTCGGCGGCGGCGGTGGCTTTGGCCAGCGTTGATCACTCGTCTCGCTTGCGATGCCGATAGTTATGAGCCGCTCGGATATCCGAGCGGCTTTTTTGTATCGATGTTTGTATCGGGGGAAGCGAGCTACTTAAAGCGGAAGCCTTTCTACCCGGCTCGCCCTCTCGTGCGCGTTGTGGCTTGCCGCCCGCTGGAGCATTGCGTGGTGGGCCGCCAGCGCTTGCATTCGCCATCTGACGCGTGACAACTCGAGAAAATCCACCTCGACCGGCCCGCGTTGATCGGTCTCCAACATTCCCCGCCCCTTGTGTAGAAATCCATTCTTCTCCAGCACTCGCTTGGATGCCGGATTTACGGTCCTGCAGGAAGCAGTGAAGTGCTTGAGCGGACTGAAGGTGAACAGCGCATCGATAAAGCCGCGCACCGCTTCGGTCGCGATACCCCTGTTCGACAATCCGGGATCGATGATGTAGCCGATGCCCATGTACTCGACCGGCAAAGCGTTGCATCCGATTTGCCCGATCAGCCGGTCAGGCTCCCCCTTCAACGTCAGCGCCAGTATCACCGCTTCGCCGTTAGCGTTAAGATCGCGCGCGGCTGCAATACGGCGGGCAGCTTCACCCTCCGGCAGCGGATGCGGCCAAGTCGCCGTCATCGTTGCGACCGAAGCCTGCGAGGCGACCATATGCAAGGCGTTGGCGTCGCTGGGGCGCGACCAGCGTAACCACAGGCGAGGCGTTTCGATGCGGAAAACCTCGTCACGGGTCATCCATGGAAACAGTGGCGTCGCACTTGCGGACATTATGGCACCTCCAGTCGAACGAACAAAATAGGGGACGATGGTCTGCCATCGTCCCCCGGTCCGTTGAGCCGAAGTGCCCACACCGATCCACGCGAGGGTGGAGTAGGCGGGACGTTCGACGGCACTTCTGCCTGCTCACCGTTCCGAGATCTCTGGGAGACCTTGGGGCAGAGAGCAAACCTGAGTGCTTTCTGCCTTATTCTGCTGCTTCGGCTTTTGCCATCTCTACCGAGATGTAAGTGCGGCCGTTGCGTTTGGTTGCAAAAGAAACTCGGCCCTCGACAACCGCAAAAATCGTGTGGTCGGTGCCCATGCCGACATTGGTGCCGGGATGCCACTTGGTACCGCGTTGACGGCAAAGAATATTGCCCGGAATGACGTGCTCGCCGCCGAACTTCTTGACGCCGAGGCGGCGGCCAGCGGTATCGCGACCGTTGCGGGACGAGCCGCCTGCTTTCTTATGTGCCATGGTCCAATATCCTATGCGTGTAACGTGTCTGTGACGGCATGTCCGTCGGCTGTTCGATATGCTTGCGGCGGGTAGAAGCGTTAAGCTCTGGCGCGATCGCTCATTGCTCGTGGCGGCTTTCCGTCGAGTAACTCCTTGGCTTGCATCACCCATTCGCCGCTGGTGATGTGTCCGCCGAATTGCCCTGCCGCGTCGATTGCCGCAACATTCTGCTTGGTCATACCGGCGATCTGCCAAAGATGGAAGATGCCAGCCTTATGCAGCGCCTCCTGATACTTCGGGCCGACACCGTCGATCAGCGATAGGTCATCTGCGCGACCGGCGACCGGGGCGTTGAGAATTGTGAACGACTTGCCTTGCCCGCGATAGCGCAGTGCGATGACGCCTTCGCCTGTCGGCTTCTTCGATGGCTTTTCCCCGCTGCCAAGAATTTCCAGGATGCGTACGCGCGAAAGATCCTGACGATGACCCTTCTTGCGGCGCGAATTCTTCCGGCGGCGCTTCTTGAAGTTGATGGTCTTGGGGCCACGGCCTTGTTCGAGCAACTCGGCAACGACCGTCGCACCACTGATGAAAGGCTTGCCGACCGTCACGCCGGCGTCGCCGCCGAGCATCATGACTTCACCAAACTTGACCAGCGCGCCGGGGTCGCCCGCCAGCTTTTCGACTTCCAAAATCTCGTCGGCGGCGACGCGGTATTGCTTTCCGCCTGTCTTGATGACAGCGTACATGGTTGTATTCCCACAATTTTTCCGCGCCCTATGGCGCCGCAGGATAGGCTCTGCGGACTTCGAAGTGCGCCGTCGGAAAAGCGGCGCAAAGCCTCGGGCAGCGATGATTGCGCGGGCACATCATGTGCCTACGTTCGGTGCGTTTATCACGGAGTTGGCGCCAGAAGTCAACGCAATGGGGATAAAAAAGAGAAGACGCGCGAACCGATGAAAACGCAGACGGCGTTCACATCACCTTGGCCATTTCGCGCAGTTTAAATTTTTGGATCTTGCCGGTCGAAGTCTTGGGGATGTCCTTGAACACGATCGTGCGTGGGCACTTGAAGGCGGCTAGGCCCTGCCGGCACCAGGCAATCAGCTCGTCGGCGGTGGCCTTTGTGCCCGGTCGCAGTTCGACGAACGCGCACGGCGTCTCGCCCCATTTGTCGTCAGGTTTGGCGACGACTGCGACATAGGCGACGGCTGGATGCTTGTAGAGCTGGTCCTCGACCTCGATCGAGGAGATGTTTTCACCACCCGAAATGATGATGTCCTTCGACCGGTCCTTCAACTGGATGTAGCCGTCGGGGTGCACGACGCCGAGGTCGCCCGAGTGGAACCAGCCGCCGGCAAATGCTTCTTCAGTCGCGACCGGGTTTCCGAGATAGCCTTTCATGACGATGTTACCGCGAAACATCACTTCGCCGAGCGTTTCACCGTCGGCCGGCACTTCCTGCATGGTCTCGGGGTTCATCACGGTCAACGCTTCTAGACCAGCGTAACGCACGCCTTGGCGGGCTTTCTTGGCGGCACGCTCGTCGGGCGGCAGCTTATCCCACGCACTGTGCCAATCGTTGACGACGGCGGGGCCATAGGTTTCGGTCAGGCCATAGACGTGGGTGACGTCAAAACCGGCTTCGGCCATTTGCGCCAGGACGGCTTCCGGCGGCGGTGCGGCCGCGGTGATGAATTTGACGCGGCCGGGGAGCGTGCGCCGTTCCCCCGCATGGGCATTGAGCAGCGTCGACATCACGATTGGCGCGCCGCACAGGTGCGTTACCTTATGATCGGCGATGGCGTCGAACATCAACTTGGCGCGAACCCAGCGGAGGCACACGTGCGTGCCAGCGACCAGCGATATGGTCCATGGGAAGCACCAGCCGTTGCAATGAAACATCGGCAGTGTCCAAAGATATACTGGGTGCTGACCGATGCCGCCGGCGACGAGATTGCCATAGCACATCAACGTCGCGCCGCGGTGATGGTAGACGACGCCCTTCGGATTACCGGTGGTGCCGGATGTGTAATTAAGTGCGATCGCGTCCCACTCGTCATCGGGCATGCGCCAATCAAATTTAGGGTCGCCCTTAGCGAGGAACTCCTCGTATTCGGCGAAACTCAGGCGCTCGTTGGTTTGTGGGAATTCCTGGTCGTCGTAGTCGATGACGAATGGCTTCACCTTCGACTGTGCCAGGGCCGCCTTCACCACGGGTGCAAATTCACGGTCGACAATCAGCACCTTGGCGTTGCCGTGATCAAGCTGGAAGGCAAGGATTGCGGCATCCAGGCGGGTATTGAGCGCCAGCAGCACCGCGCCCGTCATCGGCACAGCGTAATGGGCCTCGATCATCGGTGGCGTGTTGGCGAGCATCACGGCGACCGTATCACCTGGGCCGATATGACGCTGGGCGAGGGCTGAAGCCAATTGCCGGCAGCGGCCGTACAACTGGGCATAGGTCTGGCGCAGATTGCCGTGGATGACGGCGGTATGTTCCGGGTACACCCGCGCCGATCGCTCCAGGAACGACAGCGGCGTCAACGGCTGATAATTGGCAGGCGTCTTGTCGAGATGCAGCAGAAATGGGTTTTGGGACATGGCGCGGCCGGTTGGTCGAGAAGCGGAGATGCTGCGCCAACGCTAGTCCAGCCCCGCCCCCGTCGCAATCGCGTTCGCGAGGTGTTTGTCCTGGTTGCCTTACTTCCCCTTGAACTGCGGTTTGCGCTTTTCCATGAAGGCGGTGCGGCCTTCGGTGTAGTCGGCGCTGTCGAAGCAGGCCTTGGCCATCGTGGCGAGCCGATCGAGATCGCGAATGGCGTCGGGCTTGCCGAGCTCACGGGCCGTGGCTTTGGCCAGACCAATGGTCATCGGCGCGTTGGCGCAAATGAGCGCGCAGGTTTCGGCGACCGCCGCATCGAGTTCGGCATCGGCGCAGACCCGATTGACGAGGCCGATGTCATAGGCCTCCTTGGCCGTGAACTGGCGTGCCGTGTAGATCATCTCCATGGTGCGCGAGAGGCCGACAATTTCGGCAGCGCGCTTGATCGGCGCGTACCCGTAGCCGAGTCCGAGCTTGGCGGCCGGAATGCCGAACTTCGCCGCGTCGTTGCAGAAGCGCAGATCGCAGCAGGCAGCAAGGTTCATGCCGCCGCCGATGCAGTAGCCGGTAATGCGGGCAATCGTCGGCTTTGCGAAGTTGTACAATGCCTCGTAAGCTTTCAGCGAGGTGGCGTTGTACTTGGCGGCTGCCTCCTCACTTGCGCGCTCGCTCTCGAATTTTGAGATATCGGCGCCGGATACGAATGCTTTTCCACCGGCGCCGCTGACGACGACGACGCGGATTTCCGGATCCCTGGCGAACCCATCGAGCACGGTGAATGCCTTGTCCCACATGTCCAAGGACACGGCATTGAGCTTCGCCGGATTGTTGAAGATCAGATGTCCGACTTGGCCTTCGCGGCGGCCGATCAGCTTTTCCTCGGTCGTTGCATCGATCATGGCGAATGCGCCCCCTTATATGTCGCGTGCCGTTGTCGTTGGCCCTGCTTAGCCCGAACCCGGATCGCATGCGAGCCATAACAGCCATGCGCATTTACAGTTGCCGCGTGATGATCGAAGTTAGCACCAAAATCACGCGAGGAAACACGCTATGCCAGCCGACCGCCCCTCTACCGCACTCGCCCGTTTCACGGTTCTCGATCTGACGCGTGCGCGCTCCGGTCCAACTGCGGTGCGTCAGCTCGCTGATTGGGGTGCGAACGTCATCAAGATTGAGCTGCCCGAAAGTGCGGAAGGCGACGATGGCATCGGCGGCATGCGTTCGGGGCCGGACTTCCAGAACCTGCATCGCAACAAGCGCGGCATCACCCTCGATCTGAAAACGCCGGGCGGGATTGCCGTCTTCAAGCGGCTCGCCGAGAAGGCCGACGTGATCGTCGAGAACTTTCGTCCGGACGTGAAGACGCGCCTCGGGATTGACTACGACACGCTTTCGAAGACCAATCCGAAACTCGTCTATGCCAGCATCTCGGGCTTCGGCCAGACCGGTCCCTACGCCAAGCGGCCGGGCTTCGACCAGATCGCGCAAGGCATGGGCGGCTTGATGTCGATCACCGGCTTGCCGGGGCAAGGTCCGGTACGTGTCGGCATTCCGGTCGCGGACCTGACCTCCGGGCTCTTTCTTGCCAATGGCATTCTAACGGCGTTGCTGGAACGCGAAGTCAGCGGTAAGGGCCAGTGGGTTTCGACTTCGCTCCTGCAGGCGCAAATCTTCATGCTGGATTTCCAAGCCTCGCGCTGGGTCAACGCCGGTGAGGTTCCGGGCCAAGCCGGCAACAATCATCCAACGAGCATCCCCACCGGGGTGTTCAAGACGTCTGACGGTCACATTAACATCGCAGCCTCGGGCCAGTCGATCTACGGCCGCCTGTGCGAGGCGATCGGCGCACCTGGCCTGATCTCCAACGCAGATTTCGCAACCAGCAAGGATCGGCTGAAAAATCGCGACCGGTTGAACGGCGAAATCGAAAAATATCTCGTCAAGAACAGCACCTCTCATTGGGTCGAGGCTCTGAACAAGGCTGGCGTGCCGTCGGGGCCGATCTACACGATCGATCAGGTATTTGCCGACGAGCAGGTGAAACACGTTGGCATCGTCCAGACCATCACGCGCGAGACCGGCAAGCCATTGAACGTCATCGGCCAGCCGGTGGGGTTATCGCGCACGCCAAGCAAGGCCAATCGCGTGCCCCCCGGCCGTGGCGAGCACAACGCCGAGGTGCTGGCCGAGTTCGGCTTCAGCGCCGCCGAGATCGCCGCGTTGCAAAAATCTGGCGCGCTTTAGGCGGCAGTTGCTACCGGTCCTACGTCGGGAGAACACCCTCTATCCAACCTCAAACGAGCGCACGCACCATTCCTAGGTACGTCAGCCCGTGGACCAACTGATCGATACCCATAGCCCGCCAATAGTTATTGTTGGTGAACGGCCAGTCATTGCGTTTGACGATCTTCTCTTTCACCCAATCGCAATGATAATGCACGACAAACTCCGCGCCCAAAATGAGTGCGCCGTACGGCGCATTTGGCGCCAGTATCCACAACAGCGGCGCCGACAACGCGACGTGGATCAGCACGTGCAGCAATCCGCCCGGGTGTCCGTAGATGCCTTTGTTTGTGTACTGATACTTCGTTTGCAAAAAGAAATCCGCCAGCGCGTGCTTGACTGCAAGGTAGGCTAAGCCGAAAAACATCCAATCCTGTGCCATCAGCGACCGCACCGTAACTTCACTTTGTCCAATAACGTGAGAGGCCGATTGATTTTCATACGGCAGCACGTTCCCGAACCGTAACGGGGGTTGTTTGAACAAGCAATTCACGGGCGGCATGGATCATGATTATCTCGATCGGTGTGCCCGAGCCTCGAACTTCGACTGTCTCCGCGGCGCCGAATGCAACGTCGGCGCCGGCGTGATCCGCAACGATTTTCGACAGGATGAGTTGGCATCCCTTATCCTTGGTGAGCGCCTCCAGCCGGCTCGCCTCGTTCACCGTTTGCCCGATTACGGTCAGCGCCGCTGAATGCGGATCGCCGATCTCGCCGATCACCACTGGGCCAGCGTGTATGCCAATGCCGATACGCAAACCTTCCGATATTTCCGCCGCCAGGCGCTTATTGATGATATCGAGTGTAAGATCGATGTCGCGCGCAGCCGCTAACGCTTGGCGGCAGCCCATCTCGACACCGGCGTCGCGACCGAAAACGGCCATTAGCCCGTCGCCCATGTATTTGTCGATCCAACCATCGTGCGTACGGATGGCTTCGCCGACGATTGCGAAAAACTGATTGAGAAGAAACACGATATCGAACGGCAATCGGTTTTCGGAGAGTTTGGTAAAACCGCGCAGGTCGAGAAACAGCACGGCGACGTGCTTTTCGACGCCGCCCGTTTCGCCGGCGTGTGGAATGCGTTGCCCGGCGGTGGCTCCGGCAGCGGCGACCAATCTCGTCACTGCGATATCGGAGGTTGGCCGGAGCTGGCAGGCGAGCCTGACGTTTGCCGGAGCGCCAATGCGATCCAAGGTCGCCTGCTCGACGGGGCCCGTCTTTGGCAGCTCACGATTGCCTCGATCGACCCGCACCCGGCAGGTCGAGCATCGGGCACGGCCGCCGCATACAGAGGTATGCGGGACGCCGTGCAGGCGACTGATTTCCAGCAGGCTCGCACCGATCGGCGTTTTGACAACGGGCCCGCCGGCATAGCTGACCGCCACAGCCGGTACACGGCGTGCGATCGTGTGGCGGGCGATGTACGTCGCGAGCACCAGTGCGAGCACAGCGGCATAAAGCTGCCACGCCGAATGGCGCCATGCATCAACGTTTTGAGCCGTGCTCGCGGTCGGCCAAGACAATTCGGCTCGCGCTTTTGCAAGAGCCGCGGGATCGGCCAGCAGCGCACGTACCTCGCGCCCGGCCGACATGAACCCGGTCAGCGCCAAGATCGGCAGGGCGACGGCAGCCGCCAGCAACGGCAACTTCAGTTTTCCATACCATGGCTTGGTGCGGAGCCAGAAATTCAGGCCGATGCATCCATGCACCCACACGATGAGCAACAGACCGCTCTGCCATGCCGCCGCGCCTGACCACAAGTTGAAGGCGACGGAGGTATACGAATAGAAAAACGATGTGAAGCTCGACAAATACGTGATCGATACCGCATGGGGGATGAGAAGTGCTGGGATCAGCACGCCGGAAAGGATCTGCAGCCACTCCCAAGGCGGCAGGCGCAATGTGCGGCGCGCGGCCAACTTGCCCAGGCCGAGCAGCATATGGATGAGGATCGCGGCAAGTAGTACGATCCGCACCGGGGTTGAATGCGTAAAGCTGATCCGCCAGTCCTGGACCGCGTTCATTTCCGCCAGTCCGATCAGCCCGAACGCGTGATTGGCAAAATGCAGAAAAGCGAACGCAAAGAGTATGAGCCCACTGATCAATCGTAAGGGTTGAAGGCGTGGGCTGGCGAAGGCATCGATCATGGTTTTACCTGGCTAGACGCCGGGAGCACCTAGTGCGCGCAGTTTCACCCGTGCCTCGCTGAGCTCGGTCGTCGTGCGCCCCAAGCGCATACCCAGGATCTTCATTATCTCGATCGAGAGTTCGGGGAACTCCGTCAGCAGCTGTAGGAACTGGGCTTTGGTGATGCGCAACGTATCCAGCCGCGTAATGGCCTTGATCGTTGCGGTGCGCGGCACGTCGCATAATATGGCGACCTCGCCGACGATGGCGTTGCGCTCCACCTGAGCGACCGATACCGGCCCTTGCGACGCGTTGACCAACACGTCGGCCCGGCCATCGATGATGACATAGGCCGCGTCTCCCTCTTCGCCCTGCAAGAATAGCGTCTGACCGGCCTCGAAGACAATTCGCTCGGAGGTAAACGCAAGGAGCTTTAGCTTTTGCGCGTTGATATGCGCGAACAATGGAATGCGGCGTAGAACCGAGACTTCATCCTGAATACTCATCGATCGGATCCGTGGTTGAGGCTAGTACGCTTATTCGCTTATTCGCTTACGCTTATTCGCTCAGGCGACGAGCCGTTGTAGACGTTGATCACTACTCAAAAGCGTATCTGGTGTTCCATCCGCGGTAATCCGCCCGTCATGGAATACGACGACCCGGTCAAACATATCGACGAGCGTTGGAGTTGCGAGCACCCAGAATACGCCAAGTGGATGGGTCTTGTCCGTATCCTTGAAGGATTTCCCCAGGCTCGCCATGATCGAGCGTTGTGTGCGCGGACTGAGCGCGCCCAAGCCGCGATTGACGACGAGGATGTCGGGTTGTTTCAGGAGCCCGCGCGCCAAGGCGATCTTTTGGCGTTGGCCATGCGTCAGACGTTTGCCAGCGGGGCCGACCATGAAACGCAGACCTGCTTCGATAACGGTGTTGCGCAAATCGAGATCGAGCAGGGTTTCACGTATGGCTTGGCGAACGAGCGCTGGAGCATCGGCCAATCCATGCGTTATGCGGCCAAACAGAATATTCGCTTCGAGCGAGGAGCCGACGTTAAACCGATCCGGATCGTAGATTGCGACCGACGAGGAGTGGCTGTTTCCTACCAATTCCGTAATCCGATGGCGGGTCGCGACGATCTCGCGGCGAATTTCGTCGTCGAGTAGATTGAGGCGGTGGCGAGGTTCGACATATCCGAAGGCCAAACTTAGGATCATTGTGCGATCAGCTTCGCTCGAGCTTGCGAAATCGCGATTGCCGACGCGCGCCAGCATGGTTTTGTAGTTCGGCAACTCTTCCGGTTTGACGAAGCTGAGGCGATCGAAGAAGGGATGATCGGCGGGCAAGTCTGCGAACAGTTCGACGACTGTCGCTGCAATGCGCTTGCCGACCTCGAACAGTTTTTGGTCCAGACCGTTGACCGACAGTTCTGCGAGAACGGCCTCGTTGCAGGGCAAAAAGTCGGCTTTGAAGGCCGTATCCAATGCAGCGCCGAATACTAAATTCTCTGCGATCGAGGCTTGCGCCTGATATTGCTCGGGATCGAAGGGCTCGACCATGTGTGAGATGTTGGCTGCGGCGAGTCGCTCCTTCAACGCCAGCCGGGCCGCCAGGATCCGGGCTTCGAATGCATCACCCAAACTGTCTTCGGCCGCATTACGCAAGCCAAATTCGAAGATGTCATCGTCGAGCTCGACGATCGCAAGGCTGCGCAAAATTCTCGCGGTTAACTCGTTTTGATCTTTCACACCGGCCCGCTCGTAATCGATCCAGTCAGCGGCGACATCCAGGTCAGTGTTGCCGGAGGCATGCGCTTCGGCAATGTTGATGTGCTCCTTCGACCCATTATCTCCGGGGTTGAAGGGGTAGTGCATGAGCCCGTGCAGCAAACACTCTCGCAGTGTAGCATTTCGCAAGTAGGTATCGGTTCCGACGTAGGCGATGCGCCGGCCCGTAACCGATTGCGGAATGGTGTCGAGCGAATGTTCCCCGATCTTGATGCGGCCGGCGGTTGGCTGCACGAGACCCGCGATGGCATCTGCCATGGCTTCGGCGCCGGCATTGAGCTCGCCGACAGCTGCCACCCATTCGCCCGGTGACATAGTAAAGTCGGCTGGCTCCAGCACCTTCGCGCCGGTGTCGTCAGTGACGGTCAATCCTCTGATCTCGATCGCCTGCTCAATGCGAGGTACCGGGCCCTTGGTTGGCGCCTGGAGCGCGGCGGCCAGCATCGGCTCGGGCGAAAACTGTTCGCTCACCTGACCGTATTTTATCTGCACGTCCTGGCGCTGTTGATCCCAATCGATCAGCTCTTTGATGGGTCCCGGCAGATCCTTGTAAGCGGCGATGACCGCGACGAGCTGGCCGATATCCAACGTTCCCTGAATCGCAAAATATCCGCCCACCAGGAAAAACAGGAAGGGCGTTAGCTGTGCCAGGAAATTATTAAGAAACTTGACGAAAAACTTGCGCTGGTAAAGCTCGTAGCGGATGAAGAAAATGCGGCCCAAGCGATTTGCGATATCCGCCCGTTCGTAGTTCGAAGCATCGTTCACGCGAACCTCGGCAATGCCATCGACAACTTCACCGACGCGGCCAGCGAGATCGCGCGCGGTGAGCTGTTGGCGCTTGCCGAGTACCAGCAGACGTTGTCGCAGCTTAGGGATCAACAGCGCCTGCACAAGAACGATCACAAGCGCGATCGAGCCCAGCCAAAAACTTTGCACGAAAATGAACAGCATCGCCGTCAACGCTTGGCCGCTCAAAAACACCGGCTGCACAAAGGCGTCTCCGATGAAGCCGCCCAGTGGCTCGACCTCGTCTTTGACCATCGTCGCAACTTCTGTCGCCTTCACCTTGTTGAAGTGACCGATGGGGAAGCGCAGTACCCGGTCGACGAGCTCGTAGCGCAAGCGCCGCAACATGCGCTCGCCCAAACGGCCCTTGAACGTGTTGATGTAGAACTTGAACAGACCGTTGATGCAAACGAGCCCGAGGAAGATCAAACTCAAGGCAACGAGATAGGGCATCCGCGTCAGTTCGATGCCGTCGAACAATTTCCATGTGGCCCCACCGAGCCACGCCGGGGCGTCAAAGTGCAGCTCCATGAACCGGGCGGTGGCTTCGGGCGTCGCAAAGCCCTTGCCTTGGATCGGCCCATTAACGATCTGTTTTGGCAGATCAAGCGCCATGAAGCCAAATGGCATCGACAGCAGGATCACGGCGATGATCCAGATCTGGTCGCGCTTCGTGTGATGCCAAACGTATCTGAAAAGGCTTGGGTTCATTGATGGATATGCCGTCGATTGGGATGCATCAGACATCTGCGAACTTGATCACGCAATTCGAATTACAATAACACGTTGCCCCGGTGCAATTCGAACACTGTTGACGGATCACACATTACCATGAATTCTAGTTCGCCGATCGCACAGGAAATTGATGCTGCGGAACTTAACCGTGACCAGCGCATTGCCGATCGGCCGGTAAAGGGGCCGTCTGGGAAATCGTTAATTGGGAAGTTAGCGCGTGCATTCTGGCGACCAATATCGATTGTTGATCTACAGCCATGACACGTTCGGGCTGGGTCATTTGCGCCGTTGCAGGGCGATTGCGCACGCACTCGTCGACCATCGCAGCGACATCTCGGTGCTGATCCTGTCGGGCTCACCTATTATCGGTGCTTACGGGTTTCGTCCGCGCGTGGATTTTGTGCGCTTCCCCGGCGTCGTCAAATTGCGCAACGGAGATTACTCCCCACGCGGTCTCGACATTTCCATCGAGGACGCGATATCGATCCGCGAAAAATTGATCAGGGCGAGTGCCGATGCGTTTCGGCCGCATCTGTTTCTGGTCGATAAGGAACCGCTCGGATTGCGTGGCGAAGTCGGGCCCACGCTGGAGATGTTGAAGAAGAACGGTACGCGCCTCGTACTGGGCCTGCGCGATATCATGGATGACCAAGATCAGCTGGCCGAGGAATGGGACCGGAAGGCGGCCATGCCGGCGTTGGAAAATCTGTACGACAATATCTGGGTCTACGGCTCCGATCGGATCTACGATCCACTTGCAGGACTGTCGGTGTCGAATGCGGTTCGCCGAAAAATGGTGTATACTGGATACCTGCGCCGGGATTTTGCTTCCGATGCGAATGCAGCCCGGCCGCAGGCTTCGGAGCTACCCGATAACTTTATCTTGGTGACGACAGGTGGTGGCGGCGATGGCGCCACACTCGTCGACTGGGTGATCAGTGCCTGTGAGCAGGATCCGTCGATACCGCATAACATCCTGATCGTCATGGGGCCGTTCATGCCCGCCGAACTGCAGGCATCGTTTCGCGCCAGGGCAGCGATGTTGCCACGTGTCGACGTGACGACATTCGTGCCGGATTTGGAACGCGTCATGAGCCGGTCGTCGGGCGTGATCGGCATGGGTGGCTACAATACCTTTTGCGAGATACTTGCAGCCGACAAACCGGCACTCATCGTACCGCGCACGGTGCCGCGCCTCGAACAGTTCATCCGCGCCGACCGGATGTCCAAGCTGGGCGTCGTCAACATGCTGGTCGATGACGATGACAGATCGATTGCTGCGATGGCGGATGCGATCTGCCGGTTGCCCGATCAACGGTCTCCGTCGGCGGTAGATTTGCCCGGTTATCTCGATGGTTTCCAAAACATCAACCGCATCGTCGATGGGTGGCTTGGCATGGGTGCCAGGGCGCCGCGGGCGCTCGAGCTGGTAAACTGATGGATGGTTTGCCGATCGAAGCCGCACCTGCCCAGCGGATAGACTATGCACTTGCAATCGTGATGAAGGGCTATCCGCGGCTTTCCGAGACGTTCATCGCACAGGAACTGCTGAGTTTGCAGCGGCGCGGCATTTCGTTCGTCATATATTCACTGCGACGCCCGACCGATGTACGCGAGCATCCGGTGCACGCTTCGATCACCGCTCCGAGGCGATACCTGCCCGAGTATCTCTATCAGGCCCCCTTGCGAGTGATCGCGGCGTGGTGGCGATTGCGCCAACGGCTGGAACTCAGCTCAGGATACGCACGTGCGTGGCGCGCGTGGCTGCGCGATTTGCGGCGCGATCCCACGGCGAACAGGGTCCGGCGGTGGGGACAGGCACTGGTGTTGGCCGATGAGCTGCCCGCTTCAACGCGGCATCTCTATGTTCACTTTCTGCATACCCCGGCATCGGTCACGCGTTACGCGGCGATGATCCGGGGGCTGACGTGGAGCACCTCGGCTCATGCGAAGGACATCTACACTATCCCCACCTGGGAGAAGTCGGAGAAGATCGCCGAAATGGCCTGGCTGACAACGTGTACGGCGGCCAACGTCGCACACCTGAAAGACCTCGCCGGTTCGCACGCGTCCAAGGTCGAGCTTCTCTATCATGGCCTGGATCTTGCCCGCTTTGGCATAGCGTCCCCTCGCACAAACGCGTGCGATGGAATGGATCCCTCTCAGCCTGTTGGCTTGCTCTCGGTTGGCCGCGCGGTCGAGAAGAAAGGCTACGACGTGTTGCTCGAAGCACTCAGCCTTTTGCCATCGAACCTCGCCTGGCATCTCACTCACATCGGCGGCGGCGAATTGCGACCGGCACTAGAAATGCAGGCACAACGGCTCGGACTGGATAATCGCATCTCGTGGCAGGGCGCGCGCACGCAGGAGCACGTACTGGCGGCGTATCAAAACGCGGACATCTTTGTGCTTGCCTCCCGGATCGCAGCCGACGGCGACAGGGACGGTCTCCCGAACGTGCTGATGGAGGCGCAAAGTCAGGGCGTGGTGTGTGTTTCAACCGAAGTATCAGGCGTGCCCGAGTTGATCCGCGATGGTGAGACGGGGTGCCTCGTTGCCCCCGGTGATGCCCAGGCTTTGGCCATTGCGCTCGCCGGGTTGATTCGCGATCCGTCTCGCCGGACGGCACTGGGTCAGGCGGGCGCGGCGCGGGTGCGCAGTGCATTCGATCATGAATTGGCGATCGATCGCCTCGCCGACCGCCTGCGGGCACAGATCGAGGGTTCGTTTGCATCGGTGCGGCAATGAAGGTTGCCTTCTACGCGCCGCTGAAGCCACCAGACAGTCCCGTTCCCTCCGGTGATCGCCTGATCGGGCGGATGTTGTGGCAAGCGATCGAGGCTGGCGGGCACAGGATCGATTTGGTGTCGCGCCTGCGTAGTTTCGATAAACACGGTGACGCCGGGCGGCAGCAGCGGATTGCGCAGGTCGGTGCCCGGTCGGCTCGCCGTTTGATCGACAAGTTTCGCGAGCACGAATTCCGCCCGCACGTGTGGCTTACCTATCATCTCTACCACAAGGCGCCGGATTGGCTGGGACCGGTGGTGACGACCGCGCTTGGCATTCCTTACTGCATCGCTGAGGCGTCATCTTCGCCCCGCCAAGCCGAAGGTCGTTGGAAGCACGGCCACGACGCCACCAGCGCCGCGCTTGCAGCCGCTGATCTGGTTATCAGCCTCAACCCCAAGGACGAACCCGGGATCAGGCCCCTGATCGGCTCTCGCACGCGGATGATCAAGCTACCACCGTTCATCGATGGCCGCACGTTTCAGGCAGCACGACTGAAGCGGGCGCAGCATCGGGCGAGCTTTTCCCGCTCGCTGGGCCTCGATCCAAACATGCCGTGGCTGCTGGCGGTCGGCATGATGCGGCGCGGCGATAAGGCTGCAAGTTACTTGCTGTTGGCCGACGCGCTCGATCGGCTGCCCGATCGATCTTGGCAGCTGGTGCTTGCGGGAGACGGTCCGGCGCGGGTCGAACTCGAAAAGCGCTATAGCGGTTTCGGCGACCGTGTCCGCTTCGTCGGCGAACAATCATCGGAGGCGGTGGCCGCGCTGATGGCCTCGGCGGATATGCTGGTATGGCCCGCAATCAATGAAGCGATCGGCATGATCTTCATCGAAGCGGCGATGGCCGGTCTTGCCGTCGCCGGTGCAGATCGGCCCGGCATTTCGGCAATCGTGGAGCACGGCCAGACCGGCCTGCTGGTTGCGGAAAACGATATCGGAGCATTCGCAGCGGCGATTGACTTTTTGCTGAGCGACAATGCGCGGCGCGTCCGCATGGGCGAAGCTGCGGCCCACCGTGCTGCAACGCAAAATGACTTGAGGTTCGCCGGTCCGTTATTGTGCCAGCACTTGGAGGCAGTGGCCCGATGAAGCCGCGCGTGCTCTTCCATGTGCAGCATTTATTAGGTGTCGGACACGTCAAGCGTGCAGCAGCGATCGCGCGGGCAGCCGCCAAGGTTGTCGATCTTCATGTGGCGCTGGGTGGCGAGCCGGTAGCATTCGCCGACTTTGGGCAAGCGACGGTGCATCAACTGCCGTCGGCACGCGCGCAGGATCTGTCATTCCAGATCCTGCTCGATGAGACGGGCCGGCCAATCGACGACCAGTGGCGTGATCGTCGATTGACGGCGCTGCTGGAGCTCGCAGCGCATCTCGACCCAAAGGTGCTCCTCGTCGAGCATTATCCGTTCGGGCGTGGCAAGTTCGCCTTTGAACTATTGCCGCTTTTCGAGATGATGAAAGCTAGACCGAACCGGCCAATCTTGTGTTCGGTCAGGGACGTGCTGGTGGAAAATGGCCATTCCGCCAAGTCGGACAAAATCGTGCGTCTCGTGCGGCAGTGGTTCGATGGCGTACTCGTTCACGGCGACGAAACAGTGATCCCATTTGCCGCGACCTTTCCGGCTGCCGCTGCCATAGCCGATCTACTGCACTATACGGGCTACGTCGTCGACGGCGGCGACGCGGGCCAATCGAGGTCCACGGTACACGATCACCCCGGCGAGGTCGTCGTATCGACCGGCGGCGGGGCAGTCGGCCAGGAGTTGCTGCAGGCGGCAATTGTCGCCGCGCAAGCCGGCGCGCTCGCGCCTCGCCATTGGCGATTATTGGCCGGCGGCAATCTCGCCGGGCCGGTATTCGAGACGCTGCTCGCTCATGCTTCCGGCGACCAGCGGGTGACGGTCGAGCGCGCGCGACCGGATTTTCGCGCGCTGCTGGCTCGGGCCGATCTGTCCATTTCGCAAGGCGGGTACAACACGGTGATGGACATCCTGATTGCCGGCTGTCCGGCACTGGTCGTGCCCTTTGCAACCGAAGCCGAGAGCGAGCAGCTATTCCGGGCCCGCGAGTTTGAGCGCCGGGGTTTGCTAACGGTGCTGGAAGAGGGCGAGATGACGATTGCCGCGCTCGTGGCCGCTGCCGGGCGCGCCCTCAATTCGAGCCGGGCCAAGCCCAAGATGATCAACCTCGATGGCGCCTGCGGCACGGCGCAAGCGCTCGCAATGCACGCGAGGGCAGCATGATCGGCGACGTCGACGAGTGGCGGCGACTGGACGTCGAACTCGAAGCCTGGGCCAAGGCAGGACACTATGTGCCACTGTGGTGGCGCGACGACGATGCGATCGAGCCGACGCCGGCGCTCGATCGCATGCTGGCGCTAGCGCAGCGCTTCAACGTGCCGCTGGCCTTGGCTGTAATCCCGGCGCAAGCGACCTCGGGCTTGGCCAATCGATTGCTTGATGAGCCGGCGGTCGACGTCTTGCAGCACGGCTTTACGCATCAAAACCATGCGACGCGGGGCGAGCGGGCGGCGGAGTTTGGGCCGCAGCGGCCGCTCGACGTGCGCTTGTCGGAACAGGCGGACGGGTGGCGGATGCTCGACGGATTTGTCCGGCGCGTGCCGATCTTCGTGCCGCCGTGGAACCGTTACGACCGGGAATTGGCGAGCGGGTTTTCATCTCAGGGTTTGAAGGCTATTTCTGCATTTGGCGATGCCAATCGATTGCCTTCTCCCATCGTCGAGTGCAATTGTCATGTTGATATTATAAGCTGGAGGACGACGCGAGGGTTTGCCGGAGTGGCGAAAACCACGGCGAAATTGATTGATCATCTGCAGGCGCGCCGTTCGCGGACGGAGGGAGCGCACGTTGCGACCGGATTGCTGTCGCACCATCTGGTGCACGACGAGGGCTGCTGGTCGTATCTGGTCGAGTTGTTTTCGCGCCTTCAGCAACACTCTTGCATCCAGTGGGTCAGACCTATGAATGCCGTCAACAGCCTGCCGAGCACATGACGATCCCATGAATCAAACCGCACCCGCTTCGACCGACATCATTCAGGTTCGCGATTTGCGGGTTGCCTTCGATACGCCTGGCGGGGCCATCGAAGCGCTACGCGGGATCAACTTTCGCATTCGCCCCGCGCAGACCATGGCGCTGGTTGGTGAAAGCGGGTCGGGCAAGAGCGTCACGGCACAAGTGCTGATGGGCTTGTTACCGAGGGTCGCCCGGATCGCCGCCGGCGAGGTGTTGTTCCGAGATGCCGAGACTGGCTTAGTGCAGGATCTGGTGAAGATCGATCCACGCTCGGCCGAATTTCGCGCCATTCGCGGCAGTCGTATTTCGATCGTGTTCCAGGAACCGATGACATCGATGTCGCCCTTGCACCGGGTCGGCGGGCAGATCCAGGAGGCGCTGGAGCTGCATCATGCGGTGACGGGCGAAGCGGCGAAAACGCGCGTCCTCGAGATGCTTCGCCTCGTGCGTTACCCCGACCCTGAACGTGGCTACAAGAGCTATCCGTTCGAGTTGTCCGGCGGTCTGCGCCAGCGCGCGATGATCGCCATGGCACTGGTGTGCCGGCCGGCATTGCTCGTCGCCGACGAACCGACCACCGCGCTCGACGTCACCGTGCAGGCGCAAGTGCTCGGACTGATCAAGGATTTGCAACGCGAGCTCGGCATGGCGGTGCTGATGATCACGCATGATATGGGAGTGGTTGCGAACGTCGCCGATGAGGTCGTCGTGCTATATCGCGGCGAGGTCATGGAATCGGGTCACGCGGAAGATGTATTCCGCTCACCTCAGCATCCATATCTGAAGGCATTGATGGCAGCGGTGCCGCGTATCGATGCCGATCCGTCGCACCGGCTCATGCCCCTCGCCGGTCCTGACGAGCAAACTCCCGCGCAGTCGACGGCCAAGCGTCCGGTCATACTGGCCAATGCCAATGCCAAGCCGATCCTGACGGTCGACAATCTGTCGAAGTCGTACGCGATACAGGCCGAGTCTTTCGGCTTCAAGAAGACGTCGGCGCGCGTCGTCAAGGCCGTCGATCGGGTAAGCTTTTCGATTGCCGAGGGCGAGTGCCTCGGCCTCGTCGGTGAAAGCGGCTGCGGCAAGACGACCGTGTCGAAGATGATCATCGGCGCAATTCCGGCGGACGAAGGCTCCATCATCTACAGCGGCGACGCCACGCCGGTTGATCTGGCGCCGATGAGGGACGCTGAGCGCGCGCCTTACCGGCCGCGGCTACAATATATCTTCCAAGATCCGCAAGGCTCCCTCAATCCGCGCATGACCGTGCTCGACTTGGTCGCCGAGCCGTTGAAGGTACAAGACATCGGCAACAAGGCGACGCAACGTGCGCGCGTCGAAGAGCTGCTTGGGCTCGTCGGTATAGATCCGCGCTTTCTGAACCGCTATCCGCACAGCTTTTCCGGCGGCCAACGGCAACGGCTCGGCATAGCACGTGCATTAGCGCTCTCGCCAAAGCTGCTGCTGCTGGACGAACCGGTTTCCGCGCTCGATGTCTCAACGCAGGCACAAGTGCTCAATCTTCTGAACGATCTACGAGCTAATCTGGGCCTCACCTATCTGTTCATTTCGCACAATCTCGCGGTCGTAAACTACGTCGCCGATCGCGTCGCCGTCATGTGTGCTGGACGCATTGTCGAAATCGCACCGCGCCGCACTTTATTCGCCAATCCCCGTCATCCTTATACGCGCGCCTTGTTGGCATCGGCTCCGTCTCCTGATCTCGATCATCGGCTGGACTTCGATGTCATACGCGACGGCGCAGCAACTAATCCCGCGAACTGGCCACCCCCTTTCGACGAGCAACCCGATCAGGCGAACGCCCTGGTCGAGATCGACCGCGGTCATTTCGTTCGTGCCCATCAGGGCGTCAAAATGGCGGAGCTGGTTTGATGAGGCGAGCAAATATCTCCTTACTGGCGTTCACTTTTGTGTTCTTGCCTGCGACCCTGTCCCAGGCCCAGTCCCGGGTCGAAACGCCGATGTTTGCCGAGCAAGTAAAGGCCGGTAAATTGCCGCCCGTCGAGAAGCGCGTGCCGGCCGAGCCTGCCATCGCCAAGTTCGACGGGCCGGGCCAAGTCATCGGGCGTCAAGGGGGATTGATCACCAACTTGATGGAACGGGCGGGCGATATACGGCGCATGTCGGCCTATGGCTACGCCCGGCTCGTTGGCTACGCGCCGAACTACCAAATCGAAGCGGATATCTTGAAAGCGTTCGACGTCAAGGATGGCCGGGAGTTTACGTTCACGCTCCGCAAAGGCCATCGCTGGTCCGATGGTCACCCGTTCACGACAGAGGATCTTCGCTACTTTTGGGAGGACATGGCGTCCAACAAGGAGCTCAGTCCCGATGGCCCGCCGAAAGAAATGCTGGTCGATGGCCGTCTACCCAAGGTGGAGATCATCGATGACGTGACGATCCGCTACACGTGGGACGCGCCGAATTCGTTCTTCCTGACGTCGCTTGCAGCGGCCTCACCGCTGATGATCTATCGTCCCGCGCATTATCTGAAACGTTTTCATAAGCGCTATGCAAAGCCCGACAAGCTCGACGAGCAAGTAAAGAAACGCAATCGGCGCGACTGGGTCGATCTGCACTTCAATCGTGATCGGTCTGCCCGGCTCGACAACCCCGAGATGCCGGCGCTCGATCCGTGGGTCAACACCACGCCGTCGCCGTCGGAACGCTTCGTATTCGAGCGCAACCCCTATTATCATCGGATCGATGCGCAGGGCCGCCAGCTGCCCTATCTCGACCAGGTGGCGGTGACGATTGCGGCTTCCAAACTGATCGCAGCCAAGGTCGGCGCTGGGGAAGCCGAGCTGCAGGCGCGCGCCTTGCAATTCAACAACTACACCGTATTGAAGAGGTCGGAGGCGCGACAAAATTTCAAAGTACGGTTGTGGCGAAGTGCACGCGGCTCGCAAATGGCGCTTTATCCAAATCTCAATGCCGCCGATCCCGTGTGGCGAGAAATGATGCGCGATGTCCGCTTCCGGCGCGCGCTGTCACTCGCGATCGACCGCCACGAGATCAATATGGTGATCTACTATGGGCTCGCGCGCGAAAGCGCGAACACCGTGATGGTGGAAAGCCCGCTATTTCGACCCGAACTGTCTTCCATGTGGTCGAAGTTCGATCTTGCCGCGGCGAACAAACTGCTTGATGAGATGGGTCTCGTCGAGCGCGACAGCCGCAACATCCGCTTGCTGAAAGATGGCCGGCCCGTCGAGATAACGGTCGAAACCGCGGCCGAAGGTGCCGAGCACACCGACGTACTCGAACTGATGCGTGATACCTGGGCGAAGGCCGGTGTTGCCCTCTACATCAAGACGCAGACGCGCGACGTCATGCGCCGCCGTGTAAAATCCGGCGCGACAATCATGTCGGTGTTCTTCGGCTTCGACAATGGCATCGCCAATGCTGATACGCCGCCGAGCGAGCTGGCGCCAAGTATCGAAGACCAACTGCAATGGCCGCAATGGGGATTGCATTACACCTCCAGCGGTCGCAGCGGCGTCAAGCCTGATCTTCCGGAAGCAATTCGCCTCGATGAATTATACTCGTCTTGGATGACCGCAAAGGACACGGCCGAACGGGCGCGCATTTGGACGGAAATGCTGACCATCAATGCCGAACAGGTATTCACCATCGGGACGATCAACGCGGTGCCGCAACCCATCGTGATTTCGAACCGGTTGCACAACGTACCTGAAGTGGCGATCTACTCCTGGGAGCCGGGCGCGCATTTCGGCATTTTCCGGCCCGATACGTTCTGGCTCACTGATCCAAGGCAGGGTTCTTGATATGGTGCAGTACCTGATCAAGCGCGTGATAACGATGGCGATGACGCTGGTTGTCATCTCGGCCCTCGTCTTCATCGTCATCAAGTTGCCGCCCGGCGACTACCTTACTGCGCACATCGAGGAGTTGAAGGCGCAGGGGGAGAGCGTCGACCAGGGCCGGATTGAATTTTTGCGCAAACGCTATGGGCTCGATTTACCTGCCTGGCAGCAGTATTTGAACTGGGCGACAGGACTGCTGCGTGGCGATTTGGGTTGGTCATTCGAATACGATCAGCCGGTTGCGAAAGTCGTCGGCGAAACGCTGTTCCTGACGGTCATACTGAAGCTTGCAACCGTACTCTTCATCTACGCCGTCGCCTTTCCGATCGGCGTGTACTCGGCGACCCATCAATACAGCTGGACTGATCACGGTTTGACATTCCTCGGGTTTCTCGGGATCGCGGTGCCCAATTTCCTGTTCGCGCTGGTGATCCTTTATGCAGCGAACGTTTGGTTCGGAACGTCGATCGGCGGGTTGATGGACCCGAGCTACATCGACAAGCCTTGGTCGTGGGGGAAGTTCGTCTCGTTACTCGAGCATTTGTGGGCGCCGGTCATTGTCATCGGCATCACCGGTACCGCCGGCATGATCCGCCGGCTGCGCGCCAACCTTCTCGACGAACTACAGAAACAGTACGTGACCACGGCCCGTGCCAAGGGCATGCCGGAACGCCGTTTGCTGCTGCGCTATCCGATGCGCGTCGCGCTCAATCCGTTTATCTCCGACGTCGGTTCGTTATTGCCGCAGCTGGTGTCGGGCGCGGTGATCGTCTCCGTAGTGATGAGCCTGCCGACCAGTGGGCCGCTACTGCTCTCCGCCCTGCAATCGCAGGACACCTACCTCGCCGGCTCGTTCCTGATGTTCCTCGCGACATTGACGGTCGTCGGCATGTTCCTCTCGGATGTGGCGTTGGCAATCCTCGATCCGCGCATCAGGTTGGAGTGACTCTGATGCAAGATACCGCGCCCGTTCAACTGCCGGATCGCCTGCCGCACTATGTGTCGACTGCACCTTTCAATCCGGGCCATCCGGCGCCGATGAGTGCTGCGCTCGAGGAGTATTACACCGCCTCGTCATTCACGATGATGTGGTGGCGTTTCCGGCGTCATCGCATAGCAGTGCTGTCGGGATTAGTGTTGCTGATCGCGTACATTTCGATCCTGTTCGTCGAGATCATCGCGCCTTACGCTCTCGATCGCCGTGACACGAGCCACATTTACGCACCCCCGCAAGGCATTCATCTGTTCCATGACGGCTCGTTCGTCGGGCCGTTCGTTTATCCGCTGGTCTACCGTCTCGACATGGAAACCCTGAAACGCGAGTACACGTCCGATACGACAAGGCCGCAACCGATCCGCCTGCTTTGCCGTGGCGATCATTACAATTTCTGGGGCCTGGTTCCGGGCAGCTTTCATCTCGTCTGTCCACCGAAAGATGGCACCATGTACCTGTTCGGCACCGATCGGCTCGGGCGGGACATGGCATCGCGGTTGATGTACGGCTCGCGTATCTCCCTGACGATCGGGCTTGTCGGCATCACGGTATCGTTCATTTTGGGGATCACGATCGGCGGCATCGCCGGCTTCTTCGGCGGCTGGGTCGACAACGTGATCCAGCGCGTCATCGAAATTTTGAAGTCGCTGCCCGAGTTGCCGTTATGGCTCGCGTTATCGGCGGCGCTGCCGGCGAACTGGAGCCCGATTCTCGTCTATTTCAGCATCACGATCATCCTTGGGCTCCTCGAATGGCCGGGGCTCGCGCGAGCCGTGCGCTCGAAGCTGCTGTCGCTGCGGCAGGAGGATTACGCCGTTGCCTCGCGGTTGATGGGAGCCAAACCGCCACACATCATCGGCCGGCATCTGCTGCCAAACTTCATGAGCCACCTCATTGCCTCCGCGACCCTGGCTATCCCGGCGATGATCCTGGGCGAGACCGCGCTCAGCTTCCTGGGACTGGGTCTGCGCGCGCCTGTCACCAGCTGGGGTGTGCTATTGGCGGAAGCGCAGAACATCGAGGCGATTGCGCTCTATCCGTGGCTGCTGATCCCGATGATACCGGTGATTGTCACCACGCTCGCCTTCAACTTCTTCGGCGATGGCCTTCGGGATGCGGCCGATCCGTATCATTGAGCGTGGTCCGAACGGCAAACGCACACGCAGCCTTGCGATTTGTGGCCGATGGCGGTTATACCCGGCACAGAACCGCAAAGGATGATACCATGCGCCTGCTCATGCTGGCGACCGTGGGTGGCGCCATAGGCGCTGGCGCGCGGCACCTCGTCAACGTTGGCTTTGGCCGCTGGCTGGGGCCGTCCTTCCCCTGGTCGACGCTGTTCGTCAATGTTGCGGGTTCGCTGATCATGGGCGTGCTGATCGAGGCGTTGGCGTTGCGTTTCAACGGCTCGATCGAGCTGCGCACGTTCCTCGCGACCGGCATCCTCGGTGGCTTCACGACGTTTTCGGCGTTCTCGCTGGATGCCGTCAACCTTATGCAACGCGGCGACATGTCGTCGGCCGCCCTCTATATCGGTGGTTCGGTCATGTTCTCGATTTTGGGTCTTTGTGCGGGCCTCAGCCTCGCGCGCGCGGTGCTCGCATGAGCGATCCCGTCGAAACCATCTCGGTCAAACCGGACGAGGCAGGCTTGCGTCTCGATCGTTGGTTCAAGGCTCACTTTCCCGGCGTCAGCCACGTCTATCTGCAGAAGCTGCTGCGGTCTGGCCAAGTGCGGATCGACAGCCGGCGCGTGCAATCGGGCGACCGGCTCGAGCCCGGCATGCAAATTCGCGTGCCCAAGGTCGTGCGTCTGCCTCCGAAGGCCGGCGCGCCCGTCAGAACCGGCTCAGCCGTATCAAAGGGCGATCGCGACACCATCGAACAGATGATCATTTTCGAGGATGACCACGTGTTGATCCTCAACAAGCCATTTGGCATCGCTGTGCAAGGCGGCACCGGCACGACGCGGCATATCGACGGATTGCTCGCCGGCATGGCCGACCGGTTCGGCGACCGGCCACGCCTGGTGCATCGCCTCGATCGTGACACCACCGGTATTTTGCTGGTCGCCAAGACCCGCGATGCCGCGAGCAAGCTCGGTAAGATCTTCCAGACCCGTTCGGTCGCCAAGACCTATTGGGCTTTGGTCAAAGGCACTCCGAAACCGCCGCAGGGCAGGATCGAGGCGGCGCTCGTCAAGGCCGAAGGTCCCGATGGCGATCGCGTGCGCAAGGCGCTGCCGGGCGAGCAGGACGTTGCGATGCACGCGACCACGCACTACTCGGTGATCGACCGCGTCGGGCACGTCGCCTCGTGGGTATCGCTCAAGCCGGTGACGGGCCGCCAGCATCAGCTGCGCGCGCACATGGCGATGATCGGCTGCCCGATCGTCGGTGACAACAAGTACGAAGGGTGCGACGTGCTGGTCGACAGCGGCATCGAGCAGAAGCTGCACTTGCACGCCCGCCGCTTAATCCTGCCGCATCCGGACGGCCAGAAGCGCATCGACGTGACCGCGGCGCTCTCTCCCCACATGAAGCACGCCTGGGATATGCTCGGTCTCGACGCCAACCGGTTCGACACGGACGCGGACTAGCGCTTCCGGAAAAGTGTCAAGCGGTTTTCCGATAAGAAGCGCGACAAGAAAGGGCTAGAGCATGATCAATATGAATTATAAATGGATCATGATCTAGGGATCGCGATGAACCTCGTCATCTTCGACTGCGACGGCACCCTCGTCGATAGCCAGCACCTCATCGTGTCGGCGATGGACAGCGCATTTGGCGTGCACGGCCTCAAGGTTCTCCCACGGGAGATGACGTTGTCGATCGTCGGTCTGTCGCTGAACGAGGCCGTCAGCCGCTTGATCCCGGACGCCGACGTACGTTTCGTCGGTCAGGTCGCGCAGTCCTACAAGGATGCGTTCGGCGTTCTGCGGCGCGACGCGTCGAATCACGAACCGCTTTATCCCGGCGCGCTCGAAGTCATCCGCCAATTGAGCAGCCGCGGCGATACGGTGCTTGGCGTTGCCACCGGCAAGTCGCGGCGCGGAGTGGCGGCGCTTTTCGATCGCATGGAGCTTCACCCCCATTTCGTCACGATCCAGACCGCCGACACGCACCCCTCGAAACCCCATCCCTCGATGATCGTGTCTGCCATTCAGGAGGCCGGCGCCACCGCGGCCTCGACGGTAATGATCGGCGACACCTCGTTCGACATGGAGATGGCGCGCAATGCCGACGTCGCCAGCATCGGTGTCGGCTGGGGCTATCACGCAGTTGATGAGCTCAAGCTGGCCGGTGCGCACGAAATCGTGCACGGCTATGGCGACCTGATCCCTGTCATCGACCGGTTGCTGTCACCGGAGTTCCAACCATGACGGAGCCTTCCGATCCGCCGATTCCGGGCGTGATCAAGGACACCATGCGCCAGCCGTTAGCGAAGCGCTTCTACAAGGCGGCGACGGCGGAGGCTCGCAATGGCGCGTTTGCGGTGCTGCTCGATGGCCGTCCGGTGCGCACCCCGAAGAAGGCATTCCTGCAGGTAGCAACCCTGCCACTCGCCGAGGCGATGGCCGCCGAATGGGCTCGCCAAGAAACCGAAATCAACCCGGCGCGGATGCCGTTGACGCGATTGGTCAACACCGCCATCGACGGCGTCACCGGGCGCGAACGGCAAGTTGCCGCCGAAGTCGTGCAATACGCCGGCACCGATCTGTTGTGCTATCGCGCGGCCGGCCCCGCAGCGTTGGTCGAGCGTCAAGCTAAATCCTGGGACCCGATTATTGTTTGGGCCGAAAAGTGGATCGGCCGCCGCTTAATCCTGACCGAGGGCGTGGTGCACGTCACTCAGCCGCCAACGACGCTGGAAAGGTTCGCCGAAAAGCTCAACGGCAGAAACGCGTTCGAGTTGTCCGCCCTGCACGTGATGACGACCCTAACCGGTTCGGCGCTGCTGGCTCTCGCACACGCTGAGGGTTTGCTGACGGTCAGGGCAACTTGGACGGCCGCGCACATCGACGAGGATTACCAGATCGAAAAGTGGGGCACCGATTTCGAAGCCGAGCACCGCCGCGCTACCCGCTGGCGCGACATGGAAGCCGCCGGCCGGCTGTTGGCGTTGCTTTGAGCAATTCGCTGGTTGAACACAGCTCGCGCGGACGGTCGATCTGAAACACGCCGGACGCGATGAAGGCAACCTTTACCCGTCGGCTGATCGCCGTCCCGCTTCCCGGACTTTTCGTCCGGGGGTTCGACCGAAGTGCCGCATACCCTGGAGCGCATCGCGCTGCCGGGCGAGGAAGGTGTTGGCGAGCACCACTGGCCATGCACTACTCGACGGCCGCCACCGCCCTTGCGGCGTCGACGATGCCCGCGCCTAAACCGCGAGCGGCGGCCGTTCGGTCGGGGTCGCGGGCGGTGCTGCTGAGAATCGCGCGTACGGTCTCGATGGTGAGCGTCGGCTTGCGTTCTAGCATCAATGCGATGATGCCGGACACGTGCGCTGCGGCAAGCGATGTGCCAGACGACATCTCGTAGGCAGCCTCCGGCGCGAGCGCCAGGATATCCACTCCGGGCGCTGCAACGGTAATATAACTGCCACGGTTGGCCTTGTCGTAGAGCTGATCGTCGCTGTCGGATGCGGTAACGGCAATCACCTGGTCGAACGCTGCCGGATAGGCCGAGGATGCCGATGGTCCACCGTTGCCGGCCGCCGCCACCATGATCAACCCACGCGCTTGCGCCGCCTCGATCGTCGCTTGCAACAGCGGATCCTTCGGCCCGGCAAAGCTCATGTTGACGATGCGCGCAGCATTAGCCGCCGCCCAATCGAGGCCTTTGATCAGCGACAGGGTGGTGGCTTCCGGTTTACGCCGAACGCCTGCTGTGCCAGCGCCGCCTGAAAACGAGCGGACCGCGAGTACGCGCGCGTCCGGCGCCATGCCGCGCATCTGCTGGCGCGCCGCGACAATGCCAGCGATCGCGGTGCCGTGCGCCTCGATCTCGACTGGACCTTCGCCGATCGCGTCGAAACTTTCGGCAACGGCGCCCGCGAGTTCGGGATGCGCGCCGTCCATGCCGGTGTCGATGACGGCGATGCGGACATTGCGGCCAAGCGAAGTGCGATGCGCTTCTGTAAGGCGCACTTTCTCGGTCGCGTACTGCGGCAGCGGCGGTGGGCCGAGCGTCGCCGGCGTCGCACTTTGGCTTGCCTCGAACACGAAGTTTGGCTGGATCGCGAGAATGCGCGGGTCGGCACCGACGGCCTGGATGACGGTCGCGATGACTTGGTCGCGCTGGCGATTATCGGGGATGCGCAGCCGCACGATCTTGGCGCCGAGCAGGGACGAGCGGTACTGCACCTCGACGTTCAACGTCAGCCCTTGGCCGAGAACGATCGTGTCGCCATCGCTTAGCGTGTCATCGACGGCCATGATGATCTCGGCATCGCGCGACCGCACGAGGTCGAGTGCTGGCGGGACTGCCAACGGTGCACGGCGGGGTCGCGGCGTGAACTGAGGCGGCAGCGGCGGCAGGTTCGGCCGGCCCGGTCTGAGGTCCGGCGGTACAATTGTGCTGACCGTTGGCGGGTTGATCATCGGCGGCTGTGGGATGACGATGATCGGCGGCCGGCGCGGCGGCTTAGGCGTCGTCTCGCGCGGTGGCCTCTCACGCGGCGGCTTCGGGCGCTTGGGAGGTTTTGGCGGCTGCTCACGCGGTGGCTTCGTCGTCGCCGGCGGCTTAGGCGGTGGATCTTTCGGTGGTGCCTTGGGCGGGACCGCCACCCGCCGGTTTCGCGCCGGGGTTTGACCTGGCCCCGTCCGCCTCGAGTTTGATTTTTCGGCACTGCCTGACGCGCTTACGCGCACCGCCATATCAGTTCCTGTTTTAGCGGCATTGCCGCCAGATGAGCCGCCACCGAACCGATCGCTCTCGCCCCGTCTGGCGAATGCCTCACACATCGGTGCCACTACGATCGAGATCGCACTGACGAGTGCAGCTGACTGACGCAAGACGAGGCGATATCTTTTCATGGTGCGAGCCCGACGAACGAAAAGATATCGGAGCGCGCCTTTACCTTGGCGATGGCGCTGGCGGCGTCGGCCTTGTCGGATGCAATCCGCAAGCGATATATGCCGCCCGCTTTCGGTCCGTCGATCATCGTCGCTTTGAGCTCCATCAGCGCACCCGTGAGTGTGCCGCCGGTCACGCCTGGCTGCAGGACGACGAGGGCCTGTACTCCATCTGCCGCCACAGCGGGGCCACCTGATGCCGTCTGGTAACCGCTGCCGGGGTCGCGCTTCACGAGCAAGCCGATGGTCGCTGCCTGCGCGACCAGAACAAGCGCTGCTGCGGCCGCGGCAAAGCCAATCGCCTTCGGTGAGAAGCTGCCGATGAAGCCTGCCACCTTCTCCCAGACCGATGCCGGTGACGGCACCGAGATGGTGCGTGCTTGTGCGCTATTGGCGACCGATGCCATCAGCCGGTCGAGGTTGGCTGAGCTTGGGGCGCCGATCATCTCGTTGCCGGCGATCGCAGCCTCGCGCTCGTCACGTGCGAGGGCGACGTGGGCGGCGGCCTCCGGGTGAGTTTCAAGATAGCGCGTGACGCGGGCAGCCTCGGCGCGTGTCAATGTCCCGGCGACAAGCCAGGGCAGCATCGCTTCGATTTCCTCGGCCTCGTTCAGCGGCCGGTTATTGGGTTCGGACTTCATCACGGCCATCCTCGGTCGACACCGGCTGCCAGCAGCAGCTCGGAAAGTTTTTTGCGGGCGTAGAACATGCGCGTCTTAACGGTTGCCTCGGGAATGCCCATGATTTCCGCGACTTCCGCGACGCTGCGCTCCTGGTAGTAGACAAGATCCATCACCGACCGGTGGTCGGCACTCAACTGGTTGACGCAGGCGCGAATGGCTTGCGCCTTGTCAAGCTTCTGCGAAATCACCTCGGGCGTGTCGCTCTCGTCGGCAATCTGCTCGGTTGCCTCCTGATCGACGCCGCTTGTCTCGCGACGCTTGCGCAGGGTGCTGATCGCCTTGTTATGTGCGATCGACAGCATCCACGTCATTGGCGCCGAGCGCGCTTCATAACGCGCCGCATTCTGCCATACCGCCAAATAAACCTCGTTCATAACTTCCTCCGCGATCGCCTCGTTGCGAAGCTGGCGGACCAGATACCGGTACAGCCGGACATGCGTCAGACCGTAAAGATGCTTGACCGCCTGACGATCGCCGCCAGCGATGGCTGCGATCAATTTGGCCTCTGGTCCGTCCGCGTGCGCGTTGAACCCACTCGGGTGATCCATGTCTCGCATTGCCGTCGCTGTCATCTGAGACGCGCCACCTGCGCGAAAGGTTCATTGCGCTTGTTGAACGATCATAAGCTGGAACGTTGCGGCTTCAACAGCGATATCATCAAGCCGTTAAGCGGGTACGCCCGACGCAAAAAAGGGAGCCGTTGGGCCCCCTTGATGTAACGCTTCCATTGGTAACCAATTACTCGGCGGACGAGACGACTGGCCGGGCCGAGCGGTACGAGGCGCGCGTTTGTGCCGAGCGGCGGACCACTGGCTTTACGATTTCGTCGTTGCTTACGATTGCGCCGCCGCCCTGGAACCGCTGCCACGTCACGGTGACCTTGGTGCCGACCGGTACGCGATCGTAAAGCTCGATCACATCCTGATTGTACATACGAATGCATCCTTTGGAGACCGGTTGACCGATCGTCCATGGCGCATCGGTGCCGTGGATTCGATAAGCGCTGGAGCCAAGGTAGAGTCCGCGAACGCCGAGCGGGTTCATTGGGTGACCGCCGGGTACCCACATTGGAAGACGTGGGTTTTCAGCGCGCATCGTTGGCGTCGGTGTCCATGACGGATTGACCCGCTTCTGCGTGATCGACATCACGCCCTGCCAGCGGCTCTGCTCGCGCGGGATCGCGATCGGATAGCTGACCGCCTCGCCGGCACGAACGACATGGTAGATGCGGCGGTCGCCGAAGCTCACGACGAGCTGGCCCGGCTTATAGCTTGGGCTGAAGCGGACGGTTTCACGGCCGCTGCCGCCGATGATGCTGCTCCCGCCCCAGTCCCAGCTTTGTGCTGAAGCCGTGGTGCTGACGGCTGCGAGGCCGGAGAACGCCGCAACACCGATCAATGCTGCAGTGCGAGCGAAGTTGCGAAGGGTCATAGCGGGAGGCTCCTTAGAAGGTCTTTTTAGCGTGTTGTCGCGTTCGACAACCGCTGCGGTGTGCCGGGGTTACGACATCCTGTACGGTCATAATGAACAGAAAGTATACAGGAGCATGGATTTGCAGATAGCGCAGTAAAGCAACACCATTAAGGTTTTCAATTTTGCCTTGGGAATATGCGGATCGTAGAGGATCACGGTACCGTGAGTGCGATTGAGATATTTTGATAGGACGCTTTGCATTGACAAAAAATGAAAACAAAGTTAGAACAAAAAATGAACATAAAAGTAAGAGCCACATAGATAATGAAGCATTTTTATCACCCTTCAGTTCCCAGTTCGATGAATCAAGAGACGAGACCTGATGACAGCAATGCGTGTTTGCGCCACGGAATCATCGAAAACTTGCGGGCCCATATCGGTCGAATCGAAGGCGCTGTGGTTTTTACGCCAACCTCCCTCGAAGCAGCTCCTTGGACACTAGGTGTCCCGGCAATCGACGAATTGATGGGGCCGGCTGGCATCGATACGTCAGGCGTTCATGAGATCAGGTTTGATGCCGGTTACGATCTCATTGGTGCGGCGTCAGCAACTGCGGCACGCCGGGTCTTTGCTCTGCTGCTCGGCGTTCGCCGGCTCATGACTTTGAAACGTGCCGGTCCAATCCTGTGGACGCTACCCCTGAACAACGTGCACGAAACAGGAACTCTCTATAGTCATGGGTTGCGGGTGCTGGGAATTGATCCGGATCGTTTGATCATCGTCACGCCCGCCAAGTCTCGCGACGTACTGTGGATATTAGAAGAGGCGTTGCGGTCCGGATCTGTGTCGATGGTGGTGGGCGAGGTGGCCGCTGCCAGCATGACGGCGTGCCGCCGCCTATCTCTTGCCGCCGCCGAGGCGCGCTGCCCTTGCGTTCTGGTTTCGCCGCCGGGAAGCATGCCGGCGGTCGCCGTTGCATCGCGCTGGCGCGTGGCACCGCGGCCTAGCGGGGATGATCATTTCGATACCGCTGCACCAGGCGCGCGCCGCTTTGCAATTGCGCTCGAGCGCTGCCGATCTCGCCCGGTCGTGTCCGAGCACACTGATTTTGTCGTGGAGTGGTCAGATGGTCCGCGTTGTTTCCGTATGGTTGCCGCAGTTTCCGATCGAGCGGTTACGGCGAATATCCCTAGATCGAGGGCTACCTGGAAGGAAGGCAGCCAACGCCGCATCGCCTGATCGAGACCGTGTGCAACGGCTGCCATTCGCTCTGGTCGAGAGTGGCGCGCACGGGATCGTTGTCACCGCTGTCAATGGCACTGCCGCCACTGCCGGTGTTGCGCCTGGGCAATCGCTTGCCGATGCGCGGGCAGCATTGCCGTGCCTGCGTACGCAACCAGCAGAACCGGGGCGTGATCGTGCAGCACTTGAAGAACTCGCCCGGTGGGCCGGGCGCTACGGTCCTTCTTGCAACACCGAAGCAGACGACGGATTTTGGATCGATATTACCGGTGTCGCGCATCTGTTCGGCGGGGAGGCAGCGCTATTGGCAGATCTGCGGCAACGCTTGTCGATAGCAGGGTTCACATGCCGGCTTGGACTGGCTGATACTGGCGCTGCCGCCACTGCACTCGCGCGCTTTGGTTGTGATGCATCCAGCATCGCGATTGCATCCGAAAACAACATGAAAAGTGCATTGCAAGACTTGCCGGTCGAGGCCTTGCGTTTGACGTCACAGACCGTGCTTCTGTTGAAACGTCTCGGGCTCTATCGCATCGGCCAACTCTATGGATTGCCACGCGCCAGCCTCGCCCGCAGGTTTCGCGATGTGCGCGATCGCAATCGAGCGGGAAACAAAAGCGAACTCGCCGATGCCGTCGTCATGCGTCTTGATCAGGCTCTTGGTTTGCTGCGCGAGCCGCGCCGCCCGCTCATGGCTTTGCCTTGTCGAATGGCACGCCAAGTATTCACCGAACCATTAATCACATCCACTGGCATCGAAGCAGCCATTGCAGCGGTCACGTCCGGGTTGTGCGCCACTCTCGAGGAAGCCGGCGAGGGCGCTCGTCAGCTTCGGCTGATGCTCTACCGAACCGATGGTACCTGCGCTGCAATCGAGATCGGCACCAGCAGCCCAAGCCGTGATGAAGTCCATCTACGAGGATTGCTGATAGAAAAAGTGGGCAGCATCGATCTGGGGTTTGGCGTTGATGCCGTGAGCCTCGATGGCCTCGTGGTCGAGCATCTGGCGGGAAGCCAAGCGGGGCTGGGCACCAAACCGGCACGATCGGGCACCCAAGGTTTTGCCCAACTCGTCGACCGGCTGACCAACCGGGTCGGGGCATCGGCGATTTATCGCATTCACGCGTGCCAGAGCCATATCCCTGAACAGGCGGATATCCGCGTGCCAGTGTTTGCGGCTGCTGAAAGTGCGCCGCTGGTCTCGGCTGCGACCAAGCCCGAACGTCCGCCATTCCTATTCGGCCGGCCAGAACCGATCACGGTTGTTGCCGAAGTGCCGGAGGGGCCGCCGCGGCAGTTTCTGTGGCGGCGTGCAGGCCATCGGATCGTCAAAGCGGAAGGACCAGAGCGCATCGAGCCGGCGTGGTGGCACAGTATTGGCGCAGAGCCTGGCGCATCGGCCCCACGCCCGCGCGATTACTATCGCATCGAGGACGATCGGGGGGGCCGCTATTGGGTTTTTCGGGAGGGATTATACGGCTGCGAGAGCTGCGATCGGCCACCCGGTTGGTTCGTCCACGGTTTGTTCGGTTGAGGCATCGGCATGATCAGCGACATCAATGTCAGCCGGTTGCGGGCACGCTCGACCTCGCCGAAGGCAGCGCCAGCCTATGCCGAACTGCACGTGACGACGAACTTCACGTTCCTTGAAGGTGGCTCGCATCCCTCGGAACTCGTTGCGCAAGCGCAGGCGCTCGGCCTCGATGCGATTGCCATCACCGATCGCAACACGCTCGCCGGTGTGGTGCGCGCGCACGTGGCGGCAAAACAGGCGGCGATCAAGCTGATCATCGGCGCCCGGCTTGAATTTACCGACGGGACGCCGAGCCTGCTTTGTTTGCCGGCCGACCGGCAAGCCTATGGACGGCTGTGCCGTTTGTTATCGGCCGGGCAGATGCGCGCCGAGAAAGGCCAGTGTCATCTGACGTTCGAAGACTTGGCGCCGGCAGCTGCTGGTCAGATCTTGATCGCCTTACCACCGGCCGGTTGGACTTGGAAAAAACCTGCGACAGATGCATCAGATCCTTTTGCAGACAATCTGCGCCGGTTGCAGGCGCTGACTGGCGCTTGCGTCTACCTGGCGGCTTCCTGCCTTTATCGGGGACATGACCGGGCGCGCATCGAAGCCCTCGCTAGGCTGGCGAGCGCCTGTAATCTGCCCCTCGTTGCGACTGGCGACGTTCTCTACCACAGCCCCCATCGCCGCCCGCTGCAGGATGTGCTGACGTGCATCCGCGAAGGTATTGTCATTCGCGATGCGGGTTTACGGCTCGAAATCAATGCCGAGCGGCATCTGAAATCACCGGCTCGAATGGCGCGGCTGTTTCGCGGGTATGAGCCGGCACTCTCGAACACCCTTGCGATAGCAAACGCCTGCCGTTTTTCTCTCGACGAACTCGTCTATGAATATCCAGACGAGCCGATCCCGCCTGGTGCAACTGCGCAATCGCATCTCGAAGCGCTGACTGCCGAGGGTGCTCAATGGCGATTCCCGGAAGGCGTGCCGCCGAAAATCGCAGACACCATCGCCCGTGAACTCGCGCTGATCGCAACCCTGGATTACGCGCCGTACTTCCTCACCGTGCACGATATCGTACATTTTGCGCGCTCACAGAATATCCTCTGTCAGGGCCGCGGTTCGGCAGCCAATTCAGCGGTCTGCTATTGCCTCGGGATAACCTCGGTAAACCCGGTCGAAGTCGACCTTCTGTTCGAGCGTTTCGTTGCGCCTGAACGAAAAGAGCCGCCCGATATCGATGTCGATTTCGAGCATGAACGGCGCGAGGAAGTAATCCAGCACATCTATAGCCGCTATGGGCGTCATCGCGCAGGACTAGCTGCCACCGTCATCAGTTATCGTTCGCGATCGGCGGTGCGCGAGGTTGGCAAGGCGATGGGCCTGTCCGAGGATACGGTCGCGACGTTGGCTGGCCAAGTTTGGGGTACCCGCTCCGGTGGTGCTTTGCCTGAGAAATATGTCCGCGACGCAGGCCTCGATCCGGATGATCCGATGCTCGCCGCGGTCCTTGAACTCGCCGACGAGTTGATCGGTTTTCCCCGGCATCTATCGCAACATGTCGGCGGCTTTGTTCTGACACGCGGGCCTCTGATCGAGATCGTGCCGGTCGGCAACGGCGCCATGGCCGACCGCACTTTCATCGAGTGGGATAAGGACGATATCGATGCGCTGGGGCTGCTCAAGGTCGATGTGCTGGCGCTCGGCATGTTGTCATGCATCCGCCGCGCCTTCGATCTGCTGAAGGCGCATCACGACCGGCCAATGAGCTTGGCAGCCGTCCCGCGCGAGGACGGAAAAGTCTACGACATGCTGTGCCGGGCCGACTCGATCGGCGTGTTCCAGGTCGAAAGCCGGGCGCAGATGAACATGCTTCCGCGCCTCAAACCGCGCACCTATTATGACCTCGTGATCGAAGTCGCGATCGTGCGGCCTGGCCCGATTCAGGGAGATATGGTGCACCCCTATCTGCGACGCAGGTCGGGTATCGAGCCGGAATTCTATCCCTCGCCCGCGCCGGAGCACGGGCCACCTGACGAGCTCCGCCAGATCCTCGGCAAGACCAAAGGTGTACCGCTGTTCCAAGAGCAGGCAATGCGGATCGCCATGGAAGCGGCTAAATTCAACGGCGCCGAAATTAACGAGTTGCGGCGCGCGTTGGCCACCTTCCGGCGCCGCGGCACCATTGGATTGCTGGAGGAAAAGATGATCTCGGCCATGGTCGGCCGAGGTTATGATCCAGACTTTGCGGCCCGCTGTTTCAACCAGATCAAAGGCTTCGGCGAATACGGCTTTCCAGAAAGCCACGCGGCGAGCTTCGCCCATCTTGTCTATGTTTCGTCATGGTTGAAATGTCATTACCCGGCGGCGTTCTGTTGCGCGATCCTCAATTCCCAGCCGATGGGGTTCTACGCGCCAGCTCAGCTCGTGCGCGATGCCCGCGATCACGGCGTCACTGTGCTTGAGCCGGATGTCAACTTAAGCGACTGGGACGCCTTGCTGACGCCAGGGCTGGCGCCCGATAAACCGTCGGTGCGCCTTGGTCTGCGTCAAATCGACGGGATCGCCAAATCTGATGCGTCTGCGATCCTGGAGTGCCGCGCAACTGGTGGCGCATTTCGTGATGTGCGTGACCTATGGCGGCGCGTGCGATCGTCGCGCGCGACGATCGAGAAAATTGCCGCCGCCGATGGCATGCGCTCGCTCGGCCTCGATCGGCGCCAAGCACTGTGGGAGGTCCGCGCTCTTGCCCTCGATGCGCCGCTACCGTTGTTTGCGGCCAGTGGCGCAGACGAGATGGGTTTCGAGGCGCATGTCGATCTTCCGTCGATGGCGCTGTCCGAACATGTGGTCAACGATTATCAAACGCTGCGGCTGTCTCTCAAGGCTCACCCGATGAGTTTTCTGCGTGAACGGTTCACCGCCGAGCGCGTCGTCACTTGCAGCCAGTTGGGGAACGTTAAGAACGGCGCCTACGTTGCTGTCGCAGGTGTCGTGCTCGTGCGCCAACGTCCGGGCTCGGCCAAGGGTGTCGTGTTCATGACGATCGAGGATGAAACCGGCGTCGCCAATGCGGTGGTGTGGCCAAATACGCTCGAGCGCTTTCGCAAAGTCGTGATGATGGCGCGGCTGATCCTGATCAAAGGTCAGGTGCAACGGCAAGAGGGCATCATCCACGTGATCGCCAAAAGCTTGGAAGATCGCAGCGACTGGTTGGGCGCGCTATCGCCATCGTCCTCGGCGATGCGAATACCGATTGCCAATGCCGACGAAGTGTTGCGGCCGGAACCTGGTTATCAACGGACAAAAGCCCAGCCGGGTCAACTTCGCCACCCCCGCGATGTTCGTGTGCTGCCCAAGAACGCCGGCGCGATACTACCTAAATCTCGGGATTTTCATTGATCGAAAAATCGCGCAACCTCGGAGCCGGCGATTTTTCCGCAAGGGCTCGGACATATGACACGATCCAAGTACGCAAGATTGATCGGTACGTTCGCGATTATCGCCGGTTGTCTAACCTCACCGGTGCTGGCGCAACGCGGAGCAATCGCGCCGGAAGCGGCAACCGGGCGAACCGAGCGGGGCCTGCAGCAGGCCCGCACCTTCATGGTGTCGGCCGCCAATCCGCTGGCAGTCGAAGCCGGCGTCGAGATCTTAAAGGCCGGTGGCAGCGCGGCCGATGCGGCAATCGCCGTCCAACTGGTGCTCAATCTTGTCGAGCCGCAATCATCCGGCCTCGGCGGTGGCGCCTTCGCGCTGCACTGGGATGCGAACGCTCGCGAAATCACCACGTACGACGGCCGCGAAACCGCATCGGCCGCGGCCCGGCCCGATCGTTTCCTGCGGGATGGCAAACCGATGCCGTTCGATGCCGCAGTCCATTCCGGTTTGAGCATTGGCGTGCCGGGCGTCCTGCGGCTCCTCGAAGCGGTCCACCGTGCGCACGGCCGCTTGCCGTGGCAGCGTTTGTTCGACCCCGCTATCAAACTCGCCGAAGCGGGTTTTCCAGTGTCTCAGCGCCTCAATCTGATGCTTTATTGGATGGGCGCTGCAAACTTCGACGCGTCCGCCCGTGCCTATTTCTTCGATGCTTCAGGTTGGCCGCATCCAGTGGGCCACAAGCTTGCCAACCTGGCACTTGCCGCAACCTTCAAAGCGATCCGTGCTCGCGGAGCCGAGGTGTTTTACACAGGCGAGATCGCGGCTCAGGTCGTAGAGGCTGTCGCAAAGGCGCCAAATGCGCCCGGCGATATCTCGATCACCGATCTTGCGAGCTATAAGGTCGAGGCGCGGCCACCGGTCTGCGTCGAATACCGGAAACATCGGATCTGCGGCATGGGCCCGCCGTCGTCGGGCGGGCTCGCAGTGGCGCAAACGCTCAAGCTTTTGGAGCCCTACAATCTGGGGCGTGGCCGGCGCGCGGCGCTCAACGGACCAGCTTTACATCTGATCGCGGAAGCGCAAAAACTCAGCTTCGCAGATCGCGATTTCTACGTCGGCGACCCGAACGTCGTGCGGGTGCCGATGGGTATGCTCGATCCGCCTTATCTGGGTGTTCGCCGTCTTCTCATCGACCCCAAAGCGGCAATGGCGCGGCCCAAAGCCGGCCAGCCGCCTGGCTCCCAAGCGCGCCTGACCGGGGAGGATCAGACTCGCGAGAGCGTCGGCACAAGTCATATCTCGATCGTCGATGCGGGCGGCAATGCCGTTTCGATGACGACTACGATCGAAGCCGCGTTCGGATCTCGTGTGATGGCGGCGGGCTTCTTGCTCAACAACGAGATGACCGATTTTTCCTTCCAACCGGTCGATGGCGCGGGCAAGCTGGTTGCCAACGCGGTTGGACCTGGCAAACGGCCGCGCAGCTCGATGGCGCCGACACTGATCTTCGATCCGGCCGGAAAGCTGATGGCCGTCGCCGGCTCGCCGGGCGGCAGCCGTATCATTCTGTACGTGGTCAAGGCGATCATCGCCATGATCGACTGGGAGATGGACGCGCAAGCGGCGAGTGCACTGCTCAACTTCGGCTCGCGCGGTGGACCGTTCGAGATCGAATTCGACCCCGCCCTCACGATCGATGCGATCTGGCGACCGTGGATCTCGCCGCCTTCGCTCTGGACGGCGCTGAAAATGCGGCACTACGGTCACCGGATCGCCCCCGATCTCATGACCTCCGGTCTGCAGATCATCCGCGCGCGTGCAGAAGGTCTGGAAGGGGGTTCAGACCCTCGCCGCGAGGGTATCTCGATGGGCGATTAGCGGGCGACGGATCGCCCCTATCGCAACGATCGAAGCTCCGTGATAAAGGCTCGCCGGGCAAAAGCTCAGGAATAAACCCCGTTGACCCAAGAGCCCATTACCGTCGCCGGCGCTGGCGTGTTCGGACTTTGGCAGGCCTTGATGCTCGCTCGCGCCGGCCTTCAGGTGCGTCTCATCGAACGCAGTGCGGTGCCGTTCGCGGATGCTGCCAGTCGCTGGGCCGGTGCGATGATCTCGCCCGACTGCGAGGCCGAGGCCGCACCGCCACTCGTGCGGGCGCTCGGTCACGAAGGGCTGGCGCTGTGGCGAGCGCACTATCCAGGTCTCGTGTGCGAAGGTTCGTTGGTGGTGACCGGCGCGCGCGATCGCGGCGAACTTGTCCGGTTTGCACGGCTGACGTACGGATCCGAACTCATCGATGGCGCCGCCTTGGCGGTGCTCGAACCGGCGCTCGATGGCCGCTTTGCGAGCGCTCTATACTTTGCCGCCGAAGCGCACATGGAGACACCGCGCGCGTTGGCGTTTCTGTTCGAGGCGGTGAAGGCTGCCGGCGTCGACGTGAGGCTCGGCGAAGTCTGGTTGCCCGGCGACACGAATGCCGGCCTAGTCATCGATTGCCGGGGACTGGCCGCGCGCAACGAACTGCCGGCGTTGCGCGGCGTCCGCGGCGAACGGCTGTTGTTGCGTTCACCCGATATCCGGTTGCGCCGTCCGGTCCGGCTGCTGCATCCGCGTGCCTCATTCTACATCGTGCCGTGGTCGGACGGTATCCATATGGTTGGCGCAACCGTGATCGAGAGCGAAGACACGGCGCCGATGACGTTGCGCTCGGCGCTGGAATTAATGGGGCTCGCGTATGCACTGCATCCGGCATTTGGCGAAGCCGAGATCGTCGAACTGGGCGCTGGCGTGCGGCCCGCGTTCGCCGACAACGTTCCGCGCATCTTCGTACAGGGCCGCACCATCCACGTGAACGGCGCGCACCGTCATGGCTTCATGCTGGCCCCGGTGCTGGCGGCAGCGGTGCGAGATTACATTGCCGGTGGCGTAGTGCGCGCCGATCTGATGACGATCGAAGCTTGACTATCGGGTTAAACCTTGGCGTCGAGTAGCCCTGCAAGTTTCAATGCGAACGCATAGTCGACCGCGACTTCTTTCAGGGCTTCGAACCGGCCGGACGCGCCACCGTGACCAGCACTCATGTTGGTCTTGAAGATCAGCAAGTTGTCATCGGTCTTTTTCTCCCGAAGTTTGGCAACCCATTTGGCCGGCTCCCAGTACGTGACCCTCGGATCCGTCAAACCGCCAAAGGCGAAAATCGCCGGGTAGGCCTTGGCCTCGACGTTGTCGTAGGGACTGTAGGATTTGATCAGCGCGAAATCTTCAGCACTTTCGAGCGGATTTCCCCATTCCGGCCATTCCGGCGGCGTCAGCGGCAAATCTTTGTCGAGCATGGTGTTCAAAACGTCGACGAAGGGCACGTCGGCAATGATGCCGAGAAACAGGCTGGGCGCCATGTTGGCTGCGGCCCCCATCAGCATGCCGCCGGCCGACCCGCCGTTCGCGACAATCCGGCCGCGACGGGTGAGACCCTTCTCGACCAGGAATTCGCCGGCCGCGATGAAATCCCTGAAGGTGTTGAGCTTCGTCTTGTGCTTGCCGCTCGTATACCAGCGGTAGCCCTTGTCCTTGCCGCCGCGAACATGGGCAATTGCGAAAACAAAGCCGCGATCGACCAGCGACAGCCGGGTCGTCGAAAAGCTCGCCGGAATGGAAATGCCGTAGGATCCATAGCCGTACAGGAACAGGGGTGCCGTGCCATCGAGCGGTGTCGTCTTTTTGTACAGCAGTGTGACGGGCACCAGTTCGCCGTCGTTGGCGGGCGCGAACAATCGCCGTGTTACGTAGTGGCTCGCGACATGGCCGCTTGGGATTTCTTGCGTTTTGCGCAGCGTGCGTGCGCGCGTCTCGACGTCGTAGTCGTAGACCTGGGCGGGTGTCGTCATCGATGAATAGGTGAAGCGGATGGTCGTGGTATCGAATTCGTAACCAGCCGACATACCGAGGCTGTAAGCGTCTTCGTCGAAAGCGATCGCGTGCTCTGCGCCATCTGCGAAGCGGTGGGTGACGATGCGCGGCAGACTCTCTTCCCGTTCGAGCCTGATCAAATGACCCTTGAGAGCGACCGTCTCCAGGATCAGCCGGCCTGGTTTATGCGGCACGAGTTCCGTCCAGTTCGCTCGACCCGGAGCATCGATCGGCGCCGTGCAGATGCGAAAGTCCTCGGCACCGCCAGAGTTGGTCGTGACAATCAGCCGATCGCCAAAGGCTGGTAAACTTGCGTGCTCGACGCTGTACTCGTGGCCATGGACGCGGGCCTCGACAAGCCTAGGCGCTTGCGTTGCATCGTCGGCGTCGATCAACCAGGCTTCGTTGGTCTGATGATCGTGCACGTCGATGATGATGAATTTGCCCGATTGCGTCAGTCCGACGCCGACGTAGAAGCCGGCATCCAGCTCCTCGAACACACACACATCGTCGGCGGTGGGAGTGCCGACGCGATGCCGGTAGACCGACATCGGACGATGGTTCTCGTCGAGGCGCACGTAGAACATGGTGGCGTTGTCGCGGGCCCAGACGACGGCACCGCGGGTGTCTGGAATTTCGTCGCCAAGATCACGCCCGGTCGCCATCTCGCGCACCCGGACCGTGTAGAGTTCGGAGCCCTTGTCGTCGACGCCGTAGGCAAGCAGCTTATGGTCGGGGCTATGCGATAGCGAACCAAGCGACCAGTAAGATTTACCGGCCGCCTCTGCATTACCATCGATCAGGATGAATTCAGATCCACCGCCACGCGGGCGGCGGCAGGCGCGTGCGTACTGCCCGCCGGTTATCGTTGTCGAGTAGTAGTCCCAAGCACCGTCGGGCGCGGGCACCGAGCTGTCGTCTTCTTTGATCCGCGCCTTCATCTCATCGAAGAGCGTCTGCTGCAGCGCGCTGGTATCAGCCATCGCCTCCTGCATGTAGGCATTCTCGGCCTCGAGATAAGCGCGGATTTCAGGATCAAGCAGTTGCGGATCGCGCATCACGTCTTGCCAGTTGGCGTCGCGCAACCAAGCGTAGTCGTCCGTCAACGTCACGCCATGATGCGTCACCGTGATCGGTCGCTTCGCCGCGCGCGGATGCACGAGCGCTCGTTCGGACTTTGACGGCGGCATGAAATCTCCTATGTGGACTAGACGGCAAAGCCGTAGGATCAGGCTTTTTTCGGCTCGAAACCGAGCGAGATGCCATTGATGCAGTAGCGCAAGCCGGTCGGCTTCGGCCCGTCGGGGAAAACATGGCCGAGATGCGCATCGCAACGGGCGCAATGTACCTCCCTGCGGCGCATAAAGAACGAGTTGTCCGACTGTTCCTCGACTGCTTCCTTGTTCAATGGTTGGGTGTAGCTTGGCCAGCCGGTGCCGCTTTCGAACTTATCGGCGGCTCCAAACAATGGCTCACCGCAGCAGATACACGTAAAAGTGCCGTCACGCTTCTCGTCATTCAGCGCCGAAGTGAAAGCGCGTTCCGTGCCGTGCTTGCGAGCCACGCGATAGGCCTCTGGCGAGAGCTGTGCCTGCCATTCCGCGGCGCTCTTTTTAATCTTGCCGGTGGTGGTCGTCATCGGGTGCCTCGTTTCATGCGAATTTGGCTGGAAACGTTTAGTGCAGGCGATATGTGCGGCCGCGTCGCCCGGATGTCCAGGCCCGGTGTCCTGCTTGACCCCACGCAATGCCCAGTTCAAGTTGGAAAAAATGTTCGTGGTCCTCGATCAGGGGCCGCAACGGGAGGGTGTTTGTGCACGCAACGACGATCGAAGGCGGAATTGAAGCTGACCGTGACAGAACTACCGAACTGAAGCGGGTCGATCAAATTCGTGTGCAACATCTTTGGATGCGATATGGCGGCGACACCGACGGTGTCATCGCACTGGCTGACATCGACTTCACCGTGCGCGATGGCGAGTTCGTCTCGATCGTCGGCCCATCAGGCTGCGGGAAATCGACGCTGCTGCGCATTCTTGCAGGTTTGATGCCGCCGACCAGCGGTCAAGCCGCGCTTGCGGGCAGTCCCATCGATGGTCCCCGCCGCGATATCGGCGTGGTATTTCAATCTCCTGTGTTGTTTCCTTGGCGGACGGTTCTGGCCAATGCCGAGCTACCAGTCGACGTGCAAGGGCTCGACCGCAGAGCGATGCGCGCGAAGGCGCTCGAGTTGTTGAAGCTTGTCGGGCTGGAAGGGTTCGAGAGCCGTTATCCGCGAGAGTTGTCAGGCGGCATGCAGCAGCGCGTATCACTGGTGCGCGCGCTGATCCATGACCCGGCGCTGCTGTTGATGGATGAACCGTTCGGCGCGCTCGACGCGATGACGCGCGAGACGATGCACATCGAGTTGCAGCGCATTTGGATGGAGCGGCGTAAGACGATCGTCTTCATCACGCATTCGATTGCGGAGGCGGTTTTCCTCGCCGACCGGGTGCTGGTGATGACGCCGCGTCCGGGTAAAATCGGTGCTGAACTGAAGATCGATTTACCGCGTCCGCGGGCGCTCGATGTGGTCAATACAGAGATCTTTGGAAGCTATGTGCGCCAGATCCGGGCGGCACTGAACGCGACGGGCGGTGCCCTGTGAGCCATGCCATCACGAGAGGCGCGACGGGGCTGGGCTTGCGGGTTGCGCTCATTGCGACGTTTCTCAGCGTCTGGGAGACGATCGTCAGGTACTTCGAAATACCATCTTACATTCTGCCGGCGCCGACGCACGTGTTCGCAGCCCTTTGGCGTGGCATACAATCGGGCATCTATGTCACGCACATCGGCGTGACCCTGACCGAGACCTTTCTCGGCTTTGCGCTGGGGACCGTGCTCGCATTCATTCTGGGGACCGGAGTGGCGTTGAGCCGCCGTGTGGAATACTTCCTCTACCCCTTCATCGTCATGTTTCAGGCAATGCCGAAAGTGGCGCTGGCGCCGCTCATCGTGGTCTGGTTTGGGCTTGGGCTGACCTCAAAGGTGATCAACGCTGCGCTGGTCGCCTTCTTTCCATTGATGGTCAACACCATCGTCGGTCTGCGCTCGGCCGATGAGGATCGCGTCAATCTGCTGCGATCGCTGGCTGCTTCCAAGTTTCAGATCTTCCGGATGCTGCAGCTGCCGAATGCGCTGCCCTACATTTTCGCGGGGCTTGAGATCGCGATGATCTTCGCACTCATCGGCGCCATCGTCGCCGAGTTCGTAGGCTCGGAACGTGGCCTTGGCATGCTGATCCAGAGCATGAATTTCAACATGGATGTCGCCGGGCAGTTCTCGGTGTTGTTCATTCTTTCCCTCATCGGTTTGTTTCTAAATGGCATGATCACCGGGCTGCGCCGGCGCGTGCTGTTCTGGGACCGGCCACGCGAAGCAGACACCTCGATCAAGAAGGACCCGAGTACATGAAGATGAGATTTGCGAAGATGGTGCTGGCAGCTGGCATCGCGAGCGTGGCCGCCGCGAGTGCACCGGCTGGTGCTCAAGTGCCGACCACGATCCGTGTAGGTTTCTGCGCCAAGACCATGACAGCGGCAGCGGCATCTGCCTTTGCCGTTGCGACCAAGATGGGGTGGTTCGCCAAGGACGGCGTCAAGATCGAGCTGGTGGCGATTGCCGGCTCCGGCGACTGCGTCAAAGCGGTGGCAACCAAAGACGTGTTGTTTTCGATCCCATCGATCGAGCCGCTCGCGGTCATCCGCTCGCAGGGTCTCAAGGCGAAGAACTTCTACACCGCCTACCAGGGGAACATCTATGGCTTCGCGGTTCCCGACGAGAGCCCGATCAAGACGGTCGCCGATTTACGCGGCAAGAGGATCGGACTGATCTCGATGGGCTCCGCAGGGCTGATCGTGACGCGCGCGCTCGTTTCCGCCGAAGGCATGGATCCGGACAAGGACGTGTCAATCGTGGTCGCAGGCGAGGGCGCGCAGACGGCAGCGCTGCTACGCTCCAAGCAGGTGGACGCACTGTCGCAATTCGACACGCAATACGCGCTTGTCGAGAATGCCGGCATCAAGTTGCGCACTTTGGCGCGGCCCGAGATCGAGAAATTTCCCTCCAACGGTTTCATCGCGCTCGAAGAAACACTGACGACGCGCCGCAAGGACGCCGTTGCAGTCGCCAAGGGCTATGCCATGGGCTCGGTGTTCGCGATCGCCAATCCGGAAGCGGCAGTGCGCATGTTCTGGGAGATTTATCCGCAGTCAAAATCGGTCGGCAAAGAAGAGGCGCAAGCGCTAAAGGACGACGTCAACGTGCTGTCGGCGCGCATTCGCAACTGGCGTCTCGAAGCGGGCGGCGCGACCAAGTGGGGCGAGAGCGTGACCGCCAATTACCAGGCCTATCTCGACTGGCTGTTGAAGGCCGGCGTGTTGAAGGAAAAGTCCAACGCGTCCGATCTAATAACCAACGACTTGATCGACGAGATCAACGCGTTCGATGTCGCCGCGATCCAGAAACAGGCGAAGGACTGGAAGCCATAATGGTTTTGCAAAGGCGTCACGCAATCGACGAGCTTAGGCACCCCGTGTTCGATGCTATACCGGCCGAAGGCGCTCGCGGATGATCAGCGAGAGGGCGCCGATACCGGGCATCCGCCAGTTGAATCTGGCTTAGACCTGAGTGCCGGGTCCGGTAACAGATCCATCAGAGCCTTGAGCTTGGGGGATGACGTTTGCAGCTTGGTGATCTCCACCGCCACGCAGTCTAAAAGTGCTGGAATGAATCCCGCCACGGCCATCGCCGAAGATGGCGCCACTAGGTTCAGATGCAAATCGGCGGCGGGCGATGACGCTCCACCAGATACGGTCGAAGACAGGGCGAGCACGTTGTTCGCTTTTGGCGCTGTCGCGTCGCCAATTTCCGCGGGCACAATGAAGACACGGTCCAGGAATTGTCCTACCCCCGCGAGCAGCTGCGATCGTTGCGCCGGATCGACCGGTAATTGCGGCATTACGACGACGCGCCCGGGACTTCGAGCAGCAAATTTCACCGCGGCGATGAGGCTCGGCGGATGGTTCGGATCGATGCGGACGGGAATGATGCGGATACCCGGTGCCGCCAGGAGCACCAGCGCAAGGGCTGTGCCGTCGCCGTCTGCAGCATACGGCCGGTTGCCGGCATCGGCCGTATCCAAGCCGATCAAGTCTCCCTCTCCGTCGCGGGCAAGACGCGCTGCGACGGCAGGCTTGGTGTAGTCAATGCCGGTGGTAAGAAGCACGATGGCCAAGCCGCCGGGATCGAGACCGGGCGGCAGCTTCGGTTTCCTCGTCTGGGCGCTTGCCGAACCAAACGCCGCGATCAGCACGACGGCTGCGATCCCGAAACGGATCATGCGGGCTTCAAAGCCTGGATGAAATCGGCGATGGCGCTGACGGCATCGAGGCCGAACACCGGCAGCATGACGCCGGTGATGGCATGGTCGGCTGCGATTGCAAGTACATGAGGGTCCTTGTCGCACAGGCTCCGCTTGTCGAGCGATGCTGCACGCCGCACTTCGATCTTTGGAATGGGTGCTCGCTTGTACCCCTCCACAATAATGAGATCGCACGGCTTCAGCTCGGCGATGATTGCCTCGAGCTTCGGTTCGGGGGCACCGTTCAACTCCCGCACCAGCGCCCATCGCACGGGAGAGACGATCGCAACCTGAGATGCCCCGGCACGGCGATGGCGGGCGCTATCGGTCTCTCCGTCGTCGATCTGGAAGGCGTGGTGGGCATGCTTGATGGTCGCGACCGACAGCCCTCGTTTCGTCAGCTCCGCCACCAGTTTGGTCACCAGCGTCGTCTTGCCGGAATCCTTCCAGCCGGCGATCCCGATCACCGGCGAATGTGAGGCAACAAGCGATGCGCACGTCACGATGCATCAGCCTTGCAACAGGCGGCGGGCTTCGTCGAACTCGTCAGGGTGATTGGCATTGAAGAACGGGTCGATCTGGCAGCCGGCCATTGGCGTGAATGGGAAATCGACCGCTTGTGTACCATGCCGGCCGGTCCAGGCCAGCACCTTGCGCACGCCATCGCTTAAGGCGCGCTCCAGATCGTCGGCAAGCGCAACCGGCCATAAGCCGATCACCGGGTGCAATTCGCCGCCCGAGCGCGCGATCGCGATTGCGGTTGGACGACCTACAACTCGGTCGCGCAGCCGCGCAACAAGGTCGAGCGGAATGAACGGGGCATCGGTCGATACCGTCGCGATATGCGTGGCGGAGGGCGCGTTGGTCCGGCTCCAGCCCATGCCGGCCAAAACTCCTGCGAGCGGGCCTGCGAAGCCATTGATGGTGTCCGGCGCCACCGGCAAATTGAAAGGTGCAAAGCGTGCTGGATCACCGTTGGCGTTGATCACCAGACGTCCGGCTTGCGGCCCCAACCGGTCGATCACGTGGGCGAGCATCGGCTTTCCTGCGAGATCGCGCAGCGATTTGTCGCCGCCCCCGGGCTGCGCGGGGAACATGCGCCGGGACTGCCCGCCGGCCAGCAGCACGCCGGTGATGTCGTCGAATTTCGTGGTCATGGCCGCACCGTACGCCAGCAGTGAGCGGCCGACAAATGCGCAGTAATGCATGTCCAAGGTTGGCAACTGGCGCGGGTAAGGCTATCTCGTGTCGAATGCAGTGCCGTCCCACCGTGAGAGTAGCCGATGACCGACACACCTTCCGATCCGCAGAACCCCGAGCTGCAGGCAACAACCCTGCCAGATCGCCTTAGCGTCAACCCGAAGAGCCCGTTCTATAACGAGGAGCTGTTGGCCCGCGGCATCGGCATCAAATTTCGTGGGGTCGAGAAAACCAACGTCGAGGAATACTGCGTCAGCGAAGGCTGGGTGCGGCTCGCCGCAGGCGTCGCCAAGGATCGCGCCGGCAACGCCATGACGGTGAAAGTGTCGGGACCGGTCGAGCCGTATATCAAGGGGGAATAGCGCGAGGGCAAAGGGTAGTGTCTAAGATTGAAGTCGGCTCATGACCCTGCAGCGGGCATCAGCGAGCGAGATGAATGTCTCAACGCTGCGGCACAGCGAATACCTCAAGGCTAAATCTCCGCCAGCGCTGCGACGGACCCTCGTGACGACATATTGCCAATGAGAAATTGCTGGCGATCATCAATCGCGACCACAAAAGGTAGTTGACGCCAAATTCCTGGCGTTCTTAGATGCAAGTCATTCTCATTTGCAAAAATCTGAGAAACCCGGATGGTCGAGAAGGAGGTGCAATGCAGTTGCATCGGCAAATAAGTACGCTGGCGATACTTCTTGCGAGCCTGATAGGCTCTACGGCGTGGATCAGCCCCGCATCGGCAGAGAAGCGTTTTTTCACTGTCTTGGCGGTCGAGCCCAAGGGCGGCACGACTGTTGACAAAGAACCTTTTCCAACGGCTGTGCTGCCTCCAGGCGGAGGCTATTTAATTGCGCAGCCCGATGAGAAAACTCGTCGTTGGGAGGTGAGCGCCTACGTCTGGCAACCCTCCCAGATCATTGTCAACGAAGGGGATGCGGTGACACTTGAGTTTGTCGGCATCAATGGTGCAGCCCATCCGACCTCCATTGCCGCGTTCGGTCAAACTTTCACAGTGAAGCGTGGGCAGGCCCATCGCATAACCTTCACCGCCGATAAGGTGGGCGTCTTCGGCATCGTATGCGGCACGCATGGACCTTCGATGTCGGGTGAACTCATCGTCATGCCGAAGCGGTAGGGCTTGCGTCAACAGGGAACCATTTCCGCAACTGGGCCCAGAGCAGCAGTTCAAGCTGAGACACTACCAGACAAAGGGATCCAAACCTTGGCGTGCTGTCGTTCAAGCTTGGAATGGTCAAAGCCCAGGAGATCGTCGAATGCTGAAGCTCAGTCTCGTTGCCGCCGCCGGTTTAGCAGCTCTCATCACGATGTCCGGCAGCGCGTCGGCCAAGACTTGCTCTCAGCTGCAGCAGTTGTGCTGGACCATGCGCAGCGACAGAAACGACTGCACGAAGCCGTATCAGCGGTGCTTGAAGACCGGAACCTTTATCACGCCCCTTGGCCGCGTCTTCCAAGCGACGAAGTAGGTCAGTCCTGCGCGCCTTTGCGATGGTGCTTCGAACTCTCGTCCTGCATGCGTGAAAGGTCGGCATCAAAGATGATGCGGCCGGTGCCGGCAAGTGCGACGAAGCGCTTTCCGCGCGCGCGGCCGATCAGTGTCAACCCGGCCTTGTTGGCAAGGTCAACACCCCAGGCGGTGAAGCCGGAGCGCGATAGCAAAATCGGAATGCGCATTTTGACGGTCTTGATCACCATCTCTGACGTAAGGCGTCCAGTGGTGTAGAAGATCTTGTCGTGCGGGACGATTTTATTGAGGAACATGTAGCCGGCGATCTTGTCGACCGCGTTGTGGCGGCCGACGTCTTCCATGTAGACCAGCACGCGATCTTGTCGCGCCAGCACACAGCCGTGGATCGCACCGGCCTTCAGGTACAGGCTCGGCTCGGTATTGATCTTGCGGGCGAGCGTATAGAGCCACGAGGTCTTCAGCCGTGCGTTCCGGTCAAGTTCGATCTTGTCGAACTCCTCCATCAGGTCGCCGAAGATCGTGCCTTGCGCGCAACCGGAAGTCTGAGTCTTCTTGCGCAGCTTCTCCTCATAATCGGTTTGTCGTTTGGTGCGCACGACGATGGTATCGATATCCTCGGCGTGTTCGATCGCGGTGATTTCATCGTCAGGCTTGAGCATGTTCTGGTTGAGCAGATAACCGACCGCCAGCAGATCGGGGTGGTCGCCGATCGTCATCATCGTCACGATTTCGCGCGCGTTGAGAAACAGCGTCAACGGCCGTTCGGTGACGACGGCGGTCTCGATCGCCGCACCAGTCTGGTCGATGCCCGGCACCGTAACGGAAAGGCGGGGATCGTCTGGGGTGGGGCGTACGGTAAATTCATCGGTCATCGGGGGCTCGTCGATATCGCCAAATTTGGTCCGAACGCTACAATGTTGGCGGGTTCGATTGAAGTGTTATAGCAACAGGCTTTGCGGGCGAGGCGTGCAGCCATATAGTTCAACGCACAACAACAGGAGTAGAACAACACATGACGGATCTCAAAAGACGCAGGTTTTTGAAAACAGCTGGCGCCGCTGGAACAGTGGCTGCGGCGAGCACGCTTGCGGCACCGGCCATTGCACAAGGCTCGCCGGAAATCCGCTGGCGCCTGGCGGCCAGCTGGCCGAAGTCGCTCGACACGCTCTATGGCGCCGCCGAAAATATGGCGAAGTACGTGTCCGAAGCGACCGACGGCAAGTTTCAGATCCAGTGTTTTGCTGCCGGCGAGATCGTGCCGGCGCTACAAGTGACCGATGCCGTCATCAACGGCACGGTCGAGATGTGCCACACCGCGCAGTACTACATGTGGGGCAAGGACCCGACCTGGGCGCTCGGTTGCGCCGTGCCATTCGGCCTCAACGGACGCCAGCAAACGGCGTGGTGGAGCGAGGGCGGTGGCGAAGCACTGATGAATGCATTCCACGCCAAGAGCAACGTCTATGCCCTGCTGTGCGGTAATACGAGCGCGCAGATGGGCGGCTGGTTCCGCAAGGAAATCAATACGCTCGACGATCTCAAGGGGCTGAAGTTCCGGGCCGGCGGGTTCGCCGGTGCCGTGATGTCGAAGCTCGGCGTCATTCCGCAGCAAATTGGCGGCGGCGATATCTACCCGGCGCTCGAAAAGGGCACCATCGATGGTGCCGAGTGGGTCGGCCCCTACGACGATGAAAAACTCGGCTTCTACAAGGTCGCCAAGTATTATTACTATCCCGGCTGGTGGGAAGGCGGCGCCATGTTGACGGCGCAGGTCAACAAACCGAAGTGGGATGCGTTGCCGAAGAGCTATCAGGCGATCCTCAAGGCTGCCGCCGCGCAGGCCAATCAGCACTGCACGGGCAAGTACGACATCGTCAATCCCGCGGCGATCAAGCGTCTCGTCGGCAACGGCGTGCAGCTGCGTCCGTTCTCGGAAGCAATCCTCGACGCCTGCTTCAAGTCGGCCAACGAGGTCTACGCCGATATCTCGGCCAAGAACGAGGACTTCAAGAAGATCTGGGAAAGCATGAAGGCGTTCCGCGCCGAGAGCTATCTCTGGCTCCAGCTGCCCGATAACACCTACGACACCTAC
>JANMNO010000081.1:0-53838 GCA_031374115.1 Hyphomicrobiaceae bacterium | reverse complement strand
CGGCCATTCCTCATTCGCGCACGACAACGCACCTCGCCATCAAGGCCCAAGCTCTATGACCATCCAATCGTTGTACCCCATGTGGCCCGAGTTGATCATCGCGGCGAGTGCGATGATCTTGCTGATGGTGGGCGTGTTCCGGCCTCAGACTGATGCTTATGGCGAGCGCATCGGCTGGGTCGCAATCCTGGCGCTGATCGTCGCGGGGATCGTGCTGGTCAAGCAGCCCGACGGTGCCGCGACGCTGTTCGACAATGCCTTCGTCATCGATGGCTTCGGCCGTTTCATGAAGTTGCTCGTGCTGGCCGGCTCGGCGGTCGCGCTGGTGTTGTCGTTCGACGACTTTCGCGACCACCAACACATGAAGTTCGAATACCCGGTGCTCGTCTTGCTGGCGACCGTCGGCATGATGATGATGGTCTCGGCAGGCGATATGATCTCGCTTTATCTCGGCCTCGAACTACAGAGCTTAGCGCTTTACGTCGTGGCGGCGTTCCGGCGTGACGACGTTAAATCCAGCGAAGCTGGCCTGAAGTATTTCGTCCTCGGCGCGCTTTCCTCCGGCATGCTGCTGTACGGAGCATCGCTGGTTTATGGTTTTACCGGCTCGACCAGCTTCACGGTAATCGCGTCGGTGGCGAAGGCCGGGATTGCAGGCGGCAATATCGGTTTGATCTTCGGTCTCGTGTTCTTGATGGTCGGCTTGGCGTTTAAAGTCGCCGCTGTTCCCTTTCACATGTGGACGCCGGACGTCTACGAAGGTGCGCCGACACCGGTTGCAGCCTTTTTCTCGGGCGCCCCGAAGATTGCCGCCATGGCTCTGCTGTGCCGGGTGACGCTGGGCGCGTTTCCCGACTTCGTTCCTCAGTGGCAGCAGATCATCGTTTTCCTCAGCCTTGCTTCGATGCTGCTCGGTGCGTTCGCGGCCATCGGCCAGTCGAACATCAAGCGGCTGATGGGCTATTCGGCGATCGCCAACGTCGGTTACGCGCTGATCGGCTTGGCAGCGCACTCGACCGACGGCACGCAAGGCGTGCTCGTTTACATGGCAATCTACCTGTTCATGACGCTGGGCACCTTCGCGTGCGTCATCGCCATGCGCCGTCAGGGCGGCAACGTTGAGAACATTGACGATCTCGCTGGGCTTTCGAAGCATAATCTGCCGATGGCGTTCGCACTCGCGATGTTGATGTTCTCTCTGGCTGGCATTCCGCCGCTCGCCGGTTTTTGGGCGAAGTGGTACGTCTTTCTGGCAGCCGTCAATGCCAACTTGTGGTTCCTGGCTGTCGTAGGTGTGCTCGCGAGCGTGGTTGGCGCCTATTACTATCTGCGCATCGTCAAGATCATGTTCTTCGATGAGGCGGCGCTGCCATTCTTACCTGTGCGGCCAAAGGTGATGGCGGTTATGGCGGTCTGTGGCCTATTCGTGCTATTGTTTTCACTACCCTTCATTGGCGGCCCGATTGTCGACGCGGCGACGGCCGCGGCCAAGACATTCCGGTATTGATGACGTCGAACGATCAAGCTGCCCAGCCGCGCATTTTACGTTTGGATGAGATCGACTCGACGAACGCCGAGGCCATGCGCCTTGCCGGTTCGGGCGAGCGTGGCCCACTGTGGATCATTGCTGATCGCCAGACGGCGGCGCGGGGACGGTCGGGGCGCTCGTGGGCATCGGCCGATGGAAATCTAGCAGCGTCGTACCTGTTCGACCCATGTTGCCGGGCGGAAGACCTTCATCAGCTTGCGCTTTTGACCGGCGTCGCCGTTCACAGCGCGGTATGGCGGGCAACCGGACATCCGATCGCGGGCCTGCGCCTGAAATGGCCGAACGACTTGCTCATTGGCGCAGCGAAAGCCGGTGGCATCCTGGTCGAGACCACATCATTCAACGGTCGCAGCATTGCCGTCATCGGTATCGGGCTCAATATCGCCTGCGCGCCGAATATCGATGGACGATCCGTGACGCGGCTACAAGCTCTTGCGCCAGCTCTGGATCGTGATCTGATGTTTCACACACTGAGAATGGAAATTGAAGATTGGGTCGCTATTTGGCGGGCAGGTGCCGGATTTCATGATATTCGGACGGCATGGTTGGAGCGCGCGGGAGTGATCGGCGAGCGCTTGACGGTCAACAGCGGCAAAGGGCTGATCGAAGGCAATTATATTGGCATCGATGAAAACGGTGCACTGCTACTGCGGAACCCGGATGGTCTGGTGCGCAGATTGACCTACGGGGACGTGAGCCTCGCGAAGTGACAGGGCAAGTCCCTGAAAGGACGACGATATGAGTGAGCAACGTGCCGCTGGCGCGATCGAAACCGTGCGGGCCAAAGGAGAGCTGGTTTTCGCAGCCCTCGGCGGCTTGGGCGAAATCGGCATGAATGCCTACCTGTACGGCCTGGGCGAAGCGCGGCAACGCCGCTGGTTGATGGTCGATCTCGGACTGACGTTTCCCGGCGAGGGTGAACCGGGCGTGGACGTTGTTTTGCCGGATCTGAGGTTCATCGCTGAAAACCGCAAACAGCTGGCAGGCCTGGTGCTCACGCATGCGCACGAGGACCACATTGGCGCGGTGATCGACATGTGGCCGCGCATCGGCTGTCCGATCTACGCAACACCCTTCACCGCCGGCATGTTGCGTTCCAAGTCGACCGAGTTCGGCGGACGTGTAAAGCTGCCGATCAATGTCGTTCCTTTGGGGGCAAAGTTCGAAGTCGGACCGTTCAAGCTCGAGTTCGTCAACCTCTCGCATTCGATTCCAGAGTCGTCGGGTTTGATCATTCGGACGCCGCACGGCAACGTATTTCATACCGGCGATTGGAAGCTCGATCAGGATCCGCTGGTTGGACAGCCAAGCGACAACGCGCGGTTGGAAGCGCTCGGCGCGGAGGGCATCACCGCGATGGTGTGCGACTCTACGAATGCAATGCGAGAGGGACGTTCCCCGTCGGAGGTCGAAGTCGCAGCTTCCCTGACGAAGATCATCAAGAGCGCGAAGCGGCGCGTGGCCGTGACGTCTTTCGCTTCCAACGTCGCTCGCATTCGAGCCGTGTCGGACGCTGCCGAGGCAACCGGCCGCAAGCTAGTGGTGGTCGGCCGCTCGCTTCATCGCATCATCCAGGTCGCGATCGACACCGGGTATTTGCCGGAGGATTTCACCTATCTCGATCAGAACCAGTACGGCTTCCTCGATGCCTCGCGAACGTTGTGCATCTGCACTGGCAGTCAGGGCGAGCCGCGCGCGGCGATGGCCCGCATCGCCGAGGAGCAACATCCACAAGTGGCGCTGACGAAGGGGGATCTAGTGATCTTCTCCTCGCGAACCATTCCCGGCAACGAGAGAGCAGTGTCACGTGTACAGAACTTGCTCGCTGCGCAAGGCTGCAACATCGTCACCGACAGCGATGCATTGGTGCATGTGACGGGGCATCCGCGCCGCGAAGAGTTGAAGCAGATGTATGCCTGGATCAAACCGAAGATTGCGATCCCGATGCACGGTGAGGCGCGTCACATGATGGCGCACGCCAAGCTTGCGCGCGAATGCGGGGTGCCCGATACGCAAGTCGTCCAGAGCGGCCAGCTAATTCGCCTGGCGCCGGGTGCGTCCGCCATCATCGGCGACATTCCTGTCGGTCGCCTATATCGCGATGGTAAGCTCATCGTCGATGGCATCGAAGGCCCAGTGCGCGAACGCCGCAAGCTGTCGTTCGTCGGTATCGTGATGGTAGCCCTTGTGCTCGGCAGAAAAGGCGAGCTCCTCGGCGAACCTGACTGCGCGCTCGATGGTGTGCCGTTCGAGACTGAGGAAGGCGACAGCATGGAAGATGTCGTGCTCGACGCGGTCGATGGCACGCTCGAGAGTATTCCGGCTGTTCGTCGAAAAGACGTCGAGTTGGTGCGCGATGCTGTTCGTCGTGCAGTACGTGCCGCCGTCGATCAGGAGTGGGGCAAGAAACCCATCGTGAAGGTGCTGATCACTAAGCTGGTGTAGCGCGACGAGGAAGCAATGGAGGACTAGAGTCATGACTGCGAAAATCTCACTCGATCATTGCGTCATTCACGTCGGCGAGTGGGCACGTTCGAATGCCTTTTATTGCAATGTTCTTGGCGCCAAGGCGATTCCAGCCGGTAAGGGCTTTGCCTATCGGTTTGGTCCGGTGCAGCTCAACTGTCATGGCCCCGACCACATGGGTGCACCGCGAGCGCTGCTGCCGGTCATGCCCGGCAACAGCGACTTATGTTTCGAGTGGCACGGTCCGATTGCTGGCGCCATCGAGCATCTGAATAAACATGGTGCGACGATCGAGCTCGGTCCGGTCGAGCGCTTTGGTGCGCGCGGCGCCGGTACCAGCGTTTACTTCCGTGATCCCGATGGATCACTGATGGAATTCATGTCGTATCAAAAGACCTGATGCAGACGAGGTGAAAACATGATTGGACGGCTCAATCACGTAGCGATCGCGGTACGCGATCTGGCTGCTGCAACGGCGCTTTATCGCGATACGCTCGGTGCCAAGATCAGCGCTCCGCAGGCCGAGTCCGCGCATGGGGTGACGGTGGTATTCGTCGAGTTGCCGAATACCAAGATCGAATTGCTCGAGCCGCTGGGCGATGGCTCGCCGATCGCCAAGTTTCTCGAGCGCAATGCCGACGGCGGGATCCATCACATTTGCTACGAGGTGGACGATATCATCGCGTCGCGCGATCGGCTGATTGCCAATGGTGCACGTGTGCTGGGAACGGGTGAGCCGAAAATAGGTGCGCACGGCAAGCCGGTACTCTTTCTGCATCCAAAGGACTTTTTGGGGACGCTTGTCGAACTCGAACAAGTGTAAGGCGCGGCGCGAAAGCTGTTTGTTCATCAAGTCCCGGTATGTTCGGCCGCACGTCGGAACGGTCGAGGGAAGTACATGGGCCTCCTCACGCCCTCAGAGAGACTGCAGCTACATCTGATCGTTGGTGTTCTTGCGTTGGACGCCGCGCTACTGATGCGCGGTCCGATGACGCTTGGCGCTGCGGACGCGCTGAAGCCGCTGCTCGCAGGTGCTGCTGCAACCGCGGCAGGCCTGTACTACCGGCATCGGCGCGCCGAGGAGCGGTTGGCTGTCGCCTTGATCGGTACCGCCCACCTGATCTGGTTTTCGTGTGCTATCGCGGTCCTGAACTATCTTGTCGTCGCATTCGACCGTCCCCTGATCGACGATACGCTGCTGAAATGGGATCAGGCGCTTGGCATTGATTGGGTCGAGCTTTTCGTAAATTTGAAAGGTTTTCCCGGACTGTCACAGTTGCTGACGATCGCGTATGCATCGAGCCTGCTGCAGATCGCGATTGTCGTGCCCGTGCTCGCTCTGTTGGGGCAAGTCGACCGCCTCGAAAGGTTCTTTCTGGCGTTCATACTCGCCGCTGCAGTGACGATCGGTTTCTGGGCGGCATTTCCTTCATTTGGTGCTGCAACCCATCTTTTCTCGACCGGCGCGATTGTCGATCTGACCGGCGCAACTGTCGATCGTAACTATGTGCAGACGCTGCTCGCTCTGAAGGCGGGACTGACACCGCACATCGAGATGGCGCAGATGAAGGGCCTCATCGCGTTTCCATCTTTTCATACGGTGATGGCGGTGCTGACCGTTTATGCCGCCGCAGCCGTTCCTCGCGGGTGGTGGCCTGTGGTCATGTGGAATGCGATCGTTTTGCTTTCGGTACCAGTCGACGGCGGACATCATGTCGTCGACATCGCGGCCGGCCTGGTGCTTGCCGTTGCAGCCATCATGGCGTCAGAACGAATTTGCTGCAGACTTGCTCGCTCCGATGGCTCAGTAGCTTGGCCGCACACGGGTGCCGCTACTGCGACCCGATAACTTAGCTCGCCGCCAGCGCAGCGCGCAGCTTAGCCGCATTGGCGCTCAATATCCCCGTCTTGGCCATTGTGCCGGTATGGGGTCGCAAGGCCACGCCGTCGTGCCGCGGCATGACATGATAATGCAGATGAAACACGACTTGGCCGCCAGCGGCCTCGTTGAACTGTTGCACGGTGATGCCGGTTGCGCCGAAAGCCTTCATCTGCGCCCGAGCGATCAGCTGCGTCGTCCGCATGCAAGCAACTAGCTGCGCCGGGCTGGCGTCGAGCATATTGCGCGCGGGCGTCTTGGGGATGACGAGTGTGTGGCCGTCACAACGCGGCATGATATCCATGAACGCGAGCGTTTCGGCGTCTTCAAACACCCGTTCGGCCGGCAGCGCACCGCTGAGTATCTTGGCGAATACGTTGTTTGCATCGTAAGCCATGGCATCGTCTCATGCTGATTGGTTAAAATACTTAGCCAGTTGTAGTCGCCCAAGGGTGAAATGGTTTCAAGTTTTCGACGATAAAAGTTACTCCCTTCAACCCGGTCTTAGGACCGAGGTGTTATCGCTGATCAAGTTGCTAGTTGCGTACCGGGGTTGAAGTCATAATGCGCCAGCTGCCATCGCCTCCGCCCGTTCCTCGGATCAATCGGGCTGCAATGCGCCAAGGTCGGATCGGAGTGACGCTCGGGATGCTACTTGGTATCGGCCTGAACGGCTTCGGCGTGCTGCCGGTGTCGGTGATCCATGCGACGCTGAGCGCGAACCTTTCGCCGGTGGAAGTGCACGAGCAGATGTCGCAGGGAGAGTACCGGGTGGCCATGCATTGCCCGATGACAAACAATCGGGTGAGTTATCGCATTCAGGCAGCGAATGCCGGTGGTGCCCACATGGCGCTCGAATGGGTCATGCCCGCCTGCGAACTCTCGCAAATGGCAAAGTCTGGCGCCCCCGATCAAGGCAAGACGTGGTTTGTGGGCGAATTCCTTTGCCAGGGAAATTTCTACAAAAAGACGATGAACCTTGCAGCGAGCAACTTACGTGATGCGACCCACCGAGCCCGAAACTCGGCCAAGGGATGTCATGTCGAGAGCGTCGATCAAACGCGCTGCCCGACCTATAACCCGTTCTGCGATCGCCAGTCCGAGGATTTCCGGCGTGAGGCGGAGTTGTCGACCCACCGCATGCTGCGCTGAACTTTCTCGCGTATCGTGAATAATGCGCTACCAGGCAATCGCTTTACGGCTATCAAAAAATCCGCCGGTCGGACCATCGTCCGGCAAGGTTGCAAGCCACACAGCCGTGTCTGCGCCTTCTGTGACGGTGCGGGTCGCATCCGATCCGCCCATGTCGGTCTTTACCCAACCCGGGCTCATCGCGTTGACCTTGATATTGCCTGGCCCGAACTCGGCTGCCGCAACTCGGGTCAGCGCATTGAGGGCGGTCTTCGATATGCGGTAGCCCGGATAACCGCCAGCCATATCCTTCAGTTGCGCCAACTTCGATGACAAGTTGACGATGCGCCCATAGCCGCGCTCCTTCATGCCCGGTGCGACCGCTTGAATCATCCGTAAAGGACCAATCGTGTTCGATCGAAACAGGGCTTCCACTTCTGCCGGATCGATCTCCAAAACCAGTTTTGCCTTGTCGGTCAGAATGCCGGCGTTGTTGACGAGAATATCAATGCGGCCAAAGAACGAGTTGGCCTCGGCGACGCCTTTAGCGATGCTTGATGGATCATTGACGTCGAGTTGAACCACAGGCGCGTCCAGACCTTCCGACTTGAATCCTTCTGCCGCCTGTTGGCCCTTAGCTAAATCGCGCGACCCGATAACGGCGATGATCCCTAGGCGTGCCAACTGCCGGGCGATCTCAAAACCGATGCCGCGGTTGGCCCCTGTTATCAACGCAACCCGTGTCTCGGCCATGATCGTCTCCTGTGCTGTGCCTTCAATTTAGCGCGTTTGCCGGTCGTAATCAGCTGTGCCGTTTCCACGAGCCTGATATCAGGCTACCAAATAGTCTCAACGCCGAAGTCTGAAAAGAAAACGTCCTTGGTCGCGATCGGCATTCCGGAAATTTGCGCTTGGGCTGCCAGCATGCGGTCGAACGGGTCGCGGTGTTTGATTGCGAACCAACCGGCGCGTTCGCCATGTTCGATGCTAATATCGAGCGTCCGAAAGCCCTGTTCGGCAACGACCATTAACAGGCGATGCGCCACACTGAGCGCTTGCGGTAATTTTCCTAATCTGGCCTTGGTCGCAATTTCCCAAGCGCTCGCAGCGCTGACGTAGACGTCATTTTCGTTGTCGGCAATCAACACTCGAACTTTCCGCGAAAGCTTGGCGTCACCGTCGAGCCACCAGAGCAGCGTGTGGGTATCGAGCAGCAACTTCACGTTTTTTTACGCCGCGACTTTTGCGAAGGTTTGATTGCGGCCCCGCCCTCCCACGCGATGAGTTCGTGGTCCGGCAAGGGATCGAAGAATGCATCGGTTATCGTTGCTTGGCCTTTGTAGGCCCCGAACGCCCGTTTCGGTTTGCTGACATCGAGCGCAACGAGCTTGACCGCCGGGGTGTCGCGGCGCGCGATGATCACTTCCTCGCCAGCTTCAGCCTGCTCGATCAACTTGGAGAGCTGCGTCTTGGCTTCGTGGACCGTATAAGTCGGCATGCAAATCTCCTAGCTAAGTAACTTAGCTAACACCGCACGTTCGTACAAGCAAATACGTAGTCCCCCAATGCAACCAGGACCGGATCTGTGAACGACCCGGCCCCGTCAACGCGAGCAATCCGTTGTGTGGTCTCAGTTCTTCGTTTTATCGACGAGCGCTTTTTCCTTGATCCATGGCATCATGCCGCGAAGTTTCGCGCCGACTTCCTCGATGCCGTGCGCATCGTTGAGGCGGCGGGTCGCCTTGAACTTCGGCTGGCCAGCGCGGCACTCGCGGATCCACTCGGTGGTGAAGGCACCGGACTGGATGTCCTTCAAGATGCGTTTCATCTCGGCGCGGGTTTCATCGGTGATGATGCGCGGGCCAGTCACGTACTCGCCAAACTCGGCGGTGTTCGAGATTGAATAGTTCATGTTGGCGTTGCCGCCTTCATAGATCAGGTCGTCGATCTGCTTCACTTCATGCAAACACTCGAAATATGCCATCTCCGGCGCGTAGCCGGCATCGACCAATGTTTCGTAGCCGGCGCGGATCAATTCGACTAAGCCGCCGCACAGGACGACCTGCTCGCCGAACAAATCGGTCTCGCATTCTTCCTTGAATGAGGTTTCGATCACGCCGGCGCGGCCGCCACCGATCGCGGCGGCGTACGACAGGAATAGATCGTGCGCATTGCCGCTCTTGTCCTGATGGATCGCGATCAGGCACGGCACGCCGCCGCCGCGATTATATTCCGAGCGCACGGTGTGACCCGGACCCTTCGGTGCAACCATGCCGACGTCGATGTCGGGGCGCGGTTCAATCAGATTGAAGTGCACGTTGAGGCCGTGTGCGAACATCAACGCTGCGCCCTTCTTCATGTTCTCGTGGAGGTGGTCGCGGTAGATGTCGGCTTGCAGTTCGTCGGGCGTCAGCATCATGAGCACGTCGGCCCATTTGGCGGCGTCGGCGACTTCCATCACCTTGAGCTTTTCCTTCTCGGCCTTTTGCGCCGAAGCCGATCCCTTGCGCAGGGCGATCACCACATCCTTGCAGCCGCTGTCGCGCAGGTTAAGGGCGTGGGCGTGGCCTTGGCTGCCATAGCCGATCACGGCGACCTTCTTGCCCTTGATGAGATTGATGTCGGCATCACGATCATAATAAACACGCATGGGCTTTTTCCTCGGCTGGACGTTGTCTTTTTGCAATTAGGATTAGTCTCGGCGCAACGCCTAACCAATAAGTCAGGACCGTGCCAAGGGAAATTGATGGAAATTCGCCCAAGAGCAGCGATGCACACCGTTTCGGAGCGCTATTTCACGCCGATCCTCGAAATCTTGCAAGTCCCGCGCGTGCCTCGTCAACCAGACCCCCGATCTCGTCCAAACCCGGCAGTGTCTCGATGAATGCGGGCAAAGCTTCCGCGTCTTTCGACAATCGGGCGAGCTTTGGAAGCTCGGGCAACGGGGTCATGATGTTCGCGCGAAACCGAACATAGCCGAGTGCCACGGCAACGGTGATATCGGGCTGCATCAAACGGCCACCTCCGAACCAACCCTGTCTCGGAGCGAGTTCTTCCAACGACAGAAGCGCTGCGTCGAGCTGCGTTTTGTTACGGTCGACCCAAGGTTGATAGACCCGCTCGTGCGGCCGTAGCAGGCACTCGTACCCGATGGCAGCGGCTTTATCGATTGCGCCCGATGCGAGCGCGACGATCTGCAGCGCATGACGGCGCTCGGATCCTTTTGCCGGCAGCAGTGCCTTTGACGGTCCGGCAACTTCGTCCAGGTGGTCGATAATGGCGCCGCTATCGACGAGCACTTCGCCATCATCCAGCACCAGCGATGGCACGCGTCCTAGCGGGTTGATCGTGCGCATGGCGTCGGCATCGCCAAACACGCTGAGGCCCTGACGCGCGAACGGCAATCCGAGCACGTGTAGGGAAACGGCGACGCGGCGCACATAAGGGCTATCGTATTGGCCGATCAGGATCATGTGGAATGCCTCAAATACTCCGCAACGATGGGCCACAACGAGGCGACCAGCAATAGCGCCATCAAAATATTGAAGGCCCGAACCCGTTTTGGATCAGTCAGCAAGCCACGCAAGCTCACGCCAAACACAGTCCAGACCGATACCGACGGCAAGTTCACGGCGGCAAAAACGATTGTCAGAATAAGCATGCTCGTGAGGTATTGTGACGGAACGGTGTAGGCGGATACTGCGGTCAGACACATGGTCCACGCCTTTGGATTGACCCATTGGAAAGCCGCCGCTTCGATAAAGGTCATGGGTCGGGCGTTGGGGTTTGCCGCAGCTGCCGTCACAGGTCCAGCCGTTGCGATCTGCCAGGCGAGCCAAAGCATGTAAGCGGCGCTAGTGAATTTAAGGATTGAATAGGTCCAGGGGAACCGTTCGAACAACCGACCTAGCCCGAGGCCGATCATCAACAACATGAATGTGAAGCCGAAGCCTATCCCCAGCATGTGCGGTATAGTCCGGCGAAACCCGTAGTTCACGCCCGAGGCGAGCAACATCATATTGTTCGGCCCCGGCGTGATCGAGGCAACAAAAGCGAACAGCGCTAGAGCGGCGAGCAGATCTGCTGACAATCTAAAAGACTCCCTGATGTGTCAGTTATAGTGACACATCAGGTCAGAGCGGTCTGCAAGACAGGCAATTGCACGTTCCGTCGCCGCTTACGCATCGATCGATTTGTGCATCAGGCGCTGTAGCAAGCCTATGCCAAGATCGATCTCGGACTTCGAGATTTCGACTGATGGTGCGAACACGATCGTATTCTTGTAGTAACCGCCAACGTCGAGACACAAGCCATACGACTTGCCGTCGTACTCGATACCGCCGTTGAATGCTTCTTGATTGAGTTTGTTCGCAAGCTTCGGGTTTGGCGTGAAGCCATCACGTTCACAAAGCTCCAGCCGCAACGCCATGCCGATGCCATCGACGTTGCCGACGATGCCCGGAAATTGCCGCTGCAAATCCTTTAAACCCTCGAGGAAGTAAGCGCCTTTTTCGGCAGTCGACGTCTCGTAATCTCCCTCTTCCATCATCTTTACATTTTCGAGGGCAACCGCGGTGCCCATCGGGTTGGAGGAATATGTGGAATGGGTTTTGCCAGCGCCCCAGATCTCGGGTGAGATCAACTCTTCGCGCGCCCACAGGCCGGACAATGGATTGAGGCCGTTAGTCAAAGACTTCCCGAACACAATGACGTCGGGTTTGACGTTGAAGTTTTCCATCGCCCAGAACTTACCTGCACGGTAGAAACCCATTTGCACTTCGTCATCGACGAGCAGGATCTTACGGGCCTCCAGGACCTCCTTCAGCTTCTCGAAATATCCCGGGGGTGGAATGATATAACCGCCAGTACCCTGGATCGGCTCGGCGAAAAATGCTGCAAACTCGGACTCGCCCGCTTTCGCATCCCACACGCCATGATACTCACTGTCGAACAGCCGCGCGAACTGATCGACGCAGTATAGGCCGCAATCTTCCCGCTTTTTGCCATAGGGGCAACGGAAGCAATACGGGAACGGCACGAAATGCGCGCGATCCGGGAACGCGCCAAAGCTGCGCCGGTAGCGATAAGAAGAGGTGATCGCCGTCGTCGCCAGTGTGCGGCCGTGATATCCGCCTTCAAAGGCGAACATTCGGGATTTACCGCCGGTAAAATTGCGGACGAGCTTCAGCGCGTCCTCGTTTGCCTGCGCGCCACCAACGTTGAAGTGACAGCGGCCCTTCATGCCCCACGTCTTTTCGATGCGCTGCGCGAGCCGGGTCGCGAGTTCGATTTTCTCGCGATGCAGAAACTTACTGGAGACCTGCGGCAGCTTATCGAGTTGACGGCTGACTGAATCGTTCAAACGTGGATTGGCGTAGCCGAAGTTTACTGCCGAGTGCCACATTTGGAGGTCGAGGAACGGCATATTCGAACTGTCATATAAAAACGACCCTTCGCACCGTTCGAAAATCTTTGGCGTCTCCATATAATGGACAGTATCGCCCCACGAACAATATTGGGCTTCGTAGGCGAGCAACTGGGATTGGCTTATGGAATCAAAGTCCAAATTGCGCGCCGGGGGCGTACCTTCATGATGTTCATCGTGTTCCGTATTTGTCGATTGTGTATATTCCATCACGCACACTCCGCTATCCGGTCAATCCCAATATTAACGATGTCCAACTGGATTCAGGTCCAACGCCTTTGAAAACAATTGGTTGGCTTCGGTGAAGTTCGAAATTGGAAGATGGTTAATCAGGCGATCCCGGCAATATTCCGCAAGTGCGCCTTTTGCCAGAACCAGATCGCATCTACCGGCTAGGCAGAAATCCGAGCGGCCATCCCCAATCAAAACTTGCACCACCTTGTCCGTTGTTTCGGAAAACTGGCATTTACAATTTGCCGAATACGTTCCGCAACCGTCGCGCGCACCGGGAAAGCTCACCTGCCATTTGTCACCGCGCCATTCCAGCCTGTTGGCGTGAAAGTCGAGTTTCAACCCTGCGCGCTCGAGCACGACCTTGATTGTTCGATCCAGACCATCCGAGACGATCGTGACAGGGATATCCATTCTGCGGCAAAAATTTACAAACTCACAAAATGCCGCATCGATCTCGATAGCCTTGGCAAACTCGTCATACTTTTCCGGCGATACACGAAGCAGATCTATTTGGCGGGCCAGGCACTCGCGTGCGTCGATCAATCCCGCTTCCCAAGATCGCTCGACATCCATCCACGCAGGATCTGCATAACGGTCGAACAACTTCTTAGTCGAATCCTCCAACGTAATGGTGCCATCGAAGTCGACACAGACGTGAACAAGTTGTTGCATCAATATGCGACCCACCGGTCTGTTGGATGCCCGCTGACTTCACTTCGGCGACCGATCGACTAGTCGCCCCAGGTCGGGATCGAATTGAGCGTAGCTTGCCCATGGAGCAAACCACCGAAACAGCGGGCCGCGGACTTTGCCGGTGTGCTTAAAGTATACCCACGAAGGATGCAGCTCGCATCCAAGTTTAACCTTTATATCGTATGAAGTTTGGCCAACTTGCAGCGTCTTAACGCCGCTGGCAATCGCGTATTCCAACATCCGCATCCAATTTACGAAGTATAGATTGTATGCCCGGACGTGGGCGTAGTTCATGCCCAAATACTTCCCAACGATCTTGTCTTTCGACTCAAGAAATAGATTGAAACAAACTAGTTCCTGATCGAGCCAGCATAAAAGTACGCGGCCCCTGCCCCTTAAGCCCTGCGTGACCTCGCGAAAGAGATCGACGGGAATCTCGTCAAAGCCCGGGCAATCCATTTTGCGTCTTGCCTGCGTTTGGCGATAAAGATCGATGATCTGATCTTCGAGGCCCGCAATCGTGTCGCGCACCTCGGTCCGTACAGCTTTTGATTGCCGTAACTTGCGGCGAAGATCGGATCGCATCTTCGGCCTCAATGAGGCGATGTATTCGTCGGCTGAATCCCAGGGTATGGTCAACTCGGCAACCGGCAGCGATGGGATTCGCGAAAAGCCACGGCTCGACAACAGATCGTGGGCCCACGCTGCATCGCGACAGGCAATATCCTTCAATGCCAGGATCTTGATCCCGTCATCGGCTGCCAATTCAGACATGCCATCCAAAAATGCGCTGAAATATTCAAGCCGAACTGAAGGCGGCGTATTGGCGGGAATGCCGATTGGACATTCATCGAGGAACGGGTTGCCCATGATCAGAGCTGGAAACGTCACCAAGCCAGGGTTTAGTTTCGCCAGCCAATTGGTGATCGATTTGGCCCAAGCCCCGAGTGAATCGTCAACCCGGTAATTCAGCCTGAAAAAGGCTGCCACCGCGGCGAGTTGTTTGGCGTCGCCTAACCCGATGGACAAGAACTGGAAATCTTTCGAAGAAATCCGTTCGATCGCCCTGATGTAATCCCATTCGATCGCATCTGAGAGCGCCAGTGCGGAAAACTGGGAGCGTGGTATACCGGAGACGCCATTGAATACGACCGAATTGGGTTCGTAGCTGCGAACGTCGACGTCGTCGACCAGATGGACTGACGAGTGGGGATGCGAACCGTTCGCAACCCGTTCGCTTGCACCGAACATTGCATTCCACCACCGCTTGCCTTGCACACGATAACGGAATTGTCTGCTCAAGGTTTCATCCCGTCGCAAGTTTTTTTCCCAATGGTAAAGATAGGTTTGATAAGCGCGCTAAGGTTCGACAACTGCGTGGAACGGGTCAAAGGCACGGGGCAACGCTTTACCGCGCGACCTTTCCGAGCTGCGCCTCGATTGCCTCAACGATCCGGGGCGAGAGCGGCTCGGTTTGCGTCGAGAATGACGTCACGAGCTGCCCGTCGGCGCCGACAAGGTACTTGTGGAAATTCCAACGCGGAACGCCCTCAGCCCCCAAAAGTTCAGCGGCCCAACGGCAGAACGGATGGGCGGCGGCACCCTTTACGATCTGTTTGGTCGTCAGCGGGAACGTCACCCCGAAGGCCCCCTTGCAGAATTCCGCTATCGCGCCTTCAGCCCTCGGTTGCTGCTCGCCAAAGTCGTTCGATGGCACGCCGATGATGACGAGCCCTTTCGTCTCATAACGTTCGTATAACGTCTGGAGCCCCTCGTATTGTCGGGTGAAGCCACAGAACGAGGCCGTAATTGACGACCAACATCACTTTGCCCTTGAACGTCGCCAGTGGCATTGATTTGCCGTCGATCGCCTCAAACGTAAAGTCGGTCGCGCGCTCGGACCGATCAGAACCGGCCATAGACCCGGACGGAGCAAGCAGAAGCGATATGAGGGCGACAGCCACAAATAATCTCTTCATCGCGCGCTCCGTTTCGCTAACGTATCGATCTTAACATGAATCGGTCTGCGTTGGTGCTGGATCACTTCACGCGGGCTGCCAACGAGCGGAGCGTTTGACCGATGGCTTGGTACTCACACACTTGGACCTATCTCGATGGACGCTGGCAGGAGGGCAATCCGCCGATGATGGGTCCGCGCACACACGCAGCATGGCTTGGTTCGTCCGTGTTCGATGGCGCCCGCGTGTTCGAGAATACGATGCCGGATATGGATCGGCACGCAGCCCGGGTGAATGTATCAGCGACCAAGATGGATTTGAAGCCGATCATGCAACCGGCCGAGATCGTGGCTCTGGTTCGCGACGGGGTGCGCAAATTTGCCAGGGATACCGCGCTCTACGTCAAACCAATGTACTGGGCGGAAGCGGAGGGCCCGCTCAGTGTCGCGCCTGATCCAGAATCGACGCGCTTCTGTCTCTGCCTATTCGAGGCGTCGATGCCGGAGCCAAAGGGCGGCAGCCTCGGGGTTTCGCGCTTCCGCCGTCCGACGCTGGAAACCATGCCGACCGATGTTAAGACGGGCGCGCTTTATCCCAACAATGCGCGGGCCATTCGCGATGCCGCATCGCGCGGATTCACCAATGCACTCGTGCTCGACATGCTGGGCAACGTGGCCGAGACCGCGACGTCGAACATCTTCATGGTGAAAGACGGGGTGGTGCTGACGCCGAACCCGACGGGTGCGTTCCTCAATGGCGTCACGCGTCAGCGGGTAATCGACTTGCTGGGCAAGTCTGGTATCGAGGTGCGTGAGACGACCTTGTCGGTCGAGGACTTCCTGGACGCCGACGAGGTGTTTACATCGGGCAACTATGCGAAGGTGATGCCCGTGGTGCGCATCGAACAGGCCGAAAAGCAGCCTGGGCCCATCTTTCGAAAGGCGCGCGAGGCCTATTGGGCGTATGCGAAGTCTGGTGCTTGGGACGTTTGACTGTTGCCTTCGCGTGAATTTCCTCACATCGCCTGCAACGGCCATGGTGTGTCGAGGTTGCAACTGCTGGCGACTTTTGGCATGGTCCGCGCGTTCGTCGATTCCGAACGCGAAGTACGGCTGCGCGGGAAACCGCACCGCCCGTGTCTTTTTGCGTTCGCGACACACACAAAAAGGGCCCGTTCACAGGCCAAGGGGAGTTCAATGATATCCAATCTATTATGGGGCGTCATCGCCTGCGGGGCGTTGTCGATCCTGTACGCGATCGTCACCATTCAGCAGGTCATGAGCGCGGATGCCGGCAATAAACGCATGCAGGAGATCGCGCTGGCGATCCGCGAGGGCGCGCAAGCCTACCTCAACCGCCAGTACATGACGATCGGTGCCGTCGGCGCCGTAATCTTCCTCATCGCGTGGCCGTTGCTCGGACACTTGAGTGCATTCGGCTTCCTGATCGGCGCCGTCTTGTCAGGCACCGCTGGCTATATCGGTATGAACGTTTCGGTGCGCGCTAACGTTCGTACGGCGCAGGCTGCAACCCACTCGCTGGCGCGCGGCCTCGACATCGCATTCAAGGCCGGTGCCGTGACCGGCATGCTAGTGGCGGGCCTGGCCCTGCTCGGCGTCTCGATCTACTATTTTTTTCTGATCAAGGGTCTCGGCTACCAACCCGCTGACCGGGTCGTCATCGATAGCCTCGTATCGTTCGGCTTCGGCGCCTCGCTGATTTCGATCTTCGCGCGCCTCGGCGGCGGCATCTTCACCAAGGGCGCCGATGTCGGCGCCGACCTCGTCGGCAAAGTTGAGGCTGGCATCCCGGAGGATGACCCCCGCAACCCGGCAACGATCGCCGATAACGTCGGTGACAACGTCGGCGATTGCGCTGGTATGGCCGCCGACTTGTTTGAAACCTACGCAGTGACGGTCGTCGCGACCATGGTGCTTGCCGCGATCTTCTTTGCTGGCCAAGCGAACCTCGACAAGCTGATGGTCTATCCGTTGGCCATTTGCGCGACCTGCATCGTGACGTCGATTGCCGGCACCTACTTCGTCAAGCTGGGCGCCAACAACTCGATCATGGGCGCGCTCTATCGCGGGTTCATCGCGTCCGCCGTACTATCGATCGGCGGCCTCTATCTTGCGACCGAATTCGGCCTCGGCACCTGGGGCAATGTCGGCACCGCTGCTGGCACGGTCATCACCGGCAAGAGCTTGTTCCTGTGCGGTCTCGTCGGCCTCGCAGTGACCGGATTGATCGTCTGGATCACCGAGTATTATACCGGCATCGGATATCGCCCGGTGCGCTCGATTAGCCAGGCATCGGTGACTGGTCACGGCACCAACGTCATCCAGGGTCTCGCCGTCTCGCTCGAAGCCTGTGCCCTGCCGACGATCGTGATCGTGGTCGGCATTTTGTCGACGTTCAACCTCGCCGGTCTGTTTGGTACGGCAATCGCGACGACGACGATGTTAGGTCTCGCTGGCATGGTGGTCGCACTCGACGCTTTCGGTCCCGTAACCGACAACGCCGGCGGCATCGCCGAGATGGCAGGGCTGCCCAAGGAAGTGCGCCGCTCGACAGACGCGCTCGATGCGGTTGGCAACACGACGAAGGCCGTTACCAAAGGCTATGCGATCGGCTCCGCCGGTCTCGGCGCCCTGGTGCTGTTTGCCGCCTACAATTACGATCTGCTGCACTTCATCGCCGAGGCCAACAAGCCGGGCTCGACGGCGTTCCAGTTCTACAAAGGCGTGACGCCGGACTTCGCACTGACCAACCCCTACGTCGTCGTCGGCCTGCTGCTCGGCGGTCTCATCCCCTACCTGTTCGGTGGCATGGGCATGACAGCAGTCGGCCGCGCTGCGGGCTCGGTGGTGGAAGAAGTCCGCCGTCAATTCAAGGAGAAGCCGGGCATCATGAAGGGCACGGAGCGTCCTGATTATGCGCGTGCCGTCGATCTTCTGACCAAGGCTGCAATCCGCGAAATGGTGATCCCGTCGTTGCTGCCGGTGCTCTCGCCCATCGTCTTGTTCTTCGTGATCAACGCGATTGGCGGCAAGAGCGCTGCGTTCTCGGCGGTCGGCGCGATGCTGCTCGGCGTGATCGTGACCGGCCTGTTCGTCGCCATCTCGATGACCTCGGGTGGTGGCGCCTGGGACAACGCCAAGAAGAGCTTCGAAGATGGCTTCGTCGACAAGGACGGTGTCAAGCATATGAAGGGTTCCGAGGCACACAAGGCCTCGGTCACCGGCGACACGGTCGGCGATCCTTACAAGGATACCGCCGGCCCCGCCGTGAACCCGGCGATCAAAATCACCAATATCGTCGCCTTGCTGATGCTGGCCGTGCTCTCGCACTGAGTCCAACTACGCCGCCGACTGCCCGGTGGGCAGCCGGCCGGAAGGCGCGGAGCCGTGAAAATAAAAAAGCGCCTGCACCGTAACGGTGGAGGCGCTTTTTTATGTCCCGTTAAAAGCGTGTCGCAGAGGCCACGTCTGGCCTTGATATAACTGTGATCGCCGCATCGGTAATTGGCTGATCGCGACCCCGCGTCTACTTTAAATTGAATGGCGCTCGCCGCCGTTGGAATCGCCTGTGACGAGAGGCCGGTTATGCGTAAGCGCACTCACATTTTTGCTCTTGTAGTGGTCCTCTCGGCGATGACGCCCACCCTTACGGTGCCGGCTCGAGCACAAGGTTTTTGGAGCGATCTGTTCGGCCTATCACCCTACGGTTTGAGCCGACGTCCCGTCGAAAGTATGCGCCGATCGGAGCAGCGCCGGCAACGCGGAGCCGTCGAACATCGAAATCGCGCCCCGGCGCCCAGGTTCGCAGCCGAGCGCGTTGCCGCCGTCAAGACTCCGGCGGGTCCAGCAGCGCCCGCGCCTACAGCGCCCTCGACACCGCCGCTCGTTGCGGTCGTCTCTCTCAAGAGCCAGTCGATCACGGTGTGGGGTGAAGATGGACCGGTGCTGCAGTCGCGAATTTCGAGCGGTCAGCCGGGCTACAGCACCCCTGCTGGTGTGTTCAGCGTCATTCAGAAGCACCGCTATCACGAGTCCAACATCTATAGCGGCGCGCCGATGCCATTCATGCAGCGGATCACGTGGTCCGGCATCGCGCTGCATGCCGGGGTTGTGCCGAACTATCCAGCCTCCCACGGCTGCATCAGGCTGCCTCACGATGTCGCGCAACGGCTGTTCGGCATGACCAAGATGGGCATGCGCGTGGTTGTCGCTTCCGCCGACACACAAGCGCACGGAATCGAACATGAAAGCCTGCCGCGGCCGTATCTTATGCCAGCGGCTGAGTTGGCGTCCCTCGTGCAGAGAGTTGGCAACGTGGGATACCTCCCGGCTGGCGAAAACGGTGAGGTCGGCCGGCTATTCAATCCGCACGAGGTCGCGGTCCGCTTGAAGACCGAAGCTGCCCTCGCAATAAAACGCAAGGCTGCCGACGCCAAAGACGCGTTGGCTCAGGCAACGGTGCGATCCGCCGAGGCAAAGGCTGCAGTCGCGCAATTGCGCAGCCGTCGCGCGGACCTGGCGTTGGCCGAGGCAGAAGCGCGCAGTAACACGTTGGTCGCCGACAGCTCCGATTCGATCGATCGAGCCGCCGCAAAGATGGTATCCGACCAGCGTGTCGTCGAGGCACGCGCGCTTTATGAGGCAGCCGCCGCGGAGGAGGCCACAAAGACGCCGCCGTCGTTCGATGCTGCGCGTGCCGCCCGCGAAGCCCAGATGGCGGCCGATGAAGCGCCCGACAAGGCAAAGGATATGGCGCGCCGCCTGGAGCCGCTGTCGATTTTCGTGAGCCGCCAGGAGCGTCATGTGTTCATCCGTCAAGGTTTCGAGGCCGTGCTCGAAGCAGCCGTCGACATTGCCGATATAGATGCGCCGATTGGTACACATGTGTTCACGGCAATGTCGACAGCTGATGACGAACGCAAATTGCGTTGGCTTGGCATCACCATGCCGAACGAGGAAGGCGCGTCGAACGCGCAAGCAGCGCTGTCGCGGATCACATTACCAGATCACGTGCGTGAGGAGATCGCGCGCCGCGTTTGGACCGGCGCCGCGCTGGTAATTTCGGATCAAGGTGTGAGCAACGAGACGGGGCGCGGGACGGACTTCGTGGTGTTGATGAAATAGCTCCAGGCATCAACCGGCCGGTGCGATCCAATTGAACAACGAAAGCCCGCCGTCGACATCGATCGTGGTGCCGGTAACGTAGCCGGAGAAGCGATCAGACAAGAGCGCTACAGTCATCGCCGCAATGTCGTCGGCAGTACCGAGGCGGCCGAGCGGGATCTTGCCACCCCAGTCGTAGGCGCCAGCATTGAAACCGCCGCCCGGAATGGCTCCAGGAGCGATTGCATTGACACGAATGCCTTTCGGTCCAAGCGCGCGAGCCAATTCCTTCATTACCATCGTCTGACCTGCCTTCGAGGCGGCATAGTGCGGCAGATTACGCGGTGTGTTCGCGTGCAGCGACGTGATGAAGGCAATACGGCCCTTGATCGAGGCTGCAATCATCTTGCCGGCGATCGCGCGGGCGAGAAAAAAGCCCGTTCGGAGGTTGGTGTCGATCATTTGATCCCAGACGTCTTCGCCGACGGCCATCGCGTGATCGGCCTCGCGGCGGGCAGGCGAGGCAGCATGCACCAGCATGTGCGGTGTGCGATCGCCTAGCGCGGTGATGATTTGCTGCCATCCGTCGCGGGCGCTCAGATCGACGGTGAGTGTCTCGGCTATACTCCCGGCGGCGGCGATCAACGCGGCGGTTGCAGCGTTACCCTCGGGGTTGATGTCGGCGAGAAAAACGCTCGCCCCTTCGCGGCTGAGCGCGCAGGCGATGGCGCGACCGATATTCGACGCCGATCCGGTCACGACCGCCAACTCGTCCACGAACAAGCCTGTGCCGGTCATGACGTGATCCCGAGGTTGCGACGCTGCCTATTTCTTGCGAAACGCATCGAGGCTCACTACCTGCGCCCCACCGGCATTACCCGGTTGAACGGACGCCGGGGAAGGAGCATCGGATTTATTTGCCGAAATGCGTTCCGGTTTTGGTTCCGGCTGTCGCGCCATCGGACGAGCAGGCTCACTGGGTAGTTGTGCATCTGCCGGTGCCTTATCGGGGCGTGGCTTGCGGGCTGCGCGCGGCTTGCGTTCCGACACCGAACGCGTGGTGGTGGGACGGATTGGCGTCGTCCCGCTCCGATCCGGCATCTCGTCCAACGCCGTCGGCTGATCATCTTGACCGTTCTGCGGGTGAGCCAGCGCGTCCGGACCAAAGTCCGGCGCCTCGAATTGCAACCCGTAGCGCACGCTCGGATCGAAGAATACCTTGATCGCCGCGAACGGCACAACGAGGCGCTCCGGAATACCGTCGAATGTCAGCTTCACCTCGAACCGTTCGTCATTGACCATCAAATCCCAGAAGCGATGTTGAAGGACGATGGTCATCTCCTCGGGATACTTTTCCTTCAATCGCTTCGAGATCGACGATCCCGGTGCAAGCGTATCGAAGGAGATGTAGAAATGATGCTCGCCCGGTAGACCGGTTTTCGCAACTTTGGTGAGGATGGTGCGTACGACGCCGCGCATGGCATCCTGCGCGAGGGCCTCGTAGTCGATCGTGTGCTCGCCGGTCATGGGTTCCGGTGCGTTTCCCTTGGTGCTCCGGCCCTCGATATCCAGGAGCCAGGTGCCGCCGTTGGCAGTTTTGTCGTCCGCACTGCCGAAATTGGCGACACGAACAAATGAGTGGAGGGCTTCTGTTGCCCGGTGCCCTCCGAACCGCGCCTGACCCGGCTAAGGGGCAGGGCTTCGAGTTTTAGGCTTCCGGCACTGCATTAAGCAGCGACAGCAACCTCAGCATAGTTGTCATTGGCAACTAGTCTGTTTGACCCGATAACGGTGGTATCATGCCGGGCAAAAGAGCATCCTTTACACCCTCGTCGATCCTAGTTCGCCCCCATCAGCGGCCACCGCGATGCATTCCGAAGTGCAACCATTGTGGCCGGTGGTGGAGGCGCCGGGTACCGCCCCCGGGTCCGAAAGGCTTATTACGAAGTCAATTTATCGCCATAGCCGGACGAATCCGGCAATACGTATATAGTCTCTGACAACGAAAAGTAAAAGCGGGCAATCGAGGCGGCTTGATGAACGACGAGCAGCAGTTAACGGCGCCAGAGCGCTCGATCGTTGCGGCGCAGACGCCGTGGGGCCCCTGGAGCGGTCTCCTCGGAAGCGTCGCGATCACGGCCGGTGCATTCGCCGCAACAGTGCTGTGTGTGACCATCTTACAGCAAACTGGCGTACAGCAAACTGGCAGCTCAACGCCGGCCGCGGCGCAAGGCTGGGTGACGATGGCCGCATTCCAAGTGGCGATGACGGCCGGTGCATGGTGGCTCGCGGGCTGGTTTGGCGGCAAGCGAACCCGAGTTCTGTCGCTTTCTGGCACGGTGCCAACGCTGCGAGACATGGCATTAATACTCGGCATCTTTCTATTGTTCACCATTCCGTATACCTGGGCCGTCTATGTTTATCGTCCCGATGTGCTGATCGCCGACAATGCACCGTTTGCGAGCCTGATGCGGTCGCCGGATTGGCCCATTTATGCGATCATCATCGCCATTGGAGCGCCTGTCTCCGAAGAGTTATTGTTTCGCGGCTTCCTGCTGCCGGCGCTGGCAAAGAGCCGGATAGGATTTGCCGGCGCAGCGACCGTCACGACCGTTTTGTGGATGGCGCTTCACTTTACGTACTCGATCTACGGCCTGATCGAGATTTTCATGATCGGGCTTCTCCTGAGCTGGGCGTTGCGAAAAACCCGCAGCTTGTGGGCGCCGCTGGCAATCCACGCGATCAACAACGGTGCGCTGGCCTTGGCGATGAAGTTTCAACTGCTGCCGTGGACGTGAGCGTTTCGGTGGATGAATGCGACGCGCCGGTGTGCGAGCGACCGGAATCGTACTAAATATCTGCGCATGCAACCTTATCTCGATCTGATGCGCCTCGTGCGCGACCACGGCACCGCGAAATCCGATCGAACGGGCACCGGCACGCGATCGGTGTTCGGCCACCAGATGCGGTTCGATCTGGCCGAAGGCTTTCCTTTGGTGACAACCAAGAAGCTGCACATGAAGTCGATCGTCCATGAGCTGCTGTGGTTCCTGAAGGGCGACACCAACATCGCCTACCTCAAGGCAAGCGGCGTGCGCATTTGGGACGAGTGGGCCGACAAGGACGGCAACCTCGGCCCGGTTTACGGTAAGCAGTGGCGCAGCTGGGTCGCGCCCGACGGGCGCATGATCGATCAGATTTCCGACGTCGTAACACAAATCACGACGAACCCGGATAGCCGGCGCTTGATCGTATCGGCCTGGAATCCAGCCGACGTACCGGCGATGGCGCTGGCGCCCTGTCATTGCCTGTTTCAGTTTTACGTCGCTGACGGGCGCCTATCCTGCCAACTGTACCAGCGCTCGGCCGATATCTTTCTCGGCGTACCCTTCAACATCGCGAGCTACGCCCTGCTCACCTTGATGATGGCGCAGGTCACCGGCCTGAAACCGGGCGACTTCGTCCACACGTTTGGCGATGCGCACCTGTATGTGAACCATCTAGAGCAGGTGGAAACGCAGCTGGCACGGGATGTCCGGCCGTTACCGCAGTTGGCAATAAACCCGGCCGTGAAAGACATCTTCGGCTTCAAGTTCGAAGACTTCACGCTAACCGGTTACAATCCGCACCCCCACATTGCCGCCCCGGTCGCCGTGTAGCGGCCGGGACGCAGTATACGAACAATAGCATGCCCATGTATGGGCATGTCCGAGCCCGCATCGACGCCCTGCTTGCCATTGTTATCTCTATCACGGTTTATCGCATTTTTTGCTGGATTGAGGGGCTACAATGCGCACACAGTCGATAAAGGCTGTCTTGAGTTTGTTTGGCTTCTCGTTGGCAGGGTGCGCGTCCAACGCCAAGTTACATCTCACCGCTGCAATATCAAAACTACAGTTGTGTGCAGTTGGGAGACGAGGCACAGCGCGTATCGGGGCGTGTTGCCCAACTCACTGGCGTGCAGGATCAGAAGGCCGGTTCAGACGCATTCGCGACCGGTGTTGCGATCGTACTATTCTGGCCGGCCGCATTCATGATAGGCGGGAACGATCAAAACACGGCAGAACTCGCCCGGCTGAAAGGTGAGTTCGAAGCCGTCGAGAGAGCGTCGATTGAGAAGAACTGCAGGCACAACTTCCGTCAGGAAACGGCACCCGTCAAAATGAAAGAAAAAATAGCAAAAGATATATGACTATCTCCCTCATCGTGGCGGCTGCCGAGAATGATGTCATCGGACGCAATGGGCAAATGCCCTGGCGCCTTCCGTCGGACCTGAAGACGTTCCGGCGGTTGACGCTTGGCAAGCCGGTGATTATGGGACGTAAGACGTTCCAGTCGCTCGGCAAGCCGCTCGATGGCCGGCTCAACATCGTCATCAGCCGCGACCCATCGTTCACGGCCGAAGGTGCGAGCGTCGTTCACTCCCTGGAAGCGGCGATTGATCTGGTCAGGTCAACTGCAGCCGCAGCCGAGATCATGATTATCGGTGGAGCCGAAATATATCGCGCAGCGCTCCCGTACGCCGACCGTATCTACCTCACACGTGTCCATGCGACGCCTGCGGGCGATACAACGTTCGCTGTCCCCACCGGCGGCAATTGGCGCGAGGTATCCGCCAAGCAGTTGCCGCGCGGCGAAAAAGATCAGTATGATTGCTCGTTGTTGGTCTACGAGCGGGTGCCGGCCAATGCCGTGTAACCAGCTCAGTCGACCTTGAACTTGAGCGCCGTGCTTACCAGTTATCGTTCGCACATTTGCGCGGCTTGAAGCGCTAGCCTATAACCCTCTCGCGAAATGAGAGAAACGTCTCATCCAGAGCCGATCGTCGAGTATATCCACAATTGGATGGCGCATTGGCCAGCCATTGATGTCCGACGTGCCCGGCTCTGCATACAACCTTGCAACATGAACGAAAGGCCTCGAGCGAATGCCTTGGAATAACCAAAGTGGCGGCGGCGGCTGGAAGAGCGGCGGCGGTGGCGACAACAAGCCGGGTGGCCCTTGGGGCGGAGGGTCTGGCGGTGGCAACAATCAGCAGCCCGATCTCGAAGCCATACTTAAGCGCGGGCAGGACAAATTGAAGCAGTTTCAGCAGGGGTCGGGCTTGCCCGGGCCGCTGATGTTGCTGTTGGGCGCCCTGATCGTCGCGTTCGCGGGGTTCTACGCATTCACATTCCGCGTCAATCCGGACGAACTCGGCGTCGTCATGCGGTTTGGCAAGCCGATCCGCGATGCGGGTCCCGGATTGCATTTCCGCTGGCCATATCCGGTCGAGGAAGTGCGACTGCCGAAGGTGACCGAGCAGAGAACGACGCCGATCGGCAAGCGTGCCGGCGATGTGATGGCAACGCGAGGAGCGGTGTCGGGCGGTGAAAACAGCCTGATGCTGACCGGCGATGAAAACATCGTCGATTTGAGCTTCGTCGTTTACTGGCGCATCGACACTAAGAAAGTACAGGATTACCTGTTCAACATCCAAAAGCCGGAAGAGACCGTACGCGAAGTGGCCGAAAGTGCCATGCGCGAAGTGGTCGGCCAATCGGCGCTGCAGCCGCTTCTGACCGAAGGCCGGCAAAAGACCGAGGTCGCCGTCCAGAGGTTGATGCAAGCTATACTCGACAGCTATGGGGCTGGCGTGCGCATCGACCAGATTCAATTGCGTGAAGTCGATCCCCCGCAACAGGTCATCGAGAAGTTCCGGGATGTACAAGCGGCGCGTAACGAACGCGACACGCTCCAGAAGCAGGCGCAAACCTACGCCGACGGAGTGATACCGAGAGCCAAAGGTGAGGCGGATCGCATTCTCGCGGGCGCTCAAGGCTATAAGGATCAGACCGTCGCCGAGGCAACCGGTCAGGCCGCCAGGTTCGTCAAGATCTACGACGAGTACAAGAAGGCGCCGGACATAACGCGGCAACGCATGTTCATCGAAATGCAGGAGCGGGTGTTGAGCGGTACGGAGAAGATCATTCTCGACAACAAGAATGGAGGCTCGGGTGTCGTGCCGTTCCTACCGCTCGATCAGCCAAGGCGCCAGCAGCAGACCAAGTCGGAGGCGGTGCAGCAATGATACGCACCCTATTAGCGAGCTTAGTTGCCTTGTTGGCAATTGCCGCGGCCGCGGTTTATGCATCGGCCTTTATCGTCCACCAAAACGAGCAAGTCATCGTGCTCAGGTTTGGTGAAACGAAACAGGTTATTCGCGAACCCGGCCTCAACTGGAAGCTTCCGTTTGTTGATACGATAGAGACCTTCGACAAGCGCATACTCGACCTTGGGACAACCGAGCAGGAAGTGACCGCGTCGGATCAAAAGCGGTTGATTGTCGATGCGTTTGCACGCTACCGCATCATCAATCCATTACTGTTCTATCAGAACGTGCGCACAGAGCGTCGAGTTCAAGCGGTACTGAGCCCGCTGATCGAGTCTGCCATCCGGCGCGTACTCGGCGGAGCGACGTTGCAAGACGTTGTCAAGGACCGGCGTGAGCCCTTGATGAAGGAAATTGCTTCACAAGTGAACCGCGAAGGTCGTGAATATGGCGTCGAGGTCGTCGACGTGCGCATCAAGCGTGCTGACCTGCCAAGGCAGAACCTGGAAAGCGTGTTCAATCGCATGATGGCCGATCGTGTCCGTGAAGCGACCGAGCTTCGTGCACAAGGTGGCGCCGAGAAAGTTCGCATTGAAGCCAATGCCGATCGCGACGTGACGATCATCAAGGCTGAAGCCGTAAAGCGCTCGGAGCTCCTGCGAGGTGATGGCGACGCCGAGCGCAATCGGGTGTTCAACGAGGCCTTCGGACGTGACCCGGAATTCTTTAAGTTCTATCGGTCGATGCAGGCCTACGAACAGGCAATCAAGCCGTCGGAAACGCGCATGTTATTGTCGCCGGAAAGCGAGTTCCTCCGGTACTTCAACAACCCGAATGGCGGTGTTTCCACAGCCGGGGCCGCGTCGAAACGGCCGTGAGCGACCTCATCGTCGGCGCCGGGCTTGTCCTCGTCATAGAGGGCCTGATTTGGGCCATTTCACCAGCATTCGCCATGCGGTTGCTGGTGGTGGCCGCGCAAGTCCCTGAACGGAACTTGCGGATCGGCGGCGCGATAGCGGTTGCGGCTGGCGTCGTCCTCGTCGGTCTGGTTCGGGGATGATCGCGAATACGCCATGTTGACATGTGCGTAATGGCAGCCGTGAATAGTGACGTGGCGTCGTTGATGCCGCAGGAGACGGAGAGCAGACGAGCATGTTCCGATCAATCGGCCTTGTTGCCAGTGCAGGTGTTGCGCTTATTGTGGCGCTGAGTTCGATGCCAGTCGGTGCACAACAGCGTGGACCTCAGTCAGTCGCACCGATCGCCGAGAAGTTGATTGAAGCGGTGGTCAATATCTCGACCAGCCAGACGGTGAAGGGTCCCCAGGGCGTGCCGCTGCCGCGCGTGCCGAAGGGCTCGCCATTCGAAGACCTGTTTGAGGATTTCTTCAACAAGAAGGGCGGCAAATCGCAGGGCGACCGCAAGGTTTCCTCGCTGGGTTCAGGCTTCGTAATTGATGGCAAGGAAGGCCTCGTGGTCACCAACAACCACGTGATCGAGGGCGCCGACGAGATCATCCTCAACTTTCACGACGGGTCGAAACTGAAAGTCGACAAGGTCCTGGGCAAGGATACCAAAAGCGACCTTGCGCTTCTGAAAGTCACACCGAAGAAGCCGTTGCTGGCGGTAAAATTCGGATCGTCGACAAACATGAAGGTCGGCGACTGGGTGATGGCAATCGGCAACCCGTTCGGATTGGGCGGATCAGTGACGGTCGGTGTCGTGTCGGCCAAGCAGCGCGACATTCAATCGGGTCCGTACGACGACTACATCCAGACCGATGCGTCGATCAACAAGGGCAACTCGGGCGGTCCGCTATTCAACATGGACGGTGAGGTGATCGGCATAAATACCGCTATCATCTCGCCCTCGGGTGGCTCGATTGGCATTGGGTTCGCCGTGCCGTCCGACGCTGCCATTGCGGTGCTCGACCAGTTGAAACAGTTTGGCGAAACCCGTCGCGGCTGGTTCGGCGTCAAGATCCAATCGATAACCGACGACATCGCCGAAACGCTTGGTGTGAAAGAGAACACCGGTGCGCTGGTATCGAGCGTCACGGCAGATGGGCCAGCCGCCAAAGCCGGCATCGAGGCTGGCGACGTTATCCTGAAGTTCGACGGTAAGGAGATCTCGAGCGTTCGCGGGCTGCCGCGCATCGTGGCGCAAACGCCGATCGGGCGCACCGTCGACGTCGAGCTGCTCCGTAAAGGTCAGAAGAAATCGTTGAAGGTGATGGTCGCGCGCCTCGTCGAGGATGACGACGTAACGATTGCGAAGAAAGCTGCCGAAGCAGCGCCCGAAAAAGCGCTGATTGGGTTGAAGTTGTCTCAGCTCACGGATGAGTTACGCCAGAAGTTTGGCATCGATGCAAAGATCAAGGGTGTCGTGATCACGGACATCGATCCACAAAGCCCAGCGGCCGTCAAGAATCTCAAGGTCGGCGATGTGATTGTCGAAGCCGCTCAAGACCAGATCGATAGTGTTGACGACATTGCGAAGTCTGTCGACAAGGTGAAGAAGTCTGGCCGCAAACAGGTGTTGCTGCGCATTGAAGGCTCGAAGGGAGACACCCGGTTCGTTGCCGTCCCGATCGAATAGACCGAGGATTGCGATCTAGACTGGTGATCGCAGAGGACAGTCGCTAATAGAAAGCGGGTAGCTTCCTTAGATCGACTGGAGTTTTAAAGCGTGTCCACCCTGGAAAGCCTTTTCAAGTCGCTTGTTGCATTTTTTGTACCGGTACATCGGGATGGTCTGAAATTTCTGCTCCCCGCGGCGGCGTTGTCGATTTTGTTTTTTCTACTTTGGCCGCCGCTTGGCTGGTTGTTTGGGATCGTAGCGGTCTACATCGCCTATTTCTTCCGCGATCCTGAGCGCATAACGCCATTACGCGAAGGGCTTGTGATCGCGCCAGCCGATGGCCGCATCAGCGCCATCGAAGATATCGTGCCGCCGGCCGAGCTTGGATTGGGAGCTGCGCGCCGAACCCGTATATCGATCTTCCTCTCGGTATTCGACGTGCACATCAATCGTTCGCCGGTGCCGGGCCGAATCAAGCGCTCCGTCTACGTGCCAGGCGCCTTCCTCAATGCCGATCTCGATAAGGCCAGCACCGAAAACGAGCGTCGCGCCATCGTCATCGAAACACCTGCCGGCGCCGAGGTCGGCGTCGTCCAGATCGCCGGGCTGATCGCGCGCCGTATCGTCACCTTCTCAGGCGAAGGTGATAGCCTGGGTGTCGGCCAACGGTTCGGCTTGATCCGGTTTGGCAGTCGTGTCGACGTCTACCTGCCGGTCAACCGCCGCGGTCTGGTGGCAGTTGGTCAAACCGCCATTGGCGGCGAAACCGTTTTGGCCGATTTGAACTCGGAAGAGCTGGAGCGCGAAGCTCGTCGCAGCTGAAGCCTGGCGCTTAAAGCTCAGGAGGGTGATCAGATGGAACCGATGCTACCGGAAGATGGTACCGATATCAGACGCCGCCGCCGCCGCCGGTTGTTCCAGCGGCGGCAAGTTCCGATCCGGATGTTGGTGCCGAATTTCTTTACCGTGCTTAGCCTGTGTGCTGGCCTCACGGCGATCCGGATGGCGATCGAAAGCCGGTTTGAACTCGCTCTTGCTTTCGTTGTGGCCGCAGCCCTTCTCGATGCGGTCGACGGACGTGCGGCGCGGTTCCTCAAGGCACAATCGCGCTTCGGCGCCGAGCTCGATAGCCTCGCGGATTTCGTAAACTTCGGGGTGGCGCCGGCACTCATTGTCTACACCTGGGGCCTGGGCACGCTGCGGGGCTTCGGCTGGGTCACCGTGCTTGTGTTCACAGCCGGCATGGCGTTGCGGCTGGCACGCTTTAACTCGATGCTCGATGTCGAAAAGCCGAAATGGCAACACAACTACTTCACGGGAATGCCGGCACCTGCCGGGGCGATCACGGTGCTGCTGCCATTATACATCGAAGGGGCGGGCCTTCTCGACGCCCGCCAGGTGCCGGTCTTGATCGCCATCTACACCCTGGCGATGGCGTTTCTGCTGGTGTCGACGATACCGACCTTCTCGGGCAAGAGCCTGGGTGACAAGATTAGGCGTGAACTCGTGCTGCCGATCCTGGTCGCCGTTGCCTCGTTGGTCGCGCTGGTCGTCACCTACCCCTATGGCACCATGCTGGTGCTCACGATCGCCTACCTGGCAACGATCCCGTTCAGCATCCGCCAACACGCCAAACAGACGAACGAGGATGAGCGGACGCGCGCGATCGCCGATGCGGCGGCAGTGGTTGCGGATGCCCCGAACGTCGTCGACATCCGATCTTCAGATCCCGGTCAGCGTTGAGACGTTTTCGATGTACGCGATCTACGGAGCTGTGCCGGCCGAACTTTCTGGCGTTCCAACCGGGGCCACGCAGTATTCGCCGATGGTGCCGGGCAGTGCCGCGCTCGAAGAGGCAACCGACCGGTCGCTCGCTGGATTGACGATGCTGGCCCCTCCTGGGGTCATCGAGCGCCGCTACGCAATCGCGCATGCGCTGCGTGCTCTTTCGTCCGGCGCTCCATTCACGTTACTGGCGCCGAACAAACGGGGCGGGACGCGGTTGCGTGCAGAGCTGGCAGTCTTTGGGTGTGCGTCTAACGAAGCCAGCCGGCATCATCATCGCATCTGCAGCGGCGTTCGGCCTTGCATCGTGCGCGAACTCGAGCCAGCGATCGCGCTGGGGGGGGCACGCCTGCTTCCATCAATCGGCTTGTGGTCGCAACCGGGAATTTTCAGTTGGGACCGCATCGATCCTGGCAGTGCGCTGTTGATCGACCATCTGCCGCAGTTGAGCGGTCGCGGCGCCGATCTTGGCTGCGGCATCGGCGTGCTCACGCGCGCGGTCCTTGCCCAGGCCAATGTTCAGCACGTGACGTTGATCGACATCGACCGCCGTGCGGTAGAAGCTGCGCGCCGCAACGTCGATCCTCGACGCTCCACCGTTCTGTGGGCTGATACGACGTCGTCGAAGGAGATGTCTCACGACTTGGATTTCGTGGTCATGAACCCGCCGTTCCATGATGGAGGTACCGAGGACCGGAACCTCGGTCGCGCTTTTATTGCAAAGGCTGCAGGCATTTTGCGCAAGGGCGGCACGTGCCTTCTCATCGCCAACCGGCATTTGCCTTACGAGGCAGCGCTGAAGCCTCTGTTTTCGACGATGACGCAGGTCGTGCAGGCGAACGGCTACAAGATATACGCGGCAAAAAGATGAGCAAGCTGCCCGAACAGATGCGGCTCGACCGGCTGCTTGCCAACATGGGGTACGGGTCGCGTCGCGATGTCCAGCAATGGGTGCGCGCGAAGTCGATCATCCTCGATGGGCAGGTTTTACAGAATGCCGATCAGCGGGTCGCGGTGTCACCAGATCTCAGTCAGCGTATGCTTGTTCTAGGTAAGCCGCTCGATCCGCCGCCGGGAATGATCTTGATGCTGCACAAACCGCTCGGCGTCACCTGTTCGCATAAGGAAATCGGCCCGATCGTCTACGATCTGCTGCCTGATCGTTGGCGGGGCCGCAAGCCAGCGATATCGACCGTCGGCCGGCTCGACAAGGAAACGTCCGGATTGTTGTTGATGACCGATGACGGCGCGCTGCTGCATCGCCTGATCTCGCCGCGTAGTCACAGTCCGAAGCAATATTGCGCAACGCTCGCCCGCTCGCTGCGCGGCGACGAAGCGCAAATCTTTGCCAGTGGAACGTTGGTTTTGGAGTCGGAAGAAAAACCGCTTCTGCCAGCGATGTTGGAAGTTCTGGCGGCGGATCGGGTGCGTGTAACTCTGACCGAGGGCCGCTATCACCAAGTCCGACGCATGTTTGCGGCTCTTGGCAACCACGTTCTGACGCTTCACCGCGACAAGATTTGCTCGTTGGAACTGCCGCCGGATCTGACCGCGGGTTCTTACCGCTTGCTCACCAGCACCGACTTGGCCGGGTTAGGTGTGTGACCCATTTAGAAACAAGATGCCAACTTGTAGGCCGGCGTAGAGAATTTTGCGAGACCCGACAATAACGGGCGCCGCACGTAGTTGCCGGGTCTCCTTCGTCGACCCGACCTACAAGCCCCGCACTTACTTCGTCTCGTCGGCGGTGCGATGATAGACGTCGTCGGTGCGGACGATGTCGTCCTCGCCCAGATAGGTGCCGCTTTGAACTTCGATGATTTCGAGTGGCACTTTGCCTGGATTTTCGAGGCGATGCCATTGCGTCGCGAAGATGTAGACGCTCTCGTTTTCGCGGACGAGCTTTTCCATGTCGCCGACGACGACATTGGCTGTGCCCTGCACGACCACCCAATGCTCGGACCGGTGATGATGCATCTGCATGGATAACTTGCCGCCCGGCTTGACGTGCAGCAACTTGACCTGGAAACGCGGACCGACGCTTAGCGTTTCGAAAAAGCCCCACGGCCGGTAATTCCGAAGATGCTGTTCCTGCTCCTTGCGGTTACTCGCGCGTAATTTCGAGACGATCCTGCCCACGTCCTGCGTCCGCGATTTGTCGGCGACGAGAAGTGCGTCGGGGGTGTCGATGATGACGAGATTTTGCACACCGATCGTCGCTATCAGTCCACGCTCACTGTGCACATAGCAATTGTTGGTGTCTTCGAGGACCGCTTCGCCGTGCACGTAGTTCTCATCTTTGTCGTGCGGAGCGATATCCCAAAGCGAAGACCACGACCCGACATCGCTCCAGCCGACATCGATCAACAGCATTGCGGCAGCGGAGGTCTTCTCCATCACCGCGTAGTCGATCGAGACGTTGGGGGATGTGGAGAACGCCGCGCGATCGAGACGCTGAAAGCCCAAATCATCGACGGACTTGTTGAACCCTCCGCGCGCAGCTTCCAGGATCTTTGGTTCCAGACGCCCGAGTTCCTCCAGAAACGTGCGGGCGTGCAGCACAAAGATGCCGCTGTTCCAGAAATAGTTGCCAGCGGCAAGGTAGTTCTCGGCAGTGCGTGCGTTCGGCTTCTCAAAGAATTGGTCGACCTTGAATGCGCCGCCATTGAAGCCTTCGAGTGCCGCACCCTGCCGTATATAGCCGTATCCGGTTTGTGGTTCGGTTGGTTTGATGCCGAACAGAACGAGACGTCCGGTGGCCGCGACTTTCGCCGCGCGACGCACCGCTTCGGTGAACTTGACTTCGTCAGTGATCGCGTGGTCGGACGGCATGACCACAAGGACAGCGGCTGGATTATCGCGCGAGATCGACAATGCGGCGACAGCAATCGCAGCGGCGGTATTGCGCGCGACCGGTTCCAAAATTATCGCGCGGGGGCGAATTCCAGCCTTGTCCAATTCCTCTTTGACGAGGAAGCGGTGATCGTTGTTGCACAGCAAGGTTGGCGCTTCGAAGCCATGATGGGGTCCCAAGCGGTTCAGTGTCGATCCGAGAAAGCTTGAACCCTGACCATTGAAGAACTGGATAAACTGCTTCGGGTACATGGCGCGCGATAGCGGCCACAGGCGCGTACCCGAACCACCGGACAAGATAACCGGATAAAGATGGCTCGCCATGACCTGGGTCGAAGTGGTCAATTGCATGGATCGGGTCTCCGGCGTGGCCTTGACGATGAAATAGATGAGCTTCTTGGTATGTCGTCGGAAGTCGCGGAGAAATGCTGCATCGCCAGCGAGTTGTCCATACTCATTTTTGATTCGTTCGATAAAAGACAGGTCGCGCTGAAATCTGCCGATCAATTGTCTAAGCAATCACAAGTTTAGAACACCCGCAATGCAATTGAGCGTGCTCGCAGTTCTACCTCGGTGCTCGTTGCATCAACCGGTCGCGCAGCGATTGCATGGCACCTTGTCCGGAAGAAGGGGCCTCGTTTTGAGAAGCCGCTGCCGCGTCGCGACGCAGCGTCGCCAACGGTACACGAGGCGCTGCAACTGGCGTTGGTGCCACTGGCGGCTCCCGGCGCAACAAAGAGCCGGCAGCTTGACGGCTTGCGGTCTGACCAGGAGCGGTGCTCGCTGCCGGCAAGCCGGCGGTTGGCAAACCGGTTGAGCGGATCGCCTGCGGCTCTACCGCCTCTCTCATGCGAAGTGCCGAACGTTCCTCGATAGGCGCAAAGCCACCCGTCGTCTGAATCGGAACGCCTCCAGCGATCGGCGCGAGGGCCGCCGTAATGTCTGCTTCGGTGGCACCACTCAGGCCCATAGCCTCGGCGAACATTGCCATCTGCATCGACGGATCGGTCCCCGCGCCGGAGCCTGCCGCCCGCCAGCGTTCGACCACCTGTTCCAGGAAATTCTCATCGCCGACAGGCTTCTGCCATTTCTCGCTGAAGCGGGCGGTCGAGGAGCGTGGTAACGCCGACTTCGGCAATTCATCGAACTTGATGCGCACCGGCAGTGCCACGCCGTCGCCAAACGCGATGGCCTCGCGTTGGCCGAGCGCAGGAAGAAATTCGAGCAAGCCGGAGCCAGTATCCGACACGGCAGATGATACGATCGCCTGATCGCGATCGTTCGACATCCGCAGCGCAAAGACGGTGTTGCATTGCGACAGAATTGTCGGATCGATTTCAGCTGGTCGCTGGGTCACGATGCAGAGAGAAGCGCCGTACTTACGACCCTCCTTGGCGATCTTGGCAATGGCGCGTCTGCACGGCTCAAAACCTGCGCTCGGGTTGGCTGGCACATAACGGTGCGCCTCCTCGCATACCAGCGTGACGGGCACATTGCCCTCGCCCCACAATGCGAAGTCGAAGGTCATGCGACAGACCACTGAGACGACCACGTTGACGATCTCGGTCGGCAGGCCGGTCAGTTCCAGAATCGTAATGGGTTTATTGTTGACGGGAACGCGGAACAACCGCCCAAGGATCTGCGCCATTCCGTCGTATACGGTCAGTTGCCCGAACATGAACGCGTACCGTGCGTCCTGGCTGATTATGTCCAACCGCGTCCGCAGCTGGCGATAGGGCTGTAAGTCTTTCTTGTTCTCGAGCTTGCCCATGCGTTCATCGATCAGACCCGTCAGGTCGGAGATGCGATAGGGTACCGGCGTGTCGACAGTGAAGCGGCCGGGATCCAGCATGCCGCGGCGCAACGATGCGTTCGACTTTTCACGACCAGAGGCATAGCGGCTCTTCGAGATCGGGATCAATTCCTGCAAAATCTCGACCTCGGGCTTGCGGCCCTCGACATCTCCGAGCAGAACTTCCACCAGTTCTTCAAACGTCAACAGCCAGTACGGCAACTGCATGTTGCGCGGAGATACGACTTCGGCCCATTCGGTGAAGGCGGTTGCGTACTCGTTGTGTGGATCGAGCAGTACGATGTGGGCTGCTGGATTCTTTTCCAGGATGGCACGCAGAATCAGCGCCGTCGTACAGGACTTGCCAGTGCCCGTCGTGCCTAGGATGGCAAAGTGCTTGCCAAGCAGATCGTCGACCCTGACCATTGACGGGATCGAGCTGTCCTGGTGGATGCAGCCGACACGTACGGCGTTGTGCATATCGCCGCAGAAGGCGAGTTCGAGTTCGGGTTTGGTCGCGCATCGGACGCGATCGCCCAGCAGCGGATAGATGGTGACGCCGCGGTTGAAAGTGCCAGCTTTACCGTCGCGAGCCTTCCATAGTTCGCCCACGAGGCCCAGCTCCGCGATCCAAATTTCGCCCTCGCCCTCGCGCTGCGCTGGAACAGGAACGCTAAGCGCAGAGACAATGGCGAGCACGACGGTTCGCGACTGTTCGATCGCGAGCAGGGTTCCCATTTCTGGGCGCTGAGTGGTCAACAAGGCGCCGCCTGATTGGCTCGAGTCGAGTAGCACGATTGCCTTCGAACCGGTGACGGACACGATCCGACCGATCGATGCATCGCCGTGGAGCGGGCGGGGTTCTACAGAGACTGACGAAATGCTCATAAAAAAAACCTTCCGATAGCTGAATTGGATGTCGTTGCCGGCTCGATCAGTTTCCAGCCGGGCGACTTGGAGGGTTGAGAAACGAGTCGCGATCTTGCGACGTAGAAACGTGATACCGTGACGGGAGGAACGCTGCCGCCGCCGTTCCAACGCCTTTGGTGCTTCTGACTTCGAGACGTCCGCCATGCAACTCGACCAGCGCCTTGGCGATCGGCAAGCCTAAACCGGTACCTTCGCGCCATCTGGTCTTCTTACCGTCGACCTGGCCGAAGGGTGTCAGGGCGATCTCGATCTCGTCCGTGGTCATGCCGACGCCGGTATCGTAGACGACGGCAACGGCGCCGCCATCGCTGGTCCGCGTCGCCTCAAGCGTCACCGATCCGCCCGGGCGCGTGAATTTGATCGCATTGTTGAGGAGATTGGTAAAAATCTGCCGCAGCTTTTTGGCGTCGCCGCGCACGGTCGGCAGGTTAGGGTCCAACAGCAACTTTATCTCGATGGCGGCTTCACCGGCAGCTTCCTTGAAGGAGGCAGCGCACGAAGCGAGCACATCATCGAGTTCCACTTCGCGATGATCGAGCGTGTAGCGGCCACTTTGGATTTTCGAAATATCGAGAACGTCGTTGATGACCGCAAGCAGCTGTCCTGCTGCGTCATGGATCAAGTGCGAGTACTGGACGACGTCGCTGTCGTGGAGACGGCGGGCATCGTGCTCACTCAGCAGTTTCGAAAAGCCGATGATCGTGTTGAGCGGCGTGCGCAGCTCATGGCTCATATTCGCGATGAATTCAGATTTTACCTGGCTCGCGAGCTCGCTTTCGATCCGCGCGGAATGCTCGGCGGCACGGGTCCGGTTGCGCAAGATTGCTTCGCCCAACAGCGCTGAGTATTCACTCATCAACGAGTTGGAATTGAAGCCATTCAGTCCATTTATCATTGCAGGTCACAGCGTCCGATGCCGGCGTCATAGCTGTGAAATTAGGGCTTAACATATAATCGAGTATTAACGGCTGTGCCGCTTCGATGGAAAACGCATGGTAAAGACGAACGTGGCGCGGATGGACCTCCACCCGCGCCACGTTCGGACGCATACCGCTACGTTCGAATGTTACCACCAGCGGCGCGGCCGGTAGCAGTTCCATGTGCAATACAGGCGTCCGTGACGCCCGCGATAGCATTCACGGTAGCAGCGCCGGCCCCAGTGCCCTCTCCAGGTGGCCAGTTCGACGCCGCCGCCATCGACGGCGGTCGCGGCCTTCAACGGTGAGAACGGACCGGTCACCGCTGCTGATGCGGAGCCGCTCGCCATGGCAGAGCCGGCCGCAATCGCCACCGCGATTAAGGCCGCACGATACTTGTTCAACATTTTTGGTCTCCATGTTGAGTTGCGTTCTGATGACGAACACAATTTGGGATCGCCATCGCTATCCCCGACCGGTCTTCATCATTCCGCAGAAGAGCTGAACGGCGGCTGAACGCGGCGGCGCAGTCGAACGGCGGCTAACGTGTCGCACTGCTTTTCGATTATTGTCGCCCGTTGGTGTAACGGACATACTGCGCCCTTCGAACCATCGAGGAAGCCGATGCCGATCGTAACGCGACTGACGCAACGTCTTGGGATCACGCACCCCGTGCTGTCCGCGCCGATGGCTATGGCCGCCGGAGGAAGGCTGGCGGCTGCCGTTTCGAATGCCGGAGGATTGGGATTGATCGGCGGCGGCTACGGAGATGAAACGTGGTTGCGTGATCAATTTTTGGCAGCCGGCAATGCGGTCGTGGGCTGCGGCTTCATAAGCTGGTCGCTCCGGCGGCAACCGCACCTGCTCGATTTGGCATTGGAACGTCGACCTAAAGCCATTTTCCTGTCGTTCGATGATCCAGCCGAGTTCGCACCGCGGATCAGAGCTTCCGGTACCCTTCTCATTCAACAGGTGCAAACACGCCGCGACGCCGAACGAGCGATCGACGTCGGCGCCGGCATTCTCGTGGCGCAAGGGTCCGAAGCAGGCGGGCACGGGGAGAAGCGCGCTACAATGACGATCGTGCCGGAGGTGGCAGATCTGATCGCACGGCGGGCGCCGGATACGTTGCTTTGCGCTGCTGGCGGTATCGCCGATGGTCGCGGCTTGGCCGCAAGTTTGATGTTGGGAGCTGACGGCGTCGTTGTGGGATCACGGTTCTGGGCTTCCAACGAGGCGCTAGTGCATCCGAACATGCACGCCGTCGCCGTCAACGCCACGGGTGACGATACGATCCGGCAGAGCATCACGGATATTGCTCGCGGGTTCGACTGGCCGGATCGCTTCAATATACGTGTGGTGCGCAATGCCTACATCGACGAATGGCGTGGACGCGAAGAAGAAATGCGAGCGTCGGCTGAAGCCGAACGGCATCGGTACGCGGATGCCCTCGCTGCCGGCGACACCACAATCGCTGCAACGATCGTCGGTGAAGCTGCCGGGTTGATCCACGACATCGAGCCGGCGGGAACAATTCTGGAGCGCATGGTTGCCGAGGCTGAAGCGCTACTGCGTAAGGGTGCGGCAGGTGTACGCTAAAAATCGTCTCGGGCGGCCCGCGTTGCTGATCTTCGACTTCGACGGGGTCGTCGCCGACAGCGAGACGATTGCCAATCAGTCGTTAGCGGATTATTTGACGTGCATCGGTCATCCGACATCGCTCGACGACGCCATGCGGCTGTTCATGGGCAAGCGGCAGGTCGACACGCTGGCAGCAATTACAACCTACATAGGCCGGCCTATCCCCGATGATTTCGAGACGGCCTATCGCGCCCGCAATCGCGTCGTGATGCGAGAGAGCGTTCGCCCAGTTCCCGGCGTCGCAGCATTTCTCGAAACGCGAGTGGAGTTCAAACGCTGCGTTGCGTCTTCGTCGTCACGCGAGTGGTTGGACCACTGTGTCGATGCATTCGGGTTTCGCGCAGCATTCGGGCAGAACTTGTTCAGCGCGACGCTGGTTGCTAACGGCAAACCCGCGCCCGATATCTTCCTGCTTGCTGCCCGGGAAATGGGCGCCGCGCCAGCCTCGACGATCGTTATCGAAGATAGCCCGACGGGCGTCATCGGTGCCGTTGCGGCCGGCTGCGGCGTCATCGGCTTTCTAGGCGGTTCACACGTTCGTGCGGGGCATGCGGATAAATTGCTGGCGGCCGGTGCGCACGCGATTGCGCGCGACTACGCAGAGGTTGCGCATCTGGTCTCGGAGAAAAGTTGATCGCAGCTAAGCGTTCCACAGCCACGCGGCACCGCGAACGCCACTGTCGTCGCCCCATCGCGGCGGGCGAATGTCGATAGTGGCGTGGTCGGCAAGAACGTAGCGCTCCATCAATCGGGGAACGGTCTCATAAAGGCTGGCGATTTGCGAAAGCCCGCCACCGAATACGATTACATGTGGATCGATCAAATTGACGACGTGAGCAAGTCCGCGGGCGAGCCGCGAAGCATGGCGCTCGAGGGTCGCTTTGGCGGACGGGTCGTTCGAGTGCGCACGCTGAGCGATTTCGGCCGCTGTGAGCGCCTCGCCGGTGACGCGGAGGTGATCTGCCGCCAGGCCGGGTCCCGATACCCAAGTTTCCATGCATCCAAGCCGTCCGCACCAGCAAGATTGTCCCGGATGCTCGTCCGCCGCCGGCCAGGGTAGGGGATTGTGGCCCCATTCACCGCCGATGCCGCGCAGTCCGTCGACGATCTGTCCATTGATGGCGATGCCGCCGCCACAGCCGGTGCCAATGATAACGCCGAATACGATGGGAGCTCCGGCACCTGCCCCGTCGGTCGCTTCCGACAGCGCGAAACAATTGGCGTCATTGGCGAGCCGCACCGGTCGCGCAAGACGTGCTTCGAGATCTGACTTCAGAGTTCGCCCGTTGAGCCACGTCGAGTTCGCGTTCTGCACAAGTCCGGTGGCTGGGGAAAGCGAACCCGGCATGCCGATGCCGACCGTCGCCTGCGAAGAGACGTCGGCTTCAAGAGCCGCGACCAGCAATGCCAAAGCTTCTATACTGGCAGCGTAGTCGGCCTGCGGTGCGGGTACACGGCGCTCGGCAATGCGGCCGCCCGCAGCGTCGAGAACGACGCCCGCGATTTTAGTGCCGCCAAGATCGATACCGATCCGATAGCGGCTGGACGGATGGTGGCCGCTAGTCATGCGCCCCAGGTGCATCGCATTTGACGGCAATTCCGGCTCACGGCGCCGATGCTGCACCGTTGAGGAACAAGCTCGCAGGTGCGGCAGCTATAGGACGATATGCAGCCGCGAAAAGAGCCGCCGCGCGAGAAGTTGCACGTACGAATGGTTTGGCAATCCCGTCCCGGATTGATCGAGCCGCCAGGCCCCTCTTGAGCGGAAACCGGAGCACTGTTGAGGCTACCGATCAGTCCAGCCGCAACGGTCAAGACCTTCAAAGCGTTTACATATGGCAAAGCGTTTAGGTATGGCAAAGCGTTTAGATATGAGCGCAAAACACGTACCTCCACCAGCCCTTGGAGGGTCATAATTGTTCACTTTTCAGATCACCGCAATCAGCCCCCGCGCAGGCGAAACGCTTGATCGCCACCTGTGCTTGAAATATCACTGCCGTTTCCGTCCTGCAAGATAGTTGTGATTATCGAAAACGGCGAACCCATGAACGGAGTTCCGGCATCGAGTTCGCAAGCGCCATCAACGGCGTAATTGATCCGCCCAGCGCCCGCAGGTGCGAACCGCCACGAGGCAGCATTCCTGATCCGGGATTCACTTCCTGCCAAGCGTGGAGCGCACGATGCCGCGGATCTGCTCGAGGGTGAAAGGCTTGGAGATGAATTGAGCCCCTTGCGTCTTCAAGCCCCCGGCCCGCGCCATCTCGCTTTGCAGGCCGGACATCAGCACGACTTTCAGGCCCGGGTTGAGCTCAAGCATCTGGTTTGCAAGTGCAATGCCGTCGACACCGGGCATTTGCACATCGGTCACGAGAATATCGAAAGGCTCCGCCGCACTGTGCGCCAAGTCGAGCGCCTCCTGGCCATCGTGCGCGACGGCGACCGCGTGGCCATCCGCGCTGAGCGACCTGCACACCAGATCGCGCATCGCGGCGTCGTCATCCGCCAAGAGCACTCGGGCCATGGCATTTCCCTTCAGGTTTCGTCAACGAGCCGGTTCATCATGCACGACTTGACCGACGAACGGCAACTCACGGTAACGGTGGCCTACATCCATGCCATAGCCGACTACGAATACTTCCGGACAATCGAACGCTTTAAAGTCGGCCGTGACCTCCACCGCGCGCTTGTGGCCTTTGTCGAGCAACACGCACGTCATGATGCGGGCTGCGCCCCGGGCAGCCACCAGATCCTTGGCAAAGGCGAGCGTGCGGCCGGACTCGAGGATATCGTCGACAAGAAGTACGTTGCGTCCCGCGACATCGCTTTCTATGTCGCGCAAGATATCGACAGCGCCCGACGATTTGGTGCTCTTACGGTAACTCGACAACGTCATGAAATCGACGTCGGGTGCAAGGCCAGCGCGATGCAGGGCACGGATCAAGTCGGCCGCGAAGACGAAGCTGCCCTTCAAAATCGCAACCACCAAAAGCGAACCGACCTGGCTGGCGGCGATCTCGCGCGCCAGCACCTCGATCCGGTCGGCGATCATTGCCGGCGTAAAGATTACGTCGATCCTGCCTTGGCTCATGATGTAAATTCGTCTCCTGGACTTCGATTGCCTGCAACGATATCCGATGAATGGGGCGAAGGTGCAACACATCGCCGGTGCTCATCAGAGGGTACCATGAACCTAAGAACTGTTGAAAAATGCGGCGATTCACACGCTTGCCGGCGCAAGAGAGCCGTCTTTCCGTCATATTGCATCGCGAGACGACCTGTAAGAAAGACCGTGTGTGAGTGCCGAATCTCGCCGAGGTGTGCTCAGGATCGGGACAGTGATGTTCCGCGCTGTTTCTGGTTGTTCGGACGCAGCAAGCTGACATCGGCCGATTGATACAAATGCGAAAGCGCGGGTGGGGATATGGTTGAAGGTTTGAAGGGCGCAGGCGGCGTAGGATCGACGGCGTTCCTGGATCTTTTTTTGTCCGCGCACATCGTCGTCAAGGTCGTCATGGTCGGTCTTTTCTTGGCCTCCATTTGGTCTTGGGCGATCATCGTCGAAAAGCTGGTGTCGTTTAGACGCGCACGCAGTGAGGCCGACAAGTTCGAGCAGCTGTTCTGGTCGGGCCAGTCGCTGGAAGAGCTTTATACCGGTCTGGCGCGCGGCAACACCATTGCAATGGCAGCTTTGTTCGTCGCGGCAATGCGGGAGTGGAAACGTTCGGTCGAAGGTAATATCCGGGCGCTGGGCGGCATCCAGATGCGCGTCGAAAAAGTCATGGACGTAACCATCAGTCGCGAGATGGAACGGCTCGAGCGGCGCCTGCTTTTCCTGGCGACGGTCGGCTCGACCGCGCCCTTCGTTGGCCTTTTCGGCACCGTCTGGGGCATCATGACGAGTTTTCAGTCGATCGCGCTGTCGAAGAATACCAGCCTCGCCGTTGTTGCCCCCGGCATTGCTGAAGCTCTGTTTGCGACCGCGATCGGTCTAGTCGCCGCGATCCCAGCCGTGGTGTTTTACAACAAGTTCTCGGCCGATGCCTCACGCTTAGGTCAACGGCTCGAGGCCTTCGCCGACGAGTTTTCTGCCATTGTTTCCCGCCAGATTGATGTTCGGAGTTAGGATCAGCAATGGGCGCGAGCATCAAAGCAGCGGGTGGCGGGCGCAAACGGCGCACCAAACGTCATGCGCCGATAAGCGAGATCAACGTCACGCCATTCGTCGACGTTATGCTGGTGCTGCTGATCATCTTCATGGTCGCAGCACCTTTGATGACAGGCGGCGTGCCACTGGATCTGCCGCAGGCAAAGGGTAAGCAGCTCGACGGTCAAAATAAAGAACCAGTCGTGGTGTCGATTGCGAAGGACGGGCGGATCTACCTCGGTCAGCAAGACAAAGACACGATCACCATCGACGAACTCGGGCCGAAACTTCAGGCGATCATGAAAGCCCGTGGCGGTGATGGCGCGAACGACGAGGCGATCTTCGTGCGCGGTGACCGCACCGTCGAATATGGCACCGTTGCTCGCGTAATGTCGCGCATCAAGGAATCTGGTTTTCGCAAACTATCGCTTGTCACCGAGACAGAAGCGGGAGGTTGAGCGCTATCGTGTCCTTCGGGCTCGTCATGTCGGTCCTGCTGCACGTTGGCGTCCTCGTCTGGGCGTTGATTGGCTTCAACATGGCCGAGCCTCTGAAATTGCCAGATGAAATCCCAGTTGAGGTGTCGATCATCTCGGCAATCGATCTCGAATTGAAGCAGAAGAAGGGCGATAGTCTCTCGAAGATCGAAGAGGCGGCGATGACTGCCGCCAAGGCGCCGTCGCCGAAAGATGCGCCTAAACCGAAGCCGGTGCGCACGGTCGAGCCGCCGCCGCCAGCCGCGGCTGAGCCCCCGCCACCAGAGCCGGTGAAGGTCGAAACTCCGCCGCCGCCTCCGCCCGAGCCGGTTAAGCTCGAGCCGCCGCCGCCAGCGCCGGACCAGATCGCGGCCTTGATCGAGAAGGCGCCGGCTGTGCCGCCAGTGCCGGATGGGCCGACCCCGGAAGAAAAGAAGAAAATCGACGATAAACTCGCCGAGCTGCAGCGGCTCGACGAAGAGCTGAAGAAGAAAAACGAGGAGTTGCGCAAAGCCGAAGAGCAAACGAGGCTCGACGAGCTGAGAAAGGCCGAGGAAAAGAAGAAGGCCGAAGACAGAAAGCGCGCCGACGATCTGACAAGGAAGAAGCTCGCCGAAGACAAGAAAAAGAGAGAAGACGCCGAGCGCAAGAAGGCGGCCGAGCTCACTCGGAAGAGTAAGTCTTTCGATCAGCAAATGGCTGAGCTGTTGAACAAGGTACCGGATCAACCATCGGCTGCGGCAGGCGCTGAAACGCTCCCGGCAAAACCGACCACTGCGAAGGGCCCGATCGCTGGCACCAAGACTGGCACCGACAACGTCAACAAGGCGCGCGCCGAACAGATGATTGTCGCGATCTTGAATTCGGCCTTCGAACAGTGCTGGAATAAGCCGCTCGCCGGTGGTGGCGTCACCGCCCCCGTCGTCACATTGAAGTGGAACCTCAATCAGGACGGGACGCTGCAGGGTGAACCCAGAGTAACCCAGACCGACAAGAGCAATCCGCTTTCGGATCAAGCAGAGCGGGCGGCGCTGCGAGCGGTGCAGACGTGCGCTCCATTCCAGTTGCCGCAGGAGCAGTATGGCATGTGGCGCGAAATCACCTGGAAATTCAATCCCAACCAAGCGCTTTGAAGACAAGTCGCGAGACCGAGGTCAGCCAAGATGAGTTGCAAACCAATGTTCGAATTGCGCACCGGCCGGCGATCTGTTCTGGCCGGCGCGGGAATAGCCTTGGCTGCGGGCGTCCTCGGGCGGCACTCGGTGCTCGCGCAAGTCTCGGGTGAACAGCAAAAGGGTCAAATCAGGCCGATCCCGATCGCGATTCCGGAGTTCTTAAGCGCCGATCCAAAGCTTGGCGCGGATATCGCCAACGTCGTGGCTGCCGATCTGGGGAACAGTGGACTGTTTCAGCCGATCGATCGCGCCGCCTTCATCGATCGCGTGCAGAACGTTCAAGTGGCGCCGAACTATGCCAACTGGCGATCCGTTGGCGCCGAAGCTCTGATCGTCGGCCAGGCGGGGCTTGCCTCCGATGGCCGGATCCAAGTCGAGATGCGGGTGTGGGACGTCATCACCAGCAAGCCGCTCGATGGCAAGCGCTTGACGGCGACGCCACAGAATTGGCGGCGAATCGCCCATCAGGTAGCGGATATTGCTTACGAAAAGCTGACCGGCGGCGCGCGTTATTTCGACACCCGCATCGTTTACGTGGACGAGACCGGACCAAAGGACAAGCGGCTCAAGCGGCTTGCGATCATGGATCAGGATGGCGCCAACGTGCGGCTGTTGACGCAAGGCCGCGAATTGGTACTGACGCCGCGCTTCTCGCCGACCTCGCAAGAGATTACCTACATGCAGTATGTCGGCGATCAGCCTCGCGTCATGCTGATGAATATCGACAGCGGCCAACGGGAAGTGGTCGGCAATTTCCAAGGCATGACGTTTGCGCCACGGTTCTCGCCTGATGGCCAACGGTTGGTGATGAGCTTGCAGAATGGCGGCGATTCAGGCCTGCTCGAAATGGATCTGCGCTCAAAGCAGGTGCGCAATCTAACGCAAGGTAGCGGTATCAGCACCGGACCGTCGTTCTCGCCAGACGGCCGGGAAATCGCGTTCGAGTCGGATCGTGACGGCAACCAGCAGTTGTACGTAATGGGAGCCGGTGGTGTCCGGCGCTTGAGCCGGTCCGAGGGCCGTTACTCGACGCCGGTATGGTCACCTCGAGGCGATTACATTGCCTTCACCAAACAGATGTCGGGGGCTTTTCTGATCGGCGTGATGAAGCCCGACGGATCGGGCGAACGCATACTGACCGAGGGCTACCACAACGAAGGGCCGACCTGGGCTCCAAATGGCCGCGTTTTGATGTTCTTTCGGGAGAGTCAGGGCGCAAGCGGCGGGCCCAAACTGTTCTCAGTCGACATTACCGGCTACAACGAGCGGCAAGTGCCGACCCCCGGCTTTGGCTCAGACCCGGCTTGGTCGCCATTGCTAACTTAAGTTGGCCGCAAGCCAGTGTGTTGTCCGCGAATTGCTAACAGGTGATACACACGTCCTGCAACCGTCTGTTCACGACTTGTTAAGCAAAATCGGGAACAATGTTAAGCATTCCCAGACCAGATCAGCCTGGGGCGTTTTGTTGCGTAATTTCAAGCTCTCGTGTGCATGGACACAAGCGTCCGAGGGGGCTGGGAACCAAAAACCACGGCGTGGTATTTCCGCATCTAGCCTGTTGGAAAACAGTCACCTGTTGACCGCAGTGCTTGATCTGAACCGTCCACGCCAGTAGCTCAATACATGGCAACAGCCGAACAGCCTGCAGAGATTCGCTAGGGGTTGCGACCGAAGGGTCGTTCGCTGATCGAAGTTCGGTAAGGCCAGGGACAGCATAGGAGAGAATACAATGAAGGGCGCTATCGTTCTTATCACTGTGATTGCAGCCGTCGCTCTTGGCGCGTGCCGCAAGGAAGTCGCACACTCGCCAATGAAGCTCGGTGCAGATGCCGCCGTCGTTTCGTCGGTTGCTAAGTAATTTGCGTGTCTTTTAGCGGGTCTCCGCTATGGGATCGATATCGAAGGCCGACTTGCCAGCGCATCGCGCACTGGCAGTTCGGCCTTCTTCTTTTGCGCTATGATATGCACAGCTATCTCAGAGGCGGCAGGTTTTGATGGCGGCGAATCGAGGCGCACAGATTTATTGTCGTTGAGTGGTGGAGGAACGTGCCTTTCATACGTTTCGGCCACATTTTCGTACGATCAGCGCGCTACGAGCTTTGCGTTATTGTTGGTTAGCGTCGTATCGGTTTTAGGCGTCAGCATGTTGCCGGATCGACGGTGTTCGGTGAAGGCTCGCTGCAAGGAAGGATTTGGTGATGGAGATCTCAACCCGGTGGTCACGTTTGGCCCGTGCGGCTGCGGCGCTGGTGGTGATGACGTCACTAGCCGCCTGCGCCAACAAGGAGCTGACCCCCGATAGCGCTCAACTTGGTGGCAAAGGTAGCGCCACGCCCGGATCGCAGCGCGACTTCGCGCAGAATGTCGGAGATATCGTTTACTTCTCTACCGATCAGACGGATCTGACGCCGGAGGCACAACAGACGTTGAGCGGACAAGCGCGCTGGTTACAGCAGTATGCGCAGTATTCGATCACCATCGAAGGTCATGCCGACGAACGTGGCACGCGTGAATACAACATCGCGCTGGGCGCGAAGCGTGCGCAATCGGTTCGGGAGTTCCTTAGCCGCAACGGCGTGAATGGCCAGCGGATTAGAACGATCTCGTTCGGCAAGGAGCGTCCGGTCGCCGTTTGCAATGATATCTCATGCTGGTCACAGAACAGACGCGCGCAAACGGTGCTGAACAATCGCACGGCGGATGCAGCCCCGCCACGGCGCTGACACTCCCAATTTCTCAAGCGCAATCAAAATTCTGCCCTAGTTGAGGCTAATTATAGGCCTTGGCTGGGGTTGGTTCGTTTGAGGTTCGCGCATGTTGATCTGGCGCACTGGGTTGGTTGCACTTATCGGCGTGACTTCCAGCATTTCGGCACTCGCCGCCGTACTAGGCGCAAGCCACGCTCAAGCTCAAGCTCAAGACCAACCTCGCGAAGTGTTGATCGGTGTTCTGAGCATCGGCCAGCCAGCCGCACTGCCGATGCCCGCCGATGAATCCACGAGAATGTATCAGGGCGCGTTAGCATCCCTGCGTAGGGGACAAGCTCAGTTAGCGCAGCGTCAACTCGAGCAGCTCGTCGCGCGCTATCCAGATTCGCAGAGTGCTGTGCAAGCGCGCGAAGAACTGGTCAATATATACGCTTCGGTATCGGCCCTTCGTCAGCCGGCAGCCTTTTCCGCTAGTGAAAAGGCGAGTGATCCCGGCGGACTGCAACCGGTCATACGTCCCGGCCAGCCGGCAATCAGTGAATGGCGGACCTCAGTCAAGGCTACCACCGGCTTCTCGAAATCGGCGCAGGATGATTTTCGCGCCGCTGCGGGCGATCTCGTCTTCTTCAGTGAAGGCAGCGCCGAGTTGGGAAGTCGCGCACGGAAAGCGCTGGCCCAGCAGGCCGAGTGGTTGAAGCAAAATCCAGAGCGCATCGCAATCGTCGAAGGGCATGCGGACGAAGCTGGAAGTGCCGAAGACCTGAAGGTGCTTTCGACCGCGCGAGCGGAAGTCGTACGCAATCGATTGATCGAGGCCGGCGTCGACGCGGACCGGATCCGTGTCGTCGCGCATGGTGCCGAGCGCCGGATCGTTCAATGCGATGATCGCGCCTGTGCTGGTCAGAACCGTCGTGCAACGACGACGATCGACAACTCTGTTGCGGTCGTGACGCCCACCCGTTGACAGCAAGCAGCGAAAAGCTCAACCCTGCGCGCCTGAAGACCATGCTGACAGCGTGACACAGAAATGCTCAAGAGCGCCGGTAAGCGCCTCGGTAACCGCGCCGCACTGGCGTTGTTGGGGTCGGTCTCGCGCGATCGACGAGCGTCAGGCGTCTAGTTCGATATCGACCGGTTTGGAAGGACGTCAGATGCGTTTGCACGTTTTGCTGTCGATCCCGTTATGCCTAGCCCTGGCAGGCATTTTGGCGCTACCCGCAGTCGCACAGCAACCACCGCCTTTTGGGCAGTCCCAGGGTGCGCAACCGAAGTCGCAGACCAAGCCAAAAGGACCGGGGGCGCCGGCGACAGCGGCCGATCCGGCTGCCCCAACAACTAAAGGCAGTAGCGACAATCCTTTGCGCTCGCGCGTTGAGCAGCTCGAAGAGCAGTTAGTCGATCTGCAAGTCACCATTGGTACGCTAGAATCGCTTGCCCGCACGACCGGTGGAGGATCATCTAGTGCATCTTCGCAGTCCTATCGGCCGCCGGGTCCTAGCTCCTCCGGCGGTGGCGACCAGACCGGGACCGCAGCGCGAGTTGACGGTCTCGAAATTCAGTTGCGCGCTCTTGTCGGCCAAGTTGAGCAGTTGAGTGACCAGGTGCGCGCGCTCAACGGCCGTCGCAGCGGCGTGCCGGAGAGCGGTGACACGCGAGTAGCCGGTGCGGTGCCGCCACCAATCCGGCCGGCCGGCCCCTCGTCGGGCTTCGGCTCGACAACAGTCGTTCCCGGCGGCGGTCCAAGCGGCGGTGACCAAATCGGCAAGATCCTCGGTGAGGATACATCGCGCCCGATGCCTGCTGCGATTCCCGGTGGCGATGGCGGTAATCCAAAGCAAGCCTATGAGACAGCGTACGGCTATTTGCTGCAGCAAAACTATGGAGCGGCCGAGACTGCATTCGACGAATTTTTGACGCGGCATCCGAACGACGCCCTCGCTGGCAATGCGCAATACTGGCTTGGCGAGTCGTTCTTCGTTCGCGGACAATATAAGCAGGCCGCGGGAGCATTCTTAAAGGGCTATCAAACATATGCTCGCAGCGCCAAAGCGCCGGACAGCCTTTTGAAGCTCGCGATGTCGCTTGACCGGCTGGGTCAGAAGGAAGCGGCGTGCACGTCCTACAACGAGCTCAATACTCGGTTCCCAACAGCCTCGCAAAATATCAAGGCGCGCGCTGATAGCGAGCGCCGCCGGATGGGCTGCTAGAGGACGATGCGGTGCCAGCACCGTTCACAATCGCCGAGCTGGATCATCTGTTTGCCAGCCTGACGCGGCCATTCGCGATCGCCGTTTCCGGTGGCGCCGACAGTATGGCCTTGATGCACTTGATTGCGGTTTGGCGTCGAGATGGTACCGGTGCCACAAGTGCGCCGCCGCTCGTCATCACGGTCGATCACGGTTTGCGTGCCGCTGCCAAGGCAGAAGCGTTGTTTGTCGCGGAGCAAGCACGCCTTCTCAAATTACGGCATGAAACGCTTACTTGGCATGGACCAAAACCATCGTCTGGTCTCCAGGATGCTGCCCGGCAAGCACGTTACACGCTGCTGCTCGAGCGGGTAGCGCATGCTGCTCCGAAGTGTGATCTCGTTCTCGCCCACACTCAGGAAGATCAGGCGGAGACGCTGCTGATGCGGCTGGCACGGGGAAGTGGTATCGACGGCCTCAGCGCCATGCGGCCGCGCGAAAGGCGGATCGTCGTTGCACTTGGACACCCGGTACGGGAACTGAACGTCGGTTTGCATCGGCCACTGCTCGACATTTCAAAGGAGCGCCTGGTCGCCCACTTGCGTGCGTGCGATCTGCCGTGGTGCGAGGATCCCAGCAATAGCGACGCGCGCTTCGAACGCGTGCGCGTGCGGCAGGCTGCAACTTCATTGGCAGTGCTCGGCCTGACGCCGCAAAGTTTGACCCGCACGGCGCGCCGGCTACGCGATGAGCGGGTCGTGCTTCAGGCCCGAACCAGGGCGCTGGCTGCGGGATCCGTAACCGATCAGGATGGCGCCTTCGGTGAGTTGAGCCTTGCCTCCCGGCAAGATTGGCTGACGCAGGATTTGGTCCGGCTCCTAACGCCGCTTCTCGATGTCTTTGGTGGTGCGTCTCCACCCGCTCAACTGTCCCAGATCGAGACGTTGGCGGAGCGCCTGTGCTCGCGGTCGGCACACGCCCCGGGCCGGTTGACGCTCGGTGGTTGTCTCATCGCGATCGCCGATCAATTGAATTGTCGTCAAATCCGTGTATTTCGCGAACATTCGCGAAGTGGTCTCTCCACGATTAAAATTGAGCCGGGCCAGGGCATTTTCTGGGATCGGCGCTTTTACATCAGTGTGGCGCCAGGGGCCGCGAATGCTATCGAGGTTGGGCCGTTCGGGGATACGAAAGCGCATCCCGGACATGCCAAATTGCCGCGCCACAGCCTTGCAGGCTTGCCTGCGATCGGCAAGTTACCAGGTCAGGAAGTCGACCCGCTTCGACCACCCGGTCGCGCACAAGTCGCCTGTCTTTGGCCTCCCCAACATGCGGCCCGGATTCGCTGGCTGGACGATTAATGACGGTCTGGAAACGAATTGGCCATCACTTTCGTGCCAACTCATTGAGAAACGCGCAAAACGCTTAGGCGATATATCCCGTTGAACTTGGCAAACATCATGCAGACGCTTATCTTTGACATCAGATCGGATGCGCCTGCATGTGCAGCGCGCGACATCACGATCGACGGGCTTGGTCGTCGTTCGTATCCAGGCTCCGAGAAGGGAACACGATGAATTCGAATTTTCGTAACTTCGCGATTTGGGTGTTCATTGCACTGCTACTGGTCGCGTTGTTCAACCTGTTCCAGAATCCGACCCAGAGCCGCGGTCGTAACGACATCCCTTATTCGGAGTTCCTGAACGCCATCGATAATCGATCGATTTCCGAAGTGGTGATCCAAGGCAATCGCATCTCCGGGAAGTTCGTCGAGAACGCGACCGCCTTCACGACCTATGCACCGGAGGACCCGGGGCTCGTCGAGCGGCTGCGTCAGAAGAATATCAAGATCCAGGCGCGGCCGGCGGATGAGGACGCCTCGCCGCTGCTGAGCGTGTTGATATCCTGGTTCCCAATGCTGCTGCTGATCGCGGTGTGGATTTTCTTCATGCGGCAGATGCAATCGGGCTCGGGCAGGGCGATGGGCTTTGGCAAGTCGAAGGCCAAGCTTTTGACCGAGCGTAGCGGGCGCGTCATGTTCGACGATGTAGCCGGCGTCGATGAAGCCAAGAGCGACCTTCAGGAAATCGTCGAGTTCTTGCGCGATCCACAGAAATTTCAGCGCTTGGGCGGGCGTATTCCGCGCGGGTGCCTGCTCGTTGGCCCTCCAGGCACCGGTAAAACTTTGATTGCACGTGCAGTTGCCGGTGAAGCCAACGTCCCGTTCTTCACGATTTCTGGTTCTGACTTCGTCGAGATGTTCGTTGGCGTCGGCGCTAGCCGCGTGCGCGACATGTTCGAGCAGGCGAAGAAGAATGCGCCGTGCATCATCTTCATCGACGAAATCGACGCCGTCGGCCGTCACCGTGGCGCTGGTCTCGGCGGTGGCAACGACGAGCGCGAGCAAACGCTCAACCAGTTGCTCGTCGAGATGGACGGTTTCGAGGCGAATGAGGGCATCATCATCATCGCTGCGACCAACCGGCCGGACGTACTCGACCCGGCATTGCTGCGTCCAGGCCGCTTCGATCGCCAGATCACCGTGCCCAACCCGGATGTTGGCGGTCGCGAGAAGATCCTCAAGGTCCACATGAAGAAGGTGCCGCTTGCTCCGGACGTGGATGCGCGCATCCTGGCACGCGGAACGCCGGGGTTTTCCGGCGCCGACTTGGCCAACATCGTCAACGAGGCAGCGTTGCTGGCCGCGCGCCGCAACAGGCGGATCGTGACGATGGCCGAGTTCGAAGACGCCAAGGACAAGGTGATGATGGGCGCGGAGCGCAAATCAATGATCATGTCCGAGGAAGAAAAGACTTTGACGGCTTATCACGAGGCCGGGCATGCCGTCGTCGGCTTGACCGTGCCTAAAGGTATCCCGGTTCACAAGGCGACGATCATTCCGCGTGGCCGAGCGCTCGGCATGGTGAAGTTCCTGCCCGAGGGTGACCGCTATTCGATGAAGTACATCGAGTATACGTCTCAGCTGACGGTGGCCATGGGCGGACGCATTGCCGAGGAACTCGTGTTCGGCAAGGAAAACATCACATCGGGCGCATCGAGCGACATTCAACAGGCAACGCAGATTGCACGCGCGATGGTTACACGGCTCGGCTATTCTGACGACCTTGGTACTGTGATGTATGGCGACAATCAGGAGGAGGTATTCCTCGGGATGTCGATGGGCCGCCAGCAGAGCGTTTCCGAGGCGACCGCACAGAAGATAGACTCCGAGGTTCGCCGCCTGGTGAGCGGCGCGTATGAAGAAGCACGCCGCATTCTGACCGATAAGCGAGCCCAGCTCGAGGCGGTGGCGCAAGCCTTGCTCGAGTTCGAGACCCTTTCCGGCGATGAGATCAAGGGCCTGATGGAAGGTCGTCCGGTCGTTCGCATTGATCCTGACGATTCACGCGGGCCGACGGGGACCGCCGTGCCGGCTGCCGGCAAGAGCCGTCCACCACGGGAAGAGCCGGGCGCTGGGCTGGAACCGCAGACGACATAGTCTCTCGGCGTTGCAACTGAAATGGCTCGACCCAGTGAGGAGCTCCTCTCTGGGTCGTTTCGCATTTATGGGTTCCAGTGCGCGGGCGCTTGCGTCTCGCCGATGGCCACAGCAGAATGCGGCTTCCGGATCGCTCACTGCGGACTTGCCGTTCATGACACTCGAACTTCTGGCGACCTTTATATTCGCGAGCTTCCTGCTGGCGGTCACACCTGGGCCAACGATGTCGCTCGTCATTGCAAACGTGACCCGGACCGGACTGCGCGCAGGCCTTCTCACAATTGCCGGCAGCCTTACGGGTCTGAGCATCCTGCTGACGATCGTGATTTTCGGACTGTCGTCGGTGATGGTGTTCATGGCGACGTGGTTCGACGTGATCAGGTTCGCCGGCGCGTTGTATCTGATCGCCCTTGGGCTGCGAGCATTGTGGGCGCTGCGTCAGCCGACGGGCGTGGCCGTCCCTGAAGTACCGGCCGCCGGCGGCCGCTTCTACGTGCAGGGCGTGCTCGTCGCCCTCTCAAATCCTAAGGTGCTGCTGTTTCTCGGCGCGTTCCTGCCGCAGTTTCTTAATGTCGACAGCCCCGCGCTGCCTCAGTTAATAAT
>JANMNO010000080.1:0-5693 GCA_031374115.1 Hyphomicrobiaceae bacterium | reverse complement strand
AGGCCGCGGGCGTTCGCCGTTATGGCTTCCACGGTTTGTCCTACCAATTTCTCATGGAAGAACTTGCGCGCCTCGGCGATCCAGCGGCAACGAAGGGGCGCGTGATCCTTGCCCATCTTGGCAGCGGCGCTAGCTTAGCCGCCGTGCGCGACGGCCGGAGCATCGATACCTCCATGGGCTTCACGCCAGCGTCCGGATTGGTGATGGGCAGTCGCTCGGGGGATGTGGACCCGGGGCTGGTCTCTTACCTGGCGCGGACGGAGCACATGGACGCGGCTCAATTCCAAGCCATGGTGAACCACGCGTCCGGGTTGCTTGGTGTTTCCGAGACCAGTTCCGACCTGCGCGATTTACTCGTAGTGGAACTTGAAGACGTTCGCGCATCGGAAGCCGTGGCGCTGTTTTGCTACCAGGCTCGAAAATGGATCGGCTCGTTCGCTGCAGCACTCGGTGGATTAGACACGCTCGTCTTCGCCGGCGGCATCGGGGAAAACTCAGCGGTTGTGCGCGAGCGCATCTGCCAAGGCCTCGGTTTCCTTGGCATCGAATTGAACGAGGAACGTAACGCGAAGAACGCGCCGCTGATCTCGACGGACGGAGGACGCGTCGCCGTGCGTGTCATCCGCACCGACGAAGAGCTCATGATCGCACGATCGCTCGCGCGTGTTCTGGCCCCAGCCTCGATGTCTGGAAAGACAGCCATCCGATGAAAAACCGAGCAAATCTCAACGGCTCCGACCTTGGGCATGAGCTTCGCGCCACCGCGCAAATGCTGGTCGCCGCCGACAGGGGCATTCTTGCGATGGATGAAAGCAATGCCACCTGCAATGCGCGGTTCGCAAAGTTAGGAATACCGCAGACCGCAGAGTTCCGACGCAATTGGCGCGAGTTGATTGTAACTACGCCTGGTCTCGCTGAGGCGATCAGTGGAGTGATCCTATATGACGAGACGATCCGCCAGAAAACGAAGGATGACACTCCGTTGCTGACCGCCGTCGTAGCTGCAGGCTTTGTTCCCGGCATCAAGGTCGACACTGGCGCAAAGAACATGGCCGGCCACGCGAGCGAGAAAATAACCGAAGGTCTCGATGGGTTGCGTGACCGTCTGGCTGAATACGCAACGCTAGGCGCTCGGTTTGCGAAGTGGCGCGCAGTGATTGCCATCGGCGATGAAATCCCGAGCCGGGCATGCATCGAGGCTAACGCGCATGCTTTGGCTCGCTATGCAGCACTGTGCCAGGAGGCCGGTCTGGTCCCGATCGTCGAACCTGAAGTGCTCATTGATGGTGCACATACGATGGAGAGATCCGCGGAGGTTTCAGAGTTCTTGCTGCGGAGTGTGTTCAATCAACTCGTCGGTCAAGGCGTGGAGTTGGAAGGTATCATCCTCAAGCCCAACATGGTGCTTCCGGGGTTAGCAAGTCCAACACAGAAAACGGACGACGAAGTCGCCGACGCGACGGTGCGGTGTCTTTTGCGGACCGTTCCAGCGGCCGTGCCGGGGATTACTTTTTTGTCAGGCGGCCAATCCGGTGAACAGGCGTCGGCGCGTTTGAATACGATGAACGTCCGCTTCAAAGCGCGGCTGCCTTGGCCGCTGACTTTTTCATTCGCCCGAGCGATACAGCAGCCGGCCATGACAATTTGGGATGGCAAGACGGCCAATGTGATAGCAGCGCAGAAAGCCATTTAACGGCGTGTAAGCCTGAACCGGTCTGCTCGTCGCGGCGAATATGATTCCACGATGGAAACAGCGCGATGAAGAAGCTTATTGTCTTCGACCTGGATGGCACGCTTGCTGAAAGCAAATCGCCTGTTGACGCCGAGATGGCTGCCCTGCTGCGCGATCTTCTTGGCGTCGTCAAAGTCGCAGTTATTTCCGGCGGAAACTGGCCGCAGTTTGAGCAGCAATTGATTTCGGGTCTGCCTCATGACGCAGATCTCGTGAACTTGTCACTGCTGCCCACCTGTGGAACGAAATTCTACCGCTTCGATTTGGGCTGGAAGCAGTTGTACTCCGAAGATTTCACGGCGGAAGAAAAAGCGACGGCTGTCCGCGCGTTACGGCGCACGGTGGAGAGATCAGGCTTCGGCGCCCAACGGATCTGGGGCGAGCAAATTGAGGATCGTGGAAGCCAGTTGACGTTCTCCGCATTGGGGCAGCTCGCGCCGTTGGACGTAAAGAAAACGTGGGACACGGATTTTTCCAAGCGAAAGGCGATGAAGGCCGCTCTTGATAAGCTGATTCCGGGGTTTTCCATTCGTCTGGGCGGAACCACGTCCGTCGATATCACCAGACTCGGCATCGACAAGGCCTACGGGATCAGAAAGCTTCGCGACACTCTCGGCATAGCCATCGGCGAGATGATCTTCATCGGCGATGCCGTGTTCCCGGGTGGGAACGACTATCCGGCCAAGGAAGCCGGTGTTGTTACGATCCAGGTCAGAGACCCCAATGAGACCAAGCGGGTGATCGAGGCCATCATCGCGTGTCTGGCACCCGATCAACGCTCGCAGGTTCGTCAGGACAACCGATGAGCGGTTTTCAACTCAAGCGCCTGGGCATCGTAATGGAGCCTGAGCCGGGCAATCCGATGGAGGTCGATGGCGTCCTCAACCCAGCCTCGGCGCGTGGCCCGGATGGCCAGTTATACCTTTTTCCTCGACTGGTCGCGCGCGGCAACTACTCCCGCATCGGCATTGCGCGGGTCAAGTTCAGCGCCGACGGCGACCCGATCGGAGTCGAGCGCCTCGGTATCGCTCTCGAGCCCGACGCTGACTACGAGCGGCGACAGGACGGTACCAGCGGCTGTGAGGATCCCCGCATCACGTTTGTCGAACCCCTCCGACAATACGTCATGACTTACACAGCTCATTCGCTTGACGGCCCACGCATCGCGCTTGCGATATCCACTGATCTGCTCCACTGGCAACGCTTGGGGTTGGCGACGTTCCGGCCGTATGAAGGAATTGCGTTCACGGACGTGGACAACAAGGACGCCAGCATCTTTCCGGTCGCCATTCCCGATCCATCGGGCCAGTTATCGATGGCCATCGTCCACCGGCCCCTCTTTCCCGGAACGCATCCCGAGGAAACGGCGTGCCGTTTCGCGCCTCGCGTGGTGGATCTCCATCGCGAAAGTATCTGGATTTCCTACTGCTCGACGGCCATGGCGGACTGCGAAGCATCGCACCTTCGCCATTTTGGTTCGCATCATCGACTGGCGACCCCGGTCGAGGCCTGGGAACGGCTCAAGATCGGCGGCGGAACTCCACCCATTCTGACCCGGCACGGTTGGCTGACGGTGTATCACGGTGTCAGCGAGCTTCCAGCGCGACCCAACTTTCCCCGTGCGCTGCGATACTCGGCGGGCGTGCTGGTGCTTTCGGAAGCGTTTCCGCACGTCATCCGCTATCGCTCACGCGAGCCTGTGCTGACACCGGAGTTGCCGCAGGAGCGCCAGGGGGTCGTCGCCAACGTTGTGTTTCCGACCGCCATTGATCAACGCGATGATCTGGGCACACCCGATCGCTTCGATGTTTATTATGGGATGGCTGACAACCGGATTGGCGTCGCGCGCCTCGATGTTCCCGAGCATCTGCCGCAGGGCGCAATCGCCGATCGGCCGGGCGAGAAAATATAATAATTGCCGGTCCGTAACCGGCAATGCACAGCGTCGACGGAAAGTGAATTGAGATGACAACGACAGAAAAATCGCGAACTCTCGATCCGGCCCTATTGCGAAGGATGGATGCCTATTGGCGAGCGGCCAACTACCTGTCCGTTGGCCAGATCTATTTGTCCGACAATCCGTTGTTGCGACAACCGCTCACACTGAAGCACGTCAAGCCACGCCTGCTCGGCCATTGGGGCACAACGCCGGGGCTCAATTTCATTTACGTCCATCTCAACCGGATCATCAACGATCACGATCTTAACGTCATCAACATCACGGGACCGGGCCATGGCGGGCCGGGACTGGTCGCAAATGCCTACCTCGAAGGAACCTATAGCGAGGTTTATCCCAAGATCATGCAGGATCTGGATGGGTTGAAGCGGCTGTTCAAGCAGTTCTCGTTTCCCGGCGGCATCCCGAGTCACGTCTCACCGGAGACGCCCGGCTCGATCCATGAGGGCGGCGAACTCGGTTATTCGCTGTCCCATGCATTTGGCGCTGCTTTCGATAACCCCGATCTCATCGTCGCTTGCGTCGTCGGTGACGGCGAGGCGGAGACCGGTGCGCTCGCGACGAGCTGGCACTCCAACAAATTTCTCAATCCCGTCCATGACGGCGCGGTACTGCCCATCCTTCACCTGAACGGATGGAAGATTGCGGGGCCGTCGGTGTTGGCACGCATTCCCCGCGACGAGTTGGAGGCTCTTTTTCGCGGCTATGGCTACATGCCCTATTTCGTCGAGGGCGACGATCCGGCGAAAATGCATCAGCTGATGGCCGCAACGTTGGACACGATCGTGGCCGACATCCGGCGCATCCAAAGCGACGCTCGAACGAACGGGTTCAGCCAGCGACCACGCTGGCCGATGATCATCCTGCGCTCGCCGAAGGGCTGGACCGGCCCCAAGGTCGTCGATGGTCAACCGACAGAAGGTACATTTCGCTCTCACCAGGTGCCAATGGGCGAGATGAACAAGCCCGGTCATTTGGAACAGCTGGAAAGCTGGATGCGCAGCTACCGGCCGGAGGAGCTATTCGACGCGACGGGCAAGTTGCGTCCGGAACTCGCGGACTTGGCGCCGAAGGGCAAGCGCCGCATGAGCGCCAATCCGCACGCTAACGGCGGTCTCCTGCTCCGCGACCTCAATCTGCCCGATTTCACGAACTATGCGGTCGAGGTGCCGACGCCCGGGGCTGTGAACGCCGAAGCCACCCGCGTCCAAGGCCAGTTCATCCGCGATGTCATAAAACTCAACCCCGAGAACTTCCGCGTGTTCTGCCCGGACGAGACGAACTCGAATCGCTGGAACGCCGTCTTCGAAGTGACAAACCGGAACTCTACCGCAGAAATAACTACTCTCGACGACCATGTCGCGCCTGATGGCCGTGTGATGGAAATGCTGAGCGAGCACCAATGCGAAGGCTGGTTGGAAGGTTATCTGCTCACCGGGCGCCACGGCTTCTTTCCTTGCTACGAAGCGTTCGTTCACATCGTCGACTCGATGTTCAACCAGCACGCCAAGTGGCTGAAGGTGACGCGGGAGATTCCATGGCGCCGCCCGATCGCCTCGCTGAACTATTTGCTGACGTCGCATGTCTGGCAGCAGGACCATAACGGCTTCACGCATCAGGACCCAGGTTTCATCGATCACGTCGCAAACAAGAAGGCCGCCGTCATCCGCGTATATTTGCCGCCCGACGCCAACACGCTGCTTTCGGTGACTGACCACTGTCTGCGGAGCCGGAACTACGTGAATGTCGTGATCGCCGGCAAGCAACCGGCCCCGCAGTGGCTCAGCATGGATGCCGCCATCGCGCATTGCACCGCTGGCATCGGAATCTGGAGTTGGGCCGGCAGCGACGGCGGCGGCGAGCCTGATGTCGTCATGGCATGCTGCGGCGACGTGCCAACACTCGAAGCAATGGCGGCTGTCGATTTGTTGCGGACGTATTTTCCGGAACTGAAAGTCCGCGTTGTCAATGTTATTGACCTTATGAAGCTCCAGTCGCAAAGCG
>JANMNO010000175.1:0-1941 GCA_031374115.1 Hyphomicrobiaceae bacterium | reverse complement strand
AACGATCGTGTCGAGGACCGGCTGGCTTTGTGACGGAGAGCGGGAGATGACATCCAGCACGTCGCTGGTTGCGGTCTGGTACTCGAGCGACTCCCGCAGCTCACGCGTCCGCGTCTGCTCGGCCTCGAACAGCCGCGTGTTCTCGATGGCGATGACGGCTTGGTCGGCGAAAGTTTCGAGCAGCTTGATCTGCCTGTCCGTGAATGGGCGAACCTCCATGCGGCGGATCAGAATGACGCCGAGCGGAACTCCTTCGCGCAGCAGTGGCGTTGCCAGCGTGGTCCGATGGCCGTCGCGTCTCGCATGTGCGCTGCCTTGCGGGAACTCGCTGTCCTCAACAGATAGGTCACGGACGTGGACAGTCTGGCGTTCAAATGCGGCCCGTCCGCTCACTGTTTGTCGGTCAATGCGATTGCCTTCTGGTGGGTGGCTTGTTGTCGCGAACTGCCCAAATGAAGCCACCTGGCGAAGATGGTCGCTCTCCAGCCGATAAATCACTGCATTGTCCGCATCGCAAAGCCGCGCCGCATTCTCGCCAACGGCATCGAGCACTGGCCGGATATCGGTAGGTGAGCGGCTGATGACGTTGAGCACCTCGCTGGTCGCGGTCTGGTATTCGAGCGATTCTTGAAGCTCATGCGTGCGCGCCTGCTCCGCCTCGAACAGCCGCGCATTCTCGACGGCGATCACCGCCTGGTCGGCGAACGTCTGGAGCAGCGCGATCTGCTTGTCCGAAAGCGGCCCAGGAGCACGGCGAAAGACTCCCAGCGTGCCGATGGCGATGCCTTTCTGCATCATCGGCACGAGCGTGTGCGCCCTGAATCCGGTGGCGAGACCATTTTGCGCACCGGTGAGCATTTCGGCAGGTGGATCAGCGAGATCTGGGACGTCCACGATCCTGCGATCGAGAATGGCGACGCCATGAAAGTAGTCGCGAGAAAGTGGGACTGGGAACCGGCGCCTTAGCGCCTGTGAACCTTCAGGATCTGCGCTCGACACGGCGACCGCCCGAATCGCGATCCCGTCGGGGAGCGCAATGACGACTGCGGCATCGGGAAACAGCTTGAGGCCACTCTCTACAATGGAATCGAACACGGGCTGCAGCTCGTTGGGCGAGCGCGAGATGACCCCCAGGACGCCACTGATAGCGGTCTGGTACTCGAGCGATTCCTTCAGCTCCTGCGTCCGCGTCTGTTCCGCCTTGAACAGCCGCGCGTTCTCGGTTTCGAAACCGGCTTGGCGCGCACGTGCCTCGGCCAACTCTTGGTTCCTTGCTTGGAGCTCTCGCTTCAGATCTTCGACCACACGGCCGAGATCCTGGGCGCCGCCGGCTATCGACACTTCGGACGGCATGACGCAATCCTTCCAACGCAAGGCAGTGACGCACGATCGACGCTCAGTCACGAAATCACTCTACGCCGTGCTGTGGACAGACAAAATGTTGTCCATGACACTCTAATAACTCTAGCGGCTTCGTCTAGGTCCACTGGGCCCGCCAGATGTCCGGTTTTGGGCATCGGGCCGCAGATTTGCTGCGACCGCCCACGGCAGCCCCTGGCCCATCACGACGATTGCCCCTGCCGGCGGGAACGTCAGCCCTCGAAGGTATCGCGTCGTTGTTCGCCGTTCGTGCTGCGAACGGAGGCTACTGGGGTAGACCGACCGGCGACGAGCAATCTCGCAATCGTTGAGGCTGACCCAACACGGGCATCACGAGTTTCGTTCGCGCTCCTTCCAGGTAGCGGACTTACCCGCTACGCTGAAGTACCATTGCGACTGACCGGGAGAACGCTAATGGGCGACGCAACAGCACAGACCCTCTATTTTTATGATCGGCATCCTATTTCCTGCGACATTATCCTCGCGAAGTTGCGCGCAAGTCGCGGTCATCTTGATGATTTGCGGCCGGATGATCTGTTTCCGCATGACCAAGATCACTAC
>JANMNO010000095.1:0-46103 GCA_031374115.1 Hyphomicrobiaceae bacterium | reverse complement strand
GCCTGCGCGGCAATTACGTAACTTTGGGGATTTCGGCCGCGCGCCGCTCGGCCGAATTCCTCGCTGCTACATGACTAGGCATCAGGACATGAGGCAATCATGAACGGCAAGCGACCGACCATCTCCTCCATGCATGGCATCGTTGCGGCGGCCCATCCGCATGCGGCCGCAGCTGGCGCATCAATCCTCAATCAGGGCGGCAACGCGTTCGATGCGGCGGTCGCGGTGGCGGCGGCGCTGAATGTGGTCGAGCCGTACATGTCGAGCCTCGCCGGGATGGGGCTAGCAACATGCTGGGTCGCAAAAGAGCAGCGCGTCAGGACGCTCAACTTCGTGCCGCGCATCCCGGCTGGCTTTCCGGTCGAGCGCTTCACGTCACGCGATCAATTGCAGCGCGGCGCCATGTCGGTGGGCCTGCCGGGGAACCTCGCAGGCTGGACCGAGCTTCTCCGCGCGCATGGCCGGATGTCGCTCGCCGACGCGTTCGCACCCGCAATCCGGCTTGCGTGGGACGGCTATCCCGTGACGGAGTTCAACATCCATGAGAACAATCTGACGGAGCCTGAGATCCGTGCCCACAAGGCCCTCTGGGGGCCGTGGGCGAAGACCTACACCGACGGCAGCGGCACGCTCACGAAAGGCTATGTGCTCCGCCAGCGCGACCTCGCGCGCACGCTCGGCGACATCGGCCAATCGGGGCCAGGAGATTTCTACGGCCGGCTGGTGCGCCATATGGGGGCAACCGGTGGCTGCATCACGATGGCCGACATCGAGGGGTACACACCGACGTGGAGCGAGCCGGCGACCAGCCGGTTCCGCAGCCTCGTTGTCAACGTACCGCCGCCGCCTTGCGAAGGGTTCCAGTTCCTTCTGGCGCTCGCCATTCTCGATGGCTTCAATCTCGGCGCCATGGAACGCAACGGCGTGCAGCATCTCGACACGGTCTGGCGCGCCATTCGGCTTTCGGCCGGCGAACGCATCGCCAGCAACAACCCGTCGCCGGCGCAACTCGCCGAGATCCTTTCTGCTGCCAACGTCGAACGGCTGCGCGCGCGGGTCCGCGATGGACGACCGATCACCGGGCCGACCGAGCAGTGGATGGAGCCGGGCCCGGAACCGGCCGGTGAGCATCACACCACCTCGTTCTCGGTCGCCGATCAGGACGGCAATCTCATCTGCCTGACGCAGAGCATCGGCAGCCCATATGGCTCGGCCGTGATCGTCCCGGAGACGGGTGTGACCCTCAACAACTTTCTCTATTGGGCGGACGTTCAGCCGGGCAGCCCCAATCGCTCGAAGCCGGGCGGCGTTCTGCCGATGTGCGTCTCGCCGAGCATCTCGCTCCGGGATGGCAAGCCTGTCCTTGCGCTGGGTACGCCCGGCAGCTACGGCATCAAGCAGACGCAGACCCAGGCGATGGTGCAACTCGTCGACTTCCGCCTCGACATCCAGGATGCGATCGAGGAGCCGCGCGCCCGGCTTTGGGACGGCCGAAAAGTGCTCGCGGAACGGCGCTTCGATACGGCGACCCTCGATGCCTTGCACAAGCTCGGCCACGAGATCGAGCTGGGCGAGGCCTGGACGATGAAGGTCGGCGGCATGCACGGCATCAGCATCGACCCGACGACGGGCGCGAAAACGGGCGGCTGCGATCCGCGCCGTGATGGATATGTGGTGCCGGCGTGAAAGAGGGCATGGTCAGCAGCTGCGGCCGATAAAGCAAGCGGGCTGCCGTCATCGGCTTCGCATCAATCTGAAATAGGCCTCGGCCACGATAGCGAACTAGCAGGAATCTGCCCGGTCGTTCAATTCGGAAGCAGGCTATGCGTGACGATTGTTGGTTGTCGATGTGGAAGATCCGTGTACGTCTGGACACGAGACGTCGCGGGATTTTGCGGTTGTTGCTGCGCGTCGGATGTGGAGCCGAGCAGAAAAGCAGTAGATTGTTGACGAGACCATGGTGCCTGGCAAGCTTTCACCAATGGCACATCCGCAAGTGCTGGACGGGCCGCCACAAGCTGGGTAGTTGTCATCGTCGACGTCTTGTGCTGCCAGCATGGCGAGGCTGTGAACGCAACTATGCAACGACCGGCAAGTGCGCTGATCATCGATCGTGTCGGCAAGCAATACGGTGATTTCACCGCTGTCGACGACGTGTCGCTGACGATCGAGCCGGGGCGCTTTCTGACATTGCTCGGCCCGTCCGGATCGGGCAAGACGACGTTACTGATGATGATCGCTGGCTTCGTGAGCCCCAGCCGCGGGCGCATCTTTCTGGGTGATGCCGACATCACGGACCTAGCGCCGGAGATGCGCGATTTCGGCATGGTCTTCCAGGGCTAGGCCCTGTGTCCCACGATGACCGTGCGCGACAACGTGGGGTTTCCGCTGCGCCTCAGGAATGTGGCGCGCGAGCGCATCCGTAGCGAAGTCGACAGGATGCTCGACATCGTGGAACTTGGCGGCCTCGGTGATCGTATGCCACGCCAACTCTCCGGCGGCCAGCAGCAGCGCGTCGCACTTGCGCGCGCCTTGATCTTTGATCCGAAGCTATTGCTACTGGACGAGCCATTGAGCGCGCTCGACAAGAAGTTGCGGTCCGGTCTCCAGGAGGAACTGAGGGCGCTCAACCAGCGCCTCGGCACGACATTCATTTTCGTCACGCATGATCAGGACGAGGCCCTGTCGATGTCGGACGAGATAGCCATCGTCGATCGCGGCCGCATCATTCAGAGGGGCAGCCCGAAGGAGCTGTACGAGCGGCCTGCGAGCCATTTCGTCGCCGACTTCCTCGGCAAAACCAATTTTATCGAAGGCCGAGTGAAGGCGGTTGCTTCTGGCTGCCTCACCTATGCTGCTGGTCCTTTGACCCTGCGCCAGCAGCTTGTGTCGCAATCCGAGGCGATTGCCGACAAGCCAATCCTGGTGGGCTTGCGGCCCGAGAAGGTTGCGGTCTCGACCACTCAGCCTGGTGACGCAATGAATGCGGTCAAAGGAACGATCGCGAGTTGCGCCTATCTTGGCGCCGATCATCATGTCCGCGTCGACACCGTGATTGGCTCGATGCAGGTGATCGCTCCTACGTGGCGATCAACGATCGATCCTCAGCCCGGCGTTCCGGTTTGGCTGTCTTGGCCGGACGACGCATCCGTGCTGCTCGCTGACGACCGAAGAGTTGATGTTACTCAATGATCGGCGGCTCCGTGAGTGCGCATCAGACGCACGATCATTACCGCAAGGGTGATCAGCATCAGAATTGTCGCAATCGCTGCTATGGCCGGGTTGATGTTGTCCTGGATCCCGTCCCAGATCTTGCGCGGCAGCGTGTAGACGTTGCGGCTGGTGACGAACAGGTTGACCACCAGTTCGTCCCACGAGGTCACGAACGCGAAGATGGCGCCGGCGTAGACGCCGGGTAGGGCGGCCGGCACGATAACCATGCGCAGGGTTTGCCAGACCGTGGCTCCGAGACTGCGCGCCGCTTGCTCGAGCTTGAGTTCCACATTTGCCAGCGCGGCAGAGACGCTGATCACCACGTAGGGTACGCCCTTCATCGTGTGCGCAAGGACAAGGCCGAGGTAGGTGTCGATGAGGCCGAACTGCACCCACGCCTGATAAAAGCCAAGGGCATGAACGATCGTCGGCACGATCATTGGTGCCAGCATGAGCATGCGAACCATGCCCGAAGCGCGCGACGAAATTCGCCAGCAGCCGATGGCGGCGAGCGTGCCGAGAAAAACTGCGAACACGGTCGATGATAGGCCCACGATAAGGCTGTCGCGGATGCTGCGCAGCCAAACGGCGTCGGAGACGAGGGACTGGTAGTGGCGCAGCGACAACGCCCCGTTCGGCAACGACAGATAGCGTTCTGGGGTGAGCGAAACGGGCAGGACGATCGTGATCGGCAGCACGAGGAACAGCACGGCAATCCAGGCACCGAAGACGGTCAGCCGGAAGCCGCCGGAGGAACGCTCGATGATCATGGTCATTTGATGCCGAAGACTTTGCTCAAGTCGGCGACCCGAGCCATGAGCAGGAGGAGAGCGAACACGGTGATGAGCAGGCTGGTGGCGAGCATCGTGCCAACGCCCCAGTTCAGTGTGTCGTTGATCTGAAGGGCGATGTACTCCGCGATCATCACTGTCTTGCCGCCGCCGAGCAGCGCAGGTGTCACGTAGAAGCCGAGCGAGAAGATGAAAACGAGGATGCCGGCGCTCATGATGCCCGGCACGCACATTGGCAGGTATACCCGCAAGAACGCTGTCATTGGCGAGGCGCCGAGGCCGCGTGCGGCTGGTACGATCCGTTGGTCGATGCCTTTCATGTTGGCATAGAGCGGCAGCACCGCATAAGGGATCATATAGTGAACCATGCCGACAATGACGCCGAGCTCGTTGCGCACCATGGCCAGCGGTTCGTTAATAAGCCCCCACTGGATCAGAGCCGTGTTGACAACGCCGCGGCTCTGCAGCAGCGCGAGCCAGGCGAAGGCGCGGATCAAGACCGACAGCCAGAAGCACAATAGCACGAAGAACATCAAGAGCTCTCCATGGCGCGAGCGGACGTGCAGGGCGGCATAGGCCAGTACAAAGCCGACAAGCAGCGTGATCACCGTCGTGATGGCACAGATGCGTGCCGTGGTAAGGATGATGCGCTGGATCGCGGCGCTGGAATATAGCTGGGTGAAATTGCCAAGGCCAAGGCTCGGCGTGCTCACGCTGAGCCACAGTACTTTGCTCAGCGGATAGAGATAGAAGAGTGCGAGCATCAACAGCGGTGCGACCAGCAGAATCCAGTAGACCCGTGCAGTTCTGTCCTCGCCATGCATGTGAGCAGCTGCTGCCCCCGTTTTGTCACGATAACCCCTAACAAACATAGACTAGGTCATCGCGCGACGGGTGCCAATGTTTTCAGCACGAATTGCATGCGATTGAGGCTAGCGGCATCGGCAGAACTCGGGTTAGCCTCGTTCGGAGATCAAGGGGTTGGAAGGATCAGCCGGGAGCATCGCGAAATATGACCAGAATCCATCAATTCCAGGATGACTGCATCGAGCTGCTGCGCGAACGCACAGAGGGTGCGACTGTCAATCGCCGGAAGTTCCTAACCATGGCGGCTGTGCTTGGGGTGGCTCCCGCCGCATTTCGACTGACGCCGGCGCATGCTCAGGCGAAGGAGGTGGTGGTGGTGAACTGGGGCGGAGACGCGGTGCCGGCCATGACCAAAGCCTGGGCAGAGCCGTTCAACAAGGCTGGAGGCAAGGCCGTCATCGAAGGCGGGGGGCCGAGCTCCGGCAAGATCAAGGCGATGGTGGAAAGCGGCAAGGTCACCTGGGACGTGGTCGATCGCAACTTGATCGCGGGAATTGAACTCGGACGCCAGAACTTGCTTGAGAAAATCGACTACACCATCGTCGACAAGTCCAAGCTTCGTCCCCAACATGCGGGAGAGTGGGCGGCCGGCGCTTACATTTATGCAAATGTGCTGACCTATCGCACAGACGCCTTCGGTGGCCGCGTTCCGAAGACCTGGAAAGAATTCTTCGATCTCAAGGAATTCCCTGGCAAGCGCACGCTGCGCAAGCAGATCGACGGTCAGCTCGAAGCTGCGCTGCTGGCTGACGGTGTGCCCGCCGACAAGCTTTACCCGCTCGATGTGAAGCGCGCGCTCGACAAGATCAAGTCGATCAAGAAGGATACGATCTTCTGGAGCACCGGCGCAGAGAGTCAGCAATTGTTCCGCGACAAGGAAGTGACCATGGGCGGCTTGTGGAACACGCGCGCCGTGGTAGCTAAGCGCGAGTCGAACGGCACCGTTGATTTCACATTCAACGAGGGCAGTGCCTGGGTGGGTGCATGGTTGGTGCTGAAGGGAAATCCAGCGGGCAAGGACGTCTTCAAGTTCATTGCGTCGGCACAGGAGCCGGCGGGACAGGTCGAACTGTTCAAGGCGCTCGGCAATGGGCCGGTCAATCCGGCGGCCTCGTCGATGGTACCGGCGGACATGAAGGCTCTCGATCCGGGCAGCGCCGAAAACTACAAAATGCAGGTCCCAGCTGATGCCGAGTGGTACGCGACTAACAGTGCCACGGTGCAGAACCAGTATCTCGAGGCTATTTCGTGAATGCTCAGAGCAGGCTGGCGTAGTCCACGAGCGTGGGCGCGCCGGCCATTGTTGCCGAGCACGTGATGGCTTCGAGCACTGCGATATTGCAGGCCGCTTCGATGCCGCCCACGGCCGGCGCTGCGGCACCGGCACACGCCGCCGCCCATCGTTCCAGTTGCCGCGCCAGGGTGTCGACGTACGGCATCGGGAACGTGCTGATCGAGCCGTCGCGACGCTGCATGGTTACGATGGGGCGCGAGTTCTCCGTTTCCGGTGCCGCAGCGACAACCGAGATCGTCGCATCGCGGCCATGGATCTTGAACGTGTTGCAATATGGCGAAGCGTATAGCGTCACAAGCGTCGCGGTCAGGCCCGACCGGAAGACGAGTGTTGCGGTGGCTGAATCATCCATTTCGGTGGAGACCGCGCGGCGTCCAAAGTTCGCCGTCACGCGCTGCACTGGTCCGAACAGTGCGTGCATCCAATCGATTACGTGCACGCCGAGCACTGTCATCGCACCACCAGGACATTCCTGTCGTGAGGTGCGCCAGTGGCCGGCGGGTAATGCCAGCGCTTCCGGGGTCGAGAAATTGGCTTCGACATGCAGGAGCGCGCCACAATCCGCAGTCGTTAGGTTACGTAGCGTCTCTACTTGTGGTAGCAGCCGGCGGTTGTGACCGACGGCTAGCATTACGCGGTGGTGCGCGCAGGCAGCTACGGCCGCTTTGGCATCCGCTACCGACAAGGCGAGCGGTTTCTCCACGAACGCATGCTTGCCCGCCGTCGCCGCCGCGATCACCTGCCCTGCATGCAGACTGTGTGGCGTCGCCAGGATCACCGCCTCGATCGATGGATCGGCAAGAATCGCGTCGAATGTTGGCACAACTGGCACGCCGAAGCGCTCTGAGAAGCCGGCGCGCTCCGCCTCCACTGGCGAGCAGCCGTGGCTGATGACGCCGCCGCTTGTGGTTCGCGCCGCTGCCGCCGCCAGTTCGCAACCCCACCAGCCGAGCCCTACGACGGCAACTCGCATTAGGTACACTCCCTCAGGCCGCGCGCTCCTGACGCTGGAATTCCTCGGCAATTTCGCGGCCTGTCGCATACCAAACATCACTGAACTGCCGTGTGAAGGCAATGAAGTCCCGCAGAATCGCGAGCCGCATCGGCCGGCCAGTTACCTGCGGGTGCATAACGAGAACGTAGACGCCGCCCCACTCGCGGATCATGCGGAATTCGTCTTGCCAAATGCTCAGAACGTGCTCGGTAGTGAAAATCGGGCGAGGAAACCGCAAGTGACTGGTGCCGTAGCTCCAATCGTCCATGGACGGATGCTCAGGGAGCTCGATCGGACCAGGCCGCCCATCGCGCAGTGTGTGCCGGTAAGGGTGGATGTCGTCCTTGAAGCAGCTATTGTAGAGAAAGCCACGTTCGGTGAGCAGTTCGAGTAGATAGTGGCAAGACTCGCTTCCGGGCGGCCGGTAGCCGACCGGCTTGACGCCGAAGCGGCGCTGCATCGTCTCCAAGCCGCGATCGAGTTCGTTCAACATCTGCGGTTCCTTGTCGGGATCCGGCCAATAGTGCTCGTAGCCGTGATGGCCGAGTTCATGGCCGCCTTTCAAGATCATCTCGACTTTCGAGGGGTGATTGTCGATCGTCCATCCGGGCGTGAAAAACGTGCCATTCAAGTCTTCCTGCGCGAGCAATTCGAGGATCTTCGGCACGCCCACCTTGGCGCCATAGCGTCCCTGACTTAGCGTCGCGAGCAACCGATTGTTTTTTTCCTCGCGTGCTAGCCACAACGATTCCGCGTCGAAGTCGAAGGTGAAGCAGACGGCACACTTCGCGCCGTTCCGCCACCTCATCGCCTTGCTGTCTGATCCACTAGTTTGTTGCGCCATGATCCGCCTCGCTGCCCACTGGAGTCACGAGCATCCGACGGCCGTACTTAAAGATCAATGCGAAGGACACACTTGCGCAGCGGTGCTGCTCGGGTTGAAATGCTGTGGCCACAAGCTGATCGGGGAACAAGTCATGACACAGGGCGCACCAGTGGATCATCGCGGAATTCCGTTGTTCGAGGAAATGACTTGGCCAGATGTGGCGGCAGCAGTGGCGGCGAATGCACCCGTCATCGTGCCGCTTGGTGCAACCGAGCAGCACGGTCCGCATCTTCCGCTTGGTGCCGATACCATCCAGGGCATCGACATGTGCCGAAGGGCGGCAGCCGTGTTGCAAGGTGAAGGTGCCCGGCTTGTGATCGGGCCGGCGATCCCATTTGGCCCGCCGCCTTTCTTAAGCGAGTCGCCGAAGACTTATCCGGGCACGATTTCGGTTTCCAATGACACGCTGCGCGCGCTCACCGCCGATGTCTGCCGCTCACTCATCGACCACGGTTTCCGCCGCATCTACCTGCTGCTCGCCAACGTCGAGAGCGAATATGCGATGCACATCGTGGCGAAGGAGCTAACCGAAACCACGCCAGCGAACATTGTGACACTCAACTGGCTGATCGGCATTCGTCCTGGCTACAAGGGCCTACTTCGCGCGTCGAAGCCACAGGGCCATGGCGGAGAGGGTGAGACCGCGCGCCTGCTCGCCACGGCACCGCATCTTGTGCGCATGGATCAAGCGCGCCCCTATCACCCGAAGCTGCCGGCGCAGCCGGAGGTGTTCGGGGATTTTCTGCCCTATCTCGGCGGCGCGGTTGGCCGCTATCGCTTTGACGGCGGCGAGTTTCCAGACTTCGTCGACGGCATCACTGGCGATCCGCAGTTGGCAACGGCGGAGACCGGGGAGAAAAGCTATGCGTTTATCGCAGAATGGATTGCATCGTTGGTCCGGTTCGACAATGCGGCGCGCGCCAGGTGACCTGCACCGATGGATGTGGCAGCGCGCACCCGGCGATCTGGCGCTTGTTCGTGACGGCTCACCCGCCTACCGTCTCGATGAGACCGTAATTGGAGATACACACGTGGCCCCTAACCGCGGCAAGTCTGATGCATCACACCCGCATTTCACCAAGCCGCCGACGTGGCTCGGTGCGCCGTTCGGAGCTCCTACCTCTGCCGCCAAAGCGGCGATCGTCGGCATCCCGTTCGACTGCGGTACCCATCCCAATCGCATCGGTTCGCGGATGGGACCGGCAGCGATCCGCGAGATGTCGAGCCATCTGCGCCGCTACGATCCACGCACCAACCTCGACGTTGTCGCGGACCTGGGCTTAATCGACTGCGGCGATGTGCCGGTGACCTCGAGCCTGATTGAGGAATCGTTTTCTGTCATCGAAGTGGCGATCACGGCGATCGCATCGAAGGGCACGATCCCGGTCACCATGGGCGGCGACGGCGCCGTCACTCTTCCGCAGGTCCGCGCGCTCGCTCGGCTGTACCCGGGACTGTGCATTGTCCACATCGACGCTCATACCGATGCTTATCCGATTCAGGGCTACAACACGGCGACCGGCTTCCGTCATATGGCACAGGAGGAGCTGATCGACGCGAAGCGTTCTTTCCAGATCGGCATGCGGGGACCAACCATGGTGCCGGGCGTGTTCGAGTTTTGCCGCGAACTCGGATACAACCTGATCACGATGGCCGAGCTTCGCCGCGTAGGTTATGAAGCCGTTGTCGAGCGGGTTACGAAGACGGTCGGTGATCGGCCCGTCTATCTCTGCTACGACATGGATTTCTTCGATCCCTCGGTTGCACCCGGCGTATGCACGCCGACCTGGGGTGGTTGCCAGGCGCATGAGGGTCTAGCCTTCCTTGAACTATTGCAGCCGCTCAACACAAAGCTGCTCGACGTCAATACGGTTAGCCCGCCCCACGACACCGGCGGCATGACGGCGTTTCTCGCCGGCACACTGATGTGGACTTTCCTCGCAGGCCTCGCCGGGAAAAAGGTCTGAGAGTATGGCCAGGTCTTACTCAAAACGCCGTGGGGCTCAAAGTACGGCGCACTGAGGTCGAGGTGGAGAGCGACGAACCAAAACCGGAGCCGTCTCGCAAAACGCGCTGATTTCGCAGAACGCGCTGAGGTACGCGCAGGCGCCGGTCTGGCACGATCACGCGGGCGGCGTCCTCTAGCAGACCGTGAGTCATAGTGAGGATGCCGAGTTCGTCGTCGTAGCTCGGATTGACCTTGGTGGTGAGGACGGGCTTTCCACATCGGCGGCCCGGTTCAGGGATAGCCGAGCCTACTCGATGCGTGGTGTCATGCGGTAGCGTTCGCTGAAAGCTATCTCACCACTGGTGCCGCGCCGACATCGCGATGCCGCTCGGCAAACGCCTCATACTGGGGGTTGGTCCGACAGCGTCCACCCGATGGGACAAGGTCTTCCCCGATCCCGCCGTCACTGTCGCAGCCGTCGACCGCCTCGTTCATCATTGCACAATCATCGAGATCAACACTGACAGTTACCGTCGGCGTTGGCCGCATCAGTATGAGGCCTTGATCGTGGATTGCTCTGTGCCGGTCTGACGCGCGACTCCTACGGCCGCACGGACCTCGGCCAGATACTCGTCGAGTGACGGTGCGTGGATCATCGACATCATGCGGTGAATACCCTTTGGTTTTTGCACCAGGCCCGGTAGCCAGCCCTTTGCGGACATGATCTCGGCTACGCGAAACACATCAACCTCGTCCGATCCGTAGGCGACGATCGACAGATGCGGGTGCCCATGGATTTTGAGGCCGTCGATCTCAGCGATGCCGGACTTGTAGGCATCGACGAAGCTCATCAGATCGACTGCGATCTGCTTGTAGCCCTCAAGCCCCAGAAACTCGAACGATGCCCAAGCAGCTGCAACGCCGCCGGCTGGTCGCGTGCCGACAATGGTCGAGGTCGTGAACCGGCCGTTTGGCCAGTTGCTGAAATCGAAGTGGTGGAACGCTGCTTGTTCCGGCGTGCGGTAGAACACGGTCGACGCCGGCTTCGGGCAGAAACCGAACTTGTGCAGGTCGGCTGAAATCGAGCTGACCGCAGAAACGTTGAAGTCGAACTCGGGAATCTCGCGCCCGATCATGCGGGCAAACGGAGCGAGATAGCCGCCAACGCAGGCATCCACGTGCAGCCACAGGCCGCGGCGCTCGGCAAGCTTGCCGATCTCCGAGATCGGGTCGATTACACCGAACGGAAAGCACGGCGCCGAACCAACCAGCATAATTGTCTCGTCGTCGATCAACTCTTCCATGGCCGAGACATCTGCACGAAAATCCGCGCCCATCGGGGCACGACGCACTTCGATATCCATCAGCTTGCCACCCTTGTCGAAAGCCGGGTGCAGCGTTTCCGCCGCGACGATATTGCCGCGGAGTGCCGGCTGCTTACGTTGCGAGCGTGACAAGTCTCGGCAAGCTTGCATCGCCTGGATGATGCTTTCGGTGCCCCCCGTCGTCATGAACCCTTGCGCCGTTTCGGGGGCGTTGAACAGGCCAAGCGCCATAGCGACCACTTCATCCTGCATGCGGTTGACGCTGTGGAATGCCCGCTTGGCCCCGAGCGCGTTCTCGGTGAAGAACTCGAAGTAGGCGTCGCGGCCCACCTCAAAGAGTTCATCGGTTGCCTTGAACACGAACAGCGGCGCCCGCCCGTGCTGCCAGTCGATGTCCTTGGCCTTCATGTCGCGCATTTCAGCAAGGATTGCATCCTTCGCGCGGCCGGTCGCCGGCAATGAAACACGCATGGAATAACCTCGTTGGTTGTATCCGAATTGACAGAGCTTGGCACCTGTCCCTAAAGTTCGTCAATGATGAACCTGGATTTCACAAAACCGAACAAGCGTCGCTCCGGCTTGAATAGCGGGCTCGATGTACTGGAGTGCGTTGCGGTGCAAGGGCGCTCGCTAACGCTCACAGAAATCGCCAATGCTGTCGGTTTGTCTAAGTCGAGTGTGCATCAGCTCTTGGCAACGCTGGAACGGCGCGGCTTCGTAAAGCGATTGCTCGACCAAAGCTACGGCGTAGGCATCAAAGCGTGGGAGATCGGCTGCGTGGCCTCGCCGATCGATCTGGCGCGCGCCGCGGCTCCGCATATGACGCAACTGGTGCGTGAGGTGCGTGACGGCGTCTCGCTGGGTGTGCTCGACGGCGTCGAGATGGTCTGCGTTCATTTGGTCGAGAGCGCACGTGCGGTGCGCGTCCATTCGAACATTGGTGATCGCACACCGGCTCACTGCGTCTCGTCCGGGCTAGCAATCCTTTCTGCCATGGACGACGAAGCGGTTGTTCGTCTGCTACCCGCGGCGTTGCAGCGGGCGACCGACGAGACGATTGTCGACCGCGCGGCACTGTTGAAGGAACTTGGTCGCGTTCGCGCCCGCGGTTACGCCATCAGCCGCGGCGCTTGGCGGCTCGACGTGGCGGGTGTCTCAATTCCGCTCCGCGGCCCGGACAATCGGGTCGCGGCAGCATTGTGCATTGCCGCGCCGCGTTTCCATGTCAACAAAGAGTGGACTGCGCGAATTGTCCCCGCGCTCAAGGCTGCGGCTGCGAGTATCGAGCGCGATATTAGTGTGCTCACGTCGACTGCATCGCCACCACGGTTGTCCGTCGCAGGGCAACGAAAATAATCGAATTATAGCCAGAGCCAATTGGAAGCGTCTGAACAAACGCCAGCGAAGGGACACGAACATGAGCAGCAGAACGATTTTCACCCGCCGAGACATTGCCCTGCTCGGGGCAAATCTGGGCGTTGCTTCATTTGCGACAATGGCACTGGGCTGGCCGCATCGAGCATACGCGCAGAAGGCCAAGGCCATGCTCGGTCACTTCCCCTCGGCCAACCAGCAGAACTTTTCGAAGGCCACCGGCTCGATGCAGAAGGCGCTGGGCGACAGCACCAGTATCGAATTCATCAGTGTCAGTGCCGGTCCGCAGGTTCTAACCGCGATGGCCGCCGACAGCATGGACCTGTGCAACATCGGCTCAAGCGCTATGATTGTAGGCTTCGCGCAGGGGCTACCGGTATCAATGGTCTTTATGCACAAGGTGGTGAAGGACAGTGAGTGCCTAGTCGTGCGCAATGACGCCGGCATCAAGGACCTTAAGGATCTCAAGGGCAAGAAGATTGGCTGCCCGTTCAATACCTCGGTGCATTTCGCATTGCTGGCATCGATGAAGAGCGTCGGACTCACCGCGGCCGACGTCACGCTGGTCAATCTGCGGCCGGACGCAATTCTCGCAGCGTGGCAGCGCAAGGATATCGACGGCGCCTACATCTGGTATCCGGTGCTGGGCAACCTGCAGAGCGATGGCGGGACCATCATCTTCCAAAGCGGCGACTTGATCGCCAAGGGTTCGCTTGTCTTCGACGGGATCGTCTGCCGCGATGCCTTTAAGAAGCAGAACCCGGACCTGCTGCTCGCTTTTCTGAAGGAGCTGGATCGGATCAATACGATCTACAAGACGAAGCCGGAAGAAGTGGTCGCCGTCATGGCACCATTCCTCCAGATTCCGCCCGAGATGGTGATGACGATCGCTAAGACCACGCACACAATAACGCCTAAGGAGATGCTGACCGATGCCTGGATGGGCCCTCCCGGCGCGAACGATTCCGGCATCCTGAAGGCGATCCGCGATCAGGCCGATTTCCTGAAGTCGACAGATCAACTCAAAGCGCTTCCTGCCGACTTCAGTAAATTCGTCGACAGCTCTTTCGTGGCGAAGATGGTCTAGATAGCGCTCGATTGCCGGACGCGGAAAGGGACTTGATGATCGAGTCGTGCGCGCTTGACGATCCCGCACGTCGCGGCACTGCCAAGCTTGTGGTCGAGCGCCTGGCAAAAAGCTTCGGCAGCGGCGCGGCAGCGGTTCAAGCCCTGTTGCCGATCGACCTGTTCGTGGGCAAGGGCGATTTTCTCTGCGTGGTTGGACCGTCAGGTTGCGGCAAAACCACGTTGCTCAACATTGCGGCCGGCTTCGAGCGGCCAACTTCTGGGCGGGTACTACTCGATGGCCGGCCAATTATGGGGCCCGGCGCCGAACGCGGAGTGGTGTTCCAGCAGGGCGCTCTGTTCAACTGGATGAGTGTGCTGGAGAATGTAGCCTTCGGCCCACGCGCTCGGGGCGTGCCAGTGGGGACAGCGCGGGAACAGGCGATGGCGCTGCTCGATCTGGTTGGACTGTCGACGTTTGCTGCTAAGTATCCCTATCAGCTCTCCGGCGGCATGCAGCAACGGGTCGGCATTGCGCGAGCGCTGGCCAACGAGCCGGAGATCCTGTTGATGGATGAGCCGTTCGCGGCGCTCGATCAACAGACCCGCGAATTGCTCCAGGAGGAAATCCGCAATATCTGGCGCCGCACTGGGAAGACGATCCTTTGGATTACCCACTCCATCGAAGAAGCGCTATTCCTGGCGACGCATATCGTGGTCATGACCGCGCGGCCAGGGCGCACCAAGGCTGCGTTCCGCTCAAACTTCAGTGAGAACCCGGATCCGCTGGTGGCGGCCACGCCTGAGTTCACGGCAGCCAAACGGCAGATCGTGCAACTGCTGCGCTCGGAATCGCAAGCGGCCCAGAGCATGGAGGCGATGGCCTGATGTCCCGTTCCGATGCTGTCGTAGCCGTGCCGGACATGGACGAGATCGCGCTGGATCGCCGCGCCGACCGACGTGACCGGTGGCTGACGATCTTAACGTTTGGCGGTATCCTGGTTGTGTGGACGGCAGTGACCGGCTCGGGCCTATGGCCGCCTCTGATCAAGCCAATTTTTTTGCCGTCGCCCGTCGACGTAATTGCTACGTTTCTGCGGCTGGCGCAACAAGGCTACCAGGGCCGGAGCCTGCTGCACCACGTAACCGTGAGCTTCAACCGGTTCGCAATTGCATTTTCGGCCTGCGTTCTGATCGGCGTGCCGCTCGGTCTGTTGATGGGTATGAGCCGACCGATCCGCGCAATCTTCGAGCCGCCGATCCAGGCGATCCGCCCGATCCCCAAGCTGGCGCTGTTGCCCCTGTTCTTGATCTGGTTCGGCATCGGCAATCTGTCGAAGGTGGTGGTGATCGCAGCACCCGTGCTGCCGCTGATTGCAATCGCCTCGATGCAAGCGGTGCGTTCGATCAGCACCAAGAAAATTCAGGCCGCCCAGGCACTGGGGGCAAGCCCCTGGGTGGTGTTTTCGCGCGTAGTTTTACCTGCGAGTCTGCCCGGTATCTTCACTGGCATCCGCATGGCGATATCGATCGGCGTGACCATGTTGGTCGGCGCTGAATTAACGGCGACATCAGACGGCATTGCATGGATGGCACTCACGGCGGCGGAGTATCTCTCGACGGATATTGTGCTTGTCGGCGTGCTGATCATGGCCGCGCTCGGCTACGGCCTTGATCGGATCGTTCGCGCAATCGAAGGCCGCCTCGTACATTGGAGCGGCAAGGATTAGTCACTGGATCTTTGGCTGTCCGTCGAGAGATCGATAGCAAGCGTGTCGCTCCCGGCTGGGGCTGAAGGTCGGGGAGGCATTGCATAAAAATACATGCCCTCGCGCGTCCGAATGCCGGCCGTGCATGCGTTAGCGACCACATGCATCTGCATTCACGGTCGTTGACCATGGAACGTCGGGTGATAGCCTCGCGCAACCGCCAATTGGTGCAGTCGCACGCCATGAGTGACGGTCTCGTTCGGGCTGGAGGGGAACATGGGATTCCGCGTGGGTGTCGACATCGGAGGTACGTTCGCGGACTTCTGCGCCTTCGACGAGGCGACCGGTGAGCTGCATACTCTGAAGGTTCTGGCGCGGCCCGATGCGCCTGGCGCCGAGGTGTTGGAGGGCATCCGCCAGCTGAAAAACCGCTTCGGCATTGCGCCACGATCGATCACCTACTTCACGCACGGCACAACGGTTGGCGTCAACACCGTGATCCAGCGCACGGGCCCGCCGTTGGCGCTGTTTACTACCAAGCGGTTCACCGACGTGCTGGAGCTCGCACGACTGAAGATGCCGGACCCTTATGATCTGCTGTCGACGCGGCCGGTGCCGCTGATTGCCAAGGACATGGTATTTGGTGTGAGCGAGCGCATGCTGGCCGACGGCACGATCGATACGCCGATCGATGAAGTCAGCGTATTGCAAGCGGCGGAGGCGGCTCGTCTGCGTGGCGCCGAGACGATCGTCATCTCTTTCATCAACGCTTACCGCAATGGCGCACACGAGCATGCGGCGCGCGACATTATCCGTAGGGCGTGGCCTCAGATGCACGTCTATTGCTCGAGCGAGGTGTGGTCGATCGTGCGGGAGTATGAGCGCACCATCACGGCGTTGATCCATGGCTACGTGCAGCCGCGGGTCTCCCACTATTTGGGCTCGCTGCAGAAGGCACTGGCCGATGAGGGCGTGCCGGCGGTGCCCCAGGTTACCAAGTCGAATGGCGGGGTGATGAGTGCGGAGCTGGGCAAGACACAGTGCGCCCAGATGATCATGTCGGGCACCGCAGCCGGCGTGATCGGGGCGAGCTACGTGGCGCGGCTGTCCGGTTTTCTTGACACGATGAGCCTGGATATCGGCGGTACCAGCGCCGATATCGCCATCATTCGTGATGGCGAGCCGCAATACGGCGTCGGCGAGGTCATCGGCGAGTTCCCGATCTACCTGCCGACCGTCGCAGTGACCTCGATTGGCGCTGGTGGCGGTTCCATCGCCTCGGTGGATGAATTGGGGATCCTGCGGGTCGGTCCAGAAAGCGCCGGTTCCACACCTGGACCCGCCTGCTATGATCGGGGCGGTACTCAGGCAACCATCACCGACGCTTTTGCCGCTTTGGGTTATATTGGCCAGGCCGAACTCGGCTATAGCGCGGTGAAGGTCGATATCGGCAAGGCGCGCGCCGCAGTGGATCAGATCGGCGCCGCCCTCGGCCGCACCACGGAAGAGGCGGCCGAGGCAATCGTCAGGGTCGCCGTCTCGGGAATGTATCTTGAGGTGAGCAAGCTGATCTCGCGGGCCGGCATCGATCCGCGCGCGTTCGCGTTGCAGGCGTTTGGCGGCGCCGGCCCCATGATGGCGTGTTTCCTCGCCGCGGAGATCGGCGTCTCACACGTAGTAATCCCGACGACGCCCGGCGTTCTGTCGGCGCTTGGTGGGCTTATCGCCGACGTGAAGAGCGACTTCATAAAAACCGTCTACTTGGATGTCGGCGCCGCTGGGGTGCTGACGATCCAGTCTGCCTTCAAGCTTCTGGAGGCGGACGCGGAGCGCTGGTTGCGTGAAGAACAGGGCTATCAGGGCACGTCGAGGCTCGTCTATTCGGCAGACATGCGTTACCTGGGCCAGTCCTATGAAATCGAGACGCCACTCACCGCCGATGATGTTGCTGCCGGTCGGTTTGAGGCTATGGCCGAGGCTTTCCACACAGTGCACGAAGCGATCTATGAGCATGCGGATCGGCGCGCGCCCGTGCAAATCATCAATCTGAGGCTGGTGATCATCGGCAATAGTCCAAAACCGGAGTTCAAGCCAAGACCGCATGTCGGCGGCGTAGCGAAGCCCCATCGGCTGATCGACGTCTATCTCGATGGCATGCAGACACGTGTTCCGCTGTTCATGCGCGCCGAGCTGAAGCCTGGGCAGACGTTCGATGGTCCTGCCGTGATCGCTCAACCGGATACCACAACCTGCGTGCCGGCTGGGTTTACGGGATCGATCGACGCATATGGACATATTATCCTGAAACTCGTCCGGCAGTAGCCTTCAAGCGGGAGACGATCATGACGGTCGACAAGGTTACGCTGCAGATTCTCGCCAACCATTGCTCGGCGGCTGCCGAGAGCATGGCCAATACGCTGCTGCGCACAGCGCACTCTACTTTCGTCAAGGAGACCGAGGATTTTACCACCGGCCTCGCCGCTCCCGACGGCAAGACGTTCGCCTCTCCCTACGAGCTCGGTGTGACCTGGTTTGTCGGCCTCGATTACGGCAGAGCTATCAAATATATCGAGCGCTACGACGAAGGCGACATCGTCATCACCAACGATCCCTATTCGGGCTTCGTGTGCACCCATTCGCCGGACACGCACCTTTGGAAGCCGGTGTTCCACAAAGGAGAGTTGGTTTGCTTCTCGGTCACTCACATTCACAACACCGATGTCGGCGGCGCCGTGCCGGCGTCGCTGTCGCGAACATTGACTGAGGTTCATCAGGAAGGCATTCGCCTGCCGCCGGTGAAGCTCTACAAGAGGGGCGAACTCAACACCGAGATCCGGGATATCATGCTGACCAACGTGCGCATGCCGGAGCAGAACTGGGGCGACATGAAAGCCCAGGTCGCCTGCCTCAATACTGGTGAGCGCAAGGTGCACGGAATGATTGAGCGCTTCGGCTTCGACACCTTCGTCAAAGGACGCGACGCATTGTTCGATCACGCCGAGGCGCAGGCGCGACGCGTCATTCGCCAGATCCCGGATGGTGAGTATTTCTTTGCTGACTATACGGACGAGGATTCGGTCGGCGGTCAGCCGTGCCGTATCGCTCTCAACTTAATCGTCAAGGGCGACGGGTTGATCTTCGATTTTTCGGAGTCCGACCCGCAGCTCAACTCGTCGCTCAACATTCCGACCGGCGGCAATGGCCGTCATGCCATCATCATGGTGTCGACCGTCTACGTACTGGGTTTGCTCGACCGCTCGATGTTCCTGAATGCTGGCATGCTGCGGCCGATCGACTCGATATTGCCTAAGGGTTCAATGGTGAATCCGGAGTTTCCGGCCGCCGTTGGCATGCGCACACTGACCACGCTGCGGCTGCAATCTGTGATCCTCGGCGCCTTCGCGAAGGCACTGCCTGGACGATTGCCGGCGGCCTGCGGTGACGGCGGTCCGCTGCTAAATGTTCGCACCACCGACAATCTGACTGGCCGCAAGCTGATGGCCAATCTCAATCCCATCTCGGGCGGCGGCGGCGGCACCTCATTCCGAGACGGTACCGAGGGTTCTGGGGCTAACTTTGGCTTTCTCAAAAATACGCCCGTCGAAATCAGCGAGGCCGAAGTCCCAGTCAAGATACTCGGCTACGGACTCGCCTGCAATTCGGGTGGCGCCGGGAGGTTCCGCGGCGGCCTGGGCACCGAGATGGAATTCGAGGTTCATGCGCCGCATACCTTCGTCACCGCCCGGAATCGCGACCGGTCGAACTTCGCTCCATGGGGGCTCGAGGGCGGCCAGGCCGGTAAGACGTCGGCGTTTCTGCTCAACCGGGGGACTGACCGGGAAGTCAATCTTGGCAACACCGATATCTTCAGCGCCGAGCCGGGTGATCGGATCTACCTGAAAAGCGCTGGCGCAGGAGGCTGGGGTAGCCCGTGGGAGCGCGACCCGGTGAAAGTGCGCACCGATGTCGAACGCGGGTTTGTAACTGCAAATGCAGCCGAAGCTGAATATGGTGTGGTCCTCCGCGATGGTCGTATCGACGTCGTGGCGACGACCATGTGCCGCGATGAAATGCGCGCGGGCGACAAGAAGAGCTTCTACGGCTTCAACCAGTTCCGGATCGACTATGAAAAGATTTGGACGCGAGAGGCCTATGCCGAACTTGTGCGCATCCTGCGAACGCTACCCGTGCACTGGCGGTTCTTTGTGAAGCAAAAGGTTTTCGAGGCGATCAACCGTCTGCCCGCCAGCGATCGCCGCGGTAACGCAGCGCAAGTGAGCAATATCTTTAATCAGGTGGCGGCGGAGTATCCACAGTTAAAGCAGTCTCTTACCCGAACCGCGGAGAGAAGTGAAACAGCAGGGCCGGCTAATTCCCCTGAAGACTTCACGCTATAATCCATATGCCTTCGTCCATCGGGGCAATATTTGCCTTGAGCGCGCGCCGGGCAGCCTAGTAACGGGCCATGCCGAGTGAGAAGCCGCCGTCGACAGTGAACAGTCCGCCGGTGGTATAGGATGACGCGTCCGACAGCAGAAATACAGCCAGTTCTGCGATTTCTTCCGGTGTGCCGAGACGCTGCATCGGGATCCGTGCCACCTTGGCGTCCATTTCCGCGCGCGCAGCGGTAGATGTGACACTCCCAGTCACGCGCTCGGTGGCGATGACGCCCGGCAGGATCGCATTGACGCGGATGTTGCTGGGAGCGAGTTCCACGGCCAGGACGCGGGTCAGTTGATTGAGGCCGGCCTTGGAGGCGCCGTAGTGAGCGATGCCGGGGCGTGCCAGCATGCTCGCCGTTGACGAGATGTTGACGATTGCGCCGTGGACGCCATTGGCGATCATGCAGCGCGCCGTCGCCTGCGTGACCAGGAAGGGAGCGCGTAAGTTGATGGCAAGTACGCAATCCCATTCTTCCACCGGCAAATCCATCAGTGGCGTGACGGGGTATATGCCGGCGCAATTAACCAGCCCGTCGATGCGGCCGGCGGCGGTAACAACGTTCTGCACTTCCGCCGCGTTGGTGAGATCGCCGGCGATGAGGTCTATGGTTCCGGCCGGCGCCGCGATGCGCTCTCTGGCGGCGGATAGCGAGGCCATGTCGTGGTCGGTCATCACCAGCTTCCCGCCAGCCGCGATCACGCGTTTTGCAATGGCCAAGCCGATGCCCGATGCAGCGCCGGTTACGAGTGTGCGGCCTGGTCCGTTTGTCGACATCTCAAGTCCTCGCGAAATGACACGCGGCGGCATGACGGGCCTCGATCTCAACCAGTCCCGGCTCTGTTTCGGTGCAGGCCGGCGCGGCCAGCGGGCAGCGGCTGCGGAAACGACAGCCAGATGGCAGACGGCCGGCATCCGGCGGCTCACCTTCCAACTCGAATGTCTCGGTGACGCGGCGGCCGCCGATCTGAGGGATCGCGGAGAGCAGCGACTTCGTGTACGGATGGCGCGGGTTGTTGAATAACACTTCCGTCGGTGCGATCTCGACGATCCGGCCGAGGTACATCACCGCCACCCGATCGCACATGATCCGCACCACCGACAGGTCGTGCGAGATGAAGAGATAGGTGAGGTCAAACGCTTTGCGCAGGGCTCGGAACAGTTTCAGCACTGTCGCCTGCACCGACACGTCGAGACCGGAGGTCGGTTCGTCCAGGATGACGAGGCGGGGCTTCAATGTGAGAATGCGCGCCAGTCCGACGCGACGCTGCTGTCCGCCAGACAATTCGTGCGGATAAAGATCGAGATGGGCCGCCGGCAACCCAACCGAGGCCAATATCTCCTCGATTAACGTTTCCCTCTCGGCGCGGTTGAGCGTGGTGTGGGTTGATAACGGTTCGTCGAGCGACCGGCGTATTGTCCAACGAGGATCGAGCGCGTTGCCAGGGTCTTGGTGCACGTACTGTAGCCGTTGCGCAATCAGGCGCCGCTGCTGCCCGGTGAGGGCCGAGATCTCGGTGCCCTCTAACTGCAACCGGCCGGCAGTCGGCGCGTGGATGCCCGCCAATGTCTTGCCGAGGGTCGTCTTGCCGCACCCGGACTCGCCGACGATGCCGAGCGTCTCGCCCGGCTTCACGTCGAACGAGATGTCATCAAGCGCCCTGATCCAGCCGATACGCAAACCGAACGAATTGCGGATCGGGAAATGCCGCGAGAGGCCTTGAGCCGAAAGCATGTGCTTTGTGGCACTCACGAACGCGCCTCGCCGGGTTCAGGCAACGGATGGAAGCAACGCACGATGTGCCCGCGTCCGGTGATGCCTGGGCGCGCGTCGCTGCAAGCCTGCAGCGCGCGATCACATCGCGGGTGGAAGCGGCAACCGGTTGGTGCTTTCAGCAGGCTCGGGATCTCGCCGCCGATCTCGCGGATGTCGCCACCGGCTTTCGGCAGGCTGTCGAGCAGACGCGCGGTGTAGGGATGGCGCGGCGATGCGAAGAATTCGGCCACCGGAGAGGTTTCGACTTCCTGACCCGCATACATCACCGTTACGTCGTCGCAGATCTCATAGGCGGTGCCCATGTCATGTGTGGTCAAAAGCACCGAGACCCCGCGATCCTTGGCGAGGCGCTTGAGGAGTTTCAGGATCTGCGCCTGGATGGTGACGTCGAGTGCGGTGGTCGGTTCGTCGGCGATGATCAGGTCTGGCTTCGTCATCATTGCCATCGCGATCATCAGACGCTGTCGCTGGCCGCCGGAAAATTCCTCAGGCAGTTTGTCGAAGGCGCGTTCCGGGTGTGGGATCTGGACTTCCCGCAGCATGGCAAGCGCGGCCGCCTTGTCGAGGTGACGGCGCGCGCGTGGATAGCGGGCCAACAGCGCTCCGAAGGACTTGCCGCCGGTGTCTCGCGCCGGCGATTTCCACTTCATCAGCTCCATGATCTGGTCGCCGATCCGGAACAGCGGATTGAACGAGCTGTAGGGGTCCTGCGGCACGAAGGCGATGCGTCGGCCCTTGATGTCACGATCGAACGCAGTGCGGTCCATGGTCAGGATGTCCTTGCCATCGAACCGGATCGTCCCGCCGTCGGTGCGCGCGTTGGACGGCAGGATGCCCAGGATGGAGCGGGCGAGCGTGGTCTTGCCGCAGCCAGATTCACCGACGAGGCCCATGATCGCGCCACGGCGCATGGTGAGATTGACGCCGTCGAGCACGCGGGCGACACCGTGCTCGGTCGAGAAGCTGATCCGGAGGTCGCGAACCTCGAGCAGGTTTTCAGCGGTCATGGGTGCGGCGCATGCGAGGATCAAGAATGTCGCGCAGACCGTCACCGAGCAGGTTGAATCCCATCACCACGATGAAGATCGCGACGCCCGGTGCCAAGGCGTACCACCAGGACTGCGGCAGGAACTCGCGCGACTCGGAGATCATGCGGCCCCACTCCGGCGCTGGGGGCGGCGCACCGAGCCCGAGGAAGCCGAGCGAGGCGGCTGTCAGGATGGTAAACCCCATGCCGATCGAGGCACGGACGATGATCGGCGAGGCTACGTTCGGCAACACATGCAGTAGCACGATGCGCCAGGGCGCCACGCCGAGCGCGATCGCGGCCTCGATGAAGGTCTCGTTCTTGAGCGCCTTGACCTCGGCGTAGACCAGCCGCGTGAACCACGGCCAATAGGTGATCGATAGCGCCAGTATGACATTCTCGATCGATGGGCCCAGGGTTTGCGCAATGGCGATGGCGAGAACGATTTGCGGCACCGCGAGGAAGACGTCCGAGACCCTCATCAGCCCCTCGCCGAGCCAACTGCCGTTCCAACCCGCAATCAGCCCGATCGGCACGCCGACCAGCATTGATGCGCCGACGGCGACGATGGCGATCAGCAGCGTGATGCGCGCGCCGTAGATCACGCGGCTAAAGATATCAGCCCCCATGCGATCGGTTCCGAGCAGCCACGTCGAACTCGGCGGCAGCAACCGCAGCTTGGGGTTCATGTCCCACACTGCTTCGGGGTGAGGGGCAATCAGTGGCGCGAAGATCGCTGCCAGCACCACGATGCCGACCAGGATCAACCCCAGCAGCGCCGAGCGATCCTGGGCAATCTTGCGCAGGCCATAAGTCATGCCTCTCATGCCCTGGCCCCGCGCGGGTCGATCAACTCGTGCACGATGTCGACGATTAGGTTGACCAGCATGAACACGCCGCCGGCATAGACGGTGAACCCCATCACGCCGGCGTAGTCGGATTGCACGATCGCCTCGAATGCGTAGGCGCCGATGCCTGGCCACTGGAAAACCGTCTCGATCACCACGGCACCGGCCAGGAGGATGCCGAACAGCAAGCCGATCTGGGTGATCGTCGAGGTGAGGGCATTGCGCAACACATACTTCCACACCACCACTGCGCGCGGAATGCCGATCGCGGTCTGATAGGTTACGAACGGCTTCTGTAGCGTATCGAGCACGCCGGCGCGGGTGAACCGAACGACGGTCGCGAGTGCCGGGATCGCCAGTGTGAGCGCCGGCAGGCATAGATGAGACAGGGCATTGACCAGTCGATCCGGCCGCCCCGCCAGTATCGCATCGACCAACATGAAGCCGGTGACGGCTTTGGGCGGAAAGCCGGTTATGCGGCCCTGCAGCGGCAGCCAACCGAGATCCATCGCGAACACCAGCTGGAGGATCAGGGCCAGCCAGAAACTCGCCATGGCAAGTCCTGCCACCGTCAAGATGCGCAAGGTATGATCGAGCAGGGTGTTGCGGCGCAGCGCTGAAATCACACCCAAGGGTATGCCGACCAGGACCGCAATCAGCATCGCCGCCAGCGTCAGCTCGAAAGTGGCGGGCAGTCGCGCGAAAAGATCATCCGCCACTGGCCGGGTTGTGAAAAGGCTGTTGCCGAGGTCGCCGTGAAGCAATTGGCGGTAATAGTCGATGAGCTGGACGAGCAACGGGCGGTCGTACCCGAGTTTGGTCCGCAGCGCTTCGACTTGTGCCTTGGTCGCCGTCTCGCCCGCGAGCAAGGCTACCGGATCCGATGGGATGATCCGTGATATGCAGAACACGATCGCAATCAGCCCTGCCGCCGTCGGGACGAACCAGGCTAGCCGTTTCGCTATCAGGAAGGCGATGCGCATTGTTGCCTGGATCGTGCTTCAGGTGGACCGGCCGGTCCTGCCATCGCGGGCAGGAAGCGGCTCCGGTCTCGCGGTTTGGGATCACATTAGTCGTAGTACGCGGTCCGCATCTCCTGTGCGCTGCCGATCGGGCAGAATTCGATGCCTTGCAGCTTCTTGGAGTAGGGGCCGTACCACTTGGTATTGTAGATCCAAAGTCCTGGCGCATCGTCGACCACGATGCGGGTAGTCTCTTCATAGAGCTTGGTGCGCTCGGCTTGATCGGTTGATAGCAGCGCCTTGTCGAGCAGCGCATCGACCCTCGGGTTCTTATAGTGATGGGCATTCTTGAACGTGCCGGCATTGTTGGAATGGAACATCTCGCCGATCCAATTGTGCGGATCGGCGTAATATGTCGAGATCCAGTAGACCAAGATGTCCGGGGTGGTTTCCGGTGTCTTGACCTTCTCGATGACGGTCGGCCACGGTGTGCCGATCACCTTTGACTGGATGCCGATTTTCTGCAGGCCGTTCTGATAAAGCTGAGCCGCCTGTTCGCTCTGGGCAAAACCCGTCAGATAGATAATGTCGAGCGGCCGATCGATCTTGATGGATGCCTTGGCAAGGTTGGCCTTGGCCGCCTCGAGGTCGTAGCTGTAACCCTTCACGTCCTTCGGCACGCCCCAGATGGTGTTCGGCAACGGTGTCGGATTGCGCTCGACGAGACCGCCGAGGATGTCCTTGTTGAAGCCGTCGTAGTCGAAGGCCTGGTTCAAGGCGCGGCGAATATTGACGTCGGTGAACGGCGCACGCGTGTTGTTGAATTGCATCATCATTACACGCATCGATTCAGCCTCCAGCACTTTGGCCGTGCCGGACGCCTCAAGCTTCTTCAACTGGTCAGTCTGCAGGTAGCCGCCGATGCCATTGTAGTCACCCTTGATAAGGCCGAGGACGCGCGTGTTGGTATCCTTGACGCCGCGGAATTCGATTTCATCGATAAATTTCGGCCCCCAACCTTTGAAATGCCCCGGGAACCGCTCGGCGACAAAACCGATCGCCGGATCGAACTGGGTCAGTTTATAAGCACCACTGCCGGCGTCGTTTTTCGAGAGCCAAACTTCGCCCTTATCGCCGTTGACCTCATTCTTCTTGACCAGCTTTTCATTGACGATGTGGATTTCGGGAACCGTTGACAGAAAGATGGCTGAGGGCTTCGGCAATGTGAATTGAACGGTATAGTCGTCGATGGCCTTGCTGTTACCCGGGCCGATCATGGTCTTAAACAGGGCTGCAGCCCCCTTGCCGACGCTGAGGATGCGCTCCATCGAGTAGACGACGTCCGACGCTTTGATCTCGCTGCCGTCGTGGAACTTTGCGCCCTTGAGCAGCTTGAAGGCGTAGTTCAAGCCATCAGGCGAGATCGTGTAGCTCTCGGCCAGCCATGGTTCGAGTTTGGCGGGGTTCTTCTGCCACCGCATCAGGCCGTCGTAGATATTGAGCCGGACGGCGACACGGCCGACGTCGAAGGCGGCGTGCGGGTCCATGGTGTCATAGTCGCTTTCGTTGGCGAAAACGAAGCGCGATGCCGCGGCTGTTTGTGCAGTTGCAACAAGACCCGCCGCAAGGCCGCCGAGGAGCGTCATGCCCGCGAGAATTGCTCGTCGTGTTATCCGTCCAATCGTTGCTGATGCTATTGGATTCACGAAACCCTCCCTCGATACCGTTGCGATATTCCTGCGCCGCAGCAAATTTAGCAGGCGCTGCAATTACCGGCCATTCTATCATTCACGTTTCATTGTCGCGGAAACAAAGAGCCCCTGCAAGTCCAGCGGCTGACCAGTACCGGATGACTTTGCCACATAATGGGGCACGTCTATGCGCAATGAATGCATAGGTGCTTATGTGTTTGATGAGAGGCCGCACGCTTGCGTGGCAACTGCCCGCCAGTACTATCAACAGGTGAAGCAGCGGGCGAAACTAGCGGGCGAACAGGTATGGGTCGATATTCCCTCGGGCTCGATATCGGCGGCACATTCACCGATGTCGTTATGGCCGATCGCGAAACCGGCGCGCTGTGGACGACCAAGACGCCTTCAACGCCGGCCGATCCCTCAATGAGTTTTTTCGAAGGCATCGAGCAGATTCTGAGTCTTGCGAAGGCCAGTCCCGCGGGCGTGGCGGCCGTGCTGCACGGCTCGACCATCGCCACCAATGCGGTGCTGGAGGGCAAAGGCGCCCGCACCGGCATGATCACCACTGCCGGCTTCAAGTATGTTCTGGAGATCGCGCGGCATGAAATCCCGCGCAAGGAAAACCTGTTCGGCTGGATCAAGCCGAAACGGCCGATCGCGCCACGCTACATTATGGAGGTGGCGGAGCGCGTGAAGGTGGATGGCACGGTCGAAAGCACATTGGACGAGGCGGGCTGCCGGGCAGCAGCCAGACGATTGAAGACGCTGGGGGTTGAAGCGATCGCTATTGTCTTTTTGCATTCCTACACCAATCCGGCGCACGAACGGCGTGCGGCCGAAATCGTCGCCGAGGAATTTCCCGAAACCGAGATTTCACTTTCGTCAGCGGTGCTGCCGGTATTCCGCGAATACGAGCGTGCCATGGCCACGGCTCTCAATGCCTACGTCCAGCGTCTCGTCGCGCGCTATGTCGGAAAGCTCGAGAAAGGCCTGCAACAGCGCGACATCACCTCGCCGCTGCTGATCATGCGTTCCAATGGCGGCGTGTTCGGGCCAGTCGAAGCATCGCGGCGAGCGATCGACATGGCGCTGTCGGGGCCGGCAGCGGGGGTGATCGGTGCCGGCCACGTCGCCGCGCTTGCGGGATTCAAAAATGCGATCTGCATCGATATCGGAGGCACCAGTGCAGATGTAAGTGTGATCCGTGGCGGACGCGCACAGGTGACGACCGAGGGGGAAATTGGTCCATTCCCGCTTAGTTTGGCGATCATAGATATCCATACCGTCGGCGCCGGCGGCGGCTCGATCGCGCGCGTAACTTCCACCGGTAGCCTCGTCGTAGGCCCCGAGAGCGCGGGCGCCGATCCGGGGCCTGCCTGCTACGGCCGCGGCGGAACCTTGCCGACGGTGACCGATGCCAATCTCGTTCTCGGACGCGTGCCGGCGCACTTGCTCGGGGGCCATATGGCGATCGATCCGCGGCGCGCCGAGGCGGCGATCCTGGAGCACATCGCAGGTCCACTCGGCATGTCGCTGCATCAGGCGGCGGAAGGTATCATCCGCATCGTCAACGCCAATATGACCGGAGCTTTGAAGGTCGTGTCGGTTGAAAAAGGCTATAACCCGCGCGAGTTCACGCTGGTCGCGTTCGGCGGCGCAGGTCCACTGCACGCCGCGGCGCTGGCGGACGAACTCGGCTGCGATACTGTGCTGATCCCGCGCCATCCGGGTCTGCTGTGCGCGCTCGGGCTGCTCGTAAGCGATGTGCAATATGACTATGCCCGCACCGCACTTCAGCGCGCGCCCGACTTCGATTTCGCGGCCATGGAGGCGACCTGGCGCGGGCTCGAGGTACAGGCGGACGGCGATCTCGCGCGTGAAGGCATCGTTGCCGATCGCCGCCGGTTCGTGCGGCAAGCCGATGTGCGGTATGCCAAGCAGGGCTTTGAATTGACGCTCGATGTACCGCCGGGGCGGGTCGACGCCGATACCGTCGGCGCGATTGTTGAAGGTTTCCACGCCATGCACCAGCGGCTCTACACCTTCGCCGACCGCGTCTCGCCGGTCGAGATCGTGAATTTGCGGGTACGGGCCGTGGGGGTGATGGACAAGGTCAGGCTTGCCGTGATCGAGATGGCGGGCGGCGCGGCACCGGTGGCGACGACTAGCCGTGAGGTGCACGTGGGCGGCATGCTGCACGAGAAGGTGCCGGTCTTTCGCCGCGAGTTGCTGAAGGCGGGCCACCGGCTCGTCGGTCCCGCCATCGTCGATCAGCTGGACACGACGACGTTGATCCCGATGGGCTATGCCGGCGCAGTCGACAAGTTTGGCAATATCGTGCTGCGACGGATGGAGCGCTCATGAACGCCAGCAAACCCATCGACGCCATCACGCTGGAGCTGATCAAGGGAGCGGTTCAATCGGCGCGGCGCGAAATGGAGGCCCTGATCGACCGCACCTCGATGAGTCCGTTCATCCGGGAGAAGAAGGACTACTTCACCGCCATCTTTGATGCGCGCGGTCAGCTCGTGGTGTCGACCGCGATGACGCTCGCCGCCGGCAATCTGATCGACTGCGTGTTCGAGCGCTACCCGGCGGACTCCATGCAGCCGGGCGATCTCTACATCTATAATGACAGTTACGGCTCGAAAGGCGCCGTCAGCCACAACAACGATATGGTGTTCATCCAGCCGATCTACGCTGAGGGACGGCTGATCGGTTTCACCGAAGGCTGGGGACACCTGTGGGACATCGGCGGAATGGTGCCGGGGTCGATATCGCCTGCCGCCACCGACGTATTCCAGGAGGGAATCGTCATTCCACCTACGCGGGTGCTGCGTGAAGGTGTGTGGAACGATGACCTGATTGCAGTATTCATGCGCAACACCCGCTTTCCGACGATGGTGAAGGGCGACTTTTCGGCACTGACGGCGGCGGTGCAGCTCGGCCGCCGCCGCATGGAAGATATCGCCGCGCAATTCGGCGCCGACGTAGTCGAGACTGCCTTTGCCGCCATCATCAACGAAACCGAGCGGGCGACGCGCGCCGCGGTCGAGAAGAGCATTCCTGATGGCCGCTTCTCGTTTCGTGACTGGATCGACGGCGATTGCGTTACCGATGCCAGCTATTCGGTGGCGGTGACACTCGAAAAGCAGAGCGGCAAGCTGGATTTTGATTTCAGCCTGACCGACGATCAGGCCAAGGGGGCCATCAACTTCATCATGGACCCGGCGGTGCCGAAAGGCATTCTCGGTCTTTACCTCACCTCGCGCGAGCCCGGCATCCTGCCCAACGCCGGCTATCGTCGCGCCATGGGCGACGTCACGATCCGCCCCGGTTCGCTCCTGGCCCCGCGTGAGCCGGCACCGCTCGGCATGCGCTCGCATTCGGTGATGCGGGTGAACTCGTCGATCTTCGCAGCGCTCGCCAAGGCGACCGGTGGCGATGCGGCAGCCGCCTCGGCGGTGTACGTGCTTTATTACCTGCGCAGCCTGCACAAGCAGACCGGCAAGCTCGATTTGTGCATCGAGGGGTTGGCGGTCGGCTTCGGCGCGCGCCCGTTCGGTGACGGCATCGATGCGGTCTACTACGTCGCGCAGAAGAACTATCCCGTCGAGTTTGCCGAAATGGAGTTCGGCGTGCAAATCGAAGGCTATGCGATGCACATAGATTCCGGCGGGCCAGGTCGTTGGCGCGGCGGCATGGGCATCGTGCGCGATCTGCGCATCATCGCCGATGAAGCCGTCATCGGCGTGCGCATGGACAACATCAAATTTCCTGCTTTCGGTGTGGCGAACGGCATGGGTGGCCGCGCCGGTCGCATTACCATCAACCCTGGCCGGTCCGATGAGCGACTGCTTAAGCCGCTGTCCGATGGCAACGTCCTGAAGCAGGGCGACGTAGTGCGGATCATGACGTCTGGGGGCGGAGGCTGGGGTTCGCCGCTCGAGCGTCCAGCCGCGCAGGTACGCGATGACGTCCTCGATGGGTTCGTTTCGGCGCAGAGTGCCCGCGACGACTACGGCGTCGTGCTGACCGCCGAACTGATCGAGATAGACGAGCCGGCGACCGCCGCATTGCGCGCGAAGCTCAGTGAGCAGAAGCGCGGCATGTTCCATCGCCACGGCTATTTCGACGATGCCGAGGCGCCATTACAAGAGAGGATCGGATGACAGCGGGGATACGCGTCGGCGTCGACATCGGCGGGACTTTCACAGACGTGGTAGTGCGGCGGCCGGGATCGGTCGCGCAGATACTGAAGATCCCCACCAGCAGGGGCGACCCGAGCGTCGCCGTGTTGCGGGCGGTCGAGCAACTGCGCCGAAGCCAGGGCATCGAAGCGTCCGCCATCGAGCGCTTCCTGCACGGCACCACCGTCGCGACCAACGCCGTGCTCGAACGCAAGGGTGCGCGGGTCGGCTTGCTATCGACCGCTGGCTTCTCCGACGTGATCGAGATCGGCCGACAGATGCGCCACAAGATGTACGACCTGACGCTCGATCCTGAGACGCCGGTGTTCCTCGCGCCGGGTCGCTTCCGACGTGAGGTGAAAGAGCGCATTGGCTCGGAAGGTGAAATCCTAACGGCACTCGACGAGGCCAGCGTCGCACGCGCCGTGGACGAACTGGCTGCAGCCGGCTGCCAGGCGATCGCCATTGCCTTCCTGTTCTCATTTCTCAATGACAACCACGAGCGTCGCGCCCGCGAGATCGTGCTGGCACGTCATCCAAATCTGCTGGTGTCAATCTCCAGCGAGGTTGATCCAGCGTTCCGCGAATACGAGCGCACCGTCGTCACCGCATTCGATGCCTACATCAAGCCCGTGGTCGATCGGTATCTGGCGAACCTGGAATCCGGGCTTGCCAAGGCCGGTGTCGCTGCGCCGCTGCAGATCATGCAGTCGCGCGGTGGTGTGGCGGGTGCAGGCACGGCTCGATTGCGACCCGTGCGGCTATTCCTATCTGGACCGGCGGCTGGCGTCATCGGCGGGCGTATGGCGGCTGAGAACTCCGGCATCGCCGATGTCATCACCGTCGATGTGGGTGGAACCTCGAGCGACATCGCGCTGATCGAGGGCGGCCGGCCGGCATTGAAATCGGAAGGCACGATCGATGGCTATCCAGTGCGCGTCGCTATGGTTGACGTCAATACCATCGGTTCCGGCGGCGGCTCGATCGCGTGGATCGACAAGGGCGCAGGCTTGCGGGTCGGACCGGAGTCGGCGGGCTCGGAGCCGGGCCCTGCCTGCTATGGTCGCGGCGGCACGCGCGCCACCGTGACCGATGCTTCGGTGGTGCTCGGCTATATCGATCCGGCGTCGTTCGCTGACGGTGCGATCAAGCTGTCGCGCGAGGCGGCCTATCGAGCGATCGAGGAGACGGTCGCCAAGCCGCTCGGTTTGTCGGTCGAGGCGGCGGCGCTCGGCATCCATCGCGTCGTAAACGCGCAGATGGCGGAAGGCATCCGGCTGGTTTCGATCCGCCAGGGACATGATCCGCGTCGCTTCGCATTGCTGCCACTCGGCGGTGCCGGACCGCTGCACGGCTGCCCGCTGGCGGAAGACCTCGGCATCGGCCGCATCATCGTCTCGCGGCACCCTGGCGTGTTGTCGGCGGCCGGATTGCTGGCCGCGCCGACCGAGCACGAAGCTTCGGCCGCCTTCCCACAACCCCTCGCGAAGGCAGATGCGGCCGCAATCAAGCGCGCGCTAGCCGCCCTCGATGAGCGATGCGATCGCCTGATGCAGCTGGAAAACGCAGCGACGGCCGCCCGCTCGGTCCGCCACTTCGCCGACGTCTGCTATATCGGCCAGGCCTATAACCTCGAAGTCGAGATCGACATGGCACGGGCAGACGCGCTCGACCGGTTGCTCGCCGATTTCTACGCAGCGCACGATCGCGTCTATGGCTACGCGCCGAAGGTGCCGGTCAAGATCGTCAATCTTCGTGCCGTTCATTCGATCGAGGGCCTCGTCGGCCTCGATGACGCGGCCTGGCAGCCGTCTGGCGGATCGCCGGTCAAGCGACAGACGAAGATCCTCGTCGCGAGCGGCGATCCTGTCACGGCCACCGTCTACGACCGCGCAGCAATGGCAGCCGGCTTCGCGTTCGCCGGCCCAGCAATCGTCGAGCAGTCCGACACCACCACACTCATTACGCCCGGTTGGCGCTGCCGCGTCGATGCCGCCGGCTCTCTGATCCTGGAGCGATAGGCAAGCCATGTCGCATGACAAGACTGGGGCGCTCGATCCCGTCACCGTCGAGGTGGTCCGCAACAAGCTCGATGGCATCGCCAACGAGATGGAGTTGACGCTGCTCAAATCCTCGTTCTCGCCGATTGTGAAGGAAGGGCTCGACGCATCCGCGTCGCTGTTCACGATCGAGGGCGAGACGCTGGCGCAGGCGGTGGCGATCCCGATCCATCTGGCGACGCTGATCCCCTGCGTCGCCAAGATCCTCGAGGAGTTCCCGCTCGACACCATGCGCGAGGGCGACATCTATACGATGAACGACCCATACCTCGGTGGCACGCATCTGCCCGACTTCGCCGTCATCATGCCGATCTTCGACAACGGGCGGCCATTCGCATTCAGCGCGACAATGACGCATCACCAGGATGTCGGCGGCATGACACCAGGCTCGGTGCCGACCAATGCCACCGAGATTTTCCAGGAAGGCATCCGCATTCCGCCTCTGAAGCTGATGGATGCGGGCGAGCCTAATGCCACACTGATGAAAATCCTGCGCCGCAATGTTCGCATCCCGGATACCTTCGAAGGCGATCTCAATGCTCAGATCGCCGCCTGTACGGTCGGTGCGCGACGGCTACAAGCGCTGGCGGCGAACTACGGCGGCAACCAGCTGACCGCCATTTTTGCCAATCTGCTCGATCGCTCGGAAGCGATGACACGGACCGCGCTGCGCGCGATTCCAGCCGGCACCTACAAGTATGTCGACTATCTCGACAACGACGGCATCGATATCGACCAGACCATCCGCATCGAGGTTGCTGTGACGGTTGCCGATAGCGAGTTCACGGTCGATTTCACCGGCACCAGCCCGCAAGTCCGCGGACCGTTCAACTGCGTGCCGTCCGGCAGCAAGGCGGCCGCCTGCTATGCGGTGCGCGCGATCACCGATCCGAGCATCCCGACCAACGGTGGTTGCTTCCGGCCGATCAAGCTGATCCTGCCGGAGGGCTCGATCGTCAATCCGCGCGAACCAGCGCCGGTTAACGCCCGGACCGCAACGATCAAGCGTGTCACAGGCTCCATCATCGCCGCCTTCGGCAAGGCGCTGCCCGAGCGGGTGCCGGCGGATTCGGGCGGAGAAATGCTGCTACTGGCATTCGGTGGTGCGCGGCCGGATGGCTCGCGCTATGTCACGGGCGAGTTGATCGCGTCGGGCAGCGGCGCATGTCGCGACAAGGACGGTGTCGACGTTATCGAAACCGACGCCACCAACTGCATGAACCTGCCGGTCGAGGCGATGGAGATGGATGTGCCGATCCGCATTCACAGCACGCGGCTGAAGCCCGATACGGGCGGTGCTGGCATGCATCGCGGCGGTCTCGGCATTGAGCGCGAATACGAGATCCTGCATGGCGAGGTGCGTTTCACCCATCGCGGCGAGCGCCACTTCAATCCGGCGCACGGTCGCCAGGGCGGCAAGGATGGCGCCGTCGCCTATTCGGTCATTCGCCGCGCCGATGGCCGCGAGGAAGTCATCCCGTCGAAGATGGTGACGACGCTGATGAAGGGCGACCGTGTCACCGTCGGCACCTCGGGTGGCGGCGGCTATGGCGACCCGGGAAGCCGTGATCGCGCATCGGTCGAGCAGGACATCGCCGACGGTAAGGTTTCGGCGGCGGGCGCCGTAGCCTACGGCCGTAGCGGCGCATAGAGGCGCATAGAGCAGGAGGGCAAAGCATGGCCACCAGCGGCAGTCGGGCAGGCGCCATTTCTCGGGCGCAGCAGTATTTCGATACCAAGTTCTTCGACGATATTGCGCGCCGGGTGGCGATCAAGACCGAAAGCCAGAAATTTCCGGACGCGGGCGCCATCGCCGCGTGCCATCTCTATCTCGAAACCGAGATGCGGCCGGCCTTCGAGAAAATGGGCTTCACTTGCAAGGTCTACGATAATCCGGTCGTGGGCCAGGGGCCGGTGCTACTCGCTACCCGCATCGAGGACAGCAAGCTGCCGACGGTGCTGGGCTACGGCCACGGCGACGTCGTGCGCGGACTCGAGGACCAGTGGACCAAAGGGCAGGGGCCGTGGGTGACGGCGCGCGACGGCGACCGGCTCTATGGCCGTGGCACCGCCGATAACAAGGGTCAGCACACGCTCAACATGGCAGCGCTTGCGGCGGTGATGGCCGAGCGGAGCGGCAGTCTCGGTTTCAACGCCAAGTTCATCGTCGAGATGGGCGAAGAGGCCGGCTCCAAGGGACTGCAGCAGCTGGTCCGGGCCAACAAGGTCGATTTCGCAGCAGACGTATTTATCGCCTCGGACGGTCCGCGGGTGAAGCAGGACCGCCCGACCATCGCGCTCGGCTGCCGCGGCGCCATCAACTTCGATTTGGTCGTGGACCTGCGCGAAGGGGGGCATCACTCCGGCAATTGGGGCGGCCTGATCGCCAATCCGGGTTTCGTGCTGGCGCACGCGCTGGCCTCGATCGTCGGGCCGTCCGGCGAGTTGCTGGTCGAGGAACTGAAAGCGCCGCCGATGACCGAGGCGGTTAAAGACGTGCTCGCTGATGTCGAGATCGACGGTGGCGACAAGGGGCCGCAGGTCGACGACTGGTGGGGCGAACCAGATCTGAAGCCGGCCGAGCGGGTGTATGCAGCCAACTCATTCAACATACTGACCTACTGGTGCGGCACGCCGGGCAGGCCGGTCAACGCCATCCCGCCCAAGGCGGTGGCCAACTGCCAATTGCGCTTCATTGCAGGCACCAAGGTGGAGGATGTGATCCCGGCGCTGGAGCGGCACCTGAAGGTGAAAGGGCATCATCTGATTAAGGTGACGCCGCCGCCAACCGTCAACGACGGCGAGTTCCCGGCGACGCGCACCGAGCCCGATCATCCCTGGGCCTTGTTCGCACGCGATTCCCTGCAGCGCTCGTCTAATCGAAAGCCCGCGATCATTCCCTCGATGGGCGGCTCGATATGCAACGATATCTTCACCGACGACTTGAGGCTGCCCACGATCTGGATTCCGCACTCCTACGCATCTTGCTCGCAGCACTGGCCGGACGAGCATATCCTGCTCGGCCTGTCGAAGAATGCGATCGAGCTGATGGCCGGACTCTATTGGGACATCGGCAGCGGCCAAGGCGTGCCGGCGAAGGCCGGTTGAACGCGCGAATAACGGAGATGCCGATGACTGAGCCGCAACGGATTGCTGCGTTCTGTACGCAATGCCGCTCACGCTGTGGCTGCGTCGCAGTCGTTGATGCCGGCCGTCTGGTACGGATCGACCCGCTGCCTGGGCACCCCACTGGTGAGAAGCTTTGTCCGAAAGGGCGGGCGGCCCCCGAACTTGTCTATCATCAAGACCGGATCACGCAGCCGATGCGGCGCACAAGCCCGAAAGGCGCCGCCGATGCCGGCTGGCAGCCGATCACCTGGGACGCGGCTCTGGACGAGATCGCAACTCGGATGGGCGTCATCCGCGATCGGCATGGACCCGAGCAGGTTGCATTTTCCGTGACGACTCCGAGCGGCTCGCACATTTCGGACTCGATTTCGTGGATCGAGCGGTTCATCCGCGCTTACGGCAGCCCGAACACGATCTACGGCACCGAGATCTGCAACTGGCACAAGGACTATGCCGCTCGCTTCACCTATGGCCACGACATCGGCACGCCGGATTTCGCCAATACCGATTGCGTCGTGCTGTGGGGCAACAATCCCTCGACGACGTGGCTCGCGCGCAATGTCGAGATCATGAAAGGCCTGAAGCGCGGTGCACGGCTCGTCGTCATCGATCCGCGACCCACCGCATTCGCTAAGCGTGCGACGCAGTGGCTGCGCGTGCGCCCAGGCACCGATCAGGTCGTCGCACTCGGATTGGCGAACCTTCTGCTAACGAGCGGGCGCTTCGACCAGGCGTTTGCGGCGAAATGGACCAACGCCAGCCTGCTGGTGCGGGCCGACACCGGCCGTTTCCTGCGCGAGAGCGATCTAGTAGAAGGCGGACGTGGCGACGTGCTGTTCTCTCGCGACGCTACTGCGGATGCCTTGCTGGCCTATGATGTGGCGCGTGGGGGCTGGGTCGGTGATGGATCAACGCCCGCGCTGCGGTGGCACGGCAATGTCGAGACCGCGACGGGCAGCGTCACATGCGACACGGCGCTGGAATTGTTCGCGCGCGCCGCCGCCGAATATCCGCCCGAGCGCGTCGCTGAGGTGAGCGGTGTCGGGACGGCGGAACTGGCTAACGCCGCCGACATCATCGCCGAGGCGAAGTCGGTGGCCTACTATGCCTGGAATGGCGTCGGTCAAAGCGTCATCGCGACCCAAACCGATCGGGCGATCTCGATCCTCTATGCCTTGACCGGCAGCTATGGTGCCAAGGGCGGCAATGTGCCGGGGGGCGCTGCACCATTCGTCGATATATCCGGGCAGGATCTGCTCTCGCCCGCTCAGCGCGCGAAGGCTCTCGGCCTTGCCGAGCGCCCGCTCGGACCGGGTTTGCATGGCTGGGTGACGGCGCGCGACGTCTATCGCGCCGTCATCGATAAGGCGCCTTATGCTGTGCGCATGCTTATGTCGTTCGGCACTAACCTACTGGTGTCGCAACCCGATACAGCGACAGCCTGCGAGGCGCTTGCGGCGCTCGAATTCCACGTTCACGTCGACTTCTTCGTCAATGCCACGGCGCGCGAAGCGGACATCATCTTGCCGGCAGCGACGTCATGGGAGCGGGAAGGACTGCGTACCGGTTTCGATGCCAGTCTCGATGGTCTGCGCCATGTGCAGATGCGACCGGCGGTGATCGCGCCGATCGGGGCGGCTCGTTCGGATACGGATATTGTTCTGGGGCTTGCCGAGCGTCTGGGACTTCACGCAGAAATGTTCGATCTCGATGTTGATCGCGGACACGAAGTGGTGCTGACGAAGTCGGGCCTGACGATCGCGGATTTGCGGCGCGCGCCTGCAGGCATCGATGTGAAAGGCCGCGTGGCCTTCGACGCGCATACGGTCGAGGTCAACGGAATTGTGCGCGGGTTCCCGACGCCGACGCGTAAGATCGAGATCTATTCCGAGCGTCTGCTGGATGCCGGCTATCGGCCGCTGCCAACGTTCGAAGACGATGATCTGTCAACGGCCAGTGCAGCCTTCCCGCTGCGCCTGGGCAGCGCCAAGTCCGTTGCCTTCTGTCACAGCCAGCATCGCAACATCGAGTCGTTGCGACGGCTGATGCCGGATCCGATCGTGGAAATCGCACCACAGGATGCGGCGTCGCGGTCGATCGTCCAGGGTGACTGGGTGCGCATAAACTCGCGCGCCGGCACTACGGTCGCTCGCGCCAAAATTGTCGCAGAACTCGCCCCGGGAGGAGTTTTCGGCCAGCACGGCTGGTGGGTCGACGGGGCCGATGGCAGCCCCTACGACGCCGCGCATCCGCTCGCGGCCAACCTCAACGGCGCCATCGGCACCGAGCGCGCCGACCCCATCAGCGGCTCCATCCCGTTGCGTGCCAACTGGTGCGAGGTGGAAAAATTGGCGCCCGCGGTCTGATCCGCGCTTGCCGACGCTTAATCTCTTACGTTGAGTTGCAGTCTGGCCTGAATGAGCGCCGTTATCCCCAGTACACCAACGATATTGCCGGGATGAATCATCACGATGCGTTCGTCGGGCCGCTTGCGTGGCGGACTGGCGCCGGCGCTCAACTCGGCAAGCTCGGTGTCGAAACGACTTCCTGCCTGGCGATGAAGCGCATGTCGACTGTCTCCTCGGTGGCTTCTAGCGCTAGAAGCATCCTGCCAACGCCTGGAGGCGCCCGTCAGCCTGCATCATCGCGTTGCGCGCCGCTCGATATGCGCCCGAATTGTGCCGTCGGCTTCGTGGACCCAGCCGTGCTTAGCGACCAATCCGACCATGTTGTCGAATGCCACCCGCCATTCCACTGAGGGTGGAGCCGGCAGCAGGCGCATTAGACCTTCCGGCGACACCCACGCTGCATTGCCGTCAGCAGCCAACCTCGCGAGGCCGGCGAGCGCGCTGCTGAGATCATTGCTGTTCGCTCCGCTCTCGTCGATGATCTTGAAGGCGCGGAAGCTCTCATGGTCCCGCAATTCCAAAGCTCCCGATTGCGTCACTACAATGATCACCGGCGACCTCCGCGCTTGTGGGCGTTCATGCTGCCGTTTTGACCATGGGAGTTGGAACACCTACAGCGGCTAAGTCGCCGAAGCGCTTCGCCAAGAGTGGCATCACTTTGGAGCCGAACAGTTCCATCGACTTCAGCACGCGCTTCTGTTCGATGCCTGGCACCGCCATGAAGCCGCTGATATGGGTCGGTTGCAGTCTCTCGATCTCGGCAGCAAGCCGTTCGGCGACCACATCTGCGCTGCCGACGAGAAGACGGTCTGCCACGACCTCGAGCGGCGGTTCATCGGGTGCAGGGATTTCCTTCAGAAAGGCGCCGTCCAACTCACCGTACTTGTTGCGCATCGACATCGCGATACGCCGGATGTAGCGAGCGCCCTCTGCCGCCTTCAGTGCCTCGTTTCGATCGTCGGTGACGAAAATGTATCGCTGCATCGCGTATGGCGCTCCTGACGGCTCTCCGCCCGCCGCGACATAGGCACCACGCGCCTGTTCGCGGACTTCGGCAATTGCATCCAGCGTGTTCCATCCGGTCGTGAAAAATGGGATGTAGCCGCGGCGCATCGCTCGTCCCTGCGTCTCGGGGTCGGTCGGCATGCCGGCGACGTAGATTTCAGGGCGTTTCTGAAGCGGTCGCACCGAGAAGTGCGTCTCTGGCATATTGATGAACTTGCCTTCAAACCTCACTGGATCGCCCGACAGGAAGGTCTCAACGAAGTCCATGGTTTCCAGGAAGATGCCACGAGCATCCGACAGGGCAACTCCGAATTTATGGAACTCATACTCCTGGTAACCGCTTCCGAAGCCCAGGACGAGCCGTCCGCCGCTCAATTGGTCGGCCATGCTGATGTCCTCCATCAGACGGACTGGATCATACAGCGGCGCGACTATGACAGCCGGCCCCAGACGAATCTTTTTCGTCTGCGGGGACATGAAGACGCACATAGTGAGCGGATTGGCGCAAAGGCAATAATTCGAGAAGTGGTGCTCAGCGAACCACGCGATGTCGAAGCCGATCTGCTCGGCAAGTTTCACGTGTTCCGTGGTGTTGGCGATGATCTCGCCAACGGTCTGCGAGCGGTCACGCTGTGTCATCAGATTGAAGAGACCGAAGTGCATCATTTGTCCTTTCGCTAGAAGCCGACGATCGTCTCGCCGCCATTGGGACTGATCGATTGGCCGGTGATGAAGTCGGATTGCGCAGATGCGAGGAACGCAACCGCGTAGGAAACTTCTTCAGGTTGTGCCCATCGGCCGAGGGGTACCTTTTTCTCCTTGGCGCGGATTTTGTCCCACCCCTGCACCTTGATCGGCATCTCGGTGATGACCCCACCGGGACACACCGCATTGACGTGGATGTTCCACGGCGCAAGCTCCTTCGCCCAGGCTTTTGTGAGGCCGAGGACGGCGGTCTTGGCCGCGCAGTAGTGCGACGCGGTATCGGCGCCGTTCATTCCCCAGATCGAGGAAATGTTGATGATCTTGCCGGCACGCCGCTCCTTCATACCGGGCATCACGGCCTGCCCACAGAAAAATGAGCCCTTCACATGGATGGAAAACATCCGATCGAAGTCCTCAACCGTGACCTCTTCGATCGAGCGGTGCTGACCGATGCCGGCGTTGTTGACCAGGATGTCGATCTTGCCCAACGCTGCGGACGCGTCAGCGACGAGGCGTTTCATTTCGTCTGGACTGGCTACGTCGGCATGTGACAGGAATACGCGCCGCCCCAGTGCCTCGATGCGCTTCGCCGTGGCCGCAGCCTCTTCGACAAGAACGTCTTGCACCACGATGTCGGCGCCACGCTCGGCGAGCAAGAGCGCGTGCGCTTGCCCCATGCCGCGCGCAGAACCGGTGATCCACGCGACCTTGCCAGTCATGTCGAATGATTTGTCAGTCATCGCCATCTCCTTAATAGCCGACGATCACTTCGCCGCCGTTCGGGCTGATCACCTGACCGGTAATGAAGTCCGCTTCGGGCGAAGCAAGGAAGGCAACGGAATAGGACATCTCGACCGGCTCGCCGTAACGCTTCAGTGGCACGCGAGCCTCCTTCGCCTTCAGCGTTTCGGCGCTATCGAGTTTAATCGGTCCGCCGGACTTAACCCCGCCCGGCGCAACGGCGTTGACGTGGATGTTCCACGGTGCGAGTTCTTTCGCCCACGCCTTCGTGAGACCAAGCAGCGCCGCCTTCGCTGCGCAGTAATGTGGTGCGACAGGCGCGCCGGTCATGCCCCACATCGAGGATATATTGACGATCTTTCCGTAGCGGCGCTCCTTCATCCCCGGGATGACCGCCTGAGCCGCAAAGAAGGACCCCCAGACGTGGACCGCAAACATCCGGTCGAAGTCCTGCTCCGTGATCAGATGCGTTTCGGACCGCTGCCCATAGCCCGCATTGTTGACAAGAATGTCGATCTTGCCTAGCGCAGCAGTCGCGTCAGCCACCATGCGCTTCACGGCTGGGACGTCAGCAATGTCATTCACCGAGACATGCACCCTGCGCCCGAGAGCACGAACAGCCTTTGCCGTCTCTTCCGCCATTTCGCCGTTGATGTCGTGCACGGCGATATCGGCGCCGCGCTCTGCCATCAGGAGCGCGTGCGCGCGCCCCATGCCATCGCCTGAGCCGGTAATCAGCGCGACCTTGTTGTCTAGCGTGCCCATGGGCTTACTCCTTTGGTAGAATTGCGACGTCAGTCGCCGCGCAACTGACGGCGACTGCGTCCCCGATTGCGAACGGAATTGCTTGTCGCTGCGACACAAGCTTCACAGTGAGCAGCGCGCCGGACGGGGACCTGACCCGGTAGCGCATGGTGCCACCTGTGAAGACGACATCCTGAACGACACCATCGATCGTCGATCCATGATCCGAATGCTCGTGCGTTGCGCTGGTCCCGATGGCGAGGGCTTCAGGACGAATGCAAACGACGAGGGGACGGTCGGCCTGACTGTCGCAGGACGCCGCTGTGAGCACGAGACCCTCGCGAGTTGTCACGGCAAAGGTCCCGTGGCCATTGGAACTCACTTGACTGACGTCGAAAAGGTTGGCTTCGCCGAGAAAGCCTGCAGCAAATGCATTGCGCGGCCTGTCGTAAAGCTCCCGCGGCTTGCCGACCTGAAGCAGGTTGCCGTCCTTCATGATGGCAATGCGGTCGGACATCGTCGCGGCTTCGTCCTGATCGTGCGTGACGTAGATTATTGTTACGCCGAGAGCTGCGTGAAACTGGCGGATCTCGTATTGCATTTCCTCGCGAAGGTTCTTGTCGAGCGCACCGAGCGGCTCGTCCATCAGCAGCAGGCGCGGGTCATAGACAGCAGCACGCGCAAGTGCGACGCGCTGTTGCTGTCCACCAGAGAGTTGAGCAGGCGCACGACCACCGAGGCTGGCCAGACGCACCGTCTCCAGCATGCGCTCGACGCGCTGCTTGATTTCCACAGCACCGAGCTTCCTTAATCGCAGTGGAAACGCCACATTCTCGAAGACGGTCATATGCGGGAATAGCGCATAGTTCTGAAAGACCATGCCGATGTTGCGCCGGTAGGGCGGCTCGCCAGCCACATCGCGGCCGTCGATCTCGATCAGCCCGGCGGTCGGCGGCAGAAAGCCCGCAATGGCTCCTAGCAGGGTCGATTTCCCCGACCCGGACGGCCCGATCAGCGAAAAGAACTCACCCGGCTCGACGACGAGATCTGTCGGCCGCAACGCGACTTGCGCACCATAGGATTTGGTCAAGCCGACCAGGCTGACGCGCGCGCCATGATCAGGCATGCGGCCCTCCCGTCGCGGAACCGCCGGCACGCCGCTGCACGATTGCGACAACCGCCAGCATGACGAGCGAAACCAGCATAATCAGTGACGCGGCTGCCGCGATGACCGGCGTCAGGAAGTCGGACATCTGCTCCCACATGAGGCGTGGCAGAGTGCGCGTCGTGGCGCCGGTCAGGAACAGCGACAGCATCAATTCATCGAATGACGAGGCAAATGCCAGGATCGCACCAACAACGACACCGGGCAGAATGATCGGCAGCGTGACCTTCCAAAATGTCTGCCAAAGATTGGCACCGAGCGTCATGGCAGCTAGTTCGAGTGAACCGCTGTATGAGCGCAGCGAAGCGGACACTGTGATGAAGACCAGCGGCATACCGACGACCGTGTGAGCGATGATCGCGGCGGCATGGCTCCGCAGCAAGCCGACCTCCAGCATGACCGGATATAGGCCGATCGCCAGGATGATGTGGGGAAGCATCATCGGCGCCACCAGAAGTGCCGAAATTAACGCCGCGCTTCGCAATTTGCCACGCACTACGGCAAGCGCTGCCAATGTACCCAGCATTGTCGAAAGGAGCGCCGTCGGTATGCCGATCAGTAGGCTGTTGATCGCCGCGTCGCGCCAAGCTGGATTGCCAGCAAGGCGCTCGTACCATTTGAGCGAAACGCCAACCGGCGGAAAACTCAGGTATTCCTGGGAGCTGAATGACAATGGCAGAATGACGAACGCCGGCAGGATGAGATAGATCAGCACAATCGCGACGAATGCTGCGATCAGCGGCCGGACGATGCGAAGCAGGAGTGGCGGCATGCTGTTGTTCGACCTATTTCGCTGCCACTGCATCGGGGGCGGTGCCACCGGTCACGCGCACATAGACAAGATAGATTGAAACCGTAACCACAAGCAGGACGGTCGCGAGCGCAGACGCCAATCCCCAGTTGAGCAAGTGGTTCGCCTGCTGCTCGATCAAGACCGCTGCCATCATGTGCCGTGGTCCACCGAGTAGGGCCGGCGTGACGTAGAAGCCGATGGACATCATGAACACCAAAGCCGCGCCTGCACCTATGCCGGGAAGCGACAAAGGCAGGAATACGCGCAGGAACGATTGCGAGGGATCTGCTCCCATAACCTCGGCCGCGCGCAGCAGATTGGGATCGATGGCACGCATATTGGCGACCAACGGCAGGATCATGAACGGTAGCATGATGTGCACCATGCCGACGTGCACGGCGATGGCACCCGGCAGAAACCGCACCGGTTCGCTGGCCAGTCCGAGTGATACGATGGCGTCATTCAGTATGCCACGCCGCTGGAACACGACCATCCATGCGTAAGAGCGGATAACAACGCTCGTCCAAAGAGGGACGATGACCAGCGCCGCAATGAGTTGCAACGTGCTGCCGCGCGCATTCGCCATCGCATACGCCACCGGGTACGCGATGATCAGGCACAGCAGCGTCACAACCGTTGCTGTCTCGATCGTATTCCAGATTACTTGCAGGTAAACGGAACTGGACGCGATCTGCTGGTAGTTCGAGAAACCGAGACTGGGATCCGTAAATCCGCGTATGATGACGCGCAAAAGCGGCCAGAAGAAAAACACCACCAAGAATAGGGCAGGAAGTGCGAGTAGCCAGCCGTACCCTCTTGAGATCTGCCAGGGTTGGCGAGCAACGAGGTCGTCCCCCTGGGCCACTATTCAAGCTCCTTGCGTTTTGACAGGAATTGATTGGTTTCAAACGGCCGCAGCTAGACCGCGCCCGCCGTCAGAGCGAATTGCGGCCATTGCCACGCGAATAAAATCAGGACAGTAGCCACTTGTTAAATCGCTCGGTGACCTTGGGTCCGTTGTCAGCCCAGAAACTGAGGTCGAGCAGGCGGCCCTTCTTGAAGTTTTCCTCGGACGACGGCAGTGAGGACAGCGTTTTGGCGTCGAGCAGCTTCAATGCATCCGTGTTCACAGGGCCGTAGGGGATATTCTTGGAATACTCGGCCTGGATCGCCGGCGTCATGTAGAGCGCGATCAGTTCCATCGCTTCTTTCCTGTTCTTGGCCCCCTTAGGGATTGCCCAGGCGTCGTTGACAAATATCGCCTGATTGAAATGGAAATCGACCGGCGCGCCGTTGACCTTTGGTTCGTGTACGCGGCCATTCCAGATCGCGCCGACGTCAACCTCACCATCGATAAATACCTGTCCGCCTTGCGCACCACGCTCCCACCAGACGAGCTTGCTCTTGATCTTCTCAAGGCTCTTCAAGCCGCGTTCGACGTCAAGTGGATACAAACTTTCGATCGCAACGCCGTCGGCCAGCAGTGCCACTTCAAGCGTGTGGAAAGGTCTTTTCCAAAGCCCAATGCGCCCAGGATATGCCCAGACATCCGCCCAGGTTTTTGGTGCAGCATCCGCTTTCACGTTCTTGGTGTTCCAGACGATGTGGTATGCGGCCACATCGGTCAGAAGGAAATGCTCCTGAGCGGCGCTGGCGATCAGGCCTGACTTACTGACAATGCCGTAGTCGATGGGCTCGAAGAGCCCGTTACGCGCGTGCACGGCAAAATCTTCCGCCGGGCCCTGCATCACATCCCATTCGACCGCTTTCTGCTCAACCATCGCTTTGAGCTTGGCCGCCACATTCGCCGTCGTGACGATTTGTATGCCTGTCTTCTCGGTGAACGCCTTGAATATCGAAGCCTTGTAGGCGTCGTCGAGCTTGCCTCCGCCTGTGGCCACAATCATCTGGGCGGGCTTGCCTTGCGCCCGCGCTACGTAGGGAGCCGCCACTGCCATCGCACCTGTGGCGCCAATCGAAGCAATTGCCGAGCGTCTTGAGAGCCGGTGTCCTTCGATCTTATCAGAATTCGCCATGTCCTGCATCCTCCCGACTGACAGTACCAAATCCTAACGACACGGTTGGCTCTTGTTGAGAGCCACGAAGAACTAGACCATCAACAGGCCACCATTGGCGATCACCGTCTCGCCGACCATGAACCGGTTCTTGGGTGAGGCCAGGAACAGGACCAAGTCCGCCATCTCATCAGGCTCGGCAGCTCGACCGACCGGAATTTGCTTGATGCGCTCCGGCAGCCAGCTCTGGCCGCGCGCGGTTTCAGTCAGCATCGCGCCAGGGCTGACACCGTTGACCAGTACTTCATGAGGCGCCAGTTCTTCGGCGAGTGACTTGGTCAAAGACACGACGGCGGCCTTGGCTGCAGCGTAGTGGGGTAGCTTGACCTTGGCACGATAGGCATCCGACGATGCTATGTTGACGACGCGTCCATAGCGGCGCGCGATCATCAAACCCATCAATGCCTGTGTCGTGAAAAACATCGAGTCTACGTTGACCCGAAATGTCCACGCCCAGTCTTCGGGAGTAATTTTGTCGGCCGTGGCATAGCGCCAGCCACCAGCGTTGTTTACTAGGACGTCGAGACGACCCGAGGTCTTCTGATCGATTGCGAGCTTCAGATTCTGAAGTGCCTTCGGATCCGCGCAGTCCGCAACGATCGGGTGCACTCGCGAGCCACCTTTGGACAGCTCGCTGGCGGCGGCTTCAAGCTTTTGCCCATTCAAGTCTGTCATGAATACTGTGGCGTCCTCGCGCGCAAACTTGCCCGCGATGGCAAGACCCAAGCCCTGAGCGGCGCCAGTAACCACCACAACTTGATCGGTGAAGTCTCTACCCATCGCTAAGCACCTCGCTGGGGTGGATCGAGATCGTAATTCGAAGTTTGCAACACGTGATTTCATTCGTCAAGCATTGCAACATTTGTTGCAACAC
>JANMNO010000059.1:0-86878 GCA_031374115.1 Hyphomicrobiaceae bacterium | reverse complement strand
GAGCAGCGTTAATGTGGAAGTTCGCCCGCGAATGCGATCGGCAAGACCACTTTGCTCGGCTGCAGCAACGGTTGTCTTTGCGAATATTTTAAACGTTTCACTAATCGAACATTCAGAGTTATAAATCAAGCCGCAATTGCTAGAGTTTTAAAATAGATACTCATCAGATAAGCAGTTATATTAAAATACTATTCTTCGCACCGTATTTTCGGGTTCGAATAACCTGAAAACCAACTTAATAGATTTCTCGATATTGCCACACTAAAAAAGCCCTGCCACTACAGCAGGGCCGCTCTTTCTCTCGATGATGCTGGGCGTTCGCCGGTCCAGCGTTACCGATGCAATCCATCTGTTGGAGGGTGCGCACCTGATCAAAGCGACACGTGGCAACATTCAGATCTTGGATCGTGATCGGCTTGAGCGAGCAGCGGGCGCGTCTTACGGCGTACCCGAAGCCGAGTACCGCCGCCTTATCGGACCGCTTTAATCATTACGTCAAGTCGGACAGCGGAACGATGCCGTTCGGGTCGCCGCCTGAGGAATGGACGACGAGTGAGATGCATATGACGCTACCAAATCGCGCCGCCTTTCGTTTTACCGCGGCCCTGACGCAATCAACGGCATTCCCTAGCGCACCGCGAACGGCGACTGATAGGGGCGTCCGTAGGGCACACCCGCGATCACCGTGTTGGCCGGCTTGAGATGCATCTTGCCCTGCCGCTTGTTATTGCGGGTGTCGACGAACTCAACCGGACCCTCGACGATTTCCAGCACCGAAACGTCGGCCGGCGCGCCAACCTGCAGCGTACCGAGTTTCGGCGTCCGGTTGATCACTTTCGCCGGATTGATCGTCGCCATCGCCACCACCTGTTCAAGCGTGAGGCCCATGGTCAGGAACTTGCTCATCACCCAGGGCAGGTACGGCATGCCGGGCGTGTTGGCCGAAAATACGTGAATGTCGGACGAGATCGTGTCGGGTCCAGCACCGCCCTGGATCGCAACATCCGCCACCGTGAAGTCGAAGCTGCCGCCGCCATGGCCGACATCGAAGATCACGCCGCGCTGTTTGGCCGAGAGTGCCGCCGGGATGAGCTTGCCTTCCTGGACGATGTTTGTGAACACGTTCGTTAGATTGGGAGCACCGGAGTAGGCGTGTGTCAGCGTATCGCCCGGCCGCATCAGATCCAGAATGTCCGACATCAGCTTGCCAGTCTCCACGCCGCCGATATGGACCATCAACTTGGCCCCGCTGCCGGCCTTCTCGCAAGCCTGAATTGCGCGTTTCAGCGGCTCCGTTCCGTGCTTGGCGATGACATTCTCCGACATGCGCACCTTGATGCCGATCACGATGTCGGCGTTTTCGGCCACGGCTTTCGCAGCTGCATCCACCTGGGCGAAGTCGATGTTGTAAAGTTCCGGCACCGGAAATGCCGCCAGTCCAAAGTTAGCGATGTGGATATAGGCGTAGAGCCGGGTACGCGATTGCGCCACGATGTGACGGCGGAAGGCGGCGAAGTTGTTGGCGCCGGCATCGCCAGCGGAGACAGCTGTTGTGGTGCCCTGGAACGAAATCAGTTCGTCGGCCGGAATGCCGATCGCAGAGCCGTAGGGATAAACATGCGAGTGCAGGTCGATCAGGCCCGGCGTGACGAGTTTATCCTTGGCATCGAGAACTCTCAGCGCCTTTTCGGCCGGAATGTCAGCCTCGAGCGCTTCGACGACACCGTATCTAATGCCGACGTCGCGCTTGGCCCGCAGATTTTGGCTCGGGTCCAGGACCTCGCCGTTTTTGATCAGAAGATCGAATTTGTCATTCGGCCCCATCGCAGCCCACACCGGACCACCGCGCAGGCTCGCCGCCGTGAGTGCGAGTGCAGATCCCGACCCAGCCATAAATTTGCGTCGCGTCGATAAAAGCATGACGGCTTATCCTCCACTGCACCATTTTTTGTTGGCTCGGTGGCGTAAAGCTGCGCCAAGCCACGAATCCGGTCAAGATGACGATTTTGTATGGCGAGGTTGGAAAAGAGGAGTGGTGGACAGGGTTGGATTTGAACCAACGTAGGCAAAGCCAACGGATTTACAGTCCGTCCCCTTTAACCGCTCGGGCACCTGTCCATCGCCGATACATGCGACGGGCAACGCAGCACGCGCTTCGATGAAGCGGTGCCGACTGCACGCCTTATCGTTGAGGCGGGCCTGGGCTGTCAATTGCAAATCGGCGCACGCGGGGTGGCTCAACCAGTATCGATAACCGCGGCCAGCAAAAAAACTTTAACCCAACGCTGGCTAATCGGTCTAAGGCACGAGGTAACGCCCGCAATCTCGCGGACTTGAACGATGGCTTTTCACATGTCAAAGCGCCCCTACGGCACCCAACGAAACAGCGACCGGCCGCGGGCGTGGGGCGGCGGACGCTCCGACGGTGGCGAACGCGAGATCCGCGGAAAATCAGCGGAGCACGACGGCGTCGCCAACCGTTACGAACGTTCTGGTGCCGCCGAAGACGGCCCAACGCTGATCTTCGGTGTGCACGCGGCGGACGCAGCGCTGCGCAACACCCAGCGTAACATCATCCAGGCGTTCGTCACCGACAACGGCGAGAACCGTCTAAAAGACGCGGTCGCCGCCCGCAACGCAGGCGCTGGCATCAAACTGACGCGTGTGATGCCGCGCGATCTCGATCGCCGCCTAGGTACCGACACCGTGCACCAAGGCATCCTGCTGGAAGTCGAAGCGTTGCCGGAGCCGACGCTCGAAGAGTTGGCCGATCGACCAGATAGCGCCGGCCCGCTGCTCATTCTCGATCAGGTGACCGACCCGCACAACGTCGGCGCGATATTGCGATCGGCAGCCGTGTTCGGCGCGCAAGGCGTGGTCATGACCCGTCGCCACAGTCCCCCACTAGGTGGCGCATTGGCCAAGTCCGCATCGGGCGCGCTGGAACATGTGCCGATCGTGCTGGTGCCGAACCTTGCCCGCGCCATGGCCGAGCTGGGCAAGCTCGCCTACCACCGGGTGGGGCTCGACGGGACCGGCGATCGGACAGTCGAAGCCGAGCCTTTCTCTGGCCGCGTCGCACTGGTGTTGGGATCGGAAGGGCGTGGTCTTCGCCAATTGACACAGGAGCACTGCGACGTGCTCGTGCGCATCTCAGGCACCGGCCCGCTGGCGAGCCTGAATGTTTCGAATGCGGCCGCTGTGACATTGCATCTTGCCGCCATGCGACGCCGCGTAAGTGCGGCTGCCAAAGGCTGAACTCAACCTTCGAGGGGCTTGGCGGCCCACATTGCGGATTGCGATCCGGTCAGTGTCATGATCGAGCTCGCACGGGCAAGCCTTACCGAGTCGGCAAGATGCTGCTTGATGCGTGGGATTAGCCCCGGGCCTTCGTAGATCAGTCCGGTATAAAGCTGCAACAAACTGGCACCGGCCTCGATTTTTGCAAGCGCGCTGCCAGGACTGTCGATGCCACCGATACCGATCAGCGGAATGCGTCCGCCGGTCAGTTGGTGAACACGGGCAAGCATCACGGTCGATCTGTGGAACAACGGCCGGCCGGATAAGCCACCGGCTTCCTTCGCTGAGGCGACGGCCGACAAGCCCGGTCGAGCAAGGGTCGTGTTCGAAACCGCGATCGCATCGACACCGTTGGCTTGCAAACGAGCGATGATGGCCGGCAGATCAGCCTCGGCGACATCGGGGGCGATCTTGACGAAGACCGGCCGGCTCGAAGCGCCGCTGGCGGCCTTCGTTTCCCGTACCGCCATCACGCGGCCGAGCAGTTCGTCCAACGCGGCCGGAGCCTGCAGGTCGCGCAAGCCCGGCGTATTGGGCGACGATATGTTGACCATGAAGTAGCTGGCGACACCCCAGAAGGCCTCGAGACCTGCCACATAGTCGGCGGCGCGATCGCGGCTGTCCTTGTTGGCGCCGATGTTGACGCCGACAATCCCGCGCTTGGCCCTTCGCTGTAGCCGTGCCAGCGCCGCTGCATGGCCGCCGTTGTTGAAGCCGAGCCGGTTGATCAATCCGTTCTGCTCGACCAGGCGGAATACGCGTGGCGCAGGATTGCCAAGCTGCGCGAGCGGCGTCACCGTGCCAATCTCGGCAAACCCGCAGCCTAGGCCCAGCACCGCGTCAGGCGCGCGCGCATCTTTGTCGAAGCCAGCTGCAATGCCAACCGGATTGGCAAAATCTAGACCTGCCAACTTAACGGCAAGGCGCGGATCGGATGCTTGGGTGTCGCGCGGATAGACACCGGCTTCAAGCGCCTTCAGCGTCACTTCATGCGCCTGTTCGGGCGCTAGCGCGAACAGCATCGGCCGCGCCAAGTGAAACATCGTCGTCAGCATCGAATGACCCCCTCGGGTAGAACAGGCACACCGCCATCATCGAGCGGTAGAGGGCGAACCCATAGTGCATTTGCCGCTGGCAGCGGCGCGTACAGGTGCGGAAAAAGTGCGCCACCGCGCGATGGTTCCCAGCGCAGAGCATCGCCAAACCCTCTGTGCTCAAAGGCCAGCAATACGAGATCGGGCTGGTTGGAAAAATAACGGCGAGCGGTTTCGCTCAATTGAGGTCCAGTCGACAGATGTATAAAGCCATCGCGCATGTCGTCCGGGGAGCCCGCGAAAGAGCCTACAGCCAACGCATCGCGCCACTGCGATTGGGTCAGTATTTTGTATACCAAAACAATCGTCCCGAGTTCACGCATTGGCATTGATCCAGTCGCCAAAGTTAGCCTACATGGCCGCGATCAAACTGCGATCGGTCGTTGTGCTTGATGACACGACAGCTTTATCACAACGTGAACATCGTATGTCACCGAACTGTTGCTTTCAGTCACTTCCACCCTCATGATCGCGGGTGCTAGACACCAACTTTAAACACGATAGCGGCAAAATATTTGATCGACGTGGGAGTTGATGGCGATGAACTTAAATCGACCATCAGCGTTCGAATTTAGGTCTCAGTTTTTATCGGCTTCGCGCGACCGGCGCGTCTTTCTCTTTGTGGGCCGGAGTTGGGCTTGAATGGATGATTTCGTGCGCGTTTCGGTTTGCACCGTCGAGACCTTTTTCCAACAAAAGTGGGCATTGCATCTGCCTTGGTTTCAGCGCGCCTACGCATGGCGCGAAGACAACGTTTCGCGGTTTCTATCAGATATTCTTGGCGCCATGGAGAGCCCGAAGCCGCGCTATAGCCTGGGCCATATTTATCTCGCCGGGCCGTCAACGTCGACGACATTGGCGATCATCGATGGTCATCAGCGCGCGATCACGCTGGCGATGTTGTTTGCACTCCTTCGTGACATCGCTGCATCCGACGACACTTTGACCAACGACGAGCGACGGCACATCCGGCGCCGGCTGGATGGGTTGCTGCGCATCGGGGCGGACCATCAGCCCGACATCCCAGCAGATGAGACGCAGATCCGTTGGCGCCTGCAGACCCAACCGCAGATGGCGGCCTTTTTCGAGCGATACGTGCAACTGCCGGGCGCAACGCTGCGCGAACCGCCGGATAATCTGGGCAGCTTGACGCAGACAGAGCGCACTCTCATCGCCAATCGCGACAAGCTGCAGGCGCTTCTCGCCGGCGAGGACTTTTCGCCGGCGAGACGATCCCGACTGACCGAATTTCTGTTGACGGGTTGCCACGTCATTGTGGTCAACGTCGATGACGAGGACGAAGCCTGGTCGATACTCGGCATCGAGCAGTCGACGCGACTTCCGCATGACAACAGCGAGCTTGCTAAAATCGCCCTGATCTATGCGATGCCGATTGCGGAGCAAGAGCCCGCCGGCCGGATTTGGGAGATCGCGCAGGGTCGCGTCGGCAGCGAGCGCATGAGCGAGCTGATGTGCCATCTACGCACCGCCAAGCTCGAGAGGCGATCGACCAAACCCGTCGAAGCCGACCTGCAGCAATTGTACGCTCTCGACCGCGATGGGCTTGGGTTCATGACGAACGTCCTGCAGCCCAACGTCGACGCACTGCGCCGGATCGACGCGCAGCAGATCGGAACGGGATTGCTCGCGGGCGCAATTGGCCGTCACCTCGACGTGTTGAATTGGCTCGACCATCGGCATTGGGTCGCGCCCGCGCTCGTCTGGCTCACGACAAGAGGCGACCAGCATCCGGAGACGGAGCAATTTTTTGCCCGTCTCGACCGGCTCGCCTGGACGTTGCGCCTAGCCGGAACCGATCCCAACGAACAGGAAAACCGGTTTATGCGGCTGACGTCGGCGGTGCGACGGAACGGCTCAATCACCAGCTGGCCCGAACTGTCGATCTCCCCTGCCACCCTTGACGCTGCGTTGAAGATTTTGCGAAGCCGCACCTTCTACTACAAGCACATGTGCAACAGAATATTGCGCCGCTTGTGCTTCCAGCTCGGCCAAGATCCAGGGCCGATCGATGGCGTGAAGGTATCGATCGAGCATATCCTGCCGCGCAACCCGCCCGCCAATCGCAAGTGGATCAACGATTTCACGACCGAAGCCGCAGTCGATGCTTTTACAGACCGTCTCGGTAACCTTGCTCTGCTGACCGGTCCACAAAATCGAAAGGCCGATACCAACGACTGGCCGGTCAAACGCGAGATCTTGAAATTCTCGGGCTTTGGATTGTCGATCGAGGCGGTTTCCCGCACGAAATGGACGCCAAAGATAATCGAAGCGCGCACCGAAAAACTGATCAAGCAGCTGTTTGCCGAGTGGGATTTACCGGTCACATGAACGCAGTCACCAGGCTGTGAGTTGGCATGCCGCGACGAATTCGCTAGGCGAATTACATGATGACCAATTTCGACAGTTTATTGAACGCCGGCAACGAACCTTTGCTCGTCTTCGGTGGACCATATTCAAACTTTGGTGCGACCCGAGCGATGCAGGTTGCGGCGAACGGTCTTGGCATTCCGCCCGAGCGCGTCATTTGTACCGGCGATGTGGTTGCCTATTGCGCCGAGCCTGAGCAAACCGTCGCCCTCATCCGCGACTGGGGAATCCGTGTCATTGCCGGCAACTGCGAGCACCAACTGGCCGCCGGTGGCGCCGATTGTGGATGCGGTTTCGCAGAAGGAAGCGCTTGCGATCTTTTGGCGAAGGGCTGGTATCCGTTTGCCAGCGCGCGCATTTCTGATTCAAGCCGCAACTGGATGAAGCTGCTCCCGGACACGCTGCGGTTCACATACGCTGGCGTTTCTTTTCTCGTCATTCACGGCGGCGTGGCCCAGACTAACAAATTCATCTTTGCATCCGATACCGATCAGTTGGCGGCGGAACATAAAGCGGCGGGCGCCGATATCGTGATCGCCGGACATTCAGGGCTGCCGTTCGTCAGCAAAGTCGGGAACGGGCTGTGGTTTAATCCGGGCGTCATTGGCATGCCGGCCAACGACGGCGCTACAACAGTTTGGTATGGCCTCATATCTTCGACCGCCGACGGCTTGCTGTTCGAGACGCGACACCTCGCGTATGATCATCAGTATGCCGCAGCAGGGCTGCGTCGATCGGGCCACGCCAACGGTTACGCACGCACGCTGTTGACCGGACGGTGGCCGAGCCTCGATATCCTGCCAGAGCCCGAACGCGCCGCCACCGGAAAGCGTCTGAAACAGCAGCGGCTCAAACTAACGACGAGGGCTCGGAAGGTGTTGCTGGCCAGCTAGGTGGCTGCGTGCCGCGAGGCCACAACTCAAATCGTGACGCGGTACGCGCAGATCAAGGCGGCGGCAGTCGTTGCTCGCTCGTGCCAGCGTTCGACGTGCCCTTGCGCCGTGTCGGCACGTTGTTTAACCCTGCCCTCAGGCGCGAACGATCTCGAGTGGCATCGTCGACACGCGACCGAGACAATCGAAGTTCTTCTCGAGCCACGCTTCCATGGCGGCGAAGCCCAAATCGTGAAGCGCATCGATCTGGACCAGATCGCCGTCGAGCTTCGTCGATGCGGGGTAGGCCGCTAAATCGGCGCCGCCGCCGACCCTATGCAAAAAGAATTCTTTGTAGCCGCTGCCTTTGAGGTCGCCGCGCCGCAAACAATTATTGATGAACTCGACGTGTCTCAACTCGCGCAGGAGGGGCGCATTGAATGAGATTTCGTTCACACGGTTGGCGATCGTTTGAGGATCACGGGGCACCTCGTCCCGCCGCAGCGGATTGATCTGCACCAGGAGCACGTCGACCGAAGCGCAGGAATTGAAGAAAGGCTCGATCGCCGGGTTGCCCATGTAACCGCCATCCCAATACGCTTCGTCGCCGATTTCGACCGCCTGAAAAACCGTCGGCAAGCAAGCCGAGGCCAATACCGCGTCGGCCGTCACCTCGTTGCCGGAGAAGACTTTGATTTGCCCGGTGCGAACATTGGTTGCGGAAATATAAAGCTTCATCTTCTTGCAACTGCGGACCCGGTCGAAATCGACCTCGCTCAGCAGAATATCGCGTAACGGGTTGATGTTGAGCGGGTTGAACTGATAGGGCGAGGCAAACTGCGACCACCAGCCTGCCACCGAAGCGGCCGCCTCCTTATCGAAGCCCCAAGCCTTCTCCCACGCCGCGGTCCAATCATTGCCCCAGCCTTGGGATGCCGAAGTTGGAACGCGATAGCCGACACGGTGCCAAAAATCCCGCAGTTGTTCACGAGCTTTATCGCGGCCGCCCTCGACCAGCCCCTCAGCCATGACGACGGCATTCATCGCGCCAGCACTGGTGCCCGAGACGGCCTCGATCTCGATGCGCTCATCGGACAGGAGCCGGTCGAGTACCCCCCAGGTATAGGCGCCGTGGCTTCCTCCACCCTGCAGCGCGACGTTGATCTTTATCATCGGCGGGTGTTCCTTTGCTGCGAGATGGAAGGGATGACCTACTCCGCGGTCCAGCCGCCATCGATCGAGTAGTTGGCGCCGGTAATGGATGCGGCGCCCGGGCCGGCCAGGAATAGTGCGAGGCCCGCGACTTGCCCGATGGTGACGAATTGCTGGCTCGGTTGCTTGGCGAGCAACTCCTTCTTGGCCGCCTCCTCGGTAATGCCCTTCGACTTTGCGAGATCTGGGATCTGTTTCTCAACGAGTGGCGTCCAAACAAAACCAGGCGAAATCGCATTCGATGTAATACCGAATGTCGCTGTTTCAAGCGCCACCACCTTGGTGAAGCCGGCAAGTCCATGCTTGGCCGCAACGTAGGCAACCTTGAACGGCGAGGCGATGAGGGAATGCGCTGAGCACATGTTGATGATGCGGCCGAACTTGCGCGCCTTCATGCCGGGCAGCGCGGTGCGGACGGCATGAAACGCCGACGTCAGGTTGATCGCGATGATCGCGTCCCATTTTTCGATCGGAAACTCCTCGATCGGTGCCACATGCTGTATGCCAGCGTTATTCACGAGGATATCGACGCTGCCGAAATCCTTCTCGCACTTGGTCACCATATCGGCGATCTGGTTGTTGCGCATCATGTTGGCCGGGTCGAATGCGACGCGCGTGCCGTGCGCGGCGACGGCTTGGATCGCCGCAGCGTTTTCGGCTTCGGTGCCAAGCCCATTGATGACGATGTTGGCGCCATCTGCGGCAAGGGCGTGGGCGATACCAAGACCGATACCGGATGTCGACCCGGTGACAATTGCGGTTTTACCTTTGAGTTGCATAGCACCCTCGCGTATTTAACGGCAGCGCCCGGCATGTCAGGCAGCGCGACCATTTGGACTGAAGTATCGAGGTTCAATACAGGGTTGTGTGCACTGCGGGAAGCCTGATACTGCCGTGCAGGAACGCCGCACGGGCACGTTTGTGCCGTGCCGACACGATCAAGTGGCAAGGGCCGCAATCATGACCTTAGAAATCGCCCTCACTGTCGTTGCGATCATAGTGATGTTGCTGCTGTCCGGTTTCTTCAACATGAGTGAAACCGGACTAACGGCTGCATCACGGGCGCGCATGCATGCACTCGATCAGGAAGGCAACAAGCAAGCAACGTTGGTCAATCGGCTGCTATCCCAGCCCGAGAAGATGATCGGCGCGGTGCTGCTCGGCAACACGCTGGTCGACGTGCTGGCGGCCTCGCTGGCAACGAGCCTCGGTCTCTCTCTGTTCGGCCCAGCAGGCGTCGCTTATGCCACCGCGGTGGTCACGATTCTGATCGTCATCTTTTCGGCGGTTCTGCCGAAGACGTTCGCACTGGCATCACCTGACCGCACCGCGTTGGCGGTTGCCCCCTTCATGAATGCAACCATTTTCGTACTTACGCCCATTACTGGTGCGATCCAGATCATTGTCAGAGTGCTGCTAAAGCTGACCCCTAACAAAGCCGACGACAAGTCGAACATATTGGCGGCCCGCGAAGAACTGCGCGGTACTATCGAACTCTCCGAAAAGGAGGGCGCGATGGGGCGCGGCGATGCCAACATGCTCGGCGGCGTGCTCGATCTTCGCGACCTGCAAGTGCTCGACATCATGGTGCATCGCACCAAAATGGAAACCGTCGATGCCGATGATCCGCCGCATAAGATCATCGACGACGTTTTGAAGAGCCAGTACTCGCGCGTACCAATTTGGAAGGACGAACCTGAGAATATCGTCGGCATCCTGCACACGAAGGATTTGCTGGCCGCGGCCGCAAAGGCCAACTGGGACATCTCGAAGCTCGACATCATGAGCTTCGCAACTGAGCCGTGGTTCGTGCCCGACACCACGGGCGTGAAGGTTCAGCTCAACCAGTTCCTCAAGCGCAAGGCGCAGCTTGCCCTCGTCGTCGACGAATACGGCGAAGTGCAGGGCTTGATCACACTCGAAGACATCCTCGAGGAGATTGTCGGCCAGATCGCCGATGAGCATGATACCGGGGATACCGCGATACGGCCGCAGGCGGACGGTTCGGTCAACGTCGACGGCACGGTTGCGATTCGCGATCTCAATCGGCAGATGGCATGGGAGTTGCCCGATGCGGAGGCAACCACCGTCGCCGGCTTAGTCATTCATGAGGCGCAAACGATCCCCGAACCGGGACAAGCGTTCACATTTCATGGCTTCCGCTTCGAAATTTTGCGTAAGAGTCGCAACAAGCTGACGGCGATCAGAGTGAAGCCGGTCGAGGGTGTAGCGATCAAGCCTAAGCCCGCTGTCGAGCAAGATCCGATGCTTGCGGGCTGATCTGTTACCGACGTATTAACCATACGCGTGAGGATGGGTGCGCGAATCGCACTTCACGTCACATTTTAGCTGAAAAGTACAGACACTCTGAACCTTATGTGCCTCAAAAGCGTTAGCTGCAAGTCGCGCCTCGCTTGAGGAGTACTGGTTCCAGTGTTGGTGTCATGAGTGCAACCGTAGTCAGTCTGTCGGATTTTCGTATTTCGCGCCTGGCAAGCGTTGGAGCCGCATTGGCGCCCAGTGGTGTTGAATCATCGACGCAAGCGACCGACTTTTGCTTCTGGCGCGGTGCAAGCGGCGATCGTTATGTGCACCACATCTATAGCCTACTGGAATGCCCCGAGTTGCCCGCATCGAATTATGTTTTGGTGGGTCGCGACGAAGGCGGCCGCCGGAAGGTTTTGCACGTCGGCCGCATCACCAACGTAGCCGCCTCGCTCAACCTTGCGGAGATCCGCATGCGCGGTGCTAAGCTGGGTGCAAGCGAAGTTCACGTGCACCTTCTCGCCGAAACCGACTGTCAACGGCGGCTCATTGATATGGATTTGCACACCGGTCTGTTCGCTGTCGCCGGCAGTCAATCACGGTCCGCCTGAGCTATTTCCCAGTCCAACGAGCCGGACGCTTGGCAAGAAATGCTGTCAACCCCTCCCGGAAGTCTGCGCTGGTATAGACCTTCGCGATAAGATCCGTATCGTCGATTTGATGTTCGCGTTGCCGCATTCGACGCAGCAATGTTTTGGTCGTCCACATGGTCAAAGGCGCCTGCCCCTTGATTTGGTCGGCCAACGCTTTCGCGCGGATCATTAGTGCCTCATGATCGGGGAGCACTTCGGAAACGAGCCCAATGCGATACGCTTCGTCCGCTTGCATTAAACGCGCTGTAAACAGCAATTCGACCACGCGTGGCTCACCAATGGTTGAAACCAAGCGGGCAAGCGTTGCCGCGGACAAACAATTGCCAAGGGTGCGCGCGATGGGGAAGCCGTATTTCATATCGCCGGTCGCAAGGCGCAAATCGCAGCATACGGCGATCCCAGCGCCGCCGCCCGTGCATGCACCAGCGATCGCAGCGATCGTCGGCACCGGGCAAGCCTCGATCGCGGAAAAGTTCACATCCGCTGCCTTTTCATAGGCGAGGCCCTGCTCCGGCGACTTGAAATCCTTGAACAGCGAGATATCCGTTCCAGCGGCGAACGCCTTTTCGCCGGCGCCCGAGATGATGAGCGCGCGCACCGAGCCATCGTCTGGAATTGTGCTGCAGATCTCTGCCAGCCGCGCGTACATTTCAAACGTCAGCGCATTGCGGCTTGCGGGCCGATTGAGCGTGACGTGCCCCACGCCATCACGCACGCTGTAGAGAATGTGGTCGTCGGCGGCTTGCATGTTCTGTTGTCCATACCCTGATGCGACGGGGTTTCGAGCCTAACCCGGCGAGCGCGAGCGCACAGCGCTCAAATCCGCTCACCTGCAATGCGGTGACTTCATCCAAAGTCTGGCAATGCGAGATCAGTTCCGCTCTTCGGGTAGCCTTGGAAGGGGAAAAAATTCGATCCCCTCGTCTTGCAACTCGGCGGCGTCCTCCATCGAGGCTTCACCATAGATGCCGCGCGCTTCTGTCTCCTCGTAGTGGATTTTGCGGGCTTCTTCGGCGAACTTTGACCCTACGTATTCAGCCTTGTCTTCGACCTCTGCTCGGATGCGCCGCATGATCGTCAACAACTCCGCGTGCGAAGGCGATTGTTGTGCTGCTGCATTGTTGGCAGCCTTGATCGGAACCAGATCGTGCCTCTTGTTGGCCTTGCTCCCGAGGTTTGGCGACATGATCGCCTTTTCGATCGATGTCGAACCACACTGGGGGCACTCGACAAGACCGCCTTTAGCCTGTTTCTCGTACGCTTTGCTGTTCGCGAACCAGGCCTCGAAAACGTGCCCTTTATCGCAGTTCAATCGGTAACGGATCATGATGCGACCTTGATGTCCTTATGCGAATTTGCCTGCACGACCGTGAAGGTCCGATCATGGGTGAGGGACGGCACGCGAGACCGTGCCTCATCGACCAAGGCCATATCGATATCAGCGGTGATGACCGTGGGATGAACACCATCGGCCTCGGCCAGGATTTCGCCCCAGGGCGATATCACGAGACTGTGCCCATAGGTCTGGCGACCGTTGGCGTGGGTGCCCGCCTGGGCTGCGGCGAATACAAAACATTGCGTCTCGATCGCCCGCGCACGCAACAGCGTATGCCAATGGGCCTTGCCGGTGGGCACGGTGAATGCAGCCGGCACCGCGATCATCGTCGCGCCCGCATGCGCCAACGCACGATAAAGCCCGGGGAACCGCATGTCGTAGCAGATGGTCAGACCGAGCTTGCCCCAGGGCAGATCTGCAAGCACGGCGGTCGCACCGGGCGCGAAATTACGGCTCTCGCGATACTTCTCACCGTTCGGCAGATCGACGTCAAACATGTGGATCTTGTCGTAGCGCGCGGTCACGACGCCTTCGGGCGAAATCAGCAACGCCCGGTTTGCGATCTTTTCGGGCGAGATCGCAACCCCCATCGAGCCGACGTGCAGCCAGATCTTGAGCTCGCGGGCGAGACTGCGGAAGTGCGCGATGGCGGGGTTGCCCTCTTCCGGCCGGGTGGCGACGAACAACTTCGCCCGGTCGGTTTCCATCAGGGTCGTGATCTCGGGCGTCTGCACATAGTTGGCTCCGGCCGCCACCGCTTCCCGAATGAGCTTGGACGCGACCTCCAGGTTGGCCGCCACATCCGACCCCGTCGTCATCTGGCACAAGCCGACCCGAAACCTGGATGATGGTTTCGAGGAAAGGATCGATTTGGGGGCCGTCATGGGGCTAGCCTTTGTTCGCGGTTGCAACCGACTTGATACCTAAGAGGCATTCAATAGCGCGTCTAGCTTGCCTTGATGATCGAGCGCATAAAGGTCGTCGCAGCCACCGATGTGGTTGTTGCCGATCCAAATCTGCGGCACACTGTTGCGCCCGGCTGCCTTGCGCCGCATTTCGTCGCGCAAATCCGATCTGCCAGTTACATCTATCTCGGAGAAGGGGACGAGTTTACGTTGCAGCAATTGCTTCGCCATATCGCAATATGGGCAGAGCGCAGTTGTATATATGACAACGGAGGACATGGCATCCAGTTCTGATCGAGGGCCTCGAAGTTTAGCAGGATAACCGATTGGCGATTAGGAGAGAAGCCATGCCGGCGCAGGTACTTAAGCGACCCCACCTGCCGTTACAATCGCGACAGCCAGGACATCGACCCGCCCGGCACCCCCCGCTTTCAATGCAGCTGCACATGCATCGATTGTGGCACCAGTGGTAATTACATCGTCGATCAGCACGATCCTGCATGCTTGGATCCGAGCGCAGGCGGAAGCCGGCACCGCAAAAGCCGCCGACATGTTCCGCTGCCGTTGATCACGGGTTAGACCCACCTGCTGCGGCGTCCGCTTCGCCCGGACCAGCGCATGCGGGTCACAAGGAATACCATGCAACCTGGAAACTTCGTGCGCCAGGATCGCAGCCTGATTGAACCGGCGCGCGGACAGACGCGACCGATGCAGGGGTACAGGCACCAGCAGATCTGCTTCAGCCAGCAGTTCTTGACCGGCGGTCGAAAGCCACCGGCCGAGCAAGCGGCGGCTATCGTGCTGGTCGGCGTATTTGACCTTGTGCACGAGATCGCGAACGACGCCGGTGAAATGGGCGGCTGCACGTGCACGATCATAATCAGGTGGATCGGCCAGAGCTGCCGCCGACACGATGATGCCGCCCGTCGCAAACGGCATCGGAATACCGAGCCGGTCGCACACGGGCGCGCGGATGAAATCGATGCTGCGCCAGCACTTCGCGCAGAGTGCATCGTGTCCGGCGAGTGGTCTGTGGCAGCCCAGGCAGACCGGCGGCAGAAGAAAATCTGCGATTGTGCTCCAAGCGGCCGATCCAAACCGGCGAAGGTTGAGCGCAACGCGGCCCCGGTTGCCGCTCGATATCGGGTCTGGCATGAACATCACTTCGGACACGTTGGACTTATTCACGCCTTGCACGCTCATGCTAGCGTGACCAGCTAGGTTGATACCCGTATGACCCGCCAACCTTTGCCGCCGCCGTTATGAGTAGTCATGAGCCACCCGCCTCGGATCTTCGATAGCCGGCAATTGCTGCGGCAGCGCGAGCGGGCGAGCCAGCACGCGCGGGCACACGATTTCTTGCTGCAACGCGTGGCAGACGATTTTGCCGAACGGCTCGAAGTCGTAAATCGCCAGTTCGCGACGATCCTCGACCTGGGCAGCCATCATGGCGTGATCGGCCGGTCCATGACCGGGCGGCCCGGGGCTGAAACGGTCGTGAGTGCGGACACCTCGCAGCGCGTACTCGATCAGTGCGCGTCGCCGCGCGTGGTGGTCGATCTGGAAGCATTGCCGTTTCACGATGCAACGTTCGACCTGGTGGTGTCCGGGCTCAGTCTTCAGTTGATCAACGACTTGCCGGGGGCTCTCGTGCAAGTCAGGCGCTGCTTGAAGCCCGACGGCTTGTTCTTGGGTGCGATGCTGGGCGGATCAACGCTACAGGAACTTCGCGAGGCGTTCGTTGCAGCGGAAGCCGCGATCGAGGGCGGGGTCAGCCCGCGCGTGGCACCGTTCGCCGACGTGCGGGATCTCGGCAGCCTGCTGCAACGCTCAGGCTTCGCACTGCCCGTGGTCGACGCCGACATCGTGACCGTCGCTTATCCAACGCCGCTGCATTTGATGCGCGAAATACGCGGCATGGGAGCTTCCAACATGCTGGTCGAACGGCGGCGCAAACCCTTGCGTCGGGCAACACTCATGCGTGCGATCGAGATCTACGGCGAACGGTATGCGCGCGCCGACGGCCGGGTGACTGCGACATTCGAGATCCTCACGATGACCGGCTGGTGCCCGCACGAAAGCCAACCGAAACCACTGCAGCCCGGATCGGCGAAAACCCGCCTCGCAGATGCACTCGGCGTGCGGGAACACAAGCCCGGGCGCGAGCCCAGCTCGTAAGTCTCAACAACAAGGTCTAACCGAGTAAATCACGCAGGAACGGGATCAGCGGCGCATCGGCGGCCGGCATCGAATAATCCGATAGTCGCTGCGGGCGCACCCACGCCACGGTCTGGCCCTCCCGCGGATGGATGTCACCCTCCCAAGTGCGGCATATATATAGCGGCATCAGCAGATGAAATGTCTCGTAGCGATGGCTCGCGAATGTGTAGGGCGCCAGGCAGGTGAGGCAAACGTCGATATGAAGTTCTTCCATTAGCTCGCGAACAAGCGCCGCTTCCGGCGTCTCGCCGTCTTCGACCTTGCCCCCTGGAAACTCCCACAGACCGGCTAACGGCCTTCCCGGCGGTCTTTGGGCAAGCAATACCCGATTGTCCTGGTCGACGAGAGCGGCGGCCGCCACCAGCACGATTGGCACTCGATTTGCGGTCATAGCTCCCACGGATGTTGGCGGTCGACATGATACGCCTTTGCCAGCTGCCGTTAACAATATCAATGCCGAGCCCGCCCTGCCACGGGTCCGCCCTCAGCCGGTCAAAATGACGACACCGTTCTAAGGCCTTGATAGATCCTGGAATCGGCGGAGGAGCTCGTATCTAAAACGGCAAAACAGTTTCACCCTGCGCTGTCGTTAACGGCCGGTTAATTGGTTTACGCAATCTTATCCACGTGTGCTTTTGAGACCGTGGCGGAGTGTTCTGTATGTATCGCGTAGTGCTGCCGGTAGTTTTGGCGTTGTCGATCTCCGGGTGCAGCCTGGGTTCGAGTTCCATTTCGTCGGGCCTTGCCGACAATCCTCCAACCTCTGCCGCACTGAAGCGGCGTGATGCGACCGCACTCGGCGGTGAGCCAGCGGTCGATCGCACTTCGCCCGCGGTTGCAGGCGCACGGATGGCTAGTCTCGACCAGGCGCCGAAAGGTTCGTTCGAGAGGGCGCCATCGGGCGCGCTGTCCGATCGCGACTACACGCAGACGAAGCTCGAAGCTGAGCGTGCGCGCGATCTGATCAATGCCTATCGCAAAGCGAAGGGCTTGAAGCCGGTGAAGCTCAACACCGAGTTGGCGAACGCCGCCAAGAACCATTCGAAGGATCTCGCCAAGTGGGATCGCATTTCTCATTATGGCTCCGACGGTTCCAATCCGTGGGATCGTGTCAAGCGCAGCGGCTATAATGCCAAGCTTGCCGCTGAGAACGTCGGAACTGGCCAAACCAACATCGAGGAAGTCTTCAAGGGCTGGCAGGAAAGCCCCGGACACAACAAGAACCTTCTCCTGCCCGATGCGGAGCACATGGGCATTGCCCTCGTGCAAGAGCCTAAATCGGAATTCAAGACGTTCTGGACGCTTGTTATCGGAACGCCAATGTAACTGAGACGGGCCCGGCGCGGCGCCCCGTAAACTTAAAATTTACCATTCCGATCAAAGGCTGGTGCTGGGCTGCCGCTCATCGAGCGGTGCTCCTCATCAGCGGGATCGCGAAGTGTCGACACCATCCCACCATTGGTCTGCAGACGCTGCGCCCGCAGCGCGTCGGCGGACCCGGTTGCATGCCCCCGGCCGGTGGCGCTGGCGAATGTCGAGCGTGGTTACCGTTGGCATCGCGCTGGCCGGGCTCGCGACCCTCGTCGCACCGGCCGCGCTGCTGCAGGACGATGGCGAAGAACCAGCCCGGTCGATTGCAACTCAGCTCGACCAGTTGGCTTGGCGGGTGGGGCTTGGTATCGACCATGTTGAGATATCCGGCCATCGGCTGCAGAGCGATGCCGATATCCTAGATGCCGTTGACTTGCCGAATGTACACTCCATTCTGCTGCTCGATACCGCTGCCATCCGCGCGCGTATCGAACGGTTACCTTGGATCGCCAGCGCCACCATCGAGCGGCGATTGCCGAATGAAGTCAGCATAACTGTCACCGAACGAGCACCCTTCGCGGTTTGGCGGCGTGGTGGACGCGACGTGTTGATAGACCGGAGCGGGCGCGAATTGTCGGCCATAGGCAGCGGTACGGCACTCGAAGTCCCGCGCATCGAAGGCCAGAATGCCTCCGAAGATTCAACCCGATTGCTGGATCTAGTAGCGCGTCTGCCAGAAATCTTGAACCGGTTGGAATATGCGGAGCGAATCGCTGGCCGCCGTTGGCGCCTGTTTCTGCGGGGCAGTACGGTCGTCGAGCTGCCGGCGGAGGCCGATGCCGCTGCGCTATCGATGCTTGTCGAGCCCCGCGCGGGCGGCCGCCTCATCGATATCGACGCCAGCACGATCGATATGAGCCTGTTGCGCCGGATAACTGTGCGCCGCACCGGCAGCGTCAAGGCTGGATGAAGCGATGGGCCGCGACGCACGATCGATGGACGCGAGACGCCGCACCAACGAAACCGGCGCGATCGGCGTGCTCGATATCGGCACCAGCAAGATCTGCTGCCTCATCGCCAGTAACACCAACCCGCCCCGGATGCTGGGGCTTGGGCATCAGCGGGCGCGCGGCATCAAGGCCGGCATCGTCATCGACATGGACGAGGCCGAACAATCGATCAGATCGGCTATCGCGCAAGCTGAGCGGCAGGCCCGCCTAACACTCGCCGCCGTGCATGTCTCGATCAGCGGCGGACAACTTCGATCGGCGCATTTCGCTGCCAGCACTCCGATCGCAAGCAACCTGGTCAAAGATGGCGACGTCGCCCGGTTGATCGACGGCGCCCGCCATTATGCCGAGCGCGACGGCCGGTCGCTGATCCATCTCAACAACATCGGCTATCGCATCGATGCTTCGCCAAATCTGCGCGATCCTCGGGGCATGACCGGGCGTACGCTGGCCGGTGACATGCACGCGGTAACCGCCGAGGAGTCGACGGTTCGCAATCTGCATTTGCTGGTGGAGCGCTGCTACTTGGAGCCGGAGAGCTTCGTGCCGAGCGGACTCGCCAGCGCGCGCGGCGTTGCAACGGCTGACGAATTGCGCTCCGGCGTCATCGTCATCGACATTGGCGCTGGCACAACATCAATCGCGGTTGCAGCCGATGACCAGGATTTGTTTGTCGACAGCGTTCCAATCGGCGGCAACCACCTGACATTCGACATCATGAACGCGACCGGCGCGCCGATTGCTGAAGCCGAGCGAATCAAAGTGCTTTATGGCACAATGGGGGAAGCGGCCTCCGACGAACGCGAAGTCGTGACCTATCCCCGCCTCGTGCACGACGAGTTCGAGTTGTATCAGATCACCAAGGCGCAGTTGCGTAACCTGATCCGGCCGCGTGTTGAAAGTCTGCTGCAGCAAGCGATGGAAAAACTTGTCGCGGGTAAAATGCAGGCTTATGGGAACAGACGAATCGTCCTGACTGGCGGCGCGTCGCAGCTCATGGGGTTGCCGATGTTTGCGGGTCGCCATTTCGAAATGGCGGTGCGCGTAGCAGTGCCTCAGCCGATCGCCGGTATGGCGTCGAGTTCCAGTAATCCAGCGTACGCGACCTTGCTCGGCCTGTTGGCCGCGGCAGCCAACCCGGCAACTCTGCACCTTGCCGGGCAGAGAAACGCGGCGGAGCAGGCCGGTTACTTTGGCCGCATGGGCCAATGGTTGCGTCAGAGTTTCTAAGACCCGCGGTACGAGCGGCATTCGGTGCTGCTGCCTGACGCAAGGTGGGATGGAGAATGAATATCAAGCTCGAGCTGCCCAAACTGACGGACCTGCGGCCGCGTATAACCGTTATCGGTGTCGGTGGCGCCGGCGGCAACGCGATCAACAATATGATCGCCTCCGGGCTCGATGGCGTAGAGTTCGTGGTTGCGAACACCGACGCGCAGGCATTGGCACTTTCGAGCGCGGAACATCGTATCCAGTTAGGCGTCAATCTGACGGAAGGGCTGGGCGCGGGATCACGGCCGGAAATCGGACAAGCGGCCGCCGAGGAGGCCCTCGACGACATTCGTGCGCAGATTTCGGGCTCGCACATGGTATTCGTGGCGGCCGGCATGGGTGGTGGCACCGGCTCGGGAGCGGCCGGTGTCATCGCTCGCATCGCCAAGGAAGCGGGCGTGCTCACCGTTGGCATCGTCACCAAGCCATTCCAGTTCGAAGGTGCTCGCCGCATGCGCGTGGCCGAGGCCGGGATCACCGAACTCGCCCGATACGTCGACACGCTGATCGTCATCCCCAACCAGAATTTGTTCCGGCTTGCGAACGAACGCACGACATTTGCTGAAGCCTTCGTGCTGGCCGATCAAGTCCTGTATTCAGGCATCGCCTGCATCGTCGATTTGATCGTGAAGGAAGGCCTGATCAACCTTGACTTCGCGGACGTTCGCACCGTCATGAGCGGCATGGGCACAGCCATGATGGGCACCGGCGAAGCCTCTGGCGAACGCCGCGCAATACACGCTGCAGAGGAAGCGATCACCAATCCGCTGCTTGACGATGTGAGCCTGAAAGGCGCACGCGGACTGTTGCTGTCGATCATCGGCAGCAAGAATATGACCCTCTACGAAGTCGACGAAGCCGCCAGTCGCGTGCGCCTCGAGATCGACCCCGAAGCCAACATCATCGTCGGCGCATCGTTCGACGATTCGATGGGCGACCGCATTCGCGTTTCGATCGTGGCATCGGGGATGTCGAGGGTGGGCGAGTACTCAGCCCAGCCAGGCTCCGCTGCGGCTTCATTCACCGCGACGCAAGCGGCACTAGCAGGTGGGCAACGGCGTGCCAGCCCGCCGCCAATTCCACAGCACAGCCAGCAAGCCGCGCATCCCTCCGGGGAAAACCTCGCGACGATGCTTTCACAGGCGATGGAAGCGTCCGTGGCGCCATCAACAACCGCTCCACAATCGCCATCCGTTTGGCGCGGTCCGAACGATGTTTCAGTGCAGCACGGGTTGCCCTCGCTTGGCATCCCGGTATCGCCGCTGCAATTGCAACCGTCACCGGCCCATCCCCCGGACACGTTTTCCCCGCGCCAAACGGACATGCCGCGGCTGCAACGCCGGATGCCAGAGGTCGAGGATTTTCCACCTGTCGGCCAACGTGAATATCGCGCACGCAGCGCGACCACCGAAGCGGCGAACGGTACCAGTCCACGCGTCTACAAGGCACCCGAACCGGTGCGGCCACGGAAGCCTGGATTGTTCGAAAGACTGACCGGATTGGCGCGACGGGAAAACGAATCACAACGCTCCGCGAACACGATTTATCCACAGGCTCCGGCAGCGCATGCGCACGCACCGGCGACCAATGCTGGCGGCAGCCATCGTGCGGCATTGCAACATGACCCAAACCGGGGCCTGAGCGGTACTCATGAAGGTGCTGAATTGCCTATATTTTTCAATCGAGACCGCTCTTAAAAAAATGACGGGTTCGGCATAATTTCAGGCTTCTGAACGGTTCTGATACAAGCCGTAACATGTCGTAAGAAAGCGTGATTTGTCCCCAAGGGAACCTGCGAGCTATCGTTTGTCCGGGGACCAGACCAGCACGCCAAATATTAAGTCGTCGAGAATGGCGGCGGTTTCGTGATTACCGCGTTACGACGGGGACTTTGGGGAATGGCTCGATGCAGGGTTGGGAGCCTTGCATCAGCCATCTTGGATCGAGGGACAGCGCTCACATGTCGAAGCGATTTATCGGCGCGCGACAAACTACGGTTGCGCGTGAAGTCGAGTTGAGGGGCACGGGGGTGCACAGTGGAGCGCCAGTTTCTTTGGTGCTCCACCCAGCCGACGCCAACACGGGGCTTCGCTTTCTGGTCAGCAAGCGTGGACGTATCGTTGCGGAAATTCCCGCCGATGTTCGATTTGTCAAGAATCTCACACTTTGCACGGTGATTGGTGACGATACCGGCGCCAGCATCAGCACCGTCGAACATCTTCTTGCAGCCCTGCGCGGCCTCGGCGTTGACAATTGTTACATCGAGGTCGACAGCAAAGAAATACCAATCATGGATGGCAGTTCGGCGCCATTCGTGAAGGCAATCGACGAAGCCGGCATAGCTGAACTCTCCGAGCCCCGCACTTTCATCAAAGTACTGAAGCCAGTCCGCGTCGAGGATGGCGATTGCTGGGGTGAGATCGTCCCTCACAATGGTTTCCATCTCGACGTTGAAATCGATTTCGAGACCACAGTCATCGGCCGTCAGCGTCTCAGCCTCGAAATGACGCCCAGCGCTTTCCGCAACGATATATCGCGCGCGCGCACGTTCGGGTTCATGTGCGACGTGGAGCGCCTTTGGAAGGCTGGCTTGGCTCTTGGCGCATCGCTCGACAACACTGTTGCGATTGGCGAAGACAAAATCATCAATCGCGAAGGCTTGCGCTATCCGCAAGAGTTCGTGCGCCACAAGATGCTCGATGCGGTTGGTGATCTGGCCCTGGCTGGCCACCCGCTGTTGGCATCCTACCGTTCGGTTCGTGGTGGCCATCGCTTGAACGCACACGTGTTGCAAGCGCTGTTGGCCGATGCAACGGCCTGGACCATGGTGCAAGCACCTCGGGTCCGCGAGCAGTCGGGTCCGTCGGTGTATCGGGCACAGCCGATGGCAGCCTTGGCGGCTGGAGAGTAAACAAGGTTGCCTTCTGTGGGACAATAACGTGCTCACTGTGGCTGCGAAGCAAGCGAAATGCCTTTCAGTCGCCGCAGTTTCGCTGATTCATGCAGCTGGGAACTCAAAGCTTGCAAACCGAAGGATGTGAACCATTCGGTTCACGCACTATCGCGGTTTGCGACTCACATGCTAGCGTCAAGCAGCGGTTCGTGCACCGTAGTCAGATCGGACGTCGAATGATCAAGGCCAATCCAAGCAAGATGTTGCTGCTCGCAGGCGTTGCCGCCGCGTGTCTTGCCGCGGGCGGCTGCGCGTCATCGAACGAAGCCGCGAAGGCCGCCCTCAACCCAGATCCGCCAGACCGAATGTACGCAATCGGTGACGCGTTCATGGCCAAGGGCAAATGGGATGACGCTGCCAAGAAATTCGAGGATCTAGATCGCGATCATCCGTATGCGCCAGAGGCACGGCGCGCCGTCGCGATGTCGGCTTACGCCTACTACAAAGCTGGCAAGTACCCGGAGGCGATCACCAACGGCAAGCGCTACACGACGATGCACCCGGGCACCAAGGAAGCAGCCCTCGCGCACTACGTGGTCGCAAGCTCCTACTATGACGAGATGCGGGGCCCCAATCGCGATCAGTCGAACACGCGCAAGGCCCTCACCGAGTTCAAGGCGCTGAAGGCACGCTACAGCGATAGTCAGTATGCCAAGGACGTCGATAACAAGATCCGTATCTGCGAGGACAGCCTGGCTGCATCCGAGATGGAAGTTGGCCGTTATTACCTAAAAAACAGGCAGCACACCGCCGCGATCGGGCGCTTTAAGACCGTCGTCACCGAGTACCAGACGACGCCTCACGTCGAAGAAGCACTGATGCGCCTGACCGAGAGCTACATGTTGCTCGGCGTCAAGACCGAGGCGCAGAACGCCGCCGCCGTGCTCGGCCACAACTTCCCCGATAGCCAGTGGTACAAGGACGCCTACGCGCTTCTGCAGTCGGACGGCTTGGCCCCGCGCGAGCAAGGTGGCTCGTGGCTTTCCAAGACGTGGCAGGGCATCAAAGTGCCGAAGTTGTCGATGACATCGGAATAAACAGTCAGATATCCTGCGAATCTCACGCGCGCGGTCCTCGGCCGTGCGTTTTGCTTTGTGCAATGTCACGTTACCTTTGAAACCGGGGTTGCATACGAGGCACGGCGTACTCCATTCTGGCTGACTGAAGAGTGTATTGTGCGAGGATCAAGGCGGTGCCATCACGAGCCAAAGCAGCGCTTTCCAACGAAGCTGCAGCGCGCGAAGAACTGGTGCAACTGCGCGCGCAAATTTCTCGCCATGACGATCTTTATCACAGCAAAGATGCGCCTGAAATTCCTGACGCCGAGTACGATGCACTCAGGCGCCGTCTCGACGAACTGGAAGCAAAATTCCCAAACCTCAAGTCATCTGACAGCCCTTCGGCAAAGGTCGGTGCCGCGCCAGCCGAGGGCTTTGGCAAGATCCGGCATGCGGTGCCAATGCTCTCGCTGGGCAACGCCTTCGACGATAGAGAGATCAAAGACTTCAGCGATCGGGTGCGTCGCTTCTTAAGTATTGCGGGGGATGACCAGATCGCCTTTACCGCCGAACCGAAGATTGACGGACTATCGATTTCGCTGCGCTTCGAGCACGGAAAATTCGTGCAAGCGGCAACCCGGGGCGATGGCACCGAAGGCGAGAACGTTACCGCCAACGTCGCGACCATCAAGCAGATCCCGCACAAACTCCACGGCGGTGGCAATGCCGGAATCCCCGATGTCATCGAAGTGCGCGGCGAAATCTACCTGAGCCACGAAGACTTCCGCCGGCTCAATGAAACACAAGCAAGGGCCGGCGATAAGGTCTTCGCCAACCCGCGCAATGCAGCAGCGGGCTCGCTGCGCCAGCTCGACGTATCGATTACCGCGACCAGGCCGTTGCGCTTCTTCGCATACACCTGGGGAGAGAAATCGAGCTTGCCCGCCGACACGCAAACCGGCGTGGTCGAAGCGTTCGCGCGGTGGGGCTTGCCGGTCAATCCGCTGATGAAGCTGTGTACCTCCGCCGATGAGCTCATTGCCTACTACCGTGATCTCGGCCTGAAGCGCTCGAGCCTCGGCTATGATATCGACGGCGTCGTCTACAAAGTCGATCGGCTCGACTTGCAGGAGCGCCTCGGCTTCGTCAGCCGCGCCCCGCGATGGGCGCTCGCACACAAGTTCCCAGCCGAGCAGGCGGCGACGACATTGCTCGGCATCGACATTCAGGTCGGTCGCACCGGCGCCTTGACACCCGTGGCGAAACTCCAGCCGGTCACCGTCGGCGGCGTCGTCGTCTCGAATGCGACGCTGCACAACGAGGATGAGATCGCGCGCAAGGACGTGCGGATCGGCGATACCGTCGTCGTTCAACGGGCCGGCGACGTGATCCCGCAAGTTGTGAGCGTCGTCCTCGAGAAACGCCCCGCCTCGAGCAAGCCGTACAAATTTCCCGATCACTGCCCTTCGTGCGGATCGGCCGCGGTGCGCGATACCGATCCTGAGAGCGGATCGATGGACGTCGTGCGCCGCTGCTCGGGCGGTCTCACCTGCCCGGCTCAAGCCAAGGAGCGTCTCAAGCATTTTGTGTCCCGAAATGCGCTCGATATCGAGGGCCTGGGCGACAAGCAAATCGAAGCCTTCTTCGATGACGACCGCATTAAGCAACCCGCCGATATCTTTACACTCGCCGAACGCGACAGCCGATCGATGAAGAAGTTAGCCGAGCAGAAGGGGTTCGGCCAGAACTCGGTCGAGAAATTGTGGGCGGCGATCGACGCGCGCCGCAGCGTGCCGCTCGACCGCTTCATCTTCGCGCTTGGCATTCGTCACATCGGCGAGGGCACAGCGCGCGACCTGTCGAAGGCCTATGGCACGTTCGAGGCGTTTCGCGCCGGCGTCGAGGCAGCCGTCGCTGGTGGCCGCGATAGCGAAGCCTACCATGACATCGACAACATCGAAGGCATTGGCGAAACCGTGGTCGACGCGCTCGCAGCCTTCTTCGGCGAAGATCACAACCAGTGCGCCCTCGACGATCTGCTGGCGCACATCACCGTTGCACCCTACGCGCGCGTCGCCGTTTCGAAATCACCGGTGACCGGCAAGACGGTCGTCTTCACCGGCACGCTGACGCGCATCTCCCGCAATGAAGCCAAGGCGCAAGCGGAACGTCTCGGCGCCAAGGTGGCAGGTTCGGTGTCGAAAAAAACCGACTATGTCGTCGCCGGCGAAGATGCCGGATCAAAGCTCACCAAGGCGCGCGAGTTGGGCGTGGCAGTAGTGTCCGAGGAAGAGTGGCTGCAGTTGGTTGGGTAGCGGAACGGCCTCGTCCACATGCCGAGTCCCCATCAAATCAAAAACACATGTATGCGCGCTAGCGACCGGCCCAATTGAGCCAATTTTTTATGAGCAGAGTTGTGCGACCAACTACTTGTGTGAATGCATGACCGGACGTTTTGCACTGGCAATGCGCTGTCGAAAACACTCCTGACATGTACTCACGCTGATGCTAAGATGCGTCTCAGACACAAGGGAATGTTTTCAACGACACAAGTTTCACTTTAGGTCTTATCAGCGATGCCACCTGCGGATACACTCGGGTCTCGGTTAAGAACCGCCCGAAAGGCAGCCCGTTTGACGCTTGCCGATGTTGCCTTGCACTTTGAGCACTCAGAAGCCGCGATTCAACAGTGGGAAGGGGACAAGACGCTCCCGTCGCCCGACAAGATCGTTCGGTTTGCGCGATTGACGGGCGCTGACTTGTTGTGGGTCATGACGGGAACGAGACAAGGGGAGAGCAAGCCGCCATCCGCCGATTGGCAGCCCGCTGACGGTGCAGCTCAAGCAATTCCCAAACTGAGTCTTCAGGACGCTCTTCGTGGACAACCGAAGGGCAAGTGTGGCTCTAAAAACGTGACGTTTCCGCAGTTTCCTTGCAGTGGATCCGCTTTCGCGATCGTCATTCTGGACAATAGCAACGCCCCTCGTTTCGAACCCGGCGATCAGGTCGTCATCGATCCCCAAACTTTGCCGCTGCCAGGCGACATGGTGTTGGCACTCATCGCTGGCGAACCTTTACCACTTTTTCGCAAGTACCGGATCGAGAGCGGTGTGCGCAGCAAGTCGACCGTGCTCGAGCCCTTGAACGAGGATTGGCCGCGCGAAGTTGCGCTTCAGTCGAAAATCCGGCTCTTGGGCGTCATGACGGAACATACCAAGCCCCGTCGGTAGCGCTGGCGCTTGTGTTACGCGCGGCAGAACATAAGTATTGCTTGCCTAAAACTTAAGTTTGGCTTATGTTTAGTCTGGCCGCTCTCTGCCCCCCGCGCATGGAGCGCCCGTCGCCTGCTGGTATGTGCGTGTAGAGGCACGTGGATGTTTCCGAGGCGGGCTGCTTTGCACTGGCCCTGGCGTTCAGGCGCTAAGGTTCCGGGAGCGAGGCGGTCCCTAGGGGTCTCACGTGCGCCAGCAGGCGGCGACACAACTTCAATTGCTCAAGCTCCGGCTGCGGCAGAAGAGAGGGAATCTCATGCGTTACATCGCATCGACGTTCGAAACCCTTACCGACACCTTTGGAGAGCTGATCGTCGGGCTTGCGACAACCGGGATCTGTTTGGCCTTTGCTCTGACAGCTTGGCATTTCATCGTTCGGCTTCACGAGCGGCAACTCCACGCTGGCAGAGCCGCAAAGAAGCCTCGAATGGTCGACTAGTAATCTCGGTTTCGGCCCTGCCGGCCAAAAAGCTTGCGCCAGCCATCTGCTTGGCATCAAATCCAGGTCCCAGCCGCCCTGGAGCCACTATGATTTTCGTGCGAACGCTGCTCTTTAGTCTGATGTTTTCTGTGGGTAATCCAGCCGTTTCCCACCCGCTCAGCCGACAGCTGACGGCAGAGGAGGCCGCTATTGCCCGGCAAGTTTTGTCGGCCCGTGAATCGATTCGCACTTTCGTCGAGGCAAAGGACGCAAAAGGCTTAGGCGCTCTTTACACAGACGATTTCACCCATACGCACGGCTCGGGTAAAGTCGATACGCGCGACAACCGCATCGTCGCAATGCTGTCGGGCGATCCCGTCATTGAATTAGCGCCGGTCGACGAGTTGCTGGTCCGCGTCCACGGTTCGACGACCGCGATCGTCAGCGGCCGCAGCCCGGTGAAGAACCTCGCGGACGGCAAAACCTACGAGTTCCGTTGGATTCAGGTTTTTATGAAAGCAGGTGACACTTGGCGCATCGCAGTGAGCCAAGCGACCCGTCTGCCACCACCGGCAAATTGATATCCGCCCATTTACTTGCGATGCTGCTTGCCGGTCGAAAACCCCCACACGAAACACAGGATCGCCGTGCGTATCGCAGTTGCAGGCTTCGAGCATGAAACGAATACGTTCGCCCCGCTGAAGGCTGACTATGAAGCCTTCGCGCAGCCAAAGAACTACCCGGGTCTCATCACTGGTGAAGCGATGATCTCAGGCCTCAAGGGATTGAATCTTCCCTGTTCGGGTGCGATCGAAGTATTGCAAGCAGCGGGCGCAGAAATCGTCCCGATCCTGTGGTGCATGGCGACGCCTTCGGCGCACGTCACAGCCAACGCGTTCAACCGCATCACCGCGCAAATCGTCGATGGCCTCGTTGCGGCCGGACCACTCGATGGCGTCTTCCTCGAACTCCACGGAGCGATGGTCGCTGAGAACGCGGACGACGGCGAAGGCGAAGTTCTAGCGCGCGTCAGGCAGAAGCTCGGTCATAATATTCCGATTGCGGTGCCGCTTGATTTGCATGGCAACGTAACGCCAGCGATGGTTGCCGGCGCTGATGTCCTCGATGCCTACCGTTACTATCCGCACATCGATTGCGCAGCGACCGGGGCACGCACGGCTCGGCTGTTACTCGACATGATCGGCAAACGCCGGCTGCCTGCGAAAGCGTTTCGGCAGATCGATTTCCTGATCCCGATCAACGGTGCGTGCACCGACTTCGGTCCGGCCCGCGATATCTATTTCGAGGTCATGCCGGCGATCGAGGCATCTACGCCGGGCTTGTTGTCGCTATCTTTTCTGCCGGGATTTCCGCTGGCCGACTTTCACGATGTTGGAGCGAGCGTCATCGCCTATGCCGAGACGCAAGAGATAGCCGATGGCGCCGCTGACCGTCTTGCCGATGCGGTGCGGGCACGTGAAGCGGAGTTTCGGCCCGCGTTTCTTTATGCTCGCGATGCGGTCGCCGAGGCGCTGTCGCTGGCCCGGGGCGCAAGCAAGCCCGTTGTAATCGCCGACACCCAGGACAATCCCGGCGGCGGCGGGCCGGGTGACACGACCGGCATGTTGCGAGAGTTGATCGCCCATAACGCCAAGGGCGCCGTCATCGGCGCGATGATCGATCCCGAAACAGCAGCGCAAGCTTACGCCGCAGGGGCGGGCGCAAGCGCGCGCTTCGCCATCGGCGGCAAGCGCAATCCGGGGGACAATCCGGTCGAAGTCGAGGCGCGCGTGTTGGCGGCCAACCAAGGTTCGTGGACCGGATCGGGCCCGATGAAGGCCGGCATGACAGTCAATCTTGGCAAGGTCGCATTGCTGGAAACGGTCGTCGAGGGTGTGTTGATCGTCGTCGCGTCGAAACCAGCGCAAACGGTCGACCGATCGATATTCGTCCATCTCGGATTGGTGCCGGAGCGCCTGCCGATCATCGTCTTGAAAAGCTCGGTGCACTTCCGCGCCGACTTTACGCCGCTTGCGTCGCACATCCTTGTTGGCGTTGCGCCGGGACCGGTCGCGATCGATCTCGAACCGCTAGCATTCACAAAGTTGCGGGCAGGCGTCCGGCGGATGCCATCCGCCGGAGCCCAATCGAGTTAGTTTACCTCGATGTTGTTGTCGCGAACGACGGCACCCCAACGCTGAACTTGTGTCGAGAAGAACTTACCGAACTCCTCTGGACCGGCAAGCATCAGGTTGATCTGCTGCGTTTCTTTGAGGCGCTTGGCAACGCTATCATCGCTCAACGCCGCCTTGAAAGTGTCGAAAGTCTTCGCCACGATCGGTGCCGGCGTACCCGCAGGCGCGAACACGCCCCACCAAGCCAAGGCATCGAAATCGGCGAAGCCGCTTTCGATCGCGGTCGGCACGTCGGGAAGGCTATCGAGACGGGTTCGCCCGGTCTGCATCAACGGACGCATCGCGCCGCCGGCAAACTGTGGCATCAGCAGTGCGGCCGAACCCGCGATCAACTCCACATGGCCGCCGATCACATCGTTTACGGCTGGTCCGCCGCCCTTGTAGGGAACATGGGTAATCTCGCAATTACTCGCCTTCGACAGTAGCGTCATCGCCAAATGACCGATGGTGCCCAAGCCTACCGAGCCGAAGTTCACCGAGCCCGGCTTGAGCTTAGCGGCGGCAACGACATCGGCAAAGGACTTGTAAGGGCGGTTGACGCTTGTTGCGATGACGTACGGAGCCGTGCCGACAAGCAGGACCGGAACCAAATCCTTTTGCACGTCGACGATGGGCTGCTTGATCACGGCTGGGATCACAGCGTGCGAATCGAACGTCAGGAGGAGCGTCATCCCATTCGGTGTGCTCCGCGCGGCTTGCGATGCGCCGATTGAGCCCGCGCCACCCGGTTTGTTCTCGATGATGACATTGGTCCCCAGACGCTGCTGAAGTCCCGGCTGCAGTAGGCGTGCCAAGGTGTCGGTCGATCCGCCTGGCGGGAATGGCACGACCAACGTTACGTTGCCACCCGTGGCTTGCCCGAACGCTGGAGTAGCCGCGATAGAGGCAAGCATTCCCGTGACAGTGCGGCGATTAAAGCTGTTCATTCGATGGCTCCCTGGCGTTTCGACGAATGTTTCCGGCACTGTTAACACGGCGAACGCGGCCAACGTCAATGCCTGTGGGTTGGGCGGCTACTCTATACAGTTTCGCCAACCGCATTCGCGCTCGTTCCCGCACGCCAGCGACACCAAACGCGAACCAGATCGCGAGGACGAACTCGACGCCTGATCGATGGTCTAGCCTCTGCATTGGCAAACCCCAAGCCACGATGCTGGAGGCGCGTGCGTCTCGTATATAAAGCGTTGGCGAACTGCTATTCGGCGGCCGCAGCAGCAACCGGCACGATACCGCGTTCGAACAAACGGCCAATCCCGCCGATCTGCTCGTTGATCCCGGCCTGACGCAGCATGTGCCAAATCATGCCGTGGTTCGAAGATGTGGCAGGCTTGCCGCAAGCGGCCTCGATGCGCGGAATGGCATCCACAGTGCGCAGACTCGTGCAGGAAATGAATATGCCATCGACATCGGAGTTGTGCGCAAGTGCCACCGACGCGCGCACGATCTCGTCCACGGAGATTTTACCGACGAGATTGTCATCGGGCTCCTCGTAGGATGCAACCGCGGCAACATCGAGCCCACGCTCTTTCAAAGCGGTAACGATGCCCTCGTTGACCGGTTTGGCGTACGGCGTAAGCACGCCGGCGCGCCGGCAGCCCAGCGCCGCCAATCCAGCAAGGCCACCGGTCAGTGGGTTGGTCACCCGCGTGTGCGGATGGATCGCGTGCACGAGCCGTTCCACCTCGGCCTCTCCGATCACCATTGAACCCGAGGTGCAGGCATAACCGATCGACTTGAAGCCCCACTCCACGGGCAACAACCTGGCAGCCTCGGGAATGTGCGGCTTCATCGCCATCAACGTTTCGCGCGTGATATTGGCGTCGTTGTAAAGGCGTGCATGATGCAACGCGACACCCTCGATGCGAGCAAACACCTGTCGCGCCTCGAACTCGATGGTCTGGTCGGTCTTCAAAACGAGCATTCCAATGCGAGCGCGCGCGCCGAGGCCTGCGTCAGTCGCAAGTTGCAGCTTCTCGTAGCGCATCGCGTTACCTCCTTGACGGCACCGGTGGATCGATAAAGTCTGGCATCGTTCGAATTCGCCGGCAAGCAGGTGTAGAAAATGAAAGTTGCAGTGCTAGGTGCCGGCGTGATCGGTGTTACCACCGCTTACGAATTGGCTAGAGATGGCCATGAGGTGACCGTAGTCGAACGACTGTCCGAGGCAGCGGCCGAAACAAGCTTTGCCAATGCTGGGTTATTTTCGCCGGGACACGCCTACACATGGGCTTCGCCAAAAGCGCCGAAGATTCTGCTTAAATCGCTTTACAAGGAGGGCCAGGCACTGCGCTTCAAGCCAAGCCTCGATCCGCATTTGTGGTCGTGGTCGTGGCAGTTTCTGCGCAACTGTACGGCGGAGCGGGCACGCATCAACACCAAGCGCAAGGTTCGGCTGTGCATATATAGCCAGCAGCGGTTGCAACAAGTGGTGGCCGAAACCGGCGTGCAGTATCACGGGCTGAAAGGCGGTCTGCTCTATCTTTATCGCAGCACCAAGAGTTTCGATCGTGGTGCTGCCAACACGAAAATCCTGACCGAAGAGGGCTTGGAGCTTCGCCCGATTGACGCTGAGGAAGCCGCGCGTATCGATCCAGCATTAGCACCCGTCAAACACAAATTCGCCGGTGCCATCTATTGTCCGAGCGACGAGAGTGGCGATTGCCGCGTGTTCACGCAAGGCCTCGCCAAGCACGCCGCCGGCAAATTCGGCGTGGCGTTCACATATGACACCGAGATCACCGGTTTCGAGACGGCCGGCGATAAGGTCACCGGGTTGCGCACGACTAGCGGCATCACCAAAGCCGATGCGTTCGTCTTCTGCCTCGGCGTGTTTGGCCCGAAACTCGCGCGGCAGTTAGGCGTGCGGCTTCCGATCTATCCGATCAAGGGGTACTCGATGACATTGCCGATCGACGGGCGCAATAATCCACCCTCGATCGGGGGCGTCGACGAGGACAATCTCACCGCCTACTCGCGCTTCGGCGATCGCATGCGGGTGACCGCCACCGCCGAGTTTGCGGGCTACGATAAGAGCCACAAGCCGGCCGACTTCTCGCACATGACGGCTGCGATCCGCGATCTGTTTCCTTCTGGCGCCAATTACGAGCAGCCTTCCTATTGGGCCGGCCTGCGGCCGATGACACCTGAGGGCACGCCGATTTTCGGCGCGGGGCGTTACCGAAACATGATCTTCAACACCGGCCACGGGCACATCGGTTGGACCATGTCGATCGGTTCCGCCCGCATTGCCGCCGACCTCATAAGCGGGAGTAAACCCGAACTGCCGCTCGAAGGGATGCTTGTTAACGCAAGCTTAAGTACACCGTCGGCAAACCGCCAAAACGATCCCGAGGCGTTAGCATCCTAAGTTGCAAGCGCGCCAATGAACAAATTACCTTTCCAGGCAAGGAAGCGGTCACCTGTGTAAAAGGCCATACCTGACGGTGCAGTTGATGGCGCCCAGTAATAAATTGGTTGTTCCAAATTCTCTTTGTTGGAGCCAGAATGGATTTTAGCGCCCAAGTGACCCTGCCATAACCGATCACCGGCCATCCATGTGAAGCACGTTCAGCGCTTTGATCTCAGTGATCGACTACTGCGACGTCACATCACCTTGTCCGATATCTTCTGTGGTACGGGTACGCTGCCCATGAACGAGGGCCGTGCCTCGAGGCGCGAGCAGAACGCCGCAAGAAGTGGGTGAGCGGCGCGCCATTCGTATTCGGGAAACCGCACGGTCAAATAACCGAGCGCTGTGCCGACCGCGATGTCACCGAGGCTGAAGCGATCGCCCACCGCGAAGTGGCGATCACCGACCAGCCGGGCCATCTCGCGCACGCCGCCATCGATCTTGCGGCGTTGACGGTCCATCCATTCCTTGCTCTGGTTTGGCTCGGGACGCTTACGCTCGAAGAACAAAAGCACGAATGCGTCGCAAATGCCGTCACACAACACCTCGAAGCGCCGGGCGGCAATTTTCCCGTCGGTGTCGGCCGGAAGCAGAGATGTCTCTGGATGTTTCCACTCCAGATATTGGAGAATGAAACTTGACTCATAGATGCTCGAACCGTCGTCCAGGATGAGAATCGGTAGTTTTTCGAGCGGGTTATATTTGGGCGTCGCGGTCGTCTTATCCCAGGGCACCTCGGTCACGAGTTCGAAGGCCAAGCCTTTCTCCGCAAGCGCAATGCGGATCTTGCGCGCGTAAGGACTGGGCGTTGCGCTGATAAGTTTCAACATGACTTCCTCTGCGAGTGATTGATCAGTTTCATCTATAGGGATTAAGCTATTGGCTGAATGAGGCGGCCTGCCCTCTCGTTGATCTGGATCAACCGCTCTAGGCCGCGTATTCCTGCCTTTGCGCTGGCCGCTCGCGTTCAGCCAGCCGCCGCTCTTCGTCGAACATATAGTCGCGCGTCAGAGGCAGCGTATGCTGATGCTTGGCCAGCTGGATCTGGAACACCATGAGGTCCTGATAGCGGAAAGCCGTTTCAGAAGAGGCGAGATAGAACTCCCACATGCGACAGAACTCCTCGCCTAGCAGCGCTGCAGCCTTGCCGCGATTGTCGTCGAAGCGTGTGCGCCAATGCGTTAGTGTCTCAGCGTAATGCAGCCGCAGAATTTCGATGTCGCCCACGACAAGCCCGGAACGCTCGATGGCCGGCAACACCTCGCTGAGCGATGGGATGTAGCCGCCAGGAAAGATATACTTGGCGATGAACGGATTGGTGATCGTCGGTGTGTCGAAACGGCCGATCGAATGAACCAGTGCGACGCCATCTTCGTTGAGAAGTGCTGCGATCTTGTCGAAGTACGTCTGATAGTGGTTGACGCCGACATGTTCGAACATGCCGACCGACACGATCCGATCGAAGTGCCCAGCGACGTGGCGATAGTCCTGCATCTCGAAGCGGACTCGGCGCGGCACGCTAGAGTTTTCCGCCCGTGCGCGGGCAACCCGCAATTGTTCGGCCGAGAGCGTGATGCCTGTTACGTCCACATCGGCGACGCTGGCAAGGTATAGTCCGAGGCCGCCCCAGCCCGAGCCGATGTCGAGAACGCGGTGGTCCTGATCGAGCGCGAGCTTCGCGGCGATGTGACGTTTCTTGGCACGCTGCGCCTCCTCGAGGTCGTGGGTGTCGTGGAAGTAGGCGCAAGAGTACTGGCGGTCGTTATCGAGGAAGAGATCATAGATGGTTCCATTGATATCGTAGTGATGAGCGACATTGGCGCGTGCACGCAATGCATGGTTATATTGCTGCAAGCGCTTCGAAAGCCGTCTGAAATTATCGGCCGCGGACATCCAGCGCGGGAAGCTCTGCTGCTCGGCATTGCGAAGCATGAGGTCGAGAAAGTCGTAGATCTTGCCCGTCTCGACCACAAGTCGCCCTTGCATGTAGGCTTCGCCAAGAGCCAGTTGCGGATTGAACGCTAAACTTCTCTCCAGGCGGCGATCGGAGAAACGTACGACGACACTTGGTCCTTTGTGGTCGCCGAATTCATGATGGTGTCCGTTGCTGTCGATCACCTGCAGATTTCCGGTCTTCACGACAACATCGAAGATGCGTTTCAGAGGAGCAAACATGGCAAAACGCCTCCCACACTGAAATCAGAATTCGAAGATATAGTACCTATACAATACTATCACCTCACTTCCACCCGGAATTGACGCATCTCAAGTTGACAGGAAATTTCCGTACGAATTTGAACAGTATTGCCGATTGCAACACGTGCAAGTTACTCGTCCTAAATGAGGCCGCGAGATGGATAACCGTTTTGTCACGCACAAAGTGTCGAACCAAAGTCCGCCCTTCGAGGGAGTGAACCTGTTCACGTCCGACCGTGCACTCCTGGATGCTGTCGAACGAGAAGGTGGCAGCCACGTGTGCGAAGACCTCGACTTGTTAGGTGCCCAATGCGGTAGCGCAAAGGCATTCGAACAAGGCCGGCTCGCCAATGAGTGGACACCGCGGCTCAAGCCGTTCGACAGCAAGGGCCACCGACTCGACATCGTCGAATTCCATCCGGCTTACCACGCGTGCATGAGGTTGAGCATAAGCGCAGGCTTGCAATGTTCGGCTTGGGATCATCTCGCTGCACCGGGCAGCCTTCCGCTTGCAGGTGCAAATGTGGTTCGCTCGGCAGGGACCTACATGGCCATTCAGATGGAAGCTGGCCACCAGTGCCCCATCACCATGACGAACGCCTCAGTGCCGACCCTGCTCTTGGAGCCGTCGCTCGCAAATGCCTGGCTTCCCAAGATCCTCAGCCGCGATTACGACAGGGCCTTGAAGCCGGTGAGGTCCAAACGCGGCGTGACCATCGGCATGGGCATGACGGAGAAGCAAGGCGGCACCGACGTGCAGGCCAACACCACGACAGCAAGCGCAGCCGGGAGTGGCGGCTCTGGTGGCGAATATCTCGTTACCGGCCACAAGTGGTTCATGTCGGCGCCAATGTGCGATGCGTTCTTGGTGCTGGCCCAGGCGCCGGGCGGGCTCTCTTGCTTTCTGATGCCCCGCGTCCTGCCGGATGGCACGATCAATGCGCTGCGCTTTCAGCGTTTGAAGGACAAGCTCGGGAATCGCTCGAACGCATCGGCCGAAGTGGAGTTTCAGGCAGCCCACGCGTGGCTGATCGGCGAGGAGGGGCGCGGCGTTCCGGCCATCATCGAGATGGTCACGTGCACGCGTCTGGATTGTGCTGTGGGATCGGCCGGCCTGATGCGGCTCGCGCTCGCCAATGCCGTGCATCATTGCCGGCACCGAACGGTATTCCAGAAAGCGCTTGCCGACCAACCAGTGATGACCCAGGTGCTGGCCGATCTCGCGCTCGACGTGGAGGCGGCAACGGCGCTATCGTTGCGGCTTGCGCGCAGTTTCGATCGGGCGTCCGATCCGCGTGAGGCGGCGTGGCGCCGGTTGATGACGCCTGTCACGAAATACTGGGTGTGCAAGACCGGTCCGGCGCTCGCCTATGAGGCAATGGAGTGCCTTGGCGGTAATGGCTACGTCGAGGAAGGTATTGCCGCACGGATTTATCGCGAGTTGCCGGTTAACGCGATTTGGGAAGGCTCTGGCAACGTTATGGTACTCGATTTGTTGCGTGTTATTCAGCGTCAGCCAAAGACCATCCAGAGCGTGATGGCGGAACTCGGATCGGCGGCTGCGGGACAACCTTCGCTCATCCGGCAGCACGCGCGTATCGAAGGAATGCTGCGCGAGCCCGAGCGCCTAGAACGCCGCGGCAGGGAGCTTACTGAAGCGCTGGCGCTGTTGGCAGCGGGTAACCTTCTGCGCGCACATGCACCACTTGCAGTCGCCGATGCTTTTCTCGCGACGCGCTTTGATGCGTCGGGCCGGCAGACCTACGGCCAAAGTCTCCACGGGGCCGATGCCCGCGCCATTGTCGAACGCGTGCTGCCCGGTTGAACTAAGCTGGGGTCGAGCTTGTCGCCAGATTGCGCTCATGGCTCTATTCGCCGGCGACGCTAACCTGAAAGGTGGCCGGGGTGAGAGAACGACAATGAACGGTTTATCACGGCGCCCAGCGCACGTTCCCGGCTTGCGAGACGTCGAGGCCACCAAGTTCAGCTGCGCGAGTGGCGAATACCGGCTTCGCAAGGATTTGGAGGAAGGTCTGCAGCGGCTGGCGGTAGCTATCGCGCTGACGCATGAGGATATCGAAGCGCTCGGTGACAAGCGGCACGAAGTCCAGACCGGCAGCCGCCGCAACCGCACGCGTGGCAACTCCGGCGTCTGCATGACCGGCGCGGATTGCTTGTGCGACGTCTGGGCCGGTCGACGCTAGCAACTGTTTGCCAAGGTCGCGCATCGAAAGCCCTTCTCGCCGGAGCAGAGCAAGCAGCAGCTGATGTGCGCCCGCGCCTTCCGGCCGGACCGCCACGCGCAGCTTTTTGTTTCGAAGATCCGGCACGCCCGCCAGTCGCAGCGGATTGCCCTTCGCTACGAGCAGGCCTTGATCGCGTGAACAGAAATGCACGAGCACGGCGTCATAGAGCGCCGGCTCCTTCGACACGGCATCGACGTTGGCGTCCCTACCCAGGTCGTCGAGAGCGTGGAAGTGGAGGGCAACCGCCATCACCTCGCCTTTCAAAAACCGGCGATAGCCGCTCTCGCTGCCTTCGGGGAGGATCGCCAGTCCGGCGCGGCTTTCGACCAGCGCCCATTGCAGCAGAGGATCATGACTGCCGCCGACGATAGGCGGTGGCTCGGCCGGGATCACTCCGAGAGGGCGGGCCATTCCGGCGAGCAACCAGCGGTCCAGGTCCGCACGCGGGAAGAGCCACTTGCCGGTCACCTTCGTGCACGGGATCGCGTCATTGGCGACCAGCTCGTAAAGCTTGCGCTCTTTGATGCGGAGGTAGCCGGCCGCCTCAGCCGTGTTCAATAGCTGTAGGCCTGCATCTAGCTGCATATTTACGTGATTTTTCTTTCTGTTGACAGCTTTGAAGAAAACACGAGACAAGCGGCAGGTCAATGTCTTCCTGCGAGCATAGCCCTTGGATGCACCCAACGCCTTATCCCTGGTTCTGTCTGGCGACCCGGCGCTGTATGCGATCGTGCGTCTCTCGCTGGTAGTCACGATGTCGGCGACGCTGCTCGCGGGCCTCGTCGGGTTGCCGCTAGGTGCGATCGTCGCGCTAACTCGCTTTCGAGGCCGTCACGCGGTCATCGTCGCCTTGAACGGACTAACGGGGCTACCGCCGGTCGTGGTCGGTCTGCTCGTCTTTCTTGCACTATCGCAAACAGGCCCGCTCGGATTTCTTGGCCTGCTGTTCACGACGAAAGCCATGATCATCGCGCAGGCTGTGCTGATTACGCCCATTATCGCAGCGTTGACCCGGCAGGTGATCGAGGATCTGTGGGGTGAATATCGCGACGAGTTTACCGCGATGCAGGTTCCGCCCGTGCGCCGAGTTGGGGCCTTGCTTCGGGATGCGCGCTTTACGCTGGTGACGATCCTGTTGGCCGGGTTCGGCCGTGCCGCGGCCGAAGTCGGTGCGGTCATGATTGTTGGCGGCAACATCGACGGATTTACACGCGTGATGACGACATCGATTGCGCTAGAAACTTCCAAAGGCAATCTCCCGCTCGCGCTCGGCCTTGGGCTCGTGCTGATCGTCATCATCATGACAGTCAATGCGATCGCGTGGGCCGTCCGGCAATGGTCCGAGCGCCATGCGGGATGATCTTGAAACCGCGGCCCCCTTGGTGCGGCTCTGCAATATTATCGTTCGCGCGGGCGAAACGACGATACTCGACGGCGTGTCTGTAGCCCTGCATCGCGGCGCACCTACAGCATTGATCGGGCCGAACGGCTCGGGCAAGACGACTCTCCTGCGCGCCATCATGGGTCTCGTCGAGCCTTCGAGCGGACAGATTGCCAGCGAGGACGCGACGCGCGCAATCGTGTTTCAGAAGCCGGTCATGCTGCGCCGGACGGTCGCTGGGAACGTGGCGTTTGGGCTGGCGGCGGCCGGCTATCCGGCAGAGCGCAGCGCGATAGCGGCACTACTCGATCAGGTGGGATTGTTAAGCCTCGCGGATCGGCCCGCGCGCCGGCTATCCGGCGGTGAACAGCAGCGTCTTGCAATTGCTCGCGCGCTTGCGCGTCGACCGCGTCTGCTCCTCCTTGATGAAGCTACCGCTAGTCTCGATCCTGCCCAAACCAAGATCGTCGAAGACTTGATAGCAGCCATCGCCAACGCAGGTACCAAAATCATCTTTGCAACGCACGATCTTGGCCAAGCCCGCCGTCTTGCCGGCGATGTCGTGTTCCTTGTGAAAGGGCGCGTTGTCGAGCATGCAACTGCCGCCAGCTTCTTTACTCGTCCCGAAAGCGGGGCCGCACGCAGGTTCCTCGCAGGCGACCTCGTTTTGTAACCTGTCCGGAGCCAAACTATGAAGTTCAAACATTTCTGCCTTGCCATCTCGCTCTTGCTTGCCCCTGCAGTCGCCGTGGCACAGGACAAATCGATCGTCGTCGCTTCCACGACTTCGACGCAGGACAGCGGTCTGTTCGGTCACATCCTACCGCTATTCAAGGCCAAGACCGGAATCGACGTGAAGGTCGTCGCGCAAGGCACGGGGCAGGCGCTCGACACCGGCCGTCGCGGCGACGCCGATGTCGTGTTCGTGCATGCCAAAGCACAGGAGGACAAGTTTGTCGCCGATGGTTTTGGCGTTCAGCGCCTCGACGTCATGTACAACGACTTCGTGCTGGTCGGGCCGAAAGCGGACCCAGCAAGGATCAACGGCGGCACTGACATTCTCGTCGCGCTCAAGACCATCCATACCGCAGGCAATGCGTTCGTCTCACGCGGCGACAAGAGCGGCACCCATTCAGCCGAACTCGCCCTGTGGAACGCTGCCGGCCTCGCGCCGCACGTCACCAAACCCGCTTGGTACCGCGAGATCGGCCAGGGTATGGGCGCGGCATTGAACACCGCAGCCGCGATGGAAGCTTACGTGCTTTCAGATCGTGGTACTTGGATAAGTTTCAAAAACAAGGACGCACTTGCAATCGCGGTTGAAGGCGATAAATCGCTGTTTAATCAATACGGCATCATGCTGGTTCATCCGTCCAAGCATCCTCAGGTCAAGAAGAACCTCGGCCAGCAGTTCATCGACTGGATCACGTCGGCCGATGGCCAGAACGCCATCGGGTCATACAAATTGGACGGGCAGCAATTGTTTTTTCCTAATTACAACGCCGCCGGATGAATATGGCGGGTGCATCATAGCCCGAATGCTTCAGAGTTTCCTGGTGCTGATCCCGCGCCCCGTCGTCCACACTTCAGTGAAATCGGGCAGCAGCATTTTCATTACAATTATTGGCGGGTAGGGGGTGGTGATCAAGAGCGTCACTTGTCGGGCGGTGACGAGGTTGATCAACTCGACTTGGGCGTAGCCCAAAACCCACCACGCATCGATCGGCAACGGCGCCGGCCTCCCGTTGAGCGATAGCTCCAATGTCTTGAGAACGCCTGCGGCATAGAGCGGGGCGATTGGCTGAAAGGCCGGAAAAAATGCATCGGGCGACCTCGCGTCGAACCAGTTTTTCTGCAGCAATGCTGTGGCCTGGGTACCTTTCTCTGCACCAAAATTGGTTGGTTGAAACAAGTACTTGTCGAAAGCTGCCGCCAGCTCGCGAAAGTCGTTGCTATGCGCGCTTTCGATACCGCTACGGAGCTCTTCGAGCAGCGCTCGTGCGTTCGGCCGAATAGACATTTGACCGAGGCAATACGGTATCGGCCCCTTCGCGACGGGATTAGATTGAAATAAATCAGACATCTTACCCTCTCACATTAAAGTATAAATTTTTCAGCTTGTGTTGCGATTTGCCTTGGCGCCATCCGGCCCCTACGTCGCTTTCCTCAATTCGCCCAGGAGAGAGCGAGCATCCAACAGGTCTTTGGTGTCCAGTCCCTCCTCAAAGCTGCGGAAGCAGTTATCGAGCAGCTCACGACCATCCCGAGATCGTCCAAGTGAATGTAGAAATCGAGCGTAGCTGGTAGCCACTCTGAGTTCTAACGAGCGGCAATGCTGCCGCCGCGAAACTTCGATTCCTGATTCAAACGCCGCTGTCGCAGCCGAGGACTGCCCCGGCATTGACACCAACAGCTCGCCGTTGATCCTATCGATCTCAGCATCCCAAATCCGCGTTCCAAGCGGATGTTGCGCACGCTCCAGCGCCTCCATAGCTTCGTGCCGCCGGCCGGTGCCGGCGAGACGCTCTGCGAGACGCGCGTAGTAGCCCGGCAGGATGTTGACGGTACCCGTCTTTTCGAGGGCAGCAAGGCTCTGCTGCATTTGGGTAATCCCGCTCGTGGGATCTCCTTCGGCACTGACGGCCCAGGCCAAATCGAAGACCGCTAAGACTTCGTAGTAATTATAATGATAGCGACGAGCGATGGTCACGAGCATTTCGCTCAATTGCTTAACGACAGCAGGCTCGCGGCGGCTCGAGTAGATCCCGACCGCACTGGTGAGCGCGTTCACATAGCTGTGCAGGTGCGCCGCATCATGCATGCGGGCCCGCGCAGTCGTCACGTTTCGCTCGACTATCGCCTTTGCTTGGTCCGGATAGCCAAGAAGCCAGAGCGTGCGGGCTAGGTAAGAAGCACAAAAAATTCCCGGATTTTGGCCGTGCGAGAAGAAGTGCGGCTCATCGGCCTCGGGCTTGGTCAGCGCCACCGCTACCTCGAATGCTTTTCTCGCACCCTTGAGATCACCCAGCTGATATTGCACCATCCCCTCGGCCAGCCGGGCATCGACCAAAGGGCGAGCCGGATGCATTTGAGCATGACCGAAGAGGTCTCTCGCAATATCGCCTGCGGCCTTCATGTCACCCTTGACGAAATAGCATTGGAACAGCCCCCACTCTATACTGAACCGCTTGTCGGAATCCGACAGCTGATGACACAACTCCCGCGCCCGCAGATATTTCTCCTCAGCTACCGGCGCAGCATAGCCATGGGCCGAGCGCAACACGGTCGCTAGTTTGAGCGTCAGATCCAATTCGAGCTGCTGCCGTTCCGGACCATCGCCCAGGTGCTTAAGCGCGTCGACTGCCCGCTGGATTAAATTTGCGGCTTCGACGAGAGCAGAGCGTGCTACGGCTCGCTCGGCGGCGGAAGTCCACGCCCCTATCGCTTTGCGGAATTCCGCCGCTCCAAAGTAGTGGTGCGCCAACAGGGCCGGGTCATCGGTCCCAAGGTTGGACTTTTGCGTCTCGATGGCGCGGACAATCTGGCCATGAAGCTGTTGGCGTCTGCCCCGCACGAGACTGGCATATGCAGTGTCATGTACCAGTGCATGCTTAAAAATGAACGTGGCATCCGGGATGGCGCCGCGTTGAAACACCAACTCGGCGCGCGTCAATTGCTCAAGCGCAAGACGCAGATCCGTTTCGGGTAAACCTGCCACGGCCGCGATCAATTGGTAGGAGAATTCCCGGCCTATCGTTGCGGCGATTTGGGCCACGTCCTTCACCACCGCCAGCCTGTCCAGCCGCGCAAGAAGCGACGCATGCAAGGTCGAGGGGATCGACAATGACAAAGGCGGCAGAGGGCCGGTCAGCTCGTAACAATTTTTGGCTTCGCGCAGCAGCCCGCTCTCCAGCACTGCCTTGGTTAGCTCCTCGACGAATAATGGCACCCCGTCGGTCCGATTGACGATGTGCTCGAGGACTTCGTCCGGCAGCGGCTTGCCACCCGTCACGTCGGCTATCAAGGTTTGCGCATCGAGGCGCCCGAGCCGGGTAAGCATCACCGTCGACACATGCTGTTCGTCTGGCCAGGGTGGCGTAAATTCGCGGCGTGCGGTCGCCAGCACGAAGATGGGCAGGTTAGGTGCTTGCGCGACCACCCGGCTAAAAAACTCCAATGTTGTGGCGTCGACCCAATGCAGATCCTCGATCACCATCATTACGGGTTGGCGGCTGGCCGCTTCACGCACGAGGGCCATCAATCCACTGAGCGACCGTTCCTTGAACTGTTGCGGCGTCAGACTTGGCAACGCGCGGCGATCGCCGGCCGGGATCGAAAGCAGTGTAGAGAAAACGGCCAAGTCCTCGGTGAGCTGGTCGCTCGATCCGGTGAGCAGGGCCTGGAGCTTGTCGAGTTTCGTCTGCACACTGTCGTCCTGACCGATGCTCGCTGCGCGCTGCAACTGCCCGATGATGGGATGGAGCGCACTGTCACGATGATGCGGGGAACAATGGAAGTTGACCCGCAAGTGCGGCTCGCCCGCCAGCCGTTCCTCGAATGCCCGCATGAGCCGGGACTTACCGATGCCAGCCTCGCCGGACAACAGCACGACGCGGCCTTCCCCACGCTTGGCCTGCTCCCATCTGCGCAACATGAGCTCCAGATCCTCGCCGCGCCCACGCAGTGGCGCTAGTCCGGATCTATGCCGGGCCTCGAACCGGCTTTCGATCTCGCTCGCCCGCAGCACCTGATGAACACGCACCGGCTCGTCGAAGCCCTTGAACTTTTGAGGCCCTAGATCACGACACTCGAAGGTTGCTGCCACCAGCTGATACGTCTGCGGTGCAATTACGATCGTGTTGGGCTCGGCGACTGCCTGCAGTCGCGCGGCAAGATTGGTTGTCATGCCGATCGCAACGTTTTCTTGCATGACCATACCGCGCACGAGATCGCCGACCACGACCAAGCCGGTGGCAATGCCGATGCGTACCTGCAGCTCGACATCAGGTGCAGGCCTCGTTTTTTCCAGGGCTTTGATCAACGCGAGCCCAGCGCTGACGGACCTTTCCGCGTCGTCCTCGTGCGCTTTGGGATAACCGAAATAGGCGAGGACACCGTCACCTAGAAACTGCGCGACGGTGCCATCGAGGCGTTGGATCTCCGCGGCGCAACACGCTTGGAAGAGGCTCACCACCTCGCGGTTGTCTTCGGGGTCGAGCTTGGCGGCCAAGGCGCTTGACCCGACCATGTCACAAAACAGAACCGTTATCTGACGTCGCTCGGCAGCAGATTCCGGCCCGGCAGTTTCAACCCCGGTTGTACTCGGTTCAGGATCGGCATGCGTTGCGGATGCTGCCTTCGCGATGCTGGCACCACACTCGGAACAAAATCTCGCGTTCGCGGAAATGGCGTGACCGCACGCAGCGCAGGTTCGCAGCTGCGCGTGACCGCATTGGTCACAGAACTTCGCACTGCTGGGTATCGTCGCATGGCAGCTGAAACACCGCACGGCCCGCCTCTAAGTGTCTCGATCCTCAGTCAGACTAGCATGGAGCTTCGACGATCGTACACAGGCAACCAGCCTTGCAGGTAGACCCTCGGCCGGTGCTGGCTTACATTTGCCGATCAGCACGGATCGATACTTCGCCGCAATAAACAGCATAGAAAGTATGACACGCATGGCCCAATCGACCGGACGCATTGTTGTCTGCGGAGCAGGGATCGCTGGCATCTCGGCCGCCTATCACCTTGCCGTGGTGCACGGTTGTGAAAACGTTGTGCTGGTCGAAGCAGGCAACCCACTGTCGCTCACCTCCGACAAATCGACGGAATGCTATCGCAACTGGTGGCCGGGGCCCGATGGCGCGATGACGAAGTTCATGGACCACAGCATCGATCTCATCGAAGGGCTCGCGCGCGATACCGGCAATCGCTTCAATCTCAACCGTCGCGGCTATGTCTTTGCGAGCGCGGAGCCGGACAAGGTCACGTGGCTGCATGAGATGGCCATGCTTGCGCAGACGCATGGCGCAGGTCCAGTGAGGCAGCACGATACCGCTGCCGATACCTACGTGCCCTCGCCGGAGAGTGGGTTCGAGTTTGCACTCACCGGCGCCGACATCATCACAGACGGCAGCCTCATTCGGCGGCATTTTCCCTATCTGTCGGAGAAAACGAAAGTCGTCGCCCATGCCCGCCGCGCCGGCTGGCTCAGCGCCCAGCAACTCGGCATGGTCATGCTGGAGGCGGCGCGCGAACGCGGCGTCCAGCTGGTTCGAGGTCGAATGGCCGGCGCGGATATCGAAGGTGGTCGCGTGAGCGCGGTACATATCGAGCAGGCCGGTCAGCGCCAGACACTCGCTGCGACCCATCTCGTGCTTGCCGCCGGCCCGATGCTGAAATCGACGGCCGCCGAATTGGGGATCGACCTACCCATCGCCGGCGAGCGCCACTTCAAGATCAGCATTTCCGATACGCAGGGCATCATACCGCGAACCGCGCCAATGATGATCTGGCTCGACGGGCAGCGCTTGCCATGGACGGATGATGAGAACACGGAACTGGCAGCAGACGACGCCACACGCTGGCTAACCGAGCCATTCCCAGCCGGCGTGCATGGGCGTCCTGACGGCACCGGTTCGGGCTCGACCTTACTTGTCCTCTTCAACTACGAGAACCGCGCGACCGACATCATCTTCCCTCTGCCCGAAGAGGAGCACTACGCCGAGATCGCGCTGCGCGGCATGTCGACAATGGTGCCGGCCTTACAGGCGTACATTGATCGCGGCGTTCGCCCCTACGTCGACGGTGGCTACTACATCAGGACCCGTGAAAACCGGCCGCTGATCGGTCCTACTGCCGTCGAGGGTGTCTTCATTTCCGGTGCCTATTCCGGTTTCGGGATCATGGCATCATGCGCTGGCGGAGACCTTGTTGCGCGGCACGTTCTGGGGGCAGAGCTGCCTGCCTACGCCCCAGCCTTCGCCCTGACGCGCTATCAAGACCCTACCTACCTGGCTCTGCTGGAAAGCTGGGGCAACGACGGTCAGTTATGAGCGCGAGGCGAGGACGGATTAAAAATCCTTGGCCAACCGAAGCGCATCGTAGATGGCTGCATGGATGTTGCGGGATGAGACGGCATCGCCGATGCGAAATAGCTGGTAGGTGCCGTTCGCGTTGCGCGTGATCGTCTGCGCGCGGTTGTGGATAAGCGCTTTGTAGTCGACTTCTCCTAAATTCCGCGAGCCAGCTTTCAGCGCCATGTACAGATCGTCTACCGGGACAGTGCCATGCTCGACTACGACTTGGTCGGCAGATTTTTCTACCTTCCGATTGCCATAGTCGTCATTGAACGTAGCAATCAACGTGTTGCCCTCGCGGCGCACGCGTTCGAGCCTGAGGTGCAAAGTGGTCGTTACGCCGAATTGTGAGAAGGCACGCAGATAAGGTGGATAGCTCGTCGCGCCAATGTCCGGCGCGATGGTCCGTTCTGGCGTGACGATTTCAACCTTAGCGCCGGACCGTGCCGCAAACTCCGCCGCGCTGACGCCCGGATGCGCGCCATTGTCATCGTAGACGATGACGTTTTCCGCAACGCTGGCGGCGCCGGTCAGCAAATCCCAGCTCGTGGTGACTAATTCCGCGCCAGCATCGAGAAACGACGTGTTCGGCACGCCACCGGTCGCAACGACCACGATATCGGGATGTTCGGCAAGAACATCGGCCGCCTCGGCGTAGGTGTTCAGACGCACCGAAACGCCGAGCTTCGCGCACTGGGCCGCACGCCAGTCGACAATGCCCATGATCTCCCTGCGCCGAGACAGACCAGCCGCAATTCGGATCTGGCCACCTACCTGGCTACCAGCTTCCATCAGCACCACCGAGTGGCCACGCTCACCACAAACTCGACCGGCCTCCAGCCCGGCCGGGCCGGCGCCCACGATCACAACCTTTCGCGTCAGACCTTCTGAGCGCGCGATGATATGCGGCATCGTGCTTTCGCGCCCCGTCGCCGGGTTATGTACGCACAGCGCCTGACCCGAATAGATGCTATCGATGCAGTAACCCATGCCGACGCACGGGCGGATCTCGTGCTCGCGCTTCTCAATGATCTTACGCACGATATGTGGATCGGCCATGTGCGCACGCGTCATGCCAACAAGATCGAGCTTGCCGCTCTCGATGGCGTAGCGCGCGGTGGCGACATCCTGAATGCGCGCGGCATGGAACGTCGGCACCCGCGTCACGGCTTTGACCTCGCCGGCGAACTCGAGGTGCGGCGCAGAACGTTCCCCCATGCCTGGGATGACGCGCGACAACGCTTCGTCGGTGTCGATGTGGCCGCGAATGACGTTGACGAAGTCGATCAGGCCAGACGCGACCAGCCTTCGCGCGATTTCCAAGCCCTCTTGCTTCGAAATCCCTCGCTCCCACTGCTCGTCGCACACCATGCGCGTGCCGACGATGAAGTGGGGACCGACACGTTTGCGAATGGCGCGTAGCACCTCGTAGGCAAATCGCAGCCGGTTATCGAGAGTGCCACCGTAATCGTCAGTGCGCTTGTTGGTGGCGGGAGACCAGAACTGATCGATCAGGTGGCCGTAACACTCGATTTCGAAACCATCGAGACCACCCGCCTGTACGCGCTCGGCTGCATCCGCGTAGGCCTCTATCGTGCGGCGAATGTCCCAGTCTTCCATGATCTTGGGGAAGGCGCGATGGGCCGGCTCACGCACGTTCGAGGGTGCGATGATCGGCAACCAGTCATCCTTCGCCCAGGAAGTACGGCGACCCAAGTGTGTAATTTGGATCATCACGGCTGCGCCGTTCTCATGTACGTCGTCCGCCAGCTCCTTCAGCCAACGCACGACTTCATCTTTATAAAGTAGAATATTTCCGAACGCCTGCGGGCTGTCCGGCGCTACGACCGCCGAACCGCCGATCATCGTTAGCCCAATGCCGCCCTTTGCCTTCTCGGCATGATACAGCCGGTAGCGGTCCTTCGGCATGCCATCGTCGGTGTAAGCTGGCTCGTGCGCCGTCGACATCAAGCGATTACGCAGCGTGAGATGCTTTAGCGTGAAAGACTGGAGAAGCGGGTCGATGGATAACATGAGCCGAACCTGTATCCCTTAAGCTGTGCCCGATCCTGAAGCACCGCCAGACGGGTTGCAAGCGGTCGGTCCAGGGACTCATTGCCAGCAGGATACGTGAAGCTCGTTGGTTTCTGGCATGGTTCGACCGGTAGTTTTATCGCCATGCCAAGCATCCAGCCTCGATGCTGACGCTCGCTGCGAGCGCATTGTTACCGAACACGATGAGGCTGGGAAATTCGTCTGTGCCTTCCAACACAACGTCACACTTACGCGCGATGCTAGCCAAGCAGTCCAGTGATGTGGCAAACTTGCGACCGGATAGAACGATGCGGTTCGACCTGCTTCGCGCATAAAGCCAAGTCAGCGGTCCCCGTGTTGCCATTGTCTTAGGCCTCTCGGTACCCCTACAGACATGAGCCCCTTGCCGGTTAGCCGGTTTGACGAAAACGCTTCTAGAAGGTTCGTCACATGATGATCAATCGACGTCATATGATCGCGGGCGCCGCTCTAGGCTTAGCGTTCCCACCTGCGCAACCTGCACATGCTGCGCCGTCAGAAAGCGTAGGCGCCGTAAGCGCTTTACAGGGCCAGGCAACTGCCGAACACAGTGGGCTTGGCAGGAAATTGCTGCTTGCCGATGCCATTTTTCTGGGCGATCTGGTAGCGACCCAGGCGCGTTCCCGTCTCGCGATGCAGCTTGGCGCGCAGACCTCTCTCAAGCTCGGCGCTGCCACCAGGGTGCGCATCGATCGTCACATCGCTGACGCCGGCGGCGAATTGGAGCTTGAAGATGGTGCGTTACTGTTCGACCGTCCATCGGCAGGCATCAAGGGCGAGACTTACTTGCGCAGTCCATATGGACTGCTGGCGGTTCGCGGCACGCGATTTTTCGCTGGTCCTACTCGTCGCGGATTCGGAGTTTTCGTAGATCACGGCGAGGTCGTTGTTACAGCGGCAGGACGAAATGTGCGCCTGGTCGATGGGCTGGGCACCACCATCCGGACACCTGGCGCGCCGCCACTGCGCGCAGCCCGCTGGCGTCCCTCGGCGATCCGCCGCGCCTTTGCGCTTGTCGAATAATGGCGGCACCCGAACATACCGTCATCGATCTGCTAGCTGCCAGCAGCATGCTGCGCGGACTGCCACGTGAGAAGATCGAGCAGCTTGCCAAATATGCCCGCGTACACCGTTTTGGGCGCGGCAGCGTAATCCTTCGACGAGGTGAACGCGGCGACTCACTGGCGGTGGTCATCTCGGGTCGCGTCAAGATTGCCGTAGTCACGGTCGAGGCGCGCGACATCACGTTCAACTTTCTCGGCGTCGGCGGGATGATCGGTGAGCTTGCCGTGTTCGACGGTGGCGAGCGCACAGCCGATGCTATCGCCATGGAAGATACCGAAGTCCTCTTCCTCAACCGGCGAGACCTGTTGCCAGTGCTGAAAAGCCATCCCGACGCTCTGATCGGGATTATCTGTGTTTTGTGCGAGAAGCTCCGGCATGCATCCGCGATCGTCGAGGCGTCGTCACTCGTCATGTCACGCAGGGTCGCGGCCGCTCTCCTTCGCCTGGCTCAGCACCATGGCCGGGTCGTAGATGGTCAAACACGTATTGATCTCCGGCTGTCGCAGACCGAGCTTGCAACCTATGCCGGCCTATCGCGCGAAAATACAAACCGTCAGCTCAATGATCTCCGCGATCGCGGGCTCGTATCCCTCGACAAGCAACACCTGATTGTCACCGATCCCACCGGTCTCACGGAATTGCTCGAGAGCGAAGACGAGTGACGCAGGATTTTTTGGTCCCAATAATTTTTTCTGCAGCCCCTGTGCTGCACGACACTGCCGGTCCCCATCGTTACCGGCATGATTGCTACATCGACGACCGATAGCAAATGCTGAAAGTCGCGATGCGGCAACCGGAACAGAAACTAGGTGCGCCGCTGTTTCATCAGGAACCGAGGACATCGACATGAAGAAACAAATCTTACAAGGCGTCTTGGCTGCGGGCATTTTGGCAACCGGCGTTGTGACGGCAGTCGAAGCTGGTGGGCGGCACGGAGGTGGCCACCGTCACGGTCACCATGGCAAGCACTTCGGCTTCTATAAGCACTACGGCCCTAGCTATGTGTCCTACAATGGCTCAGGCTGCGGCTACTACTACTGGAAATGGAAGCACTCCGGTTCGTTCTACTGGAAGAACCGGTACTACGAATGCTCCGGTGGTTATTGATAATCATCAGTGGAATGGTTCAATCTTTGGCTAACGGGTCGCGCTATGGCGACCCGATGGATGGCGGTGCCGGCCCTGTCTGGCGCCGCCTCGGCATAACGCTTCACTACCCGCGCGGAAAAGCGATCAGTAAATGTACACCGTGCCACGTTGGGCCATAGTGGCCATGCTGAGCGCCGTCGCCACGTCGGCAGCCTGGGCAATGGGCCAGACGGCGTGGGGCATTACCATCCGTGAACGTGGTCATGACACCGTGATGATGCTCGGCGCAGAGCGCATGTCCGGCCAGGTTTCTCCGCGACCGGTGTTCGTCGACATCGATCGGGCGACTTTGGCTGCCAACGGCGCGTGGCCTTGGCGGCGAGACAAAATCGCGGAGCTCGTTACCGTCATCCGAAGTGCTGATCCGATCGTCGTCGGCATCGACATCCTGTTCGAGGGCAGCGACGGCTCGTCCCCCGCCTCGATCGCCCGATATCTTGCAACGCAGACCGGGGACCAGTCGCTGGCCAGGCTCGCCGAAAACCTCGTCGATGGAGACCGGGCACTCGCCGCAGCCATTGACGGACAATCGATCGTACTTGGGCTCGCTTTGGATCCAACCGTCGTGCATGGCTTCGAGGGTGTGCATCCGATCGTAACCCGCGCCCGTTTCAGTGCCGAACGGCTTTGGCACGCCGCGGGCTTGATCGGACCGTCGGCGAGCTTGCGATCTGGCGCGACGGGGCTGGGAGTGCTCGCCGTGCCGGGGGATATTGATGGCGTCGTGCGCCGCGTACCGATCGTCACTGTCGCCGAACAGCGGCTCGTGCCCGGCTTCGCCGTCGAAGTGGCCCGCTTAGCCCGCCAGGCTCAAACCCTGATCTTGTCCGAACGCCCGCGCCAGATCGCTATCGGCGCAACCGTATTGCCCCTCGATCAAGATGGAATGTTCCGGCTCGTTCCAACGCCCACGGAGCGAGCCACCGTCGACACCGTTTCCGCCACGCGGCTTTTGTCGAAAGACGCTGCGGCACTGGCCATTCTTCAAGGACGGATCGTAATCCTTGGCAGCTCAGCGCCGGAGGCGGGCGGATTGCGTCTTGCTCACGATGGCATGCTGGTGCCTGCTTCGCAGCTACAGGCCACCGCCGTGCAGCAGATGCTCTCCGGCGTTACTCCATTGCGGCCGCACTGGATCATGGTCGCCGAACTCATTGCTGCGCTGGCCGCCGCCGCTGCCGCCGCATGGAGCGGAGCGTCCTTGCACCCAGCTCGCGCAGGAGGGATCGCCATCGTACTGGTGGGAGTTTGGCTCAGCCTCGCGCTGGCAACGTTCATCAGGTTTCATTACCTCGTCGATCCGCTGCTTGTTGCCGAGGCTGTCGTCGTCGCCTCCGCCACCGCGATGCTAATGGCTGCGTCCGATGTCCGCCGGAGAGAGGCCGCCATCCGGAGGCGCTTCGAGCAACATCTTGCCCCGGCAGTGGTCCGCCGTCTCGTCGCGGAACCCGGGGTGCTGAAGCTTGCCGGAGAACGGCGGCCGGTTACCGCCATGTTCACCGACATCGAAGGGTTCACCGCGATGGCGGATCGAACGGAGCCTGAAGCCTTGATCGCGGCTCTGGATGGATACTTCGACGGGATCGCACGTCTTGTGATCGATCACGGCGGGCTTATCGACAAGATTGTCGGCGATGCCGTGCACGCAATGTTCAACGTTCCTTTCGACCAAGCCGATCATGCTGCCAAGGCTGTCGATTGCGCTGTTGCCATTTCGCGCTTCGGCGAGACTTATCGGAAAGAGAGTGGCCCGGCCGCGATCGGGTTTGGCGCGACGTGCATCGGGATCGAAACGGGTCCTGCGATTGTCGGCGACGTTGGCGGCAGCCGCAAACTCGACTACACGGCACATGGGTCCGCCATAAATACTGCGGCACGGCTGGAGACTGCGACTCGCGACCTGGGCACGCGCATTGCGATTGGGCCAGGGACCACGGCGCTGTTGCCGCCGCATGCAGTTCGCCCACTCGGCGAGCTACAGCTCCGCGGTCTCAGTGCTCCCATCGCCGTTTACGGATTATGGCCAGAAAGTTTCTCAGCAGCCGATCGAGAGGCGTATCTATCGGCACTTGGCAAGGCTGGCTCCGAGAAGGAACACTCGTGTCTAGTAGCGCTCGAAGCATTGTCGGTGCGGCACCCGGAGGATCTGGCATTGGCACGGCTGATCAACAAGAGGCAGCTGCCGAAAACCTGAATGGCGCCCGCATTAGGCCGTCAAAAAACGGAGAGCCGCACGCTCGCGCGTACGGCTCGTCGCATTCGTAATCGATGGTCAGTTCACTTCACGGGCAATGCAACTGCCTAGCCAATGGCCGCTCTTTTCGGCCCAGATACATTTGGCATTTTCACCGGATGGCATCTCGCATGCAGTTCCACGATCGCGGTTTCCAGACGCGTCGCCGCCGGCCTTGGTGCATCGCTCGAGAAACTGATCGGGAGAAATACTTGTTGTCTGAGAGCGCAAACCCTCCGGTAGTGCTGCCTGTGCCGTTCGGCTCGCGGAGGGTTGAGGCCTAATTTTGGCGCCAGCCGTCTGCGCATTCTCGCCTTTCGGACTAGGTGTCCGCGTTGACTGCATCCGCTGCTGTGGTCCCGACTGCGCCGGAGCCGGCGTCACCGAGACCGGTTTAGGTCGTTCGTTTTTGCCTGGACCGACCGCTGGTGCTGCGCTGGATTTAGACCGGCGTCCCTCTTTAGCGCCGATATCGCCAGGACGCGGCGACAGCGAACCGGTTTCGATTTCGTCTTCTTCGGTGAAGCCGGGGTCTCGCATCGAAGGGTCGCGATCGGCGTCCTCGCGATCGGAGCTCCCATCTGGCGTGGAGGGCGCCTTGTCGAGGCCTCCGGGCCTGATGCTTTCCTGGATGACGGGCGCCTTTGGCGCTTTCCAAGAATAGACCCGGGCCGAGTGATTGCAGGTAGAGCCGTAGCCAGTGTATCCCCGGCTACCATATCCACTCGATCCTTTCTGATAGTCCAGAGACGTTGCGTAAGCAGTCGCCGGCGAGCATGTCGAGGCGGCAGCACAAAGCAGCGCACCAGCCGTTGCAAGAGATTTCCGATCCATGTCATTTCTCCATACGAGGTTGCGAGGCCAAGGTAGCCGCGACAACACACGTTGGCTGTGCTCTGGGGCACAGGTGACCTCAAGCTCGGGGTTTTGCGTAGGCGGACCGTTCCCGCGCGACGTGCTGGCCATGGGTGGTCGCACCGGTCAATAAGCCGTCCCGCACGACGACCTGCCCCCGCACGATCGTCGTTTGCGGCCAACCCGTCACTTCCAATCCTTCGTAGGGCGTGTAGTCAGAACCTTGATGGAGATCGGCGGCAGCAATCGTTACGCGACGCGCCGGGTCCCACAACACGATGTCGGCGTCGGCGCCGATCGCGATCGTACCTTTCGTTGGATGCAATCCATAGATACGCGCGTGGTTCGTCGACGACAGCGCGACGAACTGATTGAGCGTGATCCGCCCTTTGACGACGCCCTCCGAGAATAGAATTGGCAACCGGGTCTCAACCCCGGGAATCCCATTCGGCACCCATCTGAAACTTGTTCGGCCGTTTGGTGTGAGCTTGCCTTGCGGATCATCGTAGCGGAACGGGCAGTGGTCCGACGAGAAGACCTGGAATACGCCGGTTTCAATCCCGCGCCAACACGCTTGCTGGCTTGCGATATCGCGCGGTGGCGGGCTGCACACGTATTTGGCGCCCTCCATGTTGAGGCCGTCCATATCCTTCTCGGTGAGCACGAGATATTGCGGGCACGTCTCGCCCATCACTTTCAGGCCGCGCGATTGCGCACGCCGGATCTCCTCCATGGCCGGACCATTGGAGACGTGCACTACCATGATCGGAACGTCGATCAACTCCGCAAGACTAATGGCGCGATGTGTAGCTTCGCGTTCGACGGGTATTGGTCGTGATGCTGCGTGGAACTTCGGCGCAGTTTTTCCGGCTCGCTCCAACCGGTCCGTCAGAAAGCGGATCGCGTCATAGTTCTCGGCATGCACCATGACCAGCGCACCGGTTTCGCGCGCGGTCGTGAAGACCTCGAGCATCTGGTAATCCGATAGAGCCAGGTCCTGATACGTCATGAAGACTTTGAAAGACGTGTAACCGTCGTCCACGAGCGCCGGCAATTCCTGGCCGAGCACACTGGGTGTCGGATCCGAAATGATCAGGTGAAAACTCACGTCGATGTGGCACTTGCCGGCAGCGGTCGCGTGATAGTCCTTCAATGCTTGTCGCAGACTTTGGCCCTTCTGCTGCATGCAGAATGGCATCACCAGCGTGTTGCCGCCGAAGGCTGCCGAGCGCGTCCCGCTCTCGAAATCATCGGCCATGACGATGCCAGGCCCGCTCGGCTGCGCAAGGTGAACGTGGCTGTCGATGCCGCCCGGAAGCACAAGACGATCGCGCGCGTCGATCACCTCGCGCGCCTCGCCTAAGGCCTCGCCAAGGGCCACCACCCGCCCGTCTCGAATGCCGACATCACATTTGAAAGTGTCGCTGGCCGTGGCAACGGTCCCGCCCGTGATCACAAGATCGAGCATCTGAATAGTCTTTCCTCATTTGCAAGCATCGCACGAAACTCACGCGGGTGTGCGCGACGTTGTAAACCCTAGCGTCACATCTTGCGCATTCGCGTTTGCCGACCGTCTTGTCGCGGGTCCATGCCCGCCACCACCGGACGTCTCCAGGCGGATAATGTCGGACTTGCGCAACTGCATGTTCGACACCTTGGAATGCAGCGGTGTCTCCCGCCCATCACGAATAAGCGTGAGCCGGCCAGCGCTGCCATCGCCCCCGCCCATCAAGCCCTTGGGGCGAAACTTGAAGCGATCCATTTGCGCGGTGAACGTGGCGGCATCTGAATCGATCCGCCATTCGCGCCTCAGTCCAAGTCCGCCGCGATGGCGCCCACTGCCACCGCTATCGGGTACGAGACCGTAGCCGAGGATGGTGACAGGCGAATCGCTCTCGATCATCTCGATCGGGATCGACGCATTGTTATGCATGCCGAAAGAGTGGGCGCTGGCACCATCACCCATAGGGTGGGCACCGCAACCGCCGACCTCGATTTCCACCAGCACTTTGCGGGCGCCTCCGGCCTGGCGGGTCTGGAACGCGCACACGTAACTTACCCCATAATACGACGCTGGCATCCGATCGGGAATCGCCTGCGACAGCGCACCGAACAGCACATTGAGTAGAACATGGCACGGCGAAATCCGGTGCGCGACCGGTGCAGGGTGGCGCGCCGAGACGATGAGGCCTTCCGGCGCGACGATGCGAATTGGCCGGTAACAACCAGCGTTGGCGGGTATAGAGCGGTCCGCGGCGGCCAGAATGGCGAAGTAAACCGCAGATGACGAAGACCCAAGCGTCGCGTTGATTGGACCCGCGACCTCGGGTGCCGAGCCAGAGAGATCGACGGTCAGCGCATCGCCTTCGACTGTAATCGTGGCGTGGATGCGCACGGGTTTTTGTGTATCGATACCATCGTCGTCGAGGAAATCCTCGAACTCATAGATGCCATCGGGCATACGGGCGATAACGTCGCGCATGGCGACTTCTGAATCATTCAAGAGCCGCTCACACGCGGTGGCGAGCGTTGCTGTGCCATACTTGTCAGCTATCCGAGTAATGGCCTGCACCCCGACTGCGAGCGATGCTATCTGAGATTGTAGGTCGCCCATGACGATGGCCGGCTGCCGCACGTTCTGGCCGATCATTTGCCAGAGCCCGTCGTTGCGAACACCGCCGGCAAAGAGTTTCACTGGAGGTATCCTCAACCCCTCTTGATAGATTTCCGTCGCGCCGGCAGCGTAACTGCCCGGCGACATGCCTCCGACATCGAGATGGTGACACAGCGTACCTACGATTGCGACGCGCACACCATCGTGGAACACTGGCCGGAAAGCGACGATATCCGGCAGATGCTGGCCACCACAATAGGGATCGTTGGTGAGAATGACGTCACCGTCTTGCCACTCCTTCGGCGGAATGAATTGCTCGACGATCGTGCGGAGGCAATATCCCATCGAGTTGAGATGTTGCGGGATCCGAGCGGACTGAGCGACGTTGTAGCCGTCGGCGTCAAAGATGGCCGTCGAGTAATCGAGCATTTCTCGCACAATCGTCGACCGGCTCGTCCGCCACATCGTGACATCCATGTCTGCCGCAGCAGCCGTCAAGGCGTTACGCAGAACTTCCAATTCGATGACATCGAGTGTGGTCACGCTTCCACCCCCTCGAAGTTTGCAACGAGGTGCCCGAGCGCTATGCGGCGCAGGCGCCATTGCGGCGCCAAATAGAGAGTGGTGTAGTCCTCTTCGACGATTGCTGGTCCAAGGATCGTCTCGGTTGCGCCGATCGCTTCCCGCCGCCATACGGGAACATCGGCCCATCGGCTCGCAGCAAACACTCGCCGCGATGCCGGCAGTGCGGCACGAACTAGCGGTTCTTTGGCCTTGTCCGAAGGGCGGGACAGGCGCCCAATCGCGACTAACCGGAGGGTTACCATCTCCACGATGTCGTCCCGGTTTGCGTACGAAAACCGTTGCTCGTGTTGCTGATGAAAGAGTTCAAGCACCTCGCCGCGCGCAGCCTCGTCGTAGGCAGCCAGATGCCAGGGTACGGTCAACTCGAATGCCTGCCCCTTATAGCGCAAATCAATAGCGAACCGAAGGCCACGGTCCGGCATGGCGATACCGTCACTCTCGAGCCGGGCATGCGCCGCTGTCCGCATCTCCGCCGCCATGGCGGCAATAGCCGGCAATGCAGCCTCGTCAAACAGGCGCACGGCAGAGTGCGCAAACCCGTGCTCGATGTCCGCATCCAGGATGCCGCGCGCAGAAAAGGTGCTGGCATCGATCGGGAATACAATGCGCTTGATCGACAACTCTTCAGCCACGGCACAGGCGTGCACCGACCCAGCGCCGCCGAAACTCAGCATCGTAAAATCGCGCGGGTCTAGTCCCTTCTCGAACAGGCTTACACGAATCGCAGCAGCTAAACGACTGTCGGTAATTCGCAAAACCCCGGCAGCAGCTGCGTCTACATCCAACCCGAGTGGTGTTGCCATGGCCCCCTCCATCGCCTGACGCGCGGCACCGACATCGAGCGCCATTTTACCGCCAAGAAAGAACGCCGGATCGAGACGGCCAAGCACAAGGTTGGCGTCGGTTACCGTCGGCTCCGTCCCGCCGCGTCCATAGCAGACGGGCCCTGGCCATGCGCCGGCGCTCTCGGGCCCGACGGTGACATGGCCGTGGACAACGCGGGCGATCGATCCTCCTCCTGCACCAATGGTGCGGATCTCGATCATCGGCACGCGTACCGGCAGGCGATCGATCTCACTTTGCGTAACGATCTCAATGCGTCCGTCACGCACCACCGATACATCGAAACTCGTACCGCCCATGTCTACGCCGACAGCGAAACGGTCGCCCGTGTGCATGGCCAGGGCAAGTGCCGCCTTGGCGCCGCCGCTCGGCCCGGAAAGGAGCAGCCGAACCGGCTCACGCGCAGCGGTCTCGGGGCTGCACACACCACCGTTCGACTGCACGATCAACAGCCGGGGTCTGAACTGTGCGGCCGCCATGCGACGGCCTAGTTGGTCGAGGTAACCGCGCACCACCGGTTGTAAGAGAGCGTTGAGGACGGTGGTGCTGGTACGCTCGTATTCCCGGATTTCGGGACTGACCTCAGACGAACACGACACCGTCAAATGAGGCAGCGAGCCGGCAATGGCCCCGGCGACATATCGCTCGTGAGCTGGGTTCGCATAAGCGTGCAGCAAGCAAATTGCGACGGCCTCGATCTCCATACGGCCCAACGCCGTGATCACTTCCGCAACGTCAACCGGACTGACCGGGATCTCGGCGTTGCCTCGGGCGGTCATCCGCTCTTTCAGGCCAAGGCGGCGATCACGCGGAATGAGCACCGGTTGCGGCTGCGGCCACACGGCGTACACGTCCCGGCGATTGTGACGCCCGATCTCCAGCACATCCTCGAAGCCTAGCGTAGTGACCAGCGCGCCACGAGGCAACCGCCGTTCGAGTACCGCATTGGTGGCGATGGTCGTGCCATGCAACACATACCCGACATCGTCGAGCGTGAAGCCATATCGGCTGGCCGCTCCGCGAATGCCTTCCATCAAGCCACGGGAGGGATCTTCCGTCGTCGTTGGCACCTTATGCGAGACGATGCGTCCATCGCGCTCATCGAGGATCTGCAGATCGGTGAAGGTGCCTCCGATGTCGACTGCGATGCGAATTGGGAAGGACCGTATTGGCATAGCGCGCCTAGCCTCGCATCAGCTGCGGCAGCCATGTTGCAATCGCCGGCATTGCGATCAGCAACAATGCAAACAAGATCATAATGATCGCGTAGGGTAGCGCACCGCGAATGACATCCGTCACCGGGCCGGGATCGGTTCGAATGCCCTGAACGACGAACAAGTTCATACCCACAGGCGGCGTTATCAGACCGAGTTCACACATCAGCACAATGAAGACGCCGAACCAGATCGGGTCGACGCCAACAGCGCTGACTACGGGAAATGCGAGAGGGATAGTTGCGACCATCATTGACAGTGTGTCCATGAACATGCCGAGGATGAGATAGAACACGATAAGTGCCGCGAGCAATTGCACGCGCCCCAACCCGAACCCCGTCACCCACCGGGTCAAAGCCTCCCCGATGCCACTGAGGCTAAGTGCAAGATTGAGCACGAATGCACCAAGCACGATCAGCAGGATCATGCCAGTCGTGCGGGCGCTGGAGATAAAGCAGGTTTCCAGTAGGCCCGCAGATAACTTGCCCTGCGCAACAATGAAGACGAAGGCGATCACGAGCCCTAGTGCCGCGCTTTCCGTTGCCGTGGCGATACCGGAATAGAGTGTCCCCATCACCACGCCGAATACGACAATGGGTTCCAGCAAATACCGCAGCAACCGAAGACGCTCAGCCCACGGCACATCGATCACGGCGACCTTGTCGCGACGTAAAATGCTGCTCAGGGCGATCCAGATCATGAACGATCCAGCGAGCATCAGCCCGGGAATGATCCCGGCAATAAATAGCTTGCCGACCGACGTATTCGTCATCGAACCATAGATGATGAAGTTGATCGATGGTGGGATCATGATGCCCAGTGTCCCGCCAGCCGCGAGACTGCCGAGCGAATCGGCCATCGGGTAGCCGTTCTTGCGCAGCGATGGCAGGGCAACGGTGCCGATCGTCGCTGCAGTGGCGACGGATGACCCCGAAGTCGCAGCGAACAAAGCACAACAGCCGATATTGGTGTGAAGGAGGCCACCCGGCAACCGGCCGAGCCAGGCTGCAAATACCGTGTACATGCGGTCGGCCATGCCAGAGCGCAGCAAAAATTCGCCCAGCAGCACGAACAGCGGAATCGACGTCAGATTGTTCTCGCTCATCACCCCCCAGCTGATCGACGCGGAGGATGCAAAGAAAGCCCAGCCAAATGCTGCCACACCAGCGAACAGACCGAGCAGCAGCATCACCGCCGCGATCGGTAAGCCCAGCAGCATCAGCAGGACCATCACGAAAAAGCCGGCCAAGCCGACGGTTGCCGTGCTCATGATTGGGCTCCGCCGGCCTTCAGTACGACAGGTTCAACGCCGCGCGCTTTGAGGTCGGCGAGTTCTTCGTCGAGTTCGTCCTTGGTGCCACGTGGTCCGTGGCTGCGGTCGATCTCGTCAACGCGACCACGGACTGCCAGCGCACCGATGCGCACGCATTCGATAACGGCACAGAGCGCGAACAGGGCTAGCGCCAACACCCATAGCCCCTGCGGGTACTTGAGCTGAGTTGCCCAAGGCGTTTGCGCCGTGGCATTAAATTGGATTGTGTCGGCGAGCGCGAGCCACGCCATCCACAACACTGCCAGGGCACACAACGCGAGTAAGAGTGTGGCCAACAAATTTAAGCCGACACGTAACGCCTTCGGTAGCCGGTCATGCACCACGTCGATTCGAATATGTGCCCGCGCTGCCAGGGCGACGGCGAACGCCAAACTTGCCCCAACGGCGAGCGCGTAACCACCGAGCTCATCGATGCCCTGGAGAGACTTGTTCAACACCTTGCGCGAGATCGTCTCGATGGCGACGCCGGCGGCAAGTGCAAGGAACACCAAACCAAAAATCCACGCAGCAGCGCGTTCCAATTTTTTCATGTAGTCCCCGATGGCAGCCTGCCAGGCGAAACCGTGAAAGTCGAGATACTCGTGCTGCCATGATCGAGTGCGGTCGGCGTCAATTCAATCCAACGATTGGCCCCACCGTTTTTTTCCAAGCCTCGGAACAACCAGGATTGACCTTGTCGCAGCTCTCAGCCCAGGCCGGGAACGAGATCTCCTTGACCGCGCCTTTGACAAGCTCGACGTCCTCCGGCTTCACCGGAACTGTCGTCAGTTTATACTTCTTGCCGGTCGTGCACGGATCTTGGCCAGCGTTGCAGCGCATCCCGTCGTCCCACAGCTCCTTCGAATAGACCCAAATGTCATCGGTCAATTTGCCAATCGCGGCCTGCAGCTTCTGTTGCTGATCCGGCGTAAGCTTGTTCCAGGCTGAGAGCGTAATGGCATATCCTTGCACCGCAACTTGGAGTGCCAGCGGGTACACGTGCGTTGCACTTTCGGGCCATCCAGCCGAGTTGGCCGAACTTGGTCCCGTCACGGCGCAATCGATTGTTCCGAGCGATAGACCCTGGCTCACTTCGCCGAACGCCATGGTGACGGGTGTCGCGCCGACCTTTTCCATCATCTTGGCCATCACGCCATCGAGAATGCGAACCTTCTTGCCCTTGAGGTCGGAAAGCCCAGCGATCGCCGGTTTGCAGAAAATCAGCTGCGGCCCGAACGGCCACACACCGAGCAGCTTCATGCCGAACTGCTTTTCGAGGCGGTCGCCGACTTGACCTTGATAGGCTGCAACCACTTTCTTGGCTGTTTCGTAATTGGTATTGAGCCCCACCAGGTCTAGCCCCAAAATTGTCGGCTCATCGCGCGATACCTGCCCAAGCCGCAGTCCGATGATGTCGAACAGGCCCGACTTGCCAACGCGCAGTTGCTCGAACTCCTTGATCCCAGTTTGGTCGAGAACCTTGTAGTCGGCTTCGATGCCGGTGGTCTCCTTCAGCTTTTCGAAGAACGGTTGTTCGCGGTTCTTTTGGATGTTGCCGGTGGCAAGCGGCATGCCCATGACTTTCAACTTCGGCACATCCTGGGCATGGGAGAGCGGCGTACCTGTTCCCAGCGCCATAACAAATGCCAAAGTTGTGCTCGCAATCGCGCGGCTGGAGATCTTCATGCCCTACGTCCTTCTTGGTGCGTTGAAAGCGATATCTGAGATCATCCCTTAATTCAGACATGAGACTGACCGGATGACACAGCCCTGTCCAGTAGGGCGGCTGCTCTCAAACGGCTCAAACAGTTTGAACATGTGATCAAGTCTTAAGCAGTCAGGCGTTCCATCCAGGCAACCGCCGCCGGCACTGGCTCGATAATCGGGACGTCTGCGAGCTGGGCAATCGCACGCGCTGCTGCCGCCAGCGGACCTCCGCCAATGACGATCGCATCGGCCCCGTCTTCGGCAACACAGCGGTCCGCTAGCCTGTGCAGAACTGCCTGAAGCGCTACCGGGTCACCCGTGAGCGACACAGGATCTTGCTGCGATATCCTGATGCTGGCCAACTGGCTGGCAAACCCATGCGCTGCAACCTTCGCCCTGATGCTTCCCTCGAGCAGTGGAGTGGTCGTGACGATTGAGAACTGCCGCCCGCCCGCTGCGGCTGCGCGAACTGCCGCTTCACCGATCCCCACCACCGGCACGCCAAGGCTTTGACGCAGCTCATCAACACCAGGATCACCGAATGCCGCCACGATAACGCCGTCGGAGAATATCTGGGCTGCGAGTGCTGCAACCGCGCGCGCTGCAACATCCAGATCGTGCGGGTCGATGATGAGAGGCGGGCCTGTGCGGGCCGTCCTGCCGAAGATGGACGTGCCGGGTGCCGCAGCCGCTCGCGCCAATTCCACCATGAGATCTGTGGTTGCAGCGCTGGTGTTCGGATTTATCAAGCAGATAGAGCGCATCATCAACCGATCAGATTGGATCCTGAGGCGGATTTTTCAGCGCGCGTTGGATTGACACACCCTGCAACCCGCTGAGTAGATAATGGTGAGAACCAAAACAATGCAATCACTTGCGACCCGGGGTAAGCTAAATGCCAAAAAACTACGATCGCGACTTGCTTGGCTATGGCGCACACCCGCCAAATCCGAAATGGCCGCATGGCGCACGTCTCGCAGTCAATTTCGTGATGAACTACGAGGAGGGCTCGGAACCCTCCGTGCAAGATGGCGAAGGGTACTCTGAAACCGGGTTGACTGAGTCACACAACCCTTCGCATGGCGGCAGAGGGCGCGATCTTGCCGCCGAAAGCATGTTCGAGTACGGCAGCAGGGTGGGCTTCTGGCGCTTGATGCGACTGTTCGAGGAACGCCGCTTGCCGCTGACCGTATTCGGCTGCGCGCTGGCGATGGAACGCAATCCACCGGCGTGCGCTGCAATCACGGCGGCGGGTCACGACGTCTGTTCGCATGGCTGGCGCTGGATCAAGCATTTTGAACTCACCGAGGATGAGGAACGCGAACATATCCGTAAGGCCGTTATCTCGTTCCAACAGACGATGGGTTCGGCGCCTGCCGGCTGGTATTGCCGCTACGGCCCTAGCGTGAATACGCGCCGCCTCCTCGTCGAACACGGCGGGTTTACCTATGACAGCGACTACTATGGCGACGAGCTGCCGTTCTGGAAGACCGTTGACGGCAAGCCGCATCTGATCGTTCCCTATTCACTCACGCACAACGATGGAAAGTTTGCTGGTTGGACCGCAACATCGGACGACTGGTTCTCATTCATCCGCGATGGCTTCGACATGCTCTATAAGGAGGGCGCACGAACACCGAAAATGATGTCGATTGGCCTGCACATGCGATTGATCGGCCATCCGGCGCGCGCTGCTGGCCTTGAACGTGTGCTCGACTACATTGGGCGGCACAAAGACGTTTGGATCACGCAGCGTGGCGCTATCGCCAAACATTGGATCGCAACTCACCCTTATTCCAGCCGCGGATTGAACGAATGACACGCACTTCAGACATTGTCGATTTGCGTTACCTTAACCGCAACTTCCATACCTAAATAGCGCGCGCCTATGCTTGTGAACGTTCCCGACAAAGGCACTGCTTGAGAGGGGTCGCGCGTGACGGCCACCCGGATCAGATCGCGGTTGCCTACGATCCCGTTGGTCGGGTCGAATTCAATCCAGCCAGCACCGGGAACGAAAACCTGCAACCAGGCATGTGTCGCCCCGCCTCCGACGTTGGCAGAAGGACCTTCCTTAAAGATGTATCCGGTCACGAAACGTGCGGCGAGCCCAAGAGATCTGACTGCTTCCATCATAAGCAATGCGTAATCGCGACACGTGCCAGTGCCTCTATTGAGGGTCACAACAGGATCTTGCGTGCCGATGGCGATGCGGCTTCGATACGTGATCTGCGCTCGCGCAGCCTCCATCAGCACGCTCAAAAGATCAAGCGTGGGCAGGGTCGATTCTGACTTCCAAAACTGCGCGGCCCAATTTGCGATCACGCCATCCGGATCTGGCCGGTGCCGCGCGATGGTGCTTTGCAGGTCCGGTAGATCCTCACTGCGATAATTGAATGGATAGTTCGCGGCATAAGCATCGATCTGAGGCGCGACGTCAGGCGACTGATAATGCAGTAAATCAATTTCGCTTTCAAACCTGAGCTCCGCTGCCGTGACGTCGCCGAAAAGGGCGGTTGCAACCGAGTTCCCGAAAACGTCGAACGACCACTGCACGACTTCAGGTTCCGGCTGAATCGTCAACTTGGTCGATACCAGCCGCATGTCGTGGCTGTCCCGGGGCCGAAACATCATGCGATGAGGACCAAAGGCCACCGGCTTACTATAGCGGTAGAGCGTCGAATGGCGCACGTTGAGGCGACGAGGCATTTCGACCTTTCATACTTGCTGGACTGTCGTTTCAACTCGAAACAGCCGGTATCGCGGCTGAGGTGCGCGTATTCTGAGTCCGTCCTTCGGCGTTTGCCCACACCGCCATTTTCTTAACCGAAACCGGCGCTTGTGGCCAAGCGAATGCTACGTCTGCCGCGTCGTGCCCAACTGCTATTCTTACGACGGCGTCGGCCGAACTCATCCGGGTCGGGTCAAACATGTACCACGCACCGCCATTCGGACCGTTGAGAAATGCTTGGAACGTTGCGTGAAAATCTTGCGGCTGAAGCCCTGCGGCGTAAACGCTGACGTATCGAGCAGGAATGCCCAATGCTCTGCAGAGTGATATGCCAAGGTGCGCAAAATCGCGGCATACGCCAGCGCCACTTTTGAAAACGTCGGCGGCTGAAGAGTTCGGGCCAGTCGAACCTGCCTGATAACGAACGTTGGTGAAGATCCAATCGCAAATCGATTGAACCCTGCGGTGGCCTGGCGCCATACCGCCAAACGCCTCCGATGAGAATTGAGTGAAGGTGTCGGAGGGGCAGTATCGGCTCGGCGTCAAGAAAGGCAATGTTTCGGCCGGCAGCCCCATGAAGTCGATTTCCAAAACAGCATCGGCCGCATCGGCGACGCCGGGCGTCTCGATCGTTGCTTCATAGCCAACCTGAATGACGCCTGGGCCAAGTACCGTTCGCATGATGCGGTTCTGCGTGACCGGATCGCCGATCGCCTCGAAGCGGCAGCCGGATGGCAGTTTTATCGCCTCCCGAACGACTGTCTGCCCATCGGCATGCGCTGCTTGAATTTGAAAAATGAAAGCCGTGGCTGTGGTCGTATCGTATTCAAGCTGGCAACCTGCGTTGACGATCATCGAATTGCTCTCTTTCACAATGTGGGTGCAGAGGCGTCAAGTTAGGAACGATAACATCACGCTTGACGGCAGCCGCACAACATTCGGATCGGCGATGAGTTCCGAAGCGGGAGCAAAAGAGGCGTCAAGCAAATCAGACGCTACGGCTGGCTGCCTCGAAAACAAGCAAACGGCTGCCAAAGCTGCCTCCCAATCCAGCGAGGCGCACAATTGTCGAGCAATGCTTCGGCTTGCTCATAAATACAGTTGCTAAGCGCGCTCGCGGGCATGAGTATTGATTCCTAAAATGTCTGAAGTCTCACCGAGCGGTAGGTTGATAATGGGGACATTAACGGCACTCAAGGACCCGAAAAAGGCTGGGCCATTCGACGGGTATGCGCCGCATCCCTTCTTTTGCGAGCTGCTAGGATCTGGCCAGCAGCCGAGCAAGGCATTGATCGGCATTTGGCAACGCTTGCAGACGATGGATGTCGCCGACCTGTTGCAACGAGCCAGCGATGCCGAGCACGAGCTTTTCAATCTCGGGATTACTTTCACGGTTTACAGCGAAAAGGACGCGATCGATCGCATCTTGCCATTCGATGTCATTCCCCGTGTTCTGACGGCCCGCGAATGGAAACGGGTGGAAGCCGGCGTCGTTCAGCGGGTCCGCGCACTCAACCTTTTCTTGTGGGACGTTTATCACGATCAACGCATCCTCAAGGACGGCACCGTGCCGTCGGCACTCGTTCTCGGCAATGCCAATTATCGACCGGAAATGATTGACGTCGATCCACCGCTCGGCACCTACATTCATATCAACGGCACTGATCTCGTACGTGACGGCGCGGGCGAATTTCACGTGCTGGAAGATAATGGACGCGCTCCATCGGGTGTTTCATACGTGGTTGAGAACCGGCATATGATGCAGCGGGCGTTTCCCGATTTGATGCAGGGGCTGCGCATCAAGCCTGTTTCCGACTACGGCGAGAAACTACTGAGCAAACTGATCGAGGTCGCGCCGGAAGGTATCGAAAGCCCGAATGTCGTATTACTATCGCCCGGAGTGTTCAACTCCGCCTACTTCGAGCACATTTTCCTGGCTCGCGAGATGGGCGTGCCGTTAGTCGAAGGTCGCGATCTGATTGTCGAGAACGACCGATTGTTCGTACGGACGGTATCGGGCCTGCGCCCGGTGCACGTCGTTTATCGTCGAATCAACGACGATTTTCTTGATCCACGGGCTTTCAACAAATCGAGCATGCTGGGCGTTGCCGGTCTGATGCGAGCAGCAGCCAAAGGCCACGTTACGTTGGCCAACGCGGTCGGCACCGGCGTCGCCGACGACAAAGCGGTCTATGCTTATGTACCACGGATCATCCGGTACTACCTCGACGAGGAACCCATCCTGCCGAACGTCGAAACACATATTTGCGGCGAGCCGGCGGGGCTCGCATACACTCTCGCCAATCTGGAAAAGCTGGTGGTGAAGCCAGTTGGCGAATCCGGGGGGTACGGCATCGTCGTCGGCCCCAAGGCGTCGCGCGCCGAAATCGCCGAATGCCGCGCACTCGTCGAAGCAAATCCTGCCAACTTCATCAGTCAGCCGATGATCGACCTGTCGGTTTGTCCGACCCTCAACGAGACCGGCATCGTCGCCCGTCATGTCGATCTGCGGCCCTATGCGGTGACCGGGCGCGAAACTTGGGTGTTACCCGGTGGCTTGACCCGTGTCGCACTGAAGGAAGGGTCGATCATCGTCAATTCCTCACAAGGCGGCGGCACCAAGGACACGTGGGTACTCGAGGAGGACCCGGCGTGAGTCTACTGGCCCGAAACGCGGAGCACTTCTTTTGGCTTGGACGGTATATCGAGCGTGCGGCCAGCATCTCACGGATCATCGAGATCCACAGTGCTCACGACCGTGGTGGCGATGCTGACCTATCCTGGGGCTGGTTGGTGGCGCTATACTCCGACGAAGCGCTCTTCAAAAAGTCCCACGCGGAATTTTCGTTCAAAAACGTCATCCGGTTCTATGTCAGCGACGGTGGCAATCCGGGTTCGATCGCATCAGCTTTGCGTGCTGCCCGCGAGAACGCGCGCGCACTGCGGGCGGTCATTCCCACGGAAATGTGGAACCATCTCAACCAATTCCACAACCGTTTCTTGGAATTGGATGAAACGGATCTCGATCTGATTTGTCTGTCGCGAACGTGCGGCACCATCAAGAACGGATGCTATGCCCAGCTCGGCGTCATCGAAAGCACCCTGTACCGGGATGAAGGTGAACGTTTCTTTCGCCTCGGCTTGATGATTGAACGCGCCGACCAAACGAGCCGGTTGCTTGATGTGAAGTTCGCTCAATTGGCAACGCGGGCGACCAGTAATGCAGAGGTTGCCGATGCTACGTTTTGGGCCCTGGTGTTGCGATCGGCAGCTGCGTACCAGGCATTCCGCCGCCTCGAACGAAAGAGCGCTGACCCAGCAAGTGTGGCGAGATTTTTGCTGCTGAACACTTGTCATCCTAAGTCCGTCGTCTGCTGTGCGACCGAGATTCAGCGGGTGCTGCAAGAACTCAGGTCTGGTTATGCATTGCGCCAAACCAGCTATGCCCTGGAGAAACTCGACGTGCTGGTGGACGGGCTTGAACATGCATCTCGCGATGCCTCGCTTGTCACGCGTCTGCACGACATCAACGACTGGTTGCAATTGCGCCTCGCCGATCTCACCAACGAGTTAGCCATCCGGTTCTTTGGGGCGGAACCACCCCAGCAGCAATCGCAATCCCAGTCGCAATCGGTTGCTTGAGGCCGCACGCGATCAGACTTAGCGATAGATGAGAGATTGAGCGTCAATGACCCTACATGTCGCCCTGACACATCGCACAACATACACCTACGACAGGGTCATCAGCGTCGGCCCGCAAATCATTCGACTACGACCGGCACCGCACTGCCGTACGCCGATCCTCAGCTACTCCCTCGGCGTGCTGCCCGAAACCCATTTTCTCAATTGGCAGCAGGATCCGTTCGGCAACTTTATGGCGCGGATCATCGTGCCGGAAAAGACGCGCGAACTTTCCGTGACCGTCGATCTCGTCGCCGACATGGCCGTCATCAATCCTTTCGATTTCTTCGTCGAGGAGGCCGTTCAGGAATGTCCGTTTGAGTACAGCCGCGAGACCAGGGGCGAGTTGGCACCTTATCTCGAACCATTGCCTGCCGGCCCCCATTTGAAGAAATACATCGATGGCTTGGACCTGCACCGGCGCCCCACCAACGATTTTTTGTGCGACCTCAATCGGCAATTGCAGCGCGACATCAAGTACCTGATCCGCATGGAGCCGGGGGTACAAACACCCGACGAAACATTGCGCTCTGCATCTGGGTCCTGCCGCGACAGCGCATGGCTACTGGTGCAGATATTACGCCAACTTGGTTTAGCCGCGCGCTTCGTTTCGGGGTATCTCATCCAGCTCAAACCCGATGTCGCAGCCCTTGATGGACCGATAGGTGCTGCGATCGATTTCTGCGATCTCCACGCCTGGGCCGAAGTCTATGTGCCAGGTGCTGGGTGGATCGGGCTTGACGCGACCTCCGGGTTGTTGACTGGCGAGGGCCACATTCCACTCGCCGCCGCTCCGCATCCGACCAGCGCCGCGCCAATCTCGGGTGCCCACGAAAAGGCCGAGGTCTCGTTTTCGTTCGACATGACCGTGCAGCGGATCAGGGAGACGCCACGAACCACGAAGCCTTATGCCGATGACCAATGGCAGCAGATCCTCGATGCCGGCACCACGGTCGATGCTCGTTTGAGCACCGGCGACGTGCGCCTTAGCATGGGTGGCGAGCCGACCTTTGTGGCGGCCGAAGACATGGAGGGCGCAGAGTGGAACATCGCGGCCGTCGGCCCGACGAAACGGCTCTTCGCCGAGGATTTGGTGCGCCGTCTGCAACGGCGTTTTGCGCCCGGCGCCTTGCTGCATTACGGACAGGGAAAATGGTATCCTGGCGAACAGCTGCCACGCTGGGCGTTCGCCGTTTATTGGCGCTCCGACAAGAAAGCGCTTTGGGAAAACTTGGACTTGATCGACCGCGAAGTGCCGGCCCGAGCGGTTAGTATCGACGACGCGCAGACGTTCACCGACAAGCTCTGTATGCACCTCGGCCTTCCCAAACAAAGTGCTACTCCAGCGTTTGAAGACCCTGCGCATTTCCTCCTGATCGAACAGCGCCTGCCGCTCGATCAGTCCGTGCGAGACCCGAAACTCGACGACGAGGTGGAACGAGCACGCCTCGTGCGCGTGTTCGAGCGCGGCTTGGGTAAGCCGACGAGTTATGTGCTGCCGATCCAGGCGTGGCAGTCGAAGGACCTCGGCCGACGGTGGGTCACCGAGCGATGGGCACTGCGCCGCGAGCGGCTCTATCTCATCCCGGGCGATAGTCCGGCCGGCCTGCGTCTGCCGCTCGGGTCACTCCAGTTCATCGACAAATCGGAGTATCCGCACGTCCAGCCGCGCGACCCGTATGCACCGTCGTCGCCGCTTGCCGAGCGATCCGTCCTGACCCAGCAACGGCGCACGGTTTCCCTCAAGACCCCAGTATTATCTCCACAAAATCCAGATGCCATATTTGGCTCAGTCAGGACCGCACTCGCAATCGAGCCCCGCGACGGGCGTATCTGCGTGTTCCTTCCACCGCTAGCGGACGCCGAAGATTTCGCAGCGCTGATCGGCGCCGTGGAAGAGACCGCGAAGGCGACGAACCTGCCAGTTCATATCGAGGGCTACACGCCAGCGACCGATGCCCGGCTAAACGTCATCAAAGTCACACCGGATCCAGGTGTAATCGAGGTCAACGTGCACCCAGCGACGAGTTGGGCGCAGGCGGTCGAAATTACGACGGGCCTTTACGAGGAGGCGCACCTTGCAAAACTCGCGACCGAAAAGTTCATGCTCGACGGCCGGCACACGGGAACCGGCGGTGGCAACCACATTGTGCTGGGCGGCATCACGCCGGCCGACAGCCCCTTCCTGCGCCGCCCCGATCTGCTCGCGAGCATCATCGCTTTTTGGCAAAACCATCCCTCGCTCTCCTATTTGTTTTCGGGAATGTTCATCGGGCCGACCAGCCAAGCACCCCGTGTCGACGAAGCACGTCACGAGCAGCTCTACGAATTAGAGCTTGCGTTGAAACAGATCCCGGATCCCAAACCCGCGGTAGGCAAAGCCGATCCGGTCACGCCGTGGATGGTCGATCGGATCTTGCGGAACCTGCTGATCGATGTGTCCGGCAACACCCATCGGGCCGAGATTTGCATCGACAAACTCTATTCACCCGATGGGCCGGCTGGCCGGCTGGGGCTCGTCGAGTTCCGATCTTTCGAGATGCCGCCGCACGCCCGCATGAGCTTGGCGCAACAGTTGCTGCTTCGCGCGCTCGTCGTTCGCTTTTGGGAGAAGCCCTATCGCAATCCTCTCGTCCGGTGGGGTACAGCGCTGCATGACCGCTTCATGCTGCCACACTTCATCTGGTCGGATTTCAAAGGTGTGATCGCGGAATTGCAAGGCGCGGATCTGCCTGTGGAACTCGAATGGTTCCGCCCGCATCTGGAGTTTCGCTTTCAGCTGGCGGGCAACATCACGGTTGGAGACATCGGGCTCGAACTGCGACAGGCGCTCGAGCCTTGGCATGTGCTCGGTGAAGAAGCGGCAGCCGGCGGCACGGCACGCTACGTCGACAGTTCCCTCGAACGGATGCAGGTTCGCGTGACCGGACTGACCGGCGACCGCTATGTCGTCACCTGCAATGGTCAAGCCGTCCCCCTGATGGCGACCGGCACCAATGGCGAAGCCGTCGCTGGCATTCGCTATCGGGCGTGGCAGCCGCCGACTTGCCTGCATCCTTACATTCCCGTCGATGCGCCCTTGGCCTTCGACGTCATCGACACCTGGTCCGGCCGGTCGGCCGGCGGCTGCCGATATCACGTGTCCCATCCGGGCGGCCGCAGCCACGAGACAATGCCGATCAATGCTTATGAAGCCGAGGGGCGGCGCCTGTCACGGTTCGAGACGACGCGGCACACGGCGGGACCCGTTAACCTTCTGCCTGCGGTCATAAATCCAGAGTATCCAACGACGCTGGATCTGCGCCAATTTCATTAAACTTGAAGCGCCGTGACAAAACCATCAGGTGCCGCCGAATTGCATCACGGTCTATCAAGTGCACGAAAGGGGGATTGCGCTCGCCTGACAAGTCTTCATCCTGCGCATTAGACGACTCAGAATGTTTGGACGCTATGGAGCCGGACGCGAGATGAAGACCAACGTGCACCGCGCGCACGCGACTTTGCCCGAATTGCTCGGCGGCTACACACCGGGGCCCGGCGTGTACGACGAAATGATGGACGCCAACGGCGCCGTCCGTTCCCACTGGGAACCAGTTCTGGATGCGCTGGCGGCATTCGACAGCCGTGAACGGACGGTCCGGGCGGCGCGCATGAACCGGCGCGTTCGAGAGACCGGCATCGCCCACGACATGTTTGCCGACCCCTCGAAGAGCGATCAGCCCTGGCACGTCGATCTGGTACCAATGCTCATTGGCGCCAGCGAATGGCATTGGCTGCAGCAAGCATTAGTTCAACGTGCACGCCTGATGAATGCGATTCTAATGGATGTTTACGGCGAGCAGCGTCTGCTGTCGTCTGGCATGATCCCGCCGGGCCTCGTGTTCTCCGACCCCTCATTCCTTCGCGCCTGCCGGGATATCTTGCCACAGCACGGGTTCCTACAGTTTTTCGCAACGGATCTGGCGCGCGCCGCCGACGGGCAATGGCGTGTCATCGATAGCCACACCGAAACGCCTGCAGGGATCGGGCTGGTTCTCGCCAACCGGCTGGTGCACACGCACATTGCCGGCGAGGTTTTTGCCGCGTCCAATGCCCAGCGCTTGGCGCCCTATTTCCGTGATATGCAGGCGGCTCTGACCCAGCGTTGCGGACGTGCCGACCCGCGTATCGCCCTGCTGACACCAGGTTCGCAACACGAGGACTACTTCAGCCACGCCTATCTCGCCCGCTACCTCGGCTTGATATTGGTCGAAGGTGGTGACCTGCGCGTTGCGGGTGACCAGGTGATGCTGAAGACGTTGGAGGGCCTGCAGCAGATCGATCTCATCGTTCGTTGCACAGACGGCGCGAAGTCCGATCCACTGGCGTTGGATCCGGCGGGATTTCTCGGACCCGCAGGCCTGACGCAGGCGTGTCGCTTCAAGCCCGAGCGCGTCGTCAACGCATTAGGTTCGGCCTTGGTTGAGAACCGTGGGCTTGGCCGCTACCTGCCCAGACTCAGCGAAGAAATGCTCGGCGAGCCGCTAATGCTGCCTGACGCCCCAAGATGGTGGCTCGGTGACGCGGCGGCCAATGACTACGCCGTGCAGAATATCGATCAACTCGTGATCCGCCCCGCGCATGAAGCCACGGGGAGGCCGGGCCGCGCATCGCTTGGCCGCGTATCGAATGAACTGTCCGATCGGCAGCGCACCGACCTCATTGGTGAGATCCAACTGAACGGCGCGATGTGGGTGGCCGAAGAAAAGATCGGCTTCGGCACGTCGCCCGTCTGGACCAACGAGGGTTTACGGCCGCGTCCATTCGCGATGCGCATGTTTGCCACCATGACGCGGGATGGTTATCGGGTGATGCCCGGCGGGATCGCGATGACGGTCGACCCCGGCATGGCCGTTGGCCTCAATGCTCCCGACGGCGAAACACGGGACGTCTGGGTGCTTTCCGATGCTCCAGAACCGCAGCACGTTAGCTTATGGCGTCCGACCGTCGAGACAGCGCACGTGCAAAGAGCACAACGCGTGTTGCAAAGCCGGGTCGCCGACGACCTGTATTGGCTTGGCCGTTATGCGGAGCGCGCGGATTGGACGATGCGCGTGGTTCGCAGTGCGGTAAACCGGCAGCAGGAAGATGCGGGGCAAGACGACAGCCAACGCGCGGCGACGGTTTGTCTCTACACGCTGCTGGCGAAGGATCCGAAAGCGGCACAGCTCCTAACGCGGCAGCCTACCTTGAATTCTGCCGCCAACCTGTCGCATCTATTGGTGTCGCCAGCTGGGGGAAATCATAGTCTACCGCACATCTGCGATGGTCTGCATCACGTTGCCGGATTGACGCGCGACCGGCTATCGCTGGAAGCCTGGCGCACGCTCAATGCACTTGGACCTCAATCATCTTGGCGCGCGCGCCTCAGCAATGCCTCTCCAGGGGAAATGCTCGATCTGCTCGACGAGGGACTGCTTGCGATCGCCGCGTTCAATGGCCTGATGCATGAGAACATGACGCGGAATTCCGGTTGGTCTTTCCTGGATATGGGCCGGCGGCTCGAGCGCGGGCTGAATATTTGCGAGACGATCGTTCCGCTTTTCGAAAAGGCGACCGGCGCCGACGATGAAATGCACAGCCTGATGTTTTTGTTGGAGGTGGCTGACAGTTTCATCACCTACCGGTCACGCTACCGGCTGGACCCGATGCTGCCGTTGGTTCTCGATTTGCTGTTGGTCGACGAGACCAACCCCCGCAGTCTCGCCTTTCAACTGTCGTCGCTGTCGACCCACCTGAGCGGCCTTCCGCACACGGCGAGCGGCGTTAATCTGCCGGAAGAGCAACGCATCCTGGTATCGCTGATTTCGGTGATCAAGTTGGTCGATGTGCGGGCACTTGCCGCTTCGAACGACCGGCAACAGCGGCCTCATCTGGTTGCTGCAATGAGGGAGCAATCCGAAAAATTGCCGGAACTATCGACCGCGATCATGCGGCACTTCTTTAATTTGAAGGACGAGAAGCCACACCGCGTGCATACGCGAGCATAAAGGCGCGACCGAGTGATCTACGACATCAGCCATCGAACGCTCTATCGTTATAGCGCGCCGGTTTCCCAGTCACATCATCTGATGCACTTGTCGCCACGCGCCATCGAGCGCCAGACCGTTCGCCGGCATAGTCTGTTGATTGAGCCCGCACCAACTTCGCGCATCGATGTGGTCGACTACTTTGGTAATCCAACGACGCAACTGTGCGTCGAAGAGGAGCATAGCGAATTCGTTGTTCATGCGCGCAGCACCATTGAAGTGGCAAAACGGCAGCCGCCTGATGCGGCCTCGACAATGAATTTTCAGCGGCTGTTCGATGATCTGATGCGCGGGCAGCACCCACTCGACCTTTCAGTCCTGCAATTCATTTGCCCATCGCGCCACACCATGCCGACCATGCAGATCGTGGATTACGCGGCACCATCGTTGCTGCCAGGACGCCCGGTGTTGGATGCAGCATGGCATTTGACGCGCCGGCTATTTGCGGATTTCACGTTCGACAATACGGCGACCGACATTTCGACGCCGATCGCAACCGTGCTGAAGCAACGGCGTGGCGTGTGTCAGGATTTTTCGCATCTGGCGTTGGCATGCCTGCGTGCGGCGAAAATTCCGGCAAGATACGTCAGCGGCTACTTACTGACCCATGCGCCTGCCGGCCAACCCAAGTTGAAGGGAACCGATGCTTCACACGCATGGATTTCGGTGTGGTCGCCCGAAACCGGCTGGGTTGATTTAGATCCGACAAACGGCTCGATGCCGCAGGAGCAACATATCTCGATCGCTTACGGTCGCGATTACGATGACGTGAGCCCTATCAGCGGTGTGCTGCTGGGTGGCGGCAAGCATACCGTCAGCGTGGCCGTCGATGTCAGCGAGGCATCCGTTTCTTAAGGTTTCTGGTGCCGGCAGAGAGGATTGAACTCCCGACCTTCGGTTTACAAAACCGCTGCTCTACCGCTGAGCTATGCCGGCATACGTGGGCGCGGGGCTTCTATACAGCTGCGATTGCATTCTGACTACCCCTTCGTCCCCTTTGCAATCGGCTCCTGGAATGCGAGCCCGAGATCCCACGGGAAGTAGATCCAGGTGTCCTGACTGACCTCAGTGATGAAGGTATCGATCGTCGGCACGCCCTGCGGCTTTGCATAGACGGTCGCAAAATGTGCGTTCGGCAACATCGCGCGTACGATTTTCGCGGTCTTACCGGTATCGGTGAGATCGTCGATCACCAATACGCCGCGCCCCTGGCCGTCGCCTATCGCCTTGATCGACGGCGAAACATCCTTGAGTAATTGCAACTGACCTTGGCTGTCATAGTCGTGATAGCTCGCGATGCAAACGGTTTCGATCAGACGCAAGTTGAGCTCCCGGGAGACGATGGCCGCGGGCACAAGTCCGCCGCGCGTAATGCACACGATCGCCTCGAAGGCCGCGCCATCGGGACCCTTGTCCGCCAAGCGCCACGCGAGCGCTCGTGCATCGCGGTGAAATTGATCCCACGACACCGGGAACGCTTTAGTTGATGGAGATGCGGCCATGAGATTGGTCCTGTCGAAGTGAGCCCGCGAGGCTTTAGCTTTGCCGGAACTGCAACGCCAGTCCCGAAGGCGTCAATGGGTCGGGTTCTCGGCAACGGCATCGGGGAGATAGGCCCGGCTGGTGAGCCAGCGGAAGCGCGCAACCAACAGCACCGCGTAGATTGTCAATCCGGCCGACAATCCGATCCAGACTCCAATCGCCCCAAGGTTGCTATGCAGTCCTAGGCGATAGGCGCACGCAAACCCGACACACCAGAAGCTGAAGACCGCAAATAGCAATGGCAAGCGCGTGTCATTGAGACCTCGAAGCGCGCCGGCGCCTACTGTCTGCAGACCATCGGCAATGAAGAACGAGGCGCCGATGAGCAGCAAGGTGGCGGCAAGGTCGACGGTGGGTTGCGCAGCGGCGGCACTCGCCCCAAGAAACCAGTGCGGTATCTCATTTCGTAATGCGATGATGACAACGACCATGGCGGCCATGAAGAGCGCGCCCAATACTAAAGCTGCGTAGCCAGCGCGCCTCGTCGCGGGCGCATCGCGGCGCCCAACTGCGTGACCGACCCGCACCGTCGCCGCCATCGAGATACCGAACGGCACCATGAACAGGATCGACGCGACTTGCAGAGCGATCTGGTGGGCGGCAAGCTCGGTCGCGCCGAGGCGCCCCATCACCAAAGCTGCGGCCGCGAACAGTCCGAACTCGAGCATGAACGCGCCCGACATTGGCAGTCCAATCGCGAGCAACTGTCGCATCAACGACCAATCCGGGCGCCAGAAACGGCCAAGTACCTTGTACTTTTTGAACGGTGCCTGGGCATAGGCGACACCAATCGCGGCGATGCACATCGCAATGTTGACGATGGTCGTCGCAACGCCCGCTCCCAGCACATCGAGGCGGGGCAACCCGAGCGCACCAAAGATGAAACCGTAGGCCAGTATCGCATTGAGCGGGATAGCGACCAGCGTTATCCAAAGCGCCGGTGCCGGCCTGTTGACGGCCGCCATGAACCCGCGCAACGCCATGAAGATCCATGTCGGGATCAAACACCACGACAAGCCTAGCAGATAGCGCCCAGCCAGTACCGCCGCATCGGGCGCCTGGCCGAGCGCAATCAATGTCTGCGTGCTCCACTGCTGTACGATCGAAAACGGCAGTCCCAAACCGATCGCGGCCCAAATGCCAATTCTCACCGCGCGGCGCATGACTCGTGGTTTACGGGCGCCATAAGCTTGCGCCGCGAGCGGGGCAACGGCGGACACCAGGCCTAGGCCGATCACGAAGGCTGCGAAATACACCGTGTGCGCGAGCGAGGCGGCCGCAACGACAGTCGACCCGAGCCGCCCGAGCATGGCGAGATCGGTTGTCATCATTGCGATCTGCCCAAGCTGCGTCAGCGCCATCGGCCAGGCGAGCCGCAGCGTATCTGCGAACTCGCGCCGCCATCGCGTATCGCTCGCCATCGATGCTGTCGTGTCGTCGACCAACTTATCCATTCCTGATGACATAACACAAGCGCCCGCGCATCCGGCCAATCAGCAACGCGAGAAACCGTTCAATAGCCGATCGGCATCGCCCATGCTAAAGCTGCGCAATCAACGCAGGGATGTTCGCCTAATGCTAAAAATCTATGGTCGTGCGGATTCCAGCAACGTCCGCAAAGTGACGTGGATTGCCGATGAAATCGGCATTCCTTACGAACGTGAAGACTGGGGTCGTGGGTACCGCTCGACCGAAGAACCCGAGTTCAAGCGTGTGAGCGCATTTGGCGTGGTGCCGGTGATTGACGACGATGGCTTCGTCCTGCGCGAGAGCAACACGATTTTACGGTACCTCTGTGCGAAGCACAGCCGAACTGATCTTTACCCGTCGGAGTTGCAGGCGCGAGCGCTGGTCGAGAGTTGGATGGATTGGAGTTCAACCGACCTCTACCTTGGCGTGCGACCGGTGTTTCTCGGCCTGACCATCAAGGCGCCTGCGTTCCAAGACCCGAAAATTATCGAGATGGGAATAAACGACTGGACCCGCCAAATGAAACGTCTCGACGCGCAATTGGCAGCGCATGGTCCTTATCTGGCTGGCGGCAGTTTCACGCTTGCCGACGTCGGAGCAGGGATTGTCGTCAATCGCTGGTTTCACGTCGATTTTACCAAACCGGAATTGGCAGCGGTCGCGGCCTACTACGATCGGCTTTCAACGAGAACTCCCTATCGCACCAGCGTGCGCAATGGCACGCCGTGAGAGGCCTCATTGTCGCCGCTTTCGGGGGCGAATCCGGCACGATGTTAAGCAATTCAAAGAAACGCGCCATGGCCGGGATAGGAAAGCTCAAGTCGTGTGCCATCGCCGGAACATTGTCGATGACTGTCGACGCCGCCGTGGCGCAAGCGCAGGAAGCTTGCGTTGTCTGTGACGCACCAGCAGCCATCTACCGCTGCTCGGTCGAAAAATCCGAGAAGCTCGCCCGTTTCGGTGGTGCCGGGGACAAAGCGCTCCAGCACGTCTGTGCCAAGGAAATGGCCCGCCAGGGAAATCACGAAAAATGCAGCGTCCGCCGGGATTTGAGCGGCACGAGTTGCGATGGCCTGCCGCGAATGATCACGCTTGCCAGTTTGCTCGAAGGAGACCCGGCACCGCAGCCGGCACCGCCATCCGCTTCTGGTCCGCCGCCAAAACCGGCAACCGGCACTTCGACCAAGGTCGAGCCAGCAAAACCTGCCCCCGCCGTCGCCCAGCCTCCGCGTACAGTACAGGAAATGGCAGAGCGCAGCGGCGAGACCTCCAAGCAACAGCTCAAGGACACCAGTGAGTCGATTGGCGACACCGCGCAACGCACCTGGAAGTGTCTGACGACACTGTTCAAGAAGTGCTGATCGCCGAGATGTCGACTAGTGCTTGGTCAACCATTCACGCGCGAGTTTTTGGGCACGGGCAACTTCGGCGCGGCTCATTTCGGCTGACAACTCGGTGCGATAACGCTTGGCATCGTCATTGCCACGCAGCGCTGCCAGATTGAACCATTTGTGAGCGGCAACGAAGTCCACCGCGACTTCCCGGCCCGCGCAATACATGAGCCCCAGTTCAAACAGAGCGTCGGGTGCGCCGCCCTCGGCCGCGCATTCGACCACATCAAAAGTCGTAAACTCAAATCGTGCCATGCCGGCGTACTCCAAACGCTTTTCAAGTCATGCATTCGGAACGCTCGGCGACCTTAACCGTCCGTGCCCCCGCTGCACGCGTTTACGATGTCAGGCTATTGATGAGGAGACGTAAACGCGGCAACTTTTTTTGCGTCAATTCAACGCTGTGGAGGTGACCGATGAGTTAGCGCTTGACCCTGCCAGACCCATTTGTCTCGATACGGAGCGACGCAGCTGGCTTCAACAATAATTCCGTTAGCGCTTTGCTAACCTCGAATGTGGATTGTCATCGTGCCGGTCGATGTCGACGGGCGTTGGATAGGAACGCGAAGCAAGCAGAAAATTCGCACCGTCAACAATTTTTTTACCTCGTTATTGCGATCGTAGGCGGGTATCTTACAGCTTAGGTTCAGATCGATTGCGGCAACTTCGAATCTGCAAATGGCGGGAGCAGATTTGGTTGCTCGAGGGGGATCTCCGTGACACTTAGACTCGTACTGATGGTGGGTGCGGCGGCGACGGTAGCCGGGTGCGCCAACGAGCGAACGGGCGGCCATTTCACGCAGAGCGCGATGCATGTGGGAGCGGCGCATGCGGCCGGCCACAAACCGCCAGCGTCACAAGCCGAGCAGGATGCAGATCTGCGCCGCGCGGCAAAGCAGACTGTGTCGTCGAAGATGCTGTCGGCGATTGCTCTTGAACGGGTAACGGGCCGCAAACCCGACCCGTCCCGCTTCGCCGAACTGCGCTGAGTGCGGGCTATCGCGCCTTTTGGCCAAACAGGATGGCCTGCGCTTCCTTATCGGTAGCAAGGTTGATATTTGCCCGCAGTTCCTCGGCGACCTTCACCCCGACCGCCACCGCAGGCCTCGCCTGCACACGCTTGAACCAGGCGTCGAGGTGAGGGAATTCGGCCAAATCCTGGCCCTGGTTCTTGTAGGGGCGAACCCAGGGATAGATTGCCATATCCGCAATGGAATAATCGCCCGCGAAATATTTGTAATCGGCCAAGCGCTTGTTCATCACGCCGTAAAGGCGATTGACCTCGTCGGTGTAGCGATTGATGCCGTACTCGATCTTCTCCGGCGCATAGTTCCGGAAATGATGCGCTTGTCCCGCCATCGGCCCCAATCCGCCCATCTGCCAGAACAGCCATTCTTCTACAGCGACGCGGGCGCGCTCTTCGACCGGATAGAACTTGCCGGTCTTGCGTCCGAGATACTGCAGGATCGCACCGCTCTCAAAAACTGAGATCGGTTGGCCGCCAGGCCCGTTCGGATCGACGATCGCTGGCATGCGGTTGTTCGGCGCAATCTTGAGAAACGAGGGCGCAAACTGCTCGCCCGTATTGATATTGATCGGCTTGATCTCGTACGGGAGGCCACACTCTTCGAGCATGATCGTGATCTTGAAACCATTTGGCGTCGGCCAATAGTAAAGCTCGATTGGCTTCTGGGGCATGTGTGGTCTCCCTGACGAGTTTCGACTCAAGGCAGCAGGACGATCGAGCCGGTCGTCCTACGGGCCTCGAGATCGCGGTGTGCAAGGGCCGCATCCTTCAGCGGATAAGTGTGATTGACGGCGATCTTGACTATGCCCTTCTTGACCACATCGAACAGTTCGTTCGCGGTCTCGACGAGATCGGCGCGGCTGGCGACATAGCTCATCAGCGACGGGCGTGTGACGTAAAGCGAGCCCTTCGCGCCGAGCACGCCGGGATCGATGCCCGCGATCGGGCCCGAGGCATTGCCAAAGGTCACGAACAGCCCGAGCGGTTTGATGCAATCGAGCGACATCGGATAGGTATCCTTGCCGACGCTGTCGTAGACGACGTCGCACAGCTTGCCGCCGGTGATCGCTTTCACGCGATCGACGAAGTTTTCGGTCTTGTAGTTGATCGTGTGCGTCGCCCCTGCAGCCTTGGCGAGCTTGCACTTCTCATCGGAGCCAGCGGTCGCGATGATCGTCGCACCGAGATGCTTTGCCCACTGGCAAGCGATCAGACCCACGCCGCCGGCGGCCGCATGCCAGAGCAACGTCGTATCGGGCCCGACCTTATAGGTCTTGCGGATCAGATAGCGCACCGTCATGCCCTGCAGCATCATGGCGGCGGCGGTCTTATAGTCGATGCCCTCGGGGATCTTTACGGCGCGGTCTGCCGGCATCACTCGCTCGGTCGAATAAGATCCGACCGGTTGCGCATAGGCGATGCGATCCCCAACCTTGAGATCGTTTACACCTGCGCCGACGGTTGTCACTTCACCCGCACCTTCCATGCCGAGCGTGAAAGGCATCGAGGGCTGCTTATACAAACCAGTGCGCTGATAGGTGTCGATGTAATTCACGCCGACTGCGTGATGCTTCACCTTTATCTGACCCTGACCTGGAGCACCGACTTCGACCTCCTCCCACTTCATCGACTCGAGACCGCCGTATTCGTGAACGCGGATTGCATGGGCCATCGGTATCATCCTCTCGGAAAACGCACTCTATTGGTGCTGATTAGTTGCATAAGCCGACAATGCCGTTTGGTCGACGGCACAGAATCTGGTTAGTCGAGCGAATAGACAAGAGGGGCGTGAATTGGCGCAAAGGCGCCACATCACCGCCACCTGTTCGATTTAGGCCGTTGTTCGGTTGTTCACAAGAGGCGAACTTATGGCGAGGATTTTCCATCGTGGGCACGCGGGCGTCTTCGGATCGCTCGCAATCAGCCTCCTTCTGGCGGGGTGCGCTGGCAACGACGTTGTAGTCCCTGCGCAGCAAGCGGGTCTCGGTTGCGTCGACGACAGTCCGCATTGTGTTTCGGAACGCGGAAATGCATTAAAGGGGTTACTGGCGGATAAGTCGAAGGGCTGGGTACGCCAGCCTCCGACAGCTGTTGCTTATGCGTCTGGTGTGCGTATTTGGGCTTTCAAACAAAAGAAACGCGAACTCACCTGTGACGAACTCAGCCATGCCCGGCGAGAGGCGGAAGGTGCAGCGCCAGCACTTCGTGGTGCCAAGGTCGGGCTGACGCCAGCCCAGGTTTCGCGTGGCATTATGCTGGCGCAAGATGTCTCCAAGGAGCTCGGCAACGAGTTTGGCCGCCGCTGCCGGGCATGACCTTTGGTCGCCCCCTCGTGTCAGGTTAAAGCCCGGCCATGGCACCTTTAGCTCCATTGCTCACATCTAAGCAGGCTCGTGCAGCCAATGCGGTGCAGCTTGCACAAATCGGCGACCTGGATGCAGCGAAAGCCGCTTTCGAAGAGGCGATTGCACTCGACCGGCGCAATCCCGACCTGCTGTTCAATCTGGCGATCGTGGAAGAGCAAAGAGGCGATGCGGACGCGGCGGCTTCGAGGCTGACGCATTTGCTCACCCTCAAACCGGGGTATCAAGAAGCGGCCAGCCGGTTGTCGAGGTTGCTTGCCCGATTTCAGATTTCAGATCTCGCGCAGATCTCATCGGACGGCGTAAAGGCCGCACTGTTGACGCCGGAGGTCGGCCAGCAACCACTCGTCGACACGGCGTTCGCATGGTTGTTTAGCCAGTCGCCGCCTCACGCGGCTTTAGTTGATCGATTAGCACTCAATCCGGCAGAGGCGCTTGAAAATGGACGGGCATTCATCAGTAGCGTGAAGGCTGGCACCTCGCTGCTCGGAATTGCCCTACGCGCCGGCATCGTCAAAAGCCATCTGCACGAGATAGCGTTAACCGGCGCTCGCGCAGCGTTGCTGCTCGATTGGAATGCCGCGCGTGTTGAAGATCGCCAACGGATGGAGTTGGCAGTCGCGTTTATGGTTCAGGGGTGGAATAACGATCACGCGTGGGCAGAAACGACGGAGGAGACGGCGGCACTGGATGAGCTCGCGATCGATCGCGAAAAGCTGGCCGGCGGCGATATCGATTCATCACGGCGGTTTCTGCTGCATGCCCTGTACCGGCCGCTCGACCAGATCGTCATACCGCCGTTGATCATCGATGAAGCGCGCCGTCTGAAGCCGCGTATTTTGCGAGACACGATTGCGCCCCATCTCGAAGCACTCGAACGCCAGCGTCAGCTCGCCCGTAACATTCCTATTTTGAAACCATTGGCAGATATCACGTCACGCAAAGTGGCAGCACAATACGAAGCGGCGCCGTACCCGCGTTGGCAAAGTTTGCACAAATCGCCGCCGGGTAGTCTCAAGAGAGCGCTGACACGGCATTTTACGATCGAGAAACTTGCCTTCATGGAAGGGCACTTCGACGTGCTGGTCGCGGGTTGCGGAACCGGCCAGCAAGCGCTGCAATCTGCGGTCGCCTACGGGACAAATGCCCGGCTTGTGGCGATGGACCTATCGGCCACGAGCCTTGGCTACGCGAGCGATATGGCCAAGGTGCACGGGGTCCAAACTATTTCCTTCGTGCAAGGTGACATCCTCGATTGCGGTTTGCTTGACAAAACTTTCGACATTATCGAGTGCGTAGGCGTGCTGCATCACATGGCAAACTGGCGCGCAGGCTGGACGAGTCTGCTGCGACAGCTCAAGCCGGGTGGCCTCATGTACATTGGGCTCTATAGCGCGACTTCTAGGGCTAATCTGCGGGCGCTGCGGGTTGAGCCCAGCTATCCAGGGCCAGCTTGCAGCAATAGAGTGGCACGCGACTACCGTCGTGAACTGATGATGCGGCCACCGGGCGTTCCTGGCAGCGAGCTGAAAGTTAGCCGCGACTTTTATGCGCTGAACGCTTTTCGCGACCTAGTTTTGCATGAAAGCGAGGCACACATTGCCCTTGAGGAGATCGCCGAATATCTAGGGCAAAGTCGCCTGGTATTTCGCGGCTTCACCATAGAACCGCAGGTTGCGGCGGAGTTTGCTGCCGAATACACCCGTCAGCCTTTACCGGGATTGCTCAATGACTGGTCGGAGTTCGAGCGCGCGAACCCGCGTACATTCGATGGGATGTACCGCCTCTGGGTGGAGCGCGAGACCTGATTGAACCCGTATCGCCTTGCGTGGGTGCGATTTTGCCCCTAGCACACGTCCATACCCACTTTCGCCAACCATTAGAGAGCCTTGATGAGCATCGCCGAGTACGCAGCCGTTGTGGTCGAATTCATCAAGAACCACGAGACGATGGCAGCACCGATCGTGTTTGCGCTGGCGTTGGGTGAGAGCTTGGCGTTTTTGTCGTTGGTGCTGCCGGCATCGGTCATCCTCCTGGGGGTTGGCGGCCTGCTTGGCGCCAGCGGCATTCCGCTGATGCCGGTGCTGATAGCCGCCGCCTCCGGCAGCATCATCGGCTACGGGATCTCTTATTACATCGGCCTCTACTTCAAGGACTCGATCCATCGGATCTGGCCGTTCACGACGCATCCCGACATGATCCCGCGTAGCAAGGCTATGTTCGACAAGTGGGGAGCGATCGGCGTGTTCATGGGCCATTTTTTCGGACCCGTACGTGCCGTTATTCCCGTGGTCGCTGGCATGTATCAGCTGCATCCGGTGAAGTTTTGGACAGCCAACATCGTTTCGTCATGCATTTGGGCATTCGGCATCCTGGCGCCGGGTGCACTGGGCCTGAAGTTTTTCGGGTTCCTGGGGTGAACGGAACGATCTGGGTCGCCATTGACAACCGAGAACAAATTATCGCCGCTGTGCGCGACCATGCCTATCTGGCTCTACCCCTTGTCTTCGGTATCGGCTTGCTGAAAAGCATTGTACTGGTCAGCGTCTTTATCCCCTCTACAGCCATGTTCGTGGCAGCAGCTGCGGCCTACAGCGCTACCGGGGGTACCTTCGCACCGCTTTGGCTCGCAGCTACCGCAGGTGCGACTGCGGGTGACGCCATCGGCTACGCCTTCGGCCATCATTACAGACATGGCGTAACCGCAATCTGGCCGATGTCCAAGGCGCCCGAGTTGTTTCCCAAGGGCGAATTGCTCTTCAAACGCTGGGGCGTGGGTAGCGTGCTTGGCGCCAAGTTCGTCTGGGGCGTTCGACCATTTATTCCGGTGATTGCCGGCATCTACCGCATGCCCTTTCCGATCTTCGTGAGCGCCACCTCGCTTTCTTCAATGGTGTGGGCAGGCATCGGCATGAGCGCCGGTTTCGGCCTTTGGCGGATCTGGAGTTGACGACCTGTGTAAGGTTCGCCTAAACGGTGACATTGCATTCGCCGCGGGGGTTTCCTCGACGCGCTAGATAGCTGCATTCGAGGATACGACTATGGCTGCCAGATCATCACGCTCCGCCCGTAACGTCGAAACCCGCAAGAAGAAGGCCCGTCGGGCGGCCCCTCGTGCTAAGGTCACCCGTAACCAGGGCAATACATCGGCTGTGCGCAAGCAGCTGAAGCGACTGGCTGGCAAGGACCGCGCCGCAGCTGCAGCCAAGGCCTAACTCTAGCATCTGCTCAGTTTGAACTTACAAAGCAAGCGCGGCCTGCCAGCGGGTTCGCGCCGTTTTTGTCGGAAGCCGCTATTGCGACGATCTGGTCAGGCCTGATATTGCCACGTCAACGAACTCATATTTGGCAACGATCAAACCAAGTCAGGACCGCAGTCCATGACGACTGTGCCAAATGAAGCACCCGCACTATACCCGCCGACGATCGTGGCGCCGCTCGAGCCGCTTGGAATACTGCGCTTCCTGTTTACGTTCATCGCCAATCCCATGCGCACCTTGCCGCGCCGGGTGTTTGACGAACCTTTCGCTATACTGCACCGCCGGCGCCAAACGATCGTTTGGATTTCGGACCCAGCGCTGATCAAACGCGTTATGTTGAAGGATGCCGAAGCTTTTCCGAAGGCACCGATCGAGAAGCGCGTGTTCGGCTCCTCGTTAGGGCAGGGCATCCTGACCGCTGAAGGTGGGCACTGGCGATGGCAGCGCAAGGCCGCAGCGCCGGCCTTCCGGCACAGCGAGCTTGTCGCCTCGATCCCAGATATGGTGGCAGCAGCCGACGCCCAAATCGAACGTTGGCGAACCGGGCCGGTTTCATCAACCGCAGCGATCGATGCCGACATGATGACAACGACGTTCGACGTCATCGCACGGACGGTCCTTGGCGGATGCACTACCAAAGAGGCCGAGATAATCAAGCGTGCGGGCGCGGCCTTCCTCGAACCGATCAGTTGGGAAGTGGGCTTCGCCGTAGTCGGCATACCGGAGTGGGTTTGGCATCCCGGTAAGCGACCAACCCGCAAGGCTGCCAACGTCCTACGCACCGCAGTTGCCCATCTTGTTCAAGCGCGCATGGCCAACCCGGGCAGTCGTCACGACCTGCTCGCCAATCTGATCGCCGCTCGTAATCCTGAGACGGGCAAGGGCATGTCGGAAAGCCAATTGGTCGACAATATCTTGACCTTCCTGATGGCCGGCCACGAGACGACTGCCAAGGCTTTGACCTGGGCGCTTTATTTACTTGCCCGTGCGCCGCAGTGGCAGGAACGGATCTGCGACGAGATAACGGCTGTGGCCGCTGACCGGCCAGTCTGCGCGAACGATCTTGGTCGCTTTCCCGTTACGCAAATGGTGATTAAGGAAACGATGCGGCTCTATCCGCCGGCACCGGTCTTGAGCCGCATGTCGATGCAGCCGATCGAGATCGGCATCCACAAGGTTCCGCCAGGCTCGATCATCGTTATTCCGATTTACGCCGTGCACCGGCACAATCGATTGTGGAAGGACCCTGATAGGTTCGATCCGAACCGCTTTTTGCCAGAGTGCGAAAAGGGTTTCGCTCGCACGCAGTTCATGCCGTTCGGCTATGGCCCGCGCACCTGCATTGGCGCTTCGTTCGCCATGATGGAGGCGACGGTGCTCTTGACAACCCTCTTGCGCGCGGCCCGCTTCGACTGGGATGGGTACCATTGCCCCGAACCCGTCAGTCGCGTAACGCTGCGCCCCAAAGGCGGCATGCCATTGAAGGTGACGATGAGGCGATGAGCAGGTCGCATCTCAAATACCTAGCTTCGCCTTCAATATCTCATTGACGGTGGCGGGCGCGGCCTTTCCGCCGGTCTGCTTCATGACCTGGCCGACGAACCAGCCCAGCATTGTCGGCTTGGCTTTAACGGCTTCAACCTTGTCAGGGTTGGCGGCAATGATTTCATCGCAGGCTTTCTCGATCGCACCAGTGTCGGTGACCTG
>JANMNO010000191.1:0-14657 GCA_031374115.1 Hyphomicrobiaceae bacterium | reverse complement strand
ATGGGCTCGTTCGATGAATACGTCGACGTCGAGGACTTCCTGCACATCGTGCGCACGCACGTGCTGTCGGCGTACGATTATCTGACGCGCACCCCGCCGACCGGCTGAGGTTCAAACCGCGCGGCCCGCGAGGAGACCTTCATACACCGCCTCCTCAGCCGAGCGCGGCGCCAAGCAATCGCCGGCAAGCTGCATCGGTCGTCCGAGGCCGGTGAGTTCGCTTTCCAGGGTCGTGACGGGGCTGTGGCCGAACGCCATAACGACAGTGTCCACCGCCTCGCAGACAATCGGTTTACCGGAGACTATGTGGGTCAGATACGCGGTGTCGCGGTCGACGCCGTAGAGCCGGGCATATGGAATGATCTCGACGCCGAGCTCGTGCAGCTTCACCGCCCAAAGGTCGCGCAGGTACATCTGCAGGTTCTGGCCGGCGTGCAGGCCGTTGACCGCGAGCCGCACATGCCGACCGTCGCGCGCGAGCTTTTCGGCAAGCCCCATGCCGACCCAGTCGCAACGCCAGTCGGCGACGAGCACGCGCGATCCCGGATTTGCCTTGGCGGTCAGTACGTCCCAGGCTTCGACGACATGGCCGTCCTCACGACCTTCGATCGGCGGCGTATAGGGGATGGCGCCGGTCGCAACGATGATGGCCTCGGCGCCGATGCTCGACACCAGCTTGGCATCGACAGGTGTCTTCAAACGCACCTCGACACCAGCCTTGGAGATCTCGTGCTCGAGGTTGGTGATCAGTCCGCCGAACTCGGCGCGATCCGGCAGCAGCTGCGCAAGCAATGCCTGCCCGCCCAGCCTGTGCCCGGACTCGCACAGGATCACCTCATGGCCGCGCTCCGCGGCGGTCACGGCGGCCTTCATGCCGGCCGGACCGCCACCGGCAACCAGGATGCGCTTGCGATGCGAGATCTTTGGCGGCGAGCCGAGTTTCACTTCGCGGCCGGTCACCGGGTTCTGAATGCAGGAGATCGGATAACCCTGGTGATAATGTCCAATGCACGCCTGATTGCAGCCGATGCAAGCGCGGATGTCGTCGAGACGGCCGGCCTGAGCTTTATTGGCCATCTCGGGGTCGGAAATCATGGCTCGCGTCATGCCGCACATGTCCGCGAGGCCGTCGCGGAGAATTTGCTCGGCGATTTGCGGCTGATTGATGCGCCCTGCGACGAAGACCGGCAGTCCGACGGCGGCGCGAAGGGTGCCCGCCTGTGGCGCCACGTAACCCGTCGCGACTTCCATCGGCGGCACCACGTGGATCGACCCACCGAGACCCGCCATCGAGCCGGTCGTCACGTTTACATAGTCGAGCGCGCCGCGGCGTTTCAGCTCCTGGCACGCAGCGATGGTGTCGGCCGCTTCGAGACCGCCCGCCTCCAACTCCTCGATCGAGGTGCGCATGCCCACGACAAGATCGTCGCCGACCTGGCGACGCACGGCCGCCAGGCAGTCGGCGAGGAACCGAAGTCGGTGCTCGGGGCTGCCGCCGTAGGCATCGGTACGCAGGTTGACGGTCGGGCTCAGGAATTGGGCAAACAGCAGGCCGTGGCTAGCGACCAGCTCGATGCCGTCGAGCCCGGCTTCGGCGAAGCGCCGGGCGGCCTCGCCGCAGGTGTCCACCAGTTCCTCGATCAGCGCCACCGGCATCTCGCGCGGCATGGTATGGAAGCGGTTGTCGGGCACTGGGGATGGCGCATAAGCGACGCTGCGCAAGCCACCGCTCATACGCTTCGACAACCGGCCCGAGTGCGATAGTTGCCCGAAGATCTTCGCGCCGTGCCGATGCACCGCCGTCGCCAGCCGGCGGTAACCAGGAATGCAGTCATCCGAGCGGACGATCAGCTCGGGCGACTCGCTGAGCGCCGTTTCGTGGAAGCGCGCGGCCTCGATGATGATCAGGCCGGCGCCGCCGCGCGCCCGCGCCTCGTGATAGGCGACCATGTCGTCCGACGGCAGCCCGCCGGCTGCCAGATAGGTCTGATGGCCGGTCGACAGAATGCGGTTGCGGATTTCAGTCCGCCGCAGAGTGAGCGGCGAAAACAATTGCGGGAATGTGGACATCGACTTGGCCCTCTAGTGGAAAGGCCGAGGCACGCGGCCTGCCTCGCTATTTGCGACGTCGACCGCGCCGCACGCTTTCGAGCAACGCCGCCAAGCCGCCTGGGTATGTCCGCATCATCACGATCACGATGCCGGAGAAAATCACCATGCTCCACTCGCCCCAATCGGTTAGGTAGGCGGTCAGGAAGTGGATCGGCGGCGTCGCTAGGATCGGCCCGATGAACGAACCCATGCCACCGATCACCACCATGACGATGATCTTCGCCATCTCGCTGAAGTCGACGATCGACGGCGTCAGCGTCAACACATAGTGGGCATTGAGCACCCCGGCGAGCCCCGCCATCGCGCTCGACACCACAAATGCGAAAAGCTTCACCCTGGTCGTATCGACGCCGAGCGAGGCTGCCCGCATCTGGTCGTCCTTGACCGCGCGCATGAAGTAGCCGACCGGCGATTTGAGGATCACGTGAATCAGCAGCAGACAGACCCCGGCGACGATCGTGAAGGTGTAGTAGTAGACGATGGGCCGCACATGGCCATAGAGTGAGGGCACGCTGAGCCCGAGATCCCCGCGCGTAAAATCGTAACCTGCCGTCAGCAGAATGCGAAAAGTCTCGGCGAAGGCCCAAGTTGCGATCGACAGATAGATCGCTCTCATGCGCAGCACAAGAATGCCGATGATGAAGCCAGCGAGCCCGGCCGAAGCGACGCCGGCCGGCACACTGACCCACAACGGGACTTGCAAGTGATAGACCAGCAGGCCCGAAGTATATCCGCCGCAAGCCGCGAACGCGTGATGAGCGAGCGAGAACTGGCCGGTGAAGCCGGCGAGTAGGTTCCAGCTTGCGGCCATGATGACGTAATAGGCGCCGACCGCCATCACATGCACAATGTACTCGTTGACGACGAACGGCAGCGCAGCCACCGGCAGAGCGGCCAGCACGGTCACCAGCGCCACCCGTTGCCAATCGACGAACGCGCCCCAGTTGGCGCTTAACCCAACAGACATTCCTGCACCAGCTTTCGCACGCGCGCATTGTCGAACTCGGAACCAGGTCCCTCGGCTTTCACCTTACCCAAATTGAGAAGATAAAGGTGATCGGCCAGCGGCAGTGCCTGCTCGACGTTTTGCTCAACCAGCAGGATTGCGGCGCCGGTCGCCTTCCGCGCCGTCGCCAGTATGTCGTAGACCTGTTCCACCAGATTGGGAGCGAGGCCGACGGTCGGCTCGTCGATGAGTAGCAGGCTTGGGTCCGTCATCAGTTCGCGGGCAACCGACAACATTCGCCCTTGGCCACCAGAGAGGGAGCCGGCCTTCTCGTGGCGCTTGTCCGTCAAAGCCGGGAACGTCGCATAGACATGCTCAAATTGGCGCTTAATGCGCGCCTTGTCCGACCGGAAAACCCAGGCCCCCATGGCTAGATTCTCTTGCACTGTCAGCAGTGGAAAGCTGTTGATGTCCTGTGTGACATAGCTGATGCCAGACGCCTTGAGTTGACTCGGGGGGGCGCCAGTGACATCACGACCCTTAAACGTTACACGGCCAGTGTGCGGCTTGAGAAAGCCGAAAATAGAGCGAAGCAGCGTCGACTTGCCGGCTCCATTCGGACCTATGACCAAAGTGATCTCATTGGCCCGCGCAGTGATCGACAACCCGCGCAGGATGGCCACGCCAGGCACATAGCCGGCATGGACGCCGGAGGTGACAAGTATCGGTTCCCCGCTCATGCCGCGGTCCGGCCCAGGTAAGCTGTTATGACGTCCTCGCGGGCTGCCACCTCATCAAGCGTACCTTCGGCCGCGACCTGACCGGCGATCATCACGGTCACCAGCGGACACATGCGTCGAATGATCTCCATCTCATGGCTGACGATCAAGAAGGTAATCCCACGGCTGCTGTTCTCGTGCATGATGAGATCAATCAACGTATCCTTCACAACTGGGTTGATGCCTGCGAAGGGCTCGTCGAGCACATAGACGCACAGATGAGGGATCATGAACCCGGCGCAGGCCTGCAACAGCATGCGCTGGCCTCCGGACAATGAATTTGCTGGAGCATCTGCCAGTGGCTCGAGCGTTGACAACCGCAGTAGCTCGCGCGCGCGGGCAACGCCGGCCGCTGCACCTTCCCTTGCCCCGCTGGCGAAATAAGGAATCATCAGATTTTCGGTAACGGTGAGGTTGCCGAACACCCGCGCCATCTGAAACGAACGCACCAGACCCGCCCCGGCGATCAGATGTGGCTCCTGTCCCGTGATCTCGCGATCGAGCAGGCGCACCGATCCCGCATCCGGCACCTCGAGGCCGGTCACCAGATTGACGAAGGTGGTCTTGCCGGCACCGTTCGGTCCGATCAGTCCGCGCACCTCGCCTGAAGTGAGCCGCATGCCGACGTTGTCGTTGGCGACAAGTCCGCCGTAGCGTTTGGTGAGACCCTCGGTGATCAGCGCCGTCCCCCGCTTCGACCCCACCGCCGTCATGCCTCGCGCCCCTTCTCGCCGAACAGCCCGTTGGGCTTCACCATCAGCACCAGGATCACGAGCAGGAAGCCATAGGCATTTTGATAGGGCGAAGAAATGAATGAGGTGCCAAGGCTTTCAGCGAGCCCGAGCAGCAGGCCGCCGATCAGTGCGCCTGGAATGGAGCCTAGTCCGCCAATCACGATGATCTCGAAACCCTTCACCGTCGTGACCGCCCCGTTGGTCGGGAACACCATGAATAGCGGCGCCAGCAGCGCACCCGCCAGGCCTGCCATCGCCACGCCGATGGCGAATGCGGTCGCATCTAATCTGTAGACATCGACACCGGAGGTCTGGGCCGCCACGCGGTTCTGCGCCGTGGCGCGGAGCGCCAAGCCGATCCAGGTCTTCTTGATCACGAGCCAGAACAGGCCGAGCGCCACCACCGCGCACAGCGAGGCGGCGACGCGCGCGCCCTCCTGTGGCAAGGGCCCGAGCCAGATGATTGGCAGGTTCGTTTCCGGCCGGTACTGGTTAGGACCGCCGATCGCGACAGCGAGCGAGCGCAGCAGCAATAGCAACGCGATCGTCACCACCGTCGCATAGTCATCGCGCCGTTGCATCGGTCTCGCATACATCGGCTTGATCAGAATCGGCTCAAGCAGAAAGCCGGCGAGAAAAGTGCCAGCGGTGGATATGATCACCGCCAGCCACCAGTAGCTCGGGCCGAGCAGGAAATGCACAGCGACGAACTGGATGTAGCTGCCGATCATATAGAACTCGCCCATCGCCCAATTGATGGTCTTGACGATCGAGTAAATGAAAGTGATGCCGAGCGCCATCAGAGCGTAAAGAACACCCACCATGAGGCCGGAGATCACGGTCTGGATCAGCAGCTCTGTCGTGTACATCATCGCGAGAGGTCCCCGGCCGGCGGGCCCGTGCGGGAGAAGCCGCTAAAGGGCATTGCGTGTGGGTGCACTTCCGCCCCCTCCCCACCGTCATTCCCGCGGAGGCGGGAACCCAGACAGACCTCAGCTTGCTGTCCGGTAAACGTGAAATGCAGTTGCCGCAACCCACGTGATTTAGCGGCACCACCGCGCTTGTCGATACTTGACTGGGTCCCCGCCTTCGCGGGGATGACGTCGCTGGGTGGGGTGAGCATCGGAGGGATGACTTTCGACAGTTGAAAGTAGGTCGGGTCAAGCGGAGCGCGACCCAAATTCCACGGGCGGTGCCAGCCTTGTTGGGTAGCTTGAACCTTGACCCAACCTACGTCCTACGCCCGAGGCAATTGCATCGTCACTTACCGAGCACGTAGGCAACCTCGGCGTCGCCAACCGATTGATCTTTTGCCGTGTAGGTCAACACCATCAGTGGCGGCGACCAGTTGTGCCACAACACCCCTTCGGCCTTCGGGAAGGTGACCGGTACCGCCGACCAGCCGGTGAACGAGCCGGTCTCCAGCGCCTCGATCAACGCCTTCGGGTCAGTCGACTTCGCCTTCTCCATCGCCTGCGCGAAGACCACAGCGTTGCCGAACGCATTAAGTGCGCCATACACCGGCGGTTCGTTGAACTTTTCCTGATACTTCTTGGCGAACCACTTCCCAAGCTCCGACAGCTCGGACTTCGGCGAGTAGAAGGCGATAAAGCTCACACCTTTCCACTTGTCGCCGTGGATTTGCCAGAACTGAGGCCTGGCCGGCGCGTCATACGACGTCACCATTTTGACGTCCGGCAAGAGGCCGACCGTATTGGCTTGGGTAATCATCAGCTCAAGCGGCTGTCCGACGCCGATATTGACGATCGCGTCTGGCTTGAAGGCCTTGACCTGAAGCAACTGCGGCAAGAGATCCGTCGTCGTGCGATCAAACATGATCGTCTGGATCTCGAGGCCCAGGTTACCATCCTTGTTCTGCTTCTCGGTCTCCTTGGCGAGGCCGATGCCAAAGTCGGTCGTTTCAGCCAAAATGGAGACGCGCTTCCAATTGTTCTTCTTGATCCAGCCGATCCAGGCGGCCGCGCGCGGTGGGTCGACGGCATGGGTGCGGAACGCAATCGGGTACTTCTTGGCCGTCACATCACCGGCGCCCGTTTGGGTACCCATGGTCGGCACGCCCATCTCCTTGGCGACCTCGTTGACGGCGATATTGACGCCCGAGTGAACGAAGCCGAACACCGCCACCGCCTTATCTTGCGTGACGAGTCGGCGATAGGCGGCAACACCCTGCTCGTTCTTGCCGGCGCTGTCCTGGATCGAAAGCGTGACTTTGCGGCCGAGGATGCCGCCCTTCTCGTTCAGATAGTCGGCGCCCAGTTCCGCGCCGCGCTTCACGAGCTGACCGAGCGCCGTCTCGCCGGGTGGAGACAGCGGCGCGATAACACCGAGCACAATCGGGTCCTGTGCAAGGACCGGATTGACTCCGAGAGCAACAAGCGCAGTCATTGCGGCCACCGCCGCCATTAAAGTTCGTCTGCCCATACGTACCACTCCATCGCGTTCATCGGTTCGTCGAGGAGGGCGCCGCCGCTCGCCTCATTCGGCTTCGATGATGCGACTCTTTCCAGCGTTTGTCCAAGGGTCGCGCATCAGGCCGGTTGAGAAAGAAGCCGGTCACGCAATTCTTGCATAGCAACAAAAACCGCCTCGAGGTCACGCACATGGAACCCTTTCGAAAGGTCCGGACTGACGGCTGCCAACTCCTCGCGCAGCTTGCCCGTATAATGGGCGACCCCATGATCGTCGACAACCAGCCCGCTCGCCTCTTCATGCGCACGGTTCCAGCGGACGGCGGCATCGCGCGTCAAGCCCGCCGGCAGATCGAGCACTATACCGCTTGCGGTCGTTCGGACCGGGTAGCCGCCCGGTAGGCCCCCCGGCCCCGGCACGTGACCATGCCATTCGCGCCGATGAGCCAGCGCCAGCAACAGCGGCGCCGCCGCCGCACCGGAGATATCAATGACCGGCTCCGGCGTCAGTCGAACGTCGCTAAACCGCGCGAGCACATCTTGCTCTTCCTTGTCATCGACCCAGACGCGCGCGTTGGCGCCATGGCGTGCCGCCGCCGGACGCCGCCAAACCGCGAGATTCTGATAGTGCGCGAGAACCTTGAGGTCGGCGCTGGCGGTCCCGGCGAGGAAGCCGCCGAAAGCGTGCGCGAGAATTTGGATATTGCCGATGCCCGACGTTACCGGCAGGCCCATGGCCGCAATCAGGCTGTTGGTCACATCGGGAAAGCAGGCATTGACGAAGTGGACGCCGGGCAGCGCTTTCATGCAGCCACGCGCCACCCGCGCCGAGAGCACGGTCTGGAAAACTGCCGATGCGCTCAACCCGCCCGCGGCTACTAACTTCGACCACGCATTGTTTTGCATCGAAATCACAGCGCCGGATTGAAGCGACGCTGCCTGCAGCACCACCGATGGCCGCACCCGGGCGAGCACTTCCGCTATCTGCTCCAGATCGGCAGGTTCGGTGCGGTGACCTACGATCGTTACCGGTCGCTGGAACATGTGGGCGCGGGCGCGGCCAGCGGTTTCGAGCCACGCGAGGCGCGCTGCGTTGCGGCCGGCAACGGCTATGCGGGTCGTCGCATCTCCTGTTGCCGCGAGATCGAACAGAATGCGGGCAGCGAATTGGCCCGTTCCTACGATCAAGATGTCGGCGGTTTCGCTCATGGGCCCTCACTATGTTGAACCGCTACGAGTTTACACGATGCGCGGTATCGGTGCACAGTTTCCAGCAGGCGCTGCCGTCAGGACCATCGATGATGAACAATAAGCAAGCGGACGTTTGCATCATCGGTGGCGGCCTCATGGGATGCTTTACGGCTCTGTTCCTGGCTGACACCGGGCGCTCCGTCATCCTGCTTGAAAAGGGAGAGATCGGCCGCGAGGCCAGCGGCACCAATTTCGGCAATCTTCGGATCCAGGGCCGCAAGCCGGAGGAGTTTCCGTTGTCTGTCGCGGCGCACGGCTTGTGGGAGCGGTTTGAAACCTTGACCGGCGAGAGCTGCGGCTACGAGAGGTGCGGCCACGCCTATCTGGCTTTCGGCGAGGCCCACCATGCGAAACTCGACCAGTATGCTCGAGAAGCCAATGCCGCAGGGATCGAGGTCAGCGTGCTGGGCGCAACCGAGATCCGCAGGCGCTGGCCGCATTTGTCCGGCATGGTGACGGGCGCGACCTGGTCGCCGCGCGACGGCATTGCCGATCCGGAGCGCGCCTGCCCCGCGGTCGGCCGTGCGGCGCAACGGTCAGGAGTCGAAGTATTGACGAGGACCCGCGCGACTAAAATCGTTCGCGAAAGAGACCACCTTTGCATTGTCACGGATCAAGACATTGCAGTCTCCTGTAGCCAGATCCTCAACGCCGCAGGCGCCTGGTCCGCCCGCATCGCCGCGGACCTCGGCGAGGTGGTTCCGCTGTTCACCGCAGGCCCGCCGATCATCGCCACGACGCCGATCGCCCCCCTTGACCTTCCATCGATGCTGGCCGTCGACGGCTCGATCATCTTCAGGCAGGTCAAGACTGGCCAAGTAATCTTGAGTTCCTTTCCGCGCCAACCTAGCGACCTAGATCGTGGCGCCGCGTCAATCCCGCCCGAACGGATCATCCGCGATCTCGGCCGATTAGCCGATGTTGTCCCGTCAGTCCGCGGGATCGGGGCACAGCGCTTTTGGTCAGGCGTCGAAGGATATCTGCCCGACATGCTCCCAGTTATGGGGCCGAGCCGCAGCACGCCCGACATGTTCCACGCCTTTGGTTTCTCCGGCCATGGCTTCCAGCTGGCCCCCGGCGTTGGCCGCGTCATGGCTGACGTGATCGCAAAGGGCCGGTCCGAAATCCCGATATCCGCTTTCTCGATTGCGCGTTTCGAGGCGGGCGTTGCCGACGATGAACGTTTGTCGCGAGAATTCGAACCGACTGTTGTCGCCGCCGTCACTGCATCGGAAGGAGCCTGAAATGTCTGAGCGCAAGAAGACGTACTATGGCGTGTCCCTCGGCATCTTGATGCTGGAAACCTATTTCGAGCGCTTCAATGGCGACATCGGCAATGCCCGCACCTGGCCGTTCCCGGTTCAATACCGCATCGTCAAGGGCGCGAGCCCGAACAAGATCACGTCGCTGACTTCGACCGATTTTCTGCAACCGTTCATTGAGGCGGCGGACGAGCTGATCGCTGCCGGCTGCGACGGCATCACGACCACATGCGGCTTCCTCGCGCTTTATCAAAGGGAACTTGCCGAGCATTGCACGGTACCAGTTGCAACGAGCGCCCTTCTTCAGGTGCCAATGGTGGCGCGCATCCTGCCCAAGGGCAAACGTCCGGCAATCTTCACATTTTCCGCCGAGGGGCTCTCGAGCCGCCATCTGGAAAGCGTGGGTGTCGATCCGAAGACACCGGTATTCGGCATGCCCGCGACGTCCGAATTTCAGCGCTCTATCCGCGCCGGCGATACGTCAGTCGCTTTTGAAACGCTGCGGCGAGAGGTGCTGGAAGTGGCAACACGCGCGGTCGAGCACGATCCGACAATCGGTGCCCTGGTTCTCGAATGTACCAATCTTACACCCTACTCCGCCCATTTGCACCGCTCTCTCAACCTGCCGGTTTTCGATGTGGTGAGCCTGATTCACTGGTTTCACCGCAGTCTGCAGCCGGAAGTCTTCGTCCAGGATTAGTCCGAGCCATTGCCGAAGGGGGCCGCGCGACGTTATCCAGTGATAAGCCGTTGGCATCGGAGCCATACCGCATCATCAATTGACAGCCGCCACGCTGCCGCGACACGCTGTTGCGTCTCACACTGAGATCAGGCTTGGGAGCCAGCAACGATGACAAGCACCATTCTTACGGACGTTTCCGACGGTCTCGCGACGCTGACGCTCAACAAGCCGTGGAAGCTCAACGCCTGGGACACGCCGATGCGGGGAGAGGTCGCGGACGCCTTGCGCGCTTGGAACAAGGATCCGGCAGTCGGCGCCATCGTCATTACAGGTGCCGGCGATCGCGCATTTTCGGCCGGCCAGGATCTCGATGAGACCGAGAAATTTCAGTCGGGAACCCAGGGCGCCACGTGGTTCCAGGGCTGGCGCGACTTCTACAATTCGATCCGCGACCTCGACAAGCCGATCCTCGCGGCGCTCAATGGCGTCGCCGCAGGTTCGGCATATCAAGCCGTCCTGCTTTGCGACGTGCGGATTGGCCACGCCGGCTCGCTGCTCGGCCAGCCCGAGATAAACGCCGGCATCCCGAGCGTGACGGGGCCGATGCTGATGCTGCCGCGGATCGGGCTCGCCCGCACCACGGAACTCACCCTCAGCGGGCGCATGATGGAGGCCACCGAGTCACACGCGATCGGTCTTATACAGCAGTTGGTTGCGAGCGCTGCCGACGTCATGCCGAGGACGCGCGAGGTCGCCCGCATGCTGGCCGACAAGCCGGCGATCGCCATGCGGCTCAATAAGCAGCGGCTGCGGCAGGTAACGCAGGAGGCGTTCGACGAAGCCTTCAGGAACGGTGGCGCCTATCAGGCCGAAGCGTTCGCGTCGGGCGAGCCGCAGATCGCCATGCGTGCCTTCTTCGCCGAACGCGCCAAGCGCCGTGCCGCGCGAGACGCCGCCACGAAGAGGTAACCAATGCAGCGCGAGGTCACGGTCATCGGGGCAGGCATCGTCGGCGTGTGCGTGGCGAGCTATCTTCAGCGTGCCAAGTGCAAGGTACGCCTTGTCGACGCCGTGGCGCCCGGCATGAGTACCTCGTTCGGTAACGCCGGCGGATTGTCATCGGGTGCCTTCGTGCCGATTTCGTATCCCGGCATCATGAAACAAGTGCCGAAGTGGCTGACGGACCCTGAAGGCCCGTTGGTCGTGCGGCCCGGCTACCTGCCCAAGGCACTGCCGTGGCTCGCTCGTTTCATCCTCGCCGGACGACATGCACAATTCGAAAAGAGCGGCATGGCGCTAAAGGCGCTTACTATGTCGCTGTTCGACGACCTTGTGCCGTTGGCCAAATCGGCAGACGCCGAGCATCTCATCCGCCGCGTCGGCCAGCTGCATCTGTACTCCACCGACGAGGCGTTCGCCGCCGATGCGCTAGGGCGCGAGCTGCGCCGGACGAATGGCGTCAAGCTCGACATCCTCGGCTCGGAGGAAATTCGGCAGATGGAGCCGGATCTGGCGCCGATATTCAAGCATGCCGCCTATTTTCCCGAGCATGGCCACTGCGCCAACCCGCTCGGATTAACCACCGCACTCGCCGAAGAAGTGGTTCGCAACGGCGGCGAAATCGTCCAGACGCGCATCACCGGCATCGATGTCGGACCCGATGGAGCACGCGCGATCGTAACGAGCAACGGGAGTCTGCCGGTGCAGGAACTCGTGATCGCGGCTGGCGCCTGGTCAAAGCAGCTCGCGGCGATGGTCGGCCATCGTGTACCGCTCGAAAGCCAGCGCGGCTATCACGCCATGGTTGCAAGCCCGGCCGCCGCGCCCAGACGCAATGTTCAGTGGACCGAGAAGAAATTCATTGCCACGCCGATGGAGCACGGCGTGCGGTTCGCCGGCACTGTCGAGATCGCCGGCCTCGACGCCGCGCCAGAATATAGCCGCGCCGACATCCTGCTCGCCCATGGCCGTCAGATGCTGCCTGGCCTGGCCGGCGGTGAGGTGACCAGATGGATGGGGCACCGCCCGTGCCTGCCAGACTCGGTACCAGTCATTGGACGCAGCCCAAAGGTGAGAAACGTCACCTTCGCGTTCGGCCATGGGCACATCGGGCTGATCACTGCCGCCAGCACCGGCAAGCTCGTATCCGAAATTGTCACCGGTAGCCCGACCGGTATCGACCCGTCACCCTATCGCATCGACCGGTTTTAAGGATCCTGCATGTTCGAGCGCTACGACGGCTTCCTGCCGGTTTTCACCACCAAGGCCGCTGCCGAGCCGACCCGCGTGTTCGCGCGATTTCCCGAGCGGGCCATCACGTTCCACGATCTCGATCGGATGTCTTCGGCCCTCGCCGGGTGGCTCGTGGCGCGCGGCGTGACGGCAGGTGACCGCGTCGCCCTGATGATGCGCAATAATCCCGTTTCGCTCGCATTGCTGTTCGCGATCGCCAAAGCCGATGCAGTATGGGTGCCGGTCAACGTCGCCGCCCGCGGCGACAACCTCGCCTATATCCTGGGCCACGCCGCGCCCACGCTGATCGTCTCCGACGACAATCTGCTCGACACCATCGCGGCCGCCGCCGATGTCGCTTCGGCCAGCCGGATCGCCTCGGCCACCGAGGCCGAGACGGCGATGAATGCGCCGCCGCCCGCGCTCCCTGCCGTCACCAACTCGGACCCGGATCGGCCCTACGCCATCATGTACACGTCCGGCACCACCGGCCGGCCCAAGGGCGTGATCGTCTCGCACCGCATGCTGCGGCTGTCCGGCGAGGCGGTGGCGCTGATCGCGGCCACCAGACCCGGCGACGTAATGTTCATGTGGGAGCCATTGTTCCACATTGGTGGCGCGCAAATGATCATTTTGCCGCTGATCTCTTCGGTCGAACTCGCATTCGTCGAACGCTTCAGTGCCAGCCAGTTCTGGGCGCAAGTGAAGGAAGCCGGCGCGAGCCATATTCATTTCCTGGGTGGTATTCTGCAGATCCTGCTGAAACAGCCGCCCGGACCGCTCGACCGCACCCACGGCGTACGCGTCGCCTGGGGCGGCGGCTGCCCTCGCGAGGTATGGCGGCCGTTCGAGGAACGCTTCGGCATTCCGATCCGCGAATGCTACGGCATGACCGAATGCTCGAGTATCACCACGGCAAATCTCGATGGCACGCTCGGCTCGGTCGGCAAGCCGGTGCCGTGGTTCGAGGTCGCCATTCACCGCGCTGATGGTTCGCAAGCCAATGGCGAGGAGCAAGGCGAAATCGTCGTCACCACCACCGGGTCAGGGGCACTGACGTGCGGCTATCTCGATAACCCGGAAGCGACGGGAAATGCCCTGCGCAACGGCGCATTTCACACTGGCGATCTCGGATCTTTGGATGCCGCCGGGAACATGTACTTCCACGGCCGCATGTCAGACAGCGCCCGCGTGCGCGGTGAGAACGTGTCGGCTTTCGAGGTTGAAAGCGTCGCCTCGAAGCATCCCTCGGTCGAGGACTGCGCCATGATCCCGGTGGCAGCCGAGATCGGCGAGCAAGACATCAAACTGTTCGTCAAGCCTAAGGCCGGCGCCACGATCGATCCAGCCGAACTATCTGTCTGGCTCAAACCGCAGCTGGCACCCTACCAGCGGCCGCGCTACATCGCCGTTATTGCCGAGTTCGAGCGCACCGCGAGCCAGCGCATCATGAAGCACCAGCTTTCGAAGCGCACCGACGATGCATGGGACGGTGCCGAGGCAAGATAATCCGATAGCCGCGCGAACCTTTTCCAACGCGACAGCAGACATCCTCGCCTTCCTCGCGCCAACGAGAAAGTGCAGTTTCCCTACTTGCGGGGGCGCCGCCGGCTGGTCGATGAGCAAGACGATGACGGCCGAACTCGTCACCGAGCTGCTGCGGGCTCGGTGCATCCAAGAATGGTGAGTGAGCGGGTCGGGCACAGCTCTGTCGCCTTCTCGCTGCAGCGCTACGGCCATGCCTTACCGGACGTGCAGCAGAACGCAGCGGATGAGGCGCAGCGCCTTGTCGGCGCGCTCGTTCGGCGCTAAACGACTGGAGCACTTGAGTCGTTCGGTCCTAATCCGGTCCCAATTTACCGGCTCTCGCACGCTGCAGTACCGACTAACTCCTTGATTTCTCAGGCAAGGAGGGGTGGCCGAGTGGTTTAAGGCACCGGTCTTGAAAACCGGCGTGGGTGAAAGCCCACCGTGGGTTCGAATCCCACCCCCTCCGCCACCAAACCCAATTAATCTATTGATATTTCGAAATTTAATCCCCATGCGAAAGCGCTCACCCCAGCATTTACCGCAGCAGCTGACTTGGACATTAGCAGGCGCGGTCATCGAGATCGTCAGATCGGTCCGCAATCGTCCTTGCCGTTGAGAGCGATGGCAGGTTGCGAAAGTAGTCGCATTGCAGAGAGCCTGTGTGCTGCAGCTTCAGCGCCGCTGATCGCCGATTTCGCGC
>JANMNO010000042.1:0-9812 GCA_031374115.1 Hyphomicrobiaceae bacterium | reverse complement strand
CGTCGTGACCGCATCGGCACATCGCCGAGCGGCTTTTGAAGCTGCAGCGTTCCTGATGGACTACCTCAAGACCAGCGCGCCCTTCTGGAAGAAAGAAACCGGAGCTGATGGGACCGGAGTCTGGGTCGACGCCCGCGACGCGGATGATGACGCGGCAAAGCGGTGGGTATGAGGGGGGCGGGTCCATGTCCGCTGATCTCGCGCGTGACGCGAGATGTTGGGGATTGGGCGCAAGCGCTTGACCCAATCTACGGCTGGCCGCGAAGCGGTGAGACGAGTGCAAAGTGTTGGCTAATACAATTTCCTACTTGCACGCTTTCAGGGTTGGCAGAACGATACGAGGAGGGCTTCTGGTCATCGGCTTGCTTTTCGTTTTGACACTTGCGGCATTTGGAGTGGTTTGGTCGATCGATCCGCCTTGGAGCGTCAATGAACTCCAGGGCTCAGTAGTCAGTTGGGGAAGGCAAGAATCTCCGAATGTAGTCATTCGGTACTACAAAATGCTTCTGGCTGTGAGAACTGACGATGGACGCAACATTGGCGTGTCCAGTGAACGAGGGATCCCACCGAAGCAAGGCGAGCGGATACAGATACAGGAGCGAATAGGTTTGTTCGGGACGCGGTCCTTTGTTGAAATCCCACCGCGATGAGAACTGCGGGTTGACTTTCACCCACTTGTGACAGCCGAAACTTCCTTCCCTAAACCATCACGTACCGCAGATTGTCGGCTTCCGGACCAACCCGGCCATCGACTGAACTGGTCGAGACGGTCTTCATCGCTTTCTTGCCGCTCAGCCCCATCAATCCATCAAAATCACCCCACGTGCGACTTCGCCGTTGACCATGCGTTGGAAGCCTTCGTTGATCTGTTCGAACTTGTAGGTTCGGCTGATCAGGCTGTCGAGATTGATCTGCTTGGACATGCTCATGTCGGCGAGGATGCCGAAGTCGATACTCGGGCGCACCGAGCCGTAGTAGCTGCCAGACAACGTCTTCTCGCCATAGACCATCAAGTGCGGGGTGATCGGCGCGCGGGTCGCGAACGATGGAATACCGACGATCACCGCATGGCCGCCGGGTGCCAAAGCGTCGACGATCTGCACGACGGTCGGCTCGCTGCCGATTGCATCGAACGCGTAGTCGACGCCGAGGCCAGTCAATTCTCGTACTCGGTCGAGCACTTTTTCTTTCTTGGCGTTGATTGTGTGCGTCGCGCCGAAGCCCTTCGCCATTTCGAGTTTGTTGTCGAGGAGATCGCAGGCGATGACCGTTTTGGCGCCCGCGAGCTTGGCGCCTTGCACGATGTTGAGGCCGACGCCTCCACAGCCGACCACCAGCACTGTCGATCCGGCTTCAACGCGGGCATGACGAATGGCAGCGCCGACGCCGGTCGCGACGCTGCAGCCGATGATCGCGGCGTGTGTCCACGGCAGGTCCTTGCGGACCGGCACAAGTTGTTCGGCCGGGCATACCGAGTATTCGGTGAAGGTGCCGATGCGCGCCATGACGTTGATGCGCTCGCCGTTGAGGCTGACGCGGCTGGTGCCATCATGCATGCCCCAACGAGGCGTGTCGTCGTGCCCAGTGCACAGTACGGTGCGGCCGCGCGCGCAGTAGGTGCAGTGTCCGCAATGGGCGCGGAACGAGAAGATGACGTGGTCGCCCTTTTTCACGTTGGTCACGCCCGCGCCGACTTCGACGACCTCGCCGGCAGCCTCGTGGCCGAGCACCATCGGCAGCGGTAGCGGCCAGTCGCCGTTCATGATGTGCCAGTCGCTCATGCAGACACCAGCGGCTCGGACTTTGACGCGGGCTTCGCCAGCTTTCGGCCCATCCTGCTTCAGGTCGAGAATTTCGAGAGGCTTGTTGATTTCGGTCAGGACAGCGGCGCGCATGATGGCCTCCTAAATGCGACGGACGGTGTGCGATTGTTCGATGAATTGAGCGGAACGTAAAGCTTCTTGAACTCTCAACTCGAAGTAGATGATGGGAATACCCATTCATCTGGGGACGTTGAAACAGTGTTTGCCCATCTTGATTGAGCTTTCGATCGCGTTAAATTTCTGACATGAGTCGGAGGCATCAGATTCGACTCGTGGCCATCGGCCCCTAGGAGCATCACATGGGCTTCAGATTTCGCAAGATCATCAGCGTCATTCCCGGCGTCAAGGTGAACCTGAGCAAGTCCGGTGCAAGTACGAGCATCGGCGGTCACGGCGCCACCGTCAACGTCGGCACGAGCGGCCGGAAAACCGTGACGCTCGGCGTGCCCGGCACGGGAATGAGCTATCAGCTGCCGCTCAACGCGTCGGCAGTGGCATTGCTGATCGTCGCGGTGTTCATCGCCGGCGTCGCTTACCTCGTCGCACCGACGTATGTGACGGCGGCCTTACACTGGTGGCAGCCGAAGTGGTTTTGAGGATCCGAGCGTTCGGGCTTTCGTGGAAAGGGTCTTCCGATGAAGGATTGGAAGCCAGCGGGTTACACCTCGGTTGCGCCTTATCTTGTTGTCTCGGACGCGACCGCGACGATCAAGTTTCTGGTGGACGCGCTTGACGGCACCCAATTACGCACCGTTCTGCGGCCGGACGGCACGATTATGCACGCAGAGGTGCGGATCGACGATACCGTGGTGATGTTGGCACAGGGAAACGACCAATGGCCGCCGGCGCCGTCGAGCGTGCATATCTACGTGCGTGACGTTGACGCGAGCTACGCACGTGCGCTCGCAGCTGGTGCAACCTCGATCATGCCCCCGGCACGACAGGACGACCCGGACAAGCGTGGCGGCGTCAAGGATGCTGGCGGCACGTCATGGTGGCTCGCGACCCAGGCCGTTTGAGCACGCTGCGAGTTCGATACGTCAGACCTAACATGCCGCTCAAAGCTAGGGTAAGGTCGATACATTGATCTTTCGCCAGGAGCCCCCGCCATGACCTCAACAGCCGAAGACGCAATCGTCATCGTCGGCATGGCGCGCACCGCCATGGGCAGTTTCCAGGGCATGTTTGCAGGCACGACTGCGCCAGAGCTTGGCGGGGTGGCGATCAAAGCCGCGGTCGAGCGCGCCGGGCTCAAGTCTGGCGACGTCGGCGAGGTGCTGATGGGGTGCGTGCTGCCGGCGGGCATCGGCCAAGCGCCGGCACGGCAAGCATCCCGCAACGCCGGCATTCCGGACAGTGTGCCATGCACCACGGTCAATAAGATGTGCGGCTCAGGCATGAAGACGGTGATGCAGGCCTACGAGGCGCTGCATGCCCGGCCGCGCGACATCATCGTTGCCGGCGGCATGGAAAGCATGACCAACGCGCCGTACCTGTTGCCCAAGATGCGTGCGGGTGCGCGGCTCGGACACGCGCAGGTTATGGATCATATGTTCGTCGACGGGCTGGAGGACGCCTACGACAAAGGGCGTCTGATGGGCACGTATGCCGAGGACACCGCAACACACTACCAGTTCACGCGCCAGGCGCAGGATGATTTCGCGATCGAAAGCCTGAAGCGAGCGAAAACTGCCAATGAGGACGGCTCATTCGCCAAGGAAATTGCGAGCGTGACGGTGAAATCCCGCAAAGGGCCGAGCGAGGTCGCGCGCGACGAACAACCCTTTACCGCCGATCCTTCGAAAATTCCGAAGCTGAAACCGGCATTCCGCCCGGATGGCACAGTTACGCCTGCCAACTCGTCGTCGATCTCGGATGGCGGCGCGGCGATCGTCCTGATGCGCGCGTCCGAGGCCAAGCGCCGCAAATTGCAACCTCAAGCGCGCATCGTCGGCACGGCGAGTTTCGCGCAGGCGCCGGCCTGGTTCACGACCGCGCCAGTGTTCGCAATGCAGAAGCTGCTCGACGAGATCGGCTGGCAGGCCAAGGATGCGGACTTGTATGAGATCAACGAGGCGTTCGCCGTCGTGACGATGGCCGCGATGCGCGATCTCGCGCTGCCGCACGACAGGGTCAACGTGCATGGCGGCGCGTGCGCGCTGGGTCATCCCGTTGGAGCATCTGGCACGCGGATCATCGTGACGTTGCTGGCGGCACTCGAAAAATACGGTAAGTCGAAGGGCGTGGCGTCGCTCTGCATCGGTGGCGGCGAAGCGACCGCAGTGGCGATTGAGCGCGTCGACTAACGGCGCTCGATGTTTTTTGTTCGCGGCTTGCTACTTGCCCTCTCCCTCAATCTCCGCGTTCCCGGAAGCCGCGCCTCGATCTCGCGGCGCAGTTTGGATGCTCAACGCGCGGCTTATCCGGGATCTTCGCATGCTGGAAATGCTCGAATCTGGTTTGGGTTTGAGTGGCGCTGAGAAAGGTAGCCGCCTCGCTCAGCGCCGGATGTACGGGACCGTCGGGATCTTGGCCTTTTGAGCCGGAGGTAAGCCTGGTCCGCACATTCTTCGCGCTCGTCCTGAACAGATGATGGGAACGCGTGTATGGACGGCTCCCGGGTTGCAAGTGGTTTCTGGTGCAGCCGTCAACGCTGTATGACGTCTCACAATCACGGGTCAATGCAGTCGCCTGATATCAGCCCTGTCATTCGCGACGTGTGCATCTACTCGCGCTCGGCCATCAAGGGCGCTAATGTCCGCACGGACAGTTCAACAGAAAACATCACAGGAAACGCGGCTATGAAAATCGGCATCATCGGCGTCGGCGCAATGGGATCGGTATACGCAGCTCTCCTCGCCGACTTAGGCAAGCATGACGTGTGGGCGATCGATACCTGGAAAGAGCACGTCGACACGATCAATTCCAAGGGGCTGCGGGTCGAAGGTGCCAGCGGCGATCGCACCGTGCAGGTCAAGGCGACGACCAATGCTGCCGACGTAAAGGACTGCGACCTCGTGATTATCGCTACCAAATACGATGGCGTGACACCAGCCGCCAAGGCAGCGCTCGCCATGGCCAAGCCCGATGCGCCGATCCTCACCATTCAGAACGGCCTCGGCTCGGCCGATAAGGTTGCCGAGGTTGTCGGCTCCACGCGCATCATGGTCGGTGTGGTCGGCGGGTTTGGTGCTTCGATGAAGGGACCGGGCCACGCTCATCACAACGGCATGGAGTTCCTGCGCCTTGGCGAGATGGACGGCGGCATGAGCCCGCGTCTCGAACAGGTGGCCGAAACTTGGCGCTCTGGCAGCTTCAAGGTTCTGACTTTCGACGACATTCACAAGATGATTTGGGAAAAGTTGATCTGCAACACGACCTATTCCGGCCCATGCGCTTTGATGGGACTGCAGGTCGGCCAGGTCCAAGCCGATCCCAACGCTTGGAAAATCGCGTCGGCGTGTGCGACGGAAGCCTTCAACGTTGCTCGCAAGAAAGGGGTGAAGCTCGATTTCGACGATCCGGTCGCCTACGTGAAGGCATTCGGCCGGAAGATCTCCGGCGCGCGCCCCTCGATGCTGCTCGACCATATGGCGGGTCGCCCGGCCGAGGTCGACAACATCAATGGTGCCATCGTTCGTGAAGGCTTGGCCGCCGGCGTGCCTACCCCAGTCAATGACGTGGTGGTCGCGCTGCTGCGCGGCCGCGAGTCGGGATTTGCGAAAAAAGCCTAGTCGCCGCGCCATAGGTCTTTGGCACGATAGTAGCCGGTCATCAGGGGCAAGAACCAAGGCGTGCCGTCGTACAGCGGCACGGCCTTGAAGGCGATGTCGTCGAAGGCCGTGGCGCCATCGGGGTCGCCCAGCACTTTCAGCGCTAGCTTGTGTCCGAGATAATTCATCAGCGCGACGCCAGAGCCATTACAGCCGAGCGCGTACCACACACCGTCTTGCTGACGCCCGATCGCAGCCAAATCACTACGCGTAAAGGCAATATTGCCGCTCCAGGCATATTCCGCCTTTACGCCGGCGAGTTCGGGCAGAATTTGGGTCAGAGATTTCATCAGCCTCGCTGCCGATTTCTCGGGTGGGATCGGATGCAGAGCAGCGCGGCCGCCAAATACGATGCGTGTGCGATCGGGCGAGGGGCGATAGTAAAGATGCTTGGAGCCGGTCTCGACGATCATCCGGCTATTCGGGATCAGGCTCTTGATGCGGTTCTCGCCAAGCCGCTCGGTGGTAATCAGATAACTGGGCATCGCCACCAACCGCCGCGCGAGGCTCGGCGTCGCTTTGCCAGTGTAGCCATTCGTGGTCGCGAGTACGTCGCGAGCTAGAATCGTCCCGCGCGCGGTGCGTGCTTCATGCCCGGTTGCGGTTTTCGCGATCGACGTAACGGGGGTGTGCCCGATTACCATCACACCGGCCTTACGCGCGACGGCAAGTAGGCCGGTATGCAGCAGCGCAGGATGCAAACCGCCGTGGCTCGGGAAGATCATGCCGCCGTGGTAGGCGTCCGTTGCGATTTCTCGATGTTGCTCAGCACGCGGGACGAGCTCGACGTCGAGCCCCACTTCCGACTGCAGGGTGTCGACCTCGCGTCCCATGGCGTCGTAATCGGTCGCGAGCCACGCGCCGCGAAATCTTCCCGTGCGCTGGAGCTGCGCGTCGATTTTTTCAGTAGCGACGAAATTGATCAGATACTCGAGCGAGGTCATGCCTTCTTGCAAGAGGGCAACGGCCTTGGACGGTCCGTACCGGTCCTTGAGTGCCGCATATGATAGCCGATGACCGTGGCCGATCATCCCGCCCGAACGGCTGGAGCCGCCATAGCCAGGCGTTTGCGCGTCGAGGACAACGACAGAACGGCCGGCGCGTGCGAGGGTAAGTGCCGCCGTCAATCCGGCGTAACCGGCCCCGACAACCGCGACGTCTGTTGTTTCCGGCAGTGGATGCGGCTCGACCGGAGGTGCTTCGCGAGGTGCTGCTTGCCACCAATAGGGCTCGTTCTTCAGCGCGGAACGCGCGGCAGCGTCTGCTAGTGCCATGTGTTTTTGGCCAGTGCGATTTAGAGTTTCGTAGCGTGAGTCATAACAGGTGGGCGCCGCATCAAATCATCGATGCGCGATCGCTCTTTCTGGAACTCGGCGAGCTGCTTACCCGACAGCCGCCGTTCGCGCGGAACCTGAATCGCCATTGGATCGACCGGCCGGTTATTGACCAAGACCTCGTAATGAAGATGCGGGCCGGTAACAAGGCCGGTGGCACCGATGAAGCCGATCACTTGGCCCTGCCGGACTTTAGTGCCTTCCGCCATTCCGGGCGCGAACTTCGACATATGGGCGTACGAGGTACTGTAACCGTTGGCATGGCGAAGACGGATGTAGTTGCCGTACTCGCCTTTATACTTCGCCTCCTCGACGACCCCGGTGCCGGACGCCATAATTGGCGTGCCGATCGGCCCAGCCCAATCGACGCCAGCGTGCATGCGAAGGAAGTTCAAAACCGGATGCCGCCGCATGCCGAAGCCGGACACGAAGTTCGAGCCTTCGCTGCGAACAGGCCGGCGCATCAGAAACTTGCGGCTATTGTTGCCGAACTCGTCATAGTAGTCGACCGATCCGTCGGGAGTGCGAAAGCGCCAGAACTTTTGCGGTTCTCCACCGGTTACGATCGAGGTGAACAAGAGCTCGCCGGGCGTCGTGTCGGCGCCAGCTTCTTCCTTGACGTCAAAAAAGTATTCGACCTGATCGCCTTGTCTGATCCGGCGGCGGAAATCTGTTTCATAAGCGTGGATACGCAAAATCTGGGAAATGGTCTCGGGCTGCACGCCCTGCACCAGCGCGGAGTAATACAAGCTGGCATAAAGGCTGGCACCTTGTGCATTGCCCCCTTCGGTGTTCAAGACCGATCGGTTGATTTGGCTTTCGAAGGGCGTGGTGCGGGACTCAAATTCGCCGGCCGCGTTCCGATTGACCGAGATCTTGTGCTGATGCCCATCAGCGTAAACAGAAAACCGCGCTGGTTCCATGCGGTCAGGCCGCGTGAGCGATGGCACGAGGGTCACGTGGACCTCATAGCCCGGTTGCATTGACTTATCCGGGAAGACGGGAAGCGCTGCGGCAATCATTGCATCGGTTTGTGCCTTGTCGGCGTTAGCGCGCCGCATGACACTTACCAGAGTGTCCCCTCGCCCTGCGCGCAAGACGCGCTGCTCACTTCGCTCCAAGTCCTCGATCGCATCGTCGGCATCTACCGACGTTTTCGTCAGGATTGTGGTGTTTGCCGGCGCCATCTCTGGGGTGAGGCGTTTCGGGGCAATGAGTTGCTGGTCGCGTGGGCCCAATTGATCGGCGCCATCCGCTTGAAATCCCGGGCGGATTGCGAACGCTTCCGCTTCGCGGGCTTGAGCGACAATATCAGCAACTTCCTGCTGGTCGAGCTCTTGCCCGTCCTCGGCTGGCAAAATGCCAAGAACGAGATCGATCACTCGGATAGCGACGTCGGTTCGCCCTTCAGCGCCATCGCCTTCCTGGCTCGCTGTCTCGGCACCGGCCTGCGTGGCGTAAAGTTTGAAGGGGTTGAAAGCTGGAACCAGTTCCGCGTCTCGTGCAGGTATCGGCGCCAGTCGAGCCACGACGCGCATATAAGGCTTGATCTGAAGGAATGGACGGCCGTCTTTGCGAACCTGGACGTTTTCGCGAATGATGTGTTTGGCGGATTGTGCATCGCCGATCGGTTGTAGCCGATCTGACTTCGGAACAGCCCAATTGAGTCCCTCGGCCATGGTCGTGCGGGCAGCGGTGGAGTACGAAGCCGAATCGCGCAGGCTTTTGAGCTTCATAACGCCGCCTTCACCCGTTTCACGGCCGTCCAGCGATCCGAGGATGGCGACGCCGATTGCGACAGCGCCGACCCCCGCAGCCAGAAATGTACTGAACAGCCAACGAAACCTCCCACCGCCATTGCCGGCCGCGTGATCTGCATCATAAACATCGGAGTGTGTACGGCTCGCGCGGCCACGATATACATGCGAAAGGCCTGCAGCTTTGGAACTGCCTCGTACTGGCGCTCTCGCGGTGTTCGAGCGCCCCACCGGCGCGTGTCGGCGTCGATCAATCACGTAGTATTCGCCTTTTGCCGCACATCGTTCGACCAAAAACATTCAGCCTATTCGTGTGCCCCATGACTACGACTATGGTCAGAGTGCGCCATGCCCTGTCAACGCAAGAGCCGAAAGTTGCCACTAGATCTCGACGGTGGCGTAACTGCGGCAACCTCGGCGAAGGTGAAACTTTGCGAAGCGGTGGCCGGTATCGAAAGCTGGAAAGCAGGAGGTCGCGCAGCGCTGAAGCGAGTAGACGTTGAAGAGCCCGAAATCGCACGCACCTGGACCTCCGCGTCGCGTCGTCCTGTTCAAACGGCTGTGTAAAAAGATATCCATGAATTTCAAGTGGTTGACTCGCTTTTCCACGGTGCTGCCAACTTTTTTTAAGAATGATGTTGACACTAGGCTGGGTTTTCTATTTATTCCGCTCTGCCCGGAGCGTACATTGCTTCGGCGCCCTTGACGGGCTCCTACCTCTGATCCAACCCGAAGGCTACGCCGGGAATTTCCGGCGAAGTCTTGTTGTTTCAGTCTCTACCGTTTAGATCGGTAGTGAAGGCGATGTCGATCGGCCGCTCTTTGACAATTGAATATGAAGAAAAGGAAACGCAGACGGCGGGGTCCTTGCGGATAGCATGTCTCGGAAACGAGGCAGGGTTATCAACGAGACTCTGGTAGATCTGCGTTTCAGAAACGCCATCACTTGATGAGCGGTTAATTCGGGCAACCGGTTTGATCGAATATCAAATGTGAAGGTGCCCGTTACGCAGTTATCCTTAGAGTGACTTCCTCTAAGCCAAACCAGAATCAAATCTTTCAATTTGAGAGTTTGATCCTGGCTCAGAACGAACGCTGGCGGCAGGCCTAACACATGCAAGTCGA
>JANMNO010000198.1:0-1984 GCA_031374115.1 Hyphomicrobiaceae bacterium | reverse complement strand
GTTGATGACAGCACCGAGGCCGCGGTCAAAGGCATGGGTGCCTGCCTGCTGCCGCTGCGCAGCTGAGCTTTGGGCGCGCGCGACCACGCAAGGGGGTCGAGCTGGTAGGGCGGGAAACCGTTTCGAGACCCGGCCTCCGTGCACGCTTCTCGTCAACCCATGGTTCAGCAGGACTATTTGGGCGAGGTGAGGGGATTTCACCGAATCCCGACTTAACTCCTAACTCATGTCGGGATTTTTTTCCCCATTCCAAACTTTTAGGACCCCAGAATACTGCTGCGCATAGAGCCACACGTCTCCGTCTGGTCAATGTCCGGTGAGCTGCTGGAAGCGGTGCCATTGACAACATTCGCCGCCGCTCACGACATTGAACCGCGCCGATTATTTACCGAGCTGCTTGCCGCCAGAACATTGCCAAACTGCAATATGGCACAGCTGCAGGCTGCCGTTTATGCGCATTCCGGCCAATGCTGCCGGTGATTCCGGCGTGAACGGTGCCGGGCATTCCGGCGCAAAGCTGCCACCCCTTCGGAGCGCAGCGACGCGGGTGTTGGATTATGGATTATCGGCCTCGTCGCCTGTCAATCTTTGCTTTCGTTTGCGCATCGATTCGCCCTTGAGCTGAACGCGGTACGCGTTGTGCACGAGCCGGTCGAGGATGGCGTCGGCGAGCGTCGGATCGCCCATCAACTCGTACCAGCGATCGACCGGGAACTGGCTGGTGACGAGCGTGGATCTGCGTTCATAGCGATCTTCAAGGATCTCGAGCAGGTCGCGGCGCTGTTCATCGGTCATGACCGCGATGCCGAAGTCGTCGAGCACGATGAGGTCGAGGCGCGCGATCTGGGCAAGCTGTTTGCGGTACCGGCCGTCGCCCTTGGCGATGGTGAGTTCGGCGAGCAATCGTTGTAGGCGAAGGTAGCGTACCGAGTAGCCATCCCGGCACGCTTGGCGGGCGAGCGCACAGGCAAGATAACTCTTGCCAACACCGGTCGGTCCGGTGATCAGGCAGTTCATGTGCTCGCGCAACCAAGTGCCGCTGCCGAGTTTCTTGACGAGTGCCTTGTCGAGTCCGCGCGGGTGACGGAAGTCGATGTCTTCGAGGCAGGTGGCTTGTCGCAGGGCCGCAGTGCGCAGCCGCGTCTTCAGACGGGTCTCATCACGCAGCGTACATTCTTCATCGGCGAGCAGGCCTAAGCGCTCTTCGAAGCTCAAGCCCGCGCAATCGGATTGTCCGAGCTGCGCGGCGAAGGCGCGTGCCATGCCGGGTAAACGCAGGTGATGCAGTTTATCGAGGGTGGGATGATTGAGCATCGCGTAGTGCGCCAAAACTCAGCACTACGTCACGCCGCTCGGCGATAGTAATACTGGAGGAGGCCGCCTAATCGTTCTCGGCATTTCACGTTACCACTGGCGGAGACGCCGTCCCGCGGCTCTAGGATCAGCTGGTTGCCAAGCCCCTGGTGATTGCGTTCAGTGTGATAGTGCTCAGTATATTCAGCTACGGTGTTGCGAAGGTGGCGCTCACCCAGCGGGATAATTTGAGCAAGGCACTCTGACTTGATAGAGCGAACGAAGCGCTCTGCGTACGCGTTCAAATTGGGGCTCCGCGCAGGGAGCTTCACCGTTTCCACGCCGGCAGTGCTGAGATGAGCTCTGAACGCGTCCGTAAACAACGGATCGCGGTCGTGAATTAGGTATCGGCTTCCGTTCAGAAATCCAGTATCGACGTCCGTGATATTGCGCGCGATCTGCTGCATCCATCGTCCGTCAGGTTGTTGAACAATACCGGCCACTTCAACTCTGCGGGTTTGAAGGTCAATGAAGAAGAGTACGAAATACCGGACTAACCCCGCACGCGTGAGTACCTCGACGCTAAAGAAGTCGGTCGCCGCGATCGCTCCCCAATGCGCCTTGAGGAAGGTACTCCATGACATACCCTTGCTGCGGATCGGGGCGGGATCGACACCATTGTCGAGCAGGA
>JANMNO010000138.1:0-3007 GCA_031374115.1 Hyphomicrobiaceae bacterium | reverse complement strand
CGATGCCAGCGCCGACTTCGGCCCGCTGGTGACCAAGGAAGCCTTGGCGCGGGTAAAAAACTACGTCGAGGTCGGCATCAAGGAAGGCGCGAAACTCCGCGTCGATGGCCGCAACTTCAAGATGCAGGGTTACGAAAACGGCTTCTACATGGGCGGCTGTCTGTTCGACGAAGTGACGAAGGACATGCGCATTTACAAGGAAGAGATCTTCGGTCTGGTGTTGTCCGTCGTGCGCGCCAAGACATACGAGGAGGGCTTGAGCCTTGCCAACGACCACGAGTACGGCAACGGCGTCGCCATCTTCACCCGCGATGGCGATGCGGCCCGCGATTTTGCTTCGCGCGTGCAGGTCGGCATGGTCGGCATCAACGTGCCGATCCCGGTGCCGCTGGCCTACTACACGTTCGGCGGCTGGAAGCGCTCCGGTTTCGGCGACCTCAACCAGCACGGCCCCGACGCCATGCGCTTCTACACCAAGACCAAGACAGTTACGTCGCGCTGGCCGAGCGGCACCAAAGAAGGCGCCGAGTTCGTCATTCCGACGATGAAGTGAGGCGGGATGCCGCTCTCACTTCCCCACCGCCGTCATCCACCGCTGTCATCCTCGGGCTTGTCCCGAGGACCCAGGGTGCAGCAGGCGCAGCTTTGAATGACAGCGCACTCTTCGGCAGCGGTTCTTGTTTCATCGTCCGCAACTGCTGAGGCGTGGGTCCTGGGCACAAGGCCCAGGATGACACCTGTTTCGTAGTGGCAGGCGTGACCCAGAGGGTGGAAATCCACCCCCACCCACGCGTCCCTGGAAAGCCCGCATGTACGCCAAAGTTTCACTCCAAGATTGCAGGCGGGCTGGTTCGGGTCTTATCTGCCTCTTACAGCAGGGGTGGTAGCGTTTTGCTGGCGTCCCGGTTCATGCTAATCTGCCACGATGGACAGGACAAATATCATTTCGGTCATTGAAGCGTTGAAGGCTGAGTTAGCCGCCTTCGATGTCGCGTCCTTGCGCTTGTTCGGGTCACACGCGCAGGATGCTGCGAACGACGAGAGTGACATTGATCTGGTCGTGGCGTTTCGCGGCCCGGCAACCTTTGACGACTACATGGGATTAAAGCTACTCCTCGAAGATCGCTTGGGACGCAAGATTGATCTGGTGACCGAGCAGGGGATTCGTCCTGAACTGCGGGAGACGATCGCGCGAGATGCCATCCGTGTCGCGTGACTGGCAGCTTTTCTGGCAAGACGTGATCGCGTCGTGCCGAAAGATCGAGCGATACACGATGGGCATGAACCGCGCAGCGTTTGAAGCTGATGAACGGACGTACGATGCAGTCCTGCGCAACTTGGAGCTTGTCGGGGAGGCGGTGAAGCAGCTGCCTGATGAGGCTCGGGCGCTCGCAAGCGATGTGGAATGGCGCAAAATTGCTGGAATGCGCGATTTCATTGCTCACGCTTATTTCGGTATAGACGGCGATATTCTATGGGACGTGGTCTCGAACAAAATTCCAGAGTTGCGAAGGGCGCTTGAAGCAGTTCCTATATCATAGCCCACATTGGTTATGGCCCCAACCCCGTCCCACCCCATGAACGAAGACGACGGCGAGCAGCGCGGACTTTGGGAAGCGCCGGCGGCAGTTTCGCCGCACAGCGGGCATCGCGAGCGCTTGCGTGATCGCTTCATGCGCGGCGGCGACAAGGCACTGCCCGACTACGAGATGCTCGAACTGGTGCTATTCAACGCGATCCCGCGCCGCGATACCAAGCCGCTCGCCAAGGAGTTGATCGCCCGGTTTGGAACTTTTGCCGAGGTCGTCTCTGCCCCCGAAACGCGGCTGCGCGAGATCAAAGGTGTCAGCGAGCGCGTCATTATCGAATTGAAACTTGTGCGCGCGGCGGCGCTCCGCCTGATGCAGGGCCAGATCATGGAGCGCAAGGTGCTGTCCTCCTGGGACCAGGTGGTTGCCTATTGCCGCGCTGCAATGGCCTATGAGACGCGCGAGCAGTTCCGCATTCTATTTCTAGACAAGAAAAACAATCTGATCGCCGACGAGATGCAGCAGCAGGGCACGGTCGATCACACGCCGGTCTACGTGCGTGAAGTCGTCAAGCGCGCGTTGGAGCTGTCGGCAACCGCGATTATCCTGGTGCACAATCACCCATCGGGAGATCCGACCCCGTCACGCGCAGACATCGACATGACCAAGATGATCATCGATGCGGCCAAGCCGCTAGGCGTGGTCGTGCATGATCACATCATCGTCGGCCGCGATCGCGTGGCAAGCTTCAAAGGCCTGCGGTTGATGTGAGCGCTTTGTTGGCGCCTTGCGGCGCTGCTGTTGCAGAGCCGTCGGCAAGGCGCTGCGTCGTCTCCTCCGGGGGTAATATCCGCCCAGCCCGCATGGTGAGCGTGCGATCCGCGAACTGCGCGGCCAAACCCGGCTGATGCAATGTGCAAAGTACGCCGAGCCCATGTGAACGCGTCAACCCATGCAGCACTGATAGTATCGAGATGGCGGTCTGAGGATCGAGGCTCGCGACCGGCTCGTCGGCGAGAATGATCGGTCGTAGTCGCTGGCGAGATCCACCTGATCGTTGATCACCGACAACACCTGGGCCGCGTGCGAAGCGCCATCCCGATACCGGAAGTACACCTTGGGGTCGATGCCCTTGGTTTTGAAGTAGTGATTCGGGATGAGCCAGCCTGATGTCGATCCTGCGTCGGCAAGTGACAAGCGCATTCCCTTTGCGTCATCGGGCCAATTGACGATCCGGGTATCTGCCTTGGCAACGATGATCGCGTGATAGCTCGGCTTGCCGTTGTATTTTACGGTCGCAATGGGAAGTATGCACTTTACATAGTTTGACGCTGGCGTGCTAGGCTGCATTCATCAACGCGATTCGTGTGAGGATGCCGTGACTGAGGCCGAGCTGACAGCCTATCTTCACAAGCACCACCCGCAGGAGAACGAGGCCTGCGAGTGGAAAGAGTTCAAGAATCTCAACACCTGGTGGA
>JANMNO010000078.1:0-3383 GCA_031374115.1 Hyphomicrobiaceae bacterium | reverse complement strand
CTAGCTCTCCGCTCGTGACCACGACTTGGCTCGCCGCTCACTTGAACGAGCCCGCCGTGCGGGTTATCGACGTGCGCTGGCAGTCTCGCTACGAAAACGGTCGGGGCATAAGTTCCGATGACTACGACGGTTATCTTTCCGGGCATATTCCCGGCGCGGTATTCGTGGGCATGATCTCGGAACTCTCCGACCCTGAGCATCCGGTACCCGACATGCTTGCTCCGCCAGAGCGTTTTGCGGCCGCCATGAGCACGCTGGGCGTGGGGCCGGAAACTCTCGTCGTTGCCTATGACAACATGGGCTTCCCACTTGGCTCGGCGCGATTGTGGTGGGCCTTGAATTATTATGGCCACGAAAAAGTGCGGGTCCTCGACGGTGGACTTCGGCAATGGGTCAGCGAAGGGCGGTCCGTAGCGACCGATGTGCCGCAAATTCAGGCTGCGATGTTTACGGCTTCGCCCGTCTCCGGGTGGCTCGCGACCAAGGAGGATGTTTGCGACGCGCTGGATCGGTCGGGAACGGTGCTTGTCGATTGCCTGACACCCGAACTGTTTCAAGGTCGAGGCGACCGCCACCTCTGGGGGCAACGTCCCGGCCACGTCCCCGGCGCTGTGAACGTGCCTTATCTTGCCAACGTCGATCCGGCCCTCGCGAGAATAACCGCAGAGGAACGCGCTCGAATTCTAGCTGAGCGTCACGACTTCAGCTTCGCCTCGCCTGAGAAACTCGCTGAGCTGTACGCAGCCGCAGGGATCACCAGGAACGAAAGGGTGATCACCTATTGTGGCAGAGGCTACGCGGCTGCGTGTGGCCTGCTGGCCTTAAGAGTGCTGGGGCACAAGGATGTGCGCCTTTACGATGGCTCGTGGGCGGAATGGAGCGCCGATCCAAACCTACCGGCCGAGGTCAGTGCCGATGCACGAACGCAAGAATCGACGACGTAAGTGGCCGGCCTGATGTCGGCATCGGGTCAACAGTGAGCCTGAGGGTAGCGTCACGGGGACGGTCGATCCACATCCGTTATCGACCGGTTGACGAACGAACCGTGGCCGTCGGAAGCTGCTCGTCCGAAACCGACCGGTCCGGCGACAATGCCGCTCCGGATAGAATGGGCCAAGTGCAGAAGTAGGCAGTATCGAAACATCCGCCATCACGTTGCTTCTGGGGCACGCATTTCGCTACCGAGCAATGCGGAAGTAGTCACGCTCCATCGGCTAGTGTCAACGCGTTGTGAGCAGGGTCTGAGCCTCGCTCCAAAGCCGGCGCACGAGATCGGAGGCGGGCTCCGTCGTAGCAAGGCGCGCCGCCTGTCCGGCCCAAGCCTGCATCCGATCGATGTCGCCGGCCTTCGTTGCAGCATCGCGCATCGCCTGTGACAGTGCTCGTTGTACCGGGTAGGGTACCGGTTTCGGCGCCTCAGGGGCGTTTGCAGCTTTCACATAAGCCGTGGCGACGCTGCGCCCGAGCCGGCCAGAAAAGGCGCGCGTTGTCGCGGTGTCTTCCGGTTGCGCCCTGCCGATGGCGTCGGCCCAGGCCGGCGCGAGTTTCGCCTCGGGCGTCCTGAGCAGCCCTGTCCCAATCTGAACTGCTGACGCACCAAGGAGCAGGGCCGCCGCAATGCCACGCGCATCCGCGATGCCTCCCGTGGCGACAACCGGCACCTGGTCGCCAATCGCATCGACCACGGCCGGCAGCAGTGCAAAGAGGCCGATGAGCGCAGTATCCGGGCGATCTGCATCGAACGACCCGCGATGTCCACCCGCCTCCATGCCCTGCGCGACAATCACATCGGCGCCAGCCGTAACCGCCTCGCGCGCCTCAGCGACTGTAGTCACATTGGCAAACCAGCGGATGCCTTTCTCCTTCATACGCTTGACGATTTCTGGGGGATAGACGCCCATGATCGACGACACCATCGCCGGCCCCGCCTCAAGCATAGCTTCGCACTGTTCCGCGAAATCGATCGGCGTCAAGTCGGCGGCTTCCGGCGCAACAACCGGCCCCCACTCGCCAAGAAACTCTCGCACCTGTGCCTCATGGGCAGAATCGCGATGTGGCGCCGGATCCGGGATCCAAAGGTTGATCTGGAACGAGCCATTTGACTGCGCGCGTACTTCCGAGGCCCACGTGCGAATTGCCTCGGGCTTCATGAGCAGCGCACCGCAGGCGCCAAGTCCACCGGCGTTGGCAACGGCAATAGCTAGCGACGCGGGAGAGGCACCCGCCATTGGTGCCATTAGGATCGGCAGGCGAAGAGCAAACGCGTCGCAGAACGCGCGGGCTCGATCAAGCGGGGTCGGCGAGTTAGTCATTGGGCGTGGTCTCCGGCATTCGAAAACGCAGATGCGATTAGTCCCGGCATTGCGCGGCAGCGCCGATCGTGACCCTCGATCTCGGCATCCTGTTCGTCGAGACGGGCCATAAGCCGCCATTCTAACTTGCGTTGCGCCACTTGGCGCCAGGCTTGCGCTGGGCTGAGTTCACATCCCGCGACGGGCTCGGCGGCGCTGTCCGACAGATCATCGCCTAACGGGCATAGACGGGTCGTCCAGCTCAACGCCATGATCGGTCATGTGAGTTCACCAGCGTCGTTCGCTGAGCCAAAGCCCAATTCGCAGCCGTCAATGCATCAGCAAATACGCGCCCCATCCAATCAAAACAACGCCCGCGACGCGGCCGAACCAATGGCCGAGCGGAATGATCTTCTCCAGCAGTACGAAAACCGCAAGGCCGACGATCCAATACAGGTTCATCACGCCGCCGAAGAACAACAGCGCCATCAAGAACCAGCAACATCCGAGACAATACGCGCCATGCTCCAATCCCATTTGCAACGCGCCCAAGCGACCCGCGCGCCAGTTGCCGATCAGAAAGCCGAGCGGCGAACGGCAATGGCGCAGGCACATGGTCTTCAACGGCGTGAGCTGCCATAAGCCCGCTCCGACGAGGATGGCGGCACCGAGGCATACGTTGGCGGTCTGGAGCATCGGCGACATCAACCGCGCCGCCTCCAACGCCCACTGCAACCCCGCGGCCACGACGCTAAAGCAGCCCCATGCGATCAGATAGCCGGTCGCGAACGCGCCGGTCGGCATCAGCGGCGAGCCGGCCGCCTTCTCCTTGCGATTGACGCGGGCGAACAGCAGCAGCATTGGCGCGGCACTGGGCAGCATCATCGCCACCATCATCACCCACCACATGGAGACCATCAGCAACGCGTACGCTGGGGTCCACACTGCCGGCTGCATCATCCAGCCGTCCATGCCGGCCATCCGCGTCATCTCGATGGCGCTCATGTCCATTCCGGCGCCCAGGACCAACCATCCCCAGGCGAGGGCCGACACGACAAGCATTCCGGCGACCATCACCAACCGGTCACGCCG
>JANMNO010000068.1:0-9789 GCA_031374115.1 Hyphomicrobiaceae bacterium | reverse complement strand
CATACTTGACGTGTTTGCCGGCTCAGGCACCACGCTGGTCGCCGCCGAGCGGACCGGCCGCCGCGGTTTTGCGATCGAACTCGATCCGCACTATTGCGATGTGATCGTTCGCCGGCTGGCCAAGCTCGCCGGGCTTGAGGCCGTGCACGCCGTCACCGGCGAGACCTTCGGCGAGGTCGCCGCGCGCCGCACCAGCGAAGCCGCTGCGCCTGATGCGCCAGCCTCAACCGACGCAAACGTCGACCAGCCGTAAAGCACAGCAGCAAAGGCCAGTTCAGCAGCAACGTCGACGACGCCAGGCTCGGTCGAAACGTCTCCATGACGCGCCGTAGCTTTGCGACAGTTCAACAGCGTCAGCGCTTCGAGCCCCGCATCAATCGATGAAACGAACTCGCGGCGAGGCCAGGACGTCGTCGAGCCCCTTCCGATACTTCCGTCGCTAAATCGGATGAGAAAATTCAACCCGTCCTGGCATGCCGCGATTTTAAAAAAGCCGATACCGAGCTGACGCTCCGATCGGTATCAAAAGCCTGTACCGCCTCGTGCTCGCGTGCCGCAACTGAGTTTGTGCTCGGAAACGAGCAGGCAGTGGAGCGGCGCATTTCGCAACCTGCGTTCACAAGATCTGATTTCTGAGCGTCGTCTGACCTGTCCAAAAGCGACCGAGATTGTCCTGAAGGATATCTAGAACGTTGTCTTCATACTTGCGGGTTTCGCCACCAGTGTGCGGTGTAATGAACGCATTTGACAGTGCCCATAGTGGCGATGAATCAGCCAATGGTTCGTCGGCTGTCACGTCGATTCCAGCGCCCGCTATTCGTTGATCTTCGAGGGCCTTGATCAGCGCGCGTTCGTTGACGCAGCGACCGCGGGCGGTATTGATTAAAAAAGCCGATCGCTTCATGCGACCCAATGCGTCATCGTCAATGATATTCTCGGTCTCCGTGGTGAGCGGACAGGTAAGGACGACAAAATCCGCACTAGGAAGTAGCGATTTTAACTCGCCGAGAGCATGCACTGAGTCCGCGTTTCCTTTCCCCGCGGCTGGGTTCTTCCGAAAGCCCACGACGTTCATGCCGAACGCTTTCGCAAGATGTGCAAGCCGCCCGCCGATGCCGCCAAGGCCGATGATCAGCATGGTCTTGCCACCCAATTCGTCTTCGCGCTGGGAAAGATCTCCGATCATGCCACGCCAAACGCGCTTTGCCTGATTGTCGCGCGCTTCAGGCAATCTGCGGGTGAGCGCGAGGACGAGAGACATCGCGTGCTCGGATACCGCATTTTTGTTGACCCCGGAGGCACTTGCCAACCGTATGCCGCGGGCTGATAGCGCGTCTCGGCCGAACTGATCAGTACCGGCGCCGATGGACTGAATGAAGCGAAGCTGTGGTGCCTGATCGAGCACATCGTTGTTCCACAACCCCGAGACCACCAACACATCGGCTTCCTTGACGCGAGTGAGCAGATCCCCCCGGTTCCGCACCTGAAAGCTGCTGATGCCAGAGTTGCGCTTTTCGAACTGGGCCTGCAGTTGGTAGGCGACATGGGCAAAACAGATCGTCAATTTGTCCTTCTGCGGAATCATTGTGTCCTCACTGATAAGTTTGATCTTCGCCGATATCGTTGTCAGTGCCGGAAGCGTCGCAAGAACTGTTCGATCCGCGGATTGCTGGGATGATCGAGAATGTGCTTTGCGGAACCTTCCTCAAGCACCATGCCCCCTTCCATGAAGGTGACTTGCCCCGCGACCTCTCGCGCGAACCCCATTTCGTGTGTGACGATGACCATCGTCATTCCTTCCGTGGTAAGCTTCCGGATTACCTCGAGCACCTCACCGACCAATTCCGGGTCCAATGCGGATGTCACTTCATCGAATAAAACAACTTCAGGCGACATCGCCAGCGCGCGGGCGATCGCGACCCGCTGCGCCTGCCCGCCTGACAATTGGCGCGGATAGGCGTCCCTCTTGTCAGCCAGCCCGACCTTGGCAAGCAATGACTCGGCGATATCGCGCGCTTCTGCATTCGTAAGCCGCTTTACCGTGCGCGGCCCCTCCATGACATTGCCCAGCACCGTCAGGTGCGGAAAGAGATGAAACTGCTGGAACACCATGCCGACGCGCGCTCGGTAGCGGGCTTGCGCGAGGTTCGACATGGCTTTTGCATTTGGCCCGAACTGCAGATCGACTTCAGCCACCCGTATCCGCCCGCGCGTTGGTTCTTCCAGCAAGTTGATGCAGCGCAAAAGCGTAGATTTACCACAGCCGCTGGGGCCGATGATAAATCTCACTTCCCCGCGGCGAACTTCCAAGAACGCGCCTTTGACGGCCTCTACCTTTCCGTAGAATTTGTGCAGGTCCTCGACCTGAACCATCGCTCGTTCTTGCTCAATCAATGAGTTCCGCCCTGCCAGGTTGGTCGTCAAATGTCATCCCGGCGCTCCAACTGCTTTGCGAGTTTCTGCAGTGGATAAAGGACTGCCAAGTAAACGAGCGCTAGAACTGTATAAATCTCTAGTGGGCGGAATGTCTCGGAAACGAAGACTTGGGCAGTGTACATAAGATCAGGAACCGCAACGACTGACAGCAATGAGGTGTTCTTCAGCTGCAGAACCGACTGATTTACGAATGGCGGCACCATCCGGCGAACCGCTTGCGGAAGGATGATCCTATGCATCATCTGCCATGGCATCATACCCAGGGCTTTTGCTGCTTGCCACTGTCCTTTGTCGATCGACACTATGCCGCCGCGAAAAATCTCGGCGGAGAAGGCTCCCATGTAGAAGCTGAGCCCCATGCCAGCAGCGGCCCAGGCCGGTATGGAAACGTGAATCGCCACGGGCAAGGCATAATAAAACCAGATGATCTGGATGAGGAGCGGTGTACATCGAAAAACCTGGACAAAGGCACCGGCTGGTAGGCGTACAAGCACATTGCGACTAAGCAGCATCATCCCAAGGATCACGCCGATAATCAGACCTATGAATATCGTTGCTATGGCATACCCGAGGGTTATGCCCAATGCGTGCAGCCAAAGCTCTGGATGAAGGAATGCCGCCCTGAAATCCCACTCATATCCAGCCATCTCACGGAGGCCCTATGTCGTCGGATGAGGGTGCCAAGCCAAGCTCGATCAGCATGAGACAGGGCCCGCACTCGCGCCCCCGAGCAGTTTTAAAATTAGCAATGCGGTTATTTTTCTGTCAAGAACAAACTATCTCCATAGGAAAACGAAGCTATTTCCGCCGATTGCCCGGTTAGAAACTAAACTGCCGCTTCCAGATCCAGATGTCATGACCCGGACACCCAAGCTCAAAGCTCTCAGAACAAAGGCCCGCCGTGGTCACAGCTCGCCAGGCGACACACGGTTGGAGTCGGCTCTCGGACAGGTCGTACGCGAATTCCGCAATCGGGCGGGAATCGGGATTACAGAACTTGCGCGACGCGCGAACCTGTCGCCGGGCATGGTCTCAAAGATTGAAAATGGCGCGATCTCGCCGTCACTATCCAGCATCCGCTCGCTCGCACGAGCGCTGCAGGTGCCGGTGACATCCTTGTTCCGTGAGTTCGACGAGGTCACGGATGCAACGTTCGTGCGTAAAGGTGAGGGAACACTTGTTCATCGAACCGGGCTTAGTATTCAGCACGAATATCATGTGCTGGGTCATACCACGGCAAAGGGTATCGCCGTTGAGCCATACCTGATGAGCTTTTCCAATCTGTCCCGTGTCGTGCCATTCTTACATCGAGCGGGGACACAATTCGTATATGTCCTTGAAGGACAGTTCGTTTACCGTCACGGCACAGCTACCTATCTGATGTCCGAGGGAGACTCGCTGCTCTTTCAGGCGGAAGTGCCGCACGGACCAGAAAATATTCTCGTCGCGCCCGTGCGCTATCTTTCAATTCTGTGTTTTCTGGGTGGGATAGGCGGATAGTGCGAAGCAAATGTTACGACAAGCCGGACCACGTCACCCGGTCTTCCCTATTCAGAACTGAACCTCTGCCGGAATATCTTCGGGCTTGATCCCTATGCTTTCCATCGACGTGGTCAGCCACTCGCTAATGTTTCCATTTGCGCGATTGTATTCCGACCACTTTTGAAGAAATTTTTGAAACCTCCCATCGTCCAAGCGTACACCTGCATAACTCGGCAGTGCATATAGCGGTGTCATCAACCGGACATTGCCAAGTTTAGGGTTTTTCTGCTTTGCACCCAACGTCCCCATGATTCCGTCGATGTAGCGATCAACCCGGCCAGCCAGAAGGGCGAGAATGCAGTCGTCGGCTTGCGGCAAAGCCATCTTCGTCGATTTGGGTGCGAAGCGTTTAATCTGCTGTTCCGAGCTGTTGCCTACGGCAAAACAGACGCGAACCGCGGGATCGTTGAGATCTGTCCACTTGTCACCCTTCGCCGTAAAGCCTTCCCGATCAATTGCTCCAAAACCGAGAGTGTAGAGCGGCCCGGCGAAATCGATCGCGAGCGCCCGCTCCATAGTCGCATTAAAACCAAAAAACGCATGGCATTTTCCGCTCTGCAGATCCAGCACCACTGTCTTGAAGCTGGATTCGACGAATGAGGGCTCGACCCGAAGGCTTTTAGAAACGTCTTTCGCCATCTCGACGGCGAAGCCGTTCCAAGTCCCGGCCGTGTCCTTCCAGGAATACGGCTGATAGGCAGGAACAACGCATACATTCAGCTTCTTCGTCGACGAGATTTCGCTCCACGACGATTGTGGATCGGCAGCGAGTGCGGCGCCGGAGATCAAGCTCAGTCCGCTCGCGAAAGCTATAAACCATTTCATGCTCATCACACTCCCCTTACGGTTCCAAAAGAACTGCTGACGAATGCCAACTCGCTCATCGAACGTTACCTCCGATCCCCGGCGCTTTCGAAAGGTATTGACAAAAACCTCGCATGCAGTCGAAATTCTTGTCAAGAACCGTTTTTCCTATGAAGAATTATTTAACCTCCACCATAAGTCACTGTGGCAGGAGCAATAACTGGGTGGAAGCGGTTGGGTGGCGAGCAAAATGCAGACAGAAATCGAGTTCTTTTTTGAGGGCCAGCGCTACTCGGCTCGCCCGGGACAAAGCGTAGCCGCCGCTTTGATCGCAGCCGGCGAGCGTTGCCTGCGGGTCGATGAGGCGGGCAATCCCAAGGGCGCCGTGTGCGGCATCGGCGTGTGCTGGGAATGCCGCTGCAGCATTGACGGAGTTCCCGATGCAAGGGCCTGCATGACGCTGACGCAGCCGGGAATGTTAGTGCGCAGGCAGCAGGGGGTATTTCCATGCAGCGATCGGTAGTGGTCGTCGGCGCCGGCCCTGCTGGGATGGCAGCTGCGATGGAGGCGGCGTTGCGCGGGTGCCGGGTCACCATCATCGATGAAGCCCGCCTGCCGGGGGGCCAAGTCTATCGCCAAGCGGACGGCTCGCTCATAGGTGAGGAGTATGCCGATGCCGCAGAATTAAACCGCAAACATCGCCTGCTCGAAAAGTTCGATCGTGCGATGTCGAGCCTGGATTACCGTTCAGGCTGTTCTGTTTACGCAGTATTTCCAAACGGCGAGGTGCATTTCGCCGAGCAGGATCACACACGGGTGTTGCGGCCCGATGCAATCGTGCTCGCGACCGGAGTGCGAGAACTCACCATCCCGTTTCCGGGATGGACGACGCCGGGCGTAATGTTTGCGGGTGGCGCTCAGGCGATCTTGAAGTCTCAGCACGTTCTTCCAGGCCGCAACGCAGTCGTTGCCGGCTGTGGCCCATTGCCGATCGTTGTTGCTGCGCAATTGTTGCGAGCCGGTGGCCAGGTCGCGGCCGTTGCCAGCCTGCATCCGTTGAAATCGATGCTGCATCATGCCGGCTCCGCTTGGCAGGGCCGCGACATCCTGCTGGAGGGCGCCCGCTACGCCTGGACCATCCTGCGTTCGCGAGTGCCGCGCTTGACGGGCTTCGTGCCGGTTCGCGCCTTCGGCAAGGATCATCTCGAAGCGGTGGTATTGGCTCTGGTTGACAAGTCGGGAAAAGTTGTCCCTGGGACCGAGCGCGAGTTCGCCTGCGATCTGCTCGCGGTGAACTATGGATTTGTCGCCAACAGCGAACTCGCCGCAATGGCCGGTGCAAAAATGCGGCGCGACCCGGTTGCCGGCGGCTGGCTTCCCGTTGCCGACTTGTACGGCAGAACGAGTGTTCCCGGCATTCTTGTTGCAGGCGACGGCGCCGGACTCCGCGGCGCGCTGATCGCGGAAAGCGAAGGTGCGATCGTAGGCGCGACCGCCGCCCTCGGTCACACGAGCGGCGAGCCGGACCTTGACTCGACCGATCTTTGCAAGGCGGTGGCGCAGCGCCAGCGATACCTCAAATTCCAGGCGGCGGTTCGCGGCAGTCTGCACGTGCCGTTGGGGTTGTGGGCATTGGCAACTAGCGGAACCACCGTGTGCCGATGCGAAAACGTCGGCGTCGCAGAGATTTTGGAAGTATTGCAAGACGGTCACCATTCGTTGAACGCCATCAAGCGAAACAGCCGCGCGGGCATGGGGTGGTGCGGCGGCAGAACCTGCCTGCACGCCATAGATGCGTTGGCCGAACTGCATGCGGGCGTCGTGCCGCACGAAATGATGACACCACGCCCGATGGCCCGGCCTGTAGCGTTCGCGGCTCTCGCGCGGCTGGAGAAAGTGCAATCGAAATGAAGCAGAACAATGCGGACGTGCTGGTCATCGGCGCGGGAGCTTACGGTTTGTCCTGCGCCTGGTGGATGGCGAAGCGACGTACTGGCGCAAAGATCCTTGTGGTCGACCAGGGTGAATTTGCTAGCGGCGCATCCGGTCGCAATGGAGCAGGCTTTCGCATGCAGTGGGGGTTGGATCTCAACATCCGGCTTTGCCAGGAGAGTACGAACTTCTTCGAGAACGCGGTCGAGCACCTAGACTATCCACGCGGCATCGACCTGAAGCAGGATGGCTATCTGGTTTTAGCTCATAGTGAGAGAGCGCTCAAACATCTGCAAAGCGCGATCGAAGTCCAGCATCGCTTCGCGGTTCCAAGCGAACTACTCGATGCCGATGATTGCGTCAGGATGGTGCCTGCACTGAGTCGCAATCGTCTGATGGGCGGCACATTTTGTGGAAAAGACGGCAGTATCTCTCCATTCCGATGGCTCGATGCGCTGCTGAAAGCCTGCAAACGCGAGAATGTCGAAGTGCGCTACGGCACTGAGGTGAAGCATATCGAGAAGATCGGCGGAACCTTTCACGTTCAAATTGATGGCGGTAATATCGAAGCCCAAAAAGTGCTGCTCTGTACTGATTGGGCGGCACCACATTTGCTTGCGTCGCTTGGCATAGACCTGCCCGTTAAGAGCCTGCCCAAGGAAGCAATCGTCACAGTTCCGTGTACCCCGCGTGTCAAACCGATCCTGATCTCGCTCGAGCATCATATTTCGGTAAATCAGGTTGATCGCGGCTCAATCATCTTTGTCGTGTCGCGGGCGCGAGAAGGCAGCGATATCGCTTCCACGCCGGAGTTCATTGCCTTTGCCGTGCCGAAAATCGTCGATCTGCTGCCAGGCGTCGCCGATGTCGCAATGCTCCGGACATGGGGGGGAGTGTCAAGCGTGACACCCGACATGCAGCCAATCCTTGGCGAAACCGACGTTGAAGGTCTCTATGTCGCCGTGTCTTCGTTTCGCGGCTTGATGACGTCGCCAGCGGTGGGGCGCATATTGTCGGCACTGATCATGGACGGTGATACCAATGATCCCGTGTTGTCGAGGTTGAATCCGCGGCGCTTCAAGACAGGAGATCTCATCGTCGAACCGCTCTTGAACCAAGCGTAGAATATACTGCATTCAAGCAGTTGCGACTTCTGTCGGGCGACGGGTACTCTGGCTCAACCAATCGTCGTAGTGAGCAGTTATAACGCTGTATTTGCGGCCCACCGATTTGAGGGCGCAATTTTGCAACTGTGGTGCCGTACGCCGATCCAACGCATCGTCGCCGATCACATTCGCGCACCCGATAAACGCGACGCTTAAACCGTCGCTGCGGCCCGCAGGAATCTCGATGCCGATTATTGCTCCCTCGATACCCGCATGGCCAACGGCGACAAGCGTTGGCGATCCGTCTGTCATGGCCGACGGCGCTGCCGCTCCCGCGCCGTTCGATGCCAACGGGGTGCATCCGACCTCCGAGCAGCTTTCACATGCCCGCAACTACCGTGGCCGGCTACTGTCGCGGCCATCAATCGTCCGGGTGGTAAATGAAGCTCGGCCTTACCGGCCCCCTTCCCAGCGGGTGCGATTGCGACTGATGCCAGCGGAATGCCACCTCTGGATGCTTTCAAAACGTGCGGAAGCGCTCAGGGTGCAGTAAGAGACGCATGAACTGTCGTTCGAGCACTCCCACGGAGTAAGCGCATGTGGTCCCGGAACGAGCTGACTGAGCGGCTGAACCTCAAATGGCCAATTCTCCAGGCGCCCATGGGATGGCTGAGCACTCCTGCCCTCGCCGCTGCCGTCAGTAACGCAGGCGGGCTCGGCGGTCTGGGTATGTGGGGATTTTCAGCAGAAGATGCCGAGCGGCGCATCGCGGGGTTTCGGCAACAAAGCAGCGGCAGCCTCAACGTCAACTACCCGCTTTGGCCGGAGCCCAAGATCACGCCCGATATCAGTGAGCCGATGCAGAAACTCCTGCAAGCCCATTACAATGCCAAGGGCTTGGGAGCTGTACCACAACCCCAAGGCGCGGCGAGCGAAGTCAGTCCCAAACATCTGTCGATGCTCTTGCGCGCAATGCCGGAAATGGTGAGTTTCCATTTTGGGTTGCCTGCGGCTGAGATCATGAGCGCCATCAAAGATGCGGGAATCTTCGTCATCTCCAGTGCAACGACGGTCTCTGAAGCGAAAATTCTCGAACAGCGCGGCGTCGATGCCATCATTGCGCAAGGCACCGAGGCTGGTGGACATCGCGGCACGTTCACCGGCGTCGATATCAGCATGCAGCCCGGCCTGTTTGCGTTGCTGCCTCAGGTCGTCGATGCGGTAAACGTTCCCGTCATTGCTGCTGGCGGCGTTGCCGACGGACGAACGATCGCAGCGGCTTTTGTGCTGGGTGCCAGTGCGGTTCAGCTGGGCACGGCGTTCCTGCGCTGCGAGGAGGCCAACGTCCTCGACGCGCATCGCGCAGCACTCGCTGAAGCTAATGAAACCTGCACTTTCGTGACCGACGTGATAACCGGCAGACCGGCCCGCTATATCAAGAACAAACTCACGGATGACCTCACTGCATCCGGACTGAAACCCGTGCCGTTTCCGGGACAGCTGAGCCTGACCGCCCCGCTAGGTGCCACTGGCGACAGAGAACTTACCGCCCTATTCTCCGGACAATCTGCGGCACTATCAAAGGAAATGCCAGCAGGTGCGTTGGTTGAGTCTCTCGCAGCTGATGCGTCCCGCCGTCTTCGGGCCTTCTCGGAAAGCAGGTGAAATCGATCAACCCGGACCGAGTGTAGTCGGCGGCAACGATCCTGCATTGGCCCCGACGCGCCGTCGCTGCTCCAAGTCGCCCAATGCGCTTAGCGCGTGACCCGACCACGGGGACCCAGCCGTCACCGGCAGATGAGGCTTCGGTAACTTCAAATCCGCTGACTTGGAATGTGCGCTTTCCACTTCACCAATGCGGCCCTGGCGCCATCGCAGAGCGCGTAGACCCCGCGCTCCGCCGGTGCGTTGAGGATGACAACACAAAAACGCTCACAGGCGCCGCGACTGGAAATGTTACTGGTGGGGT
>JANMNO010000064.1:0-6646 GCA_031374115.1 Hyphomicrobiaceae bacterium | reverse complement strand
TCTTCAATCCGTCGGTGCGGGCCCAAGCGCGCATGCGAAGGGTAGCGTCTGCGCCTAGGTCCATCTCGATTTCGGGCGTGGGCTTCGCTATGGGCAACAATCCGACTTGCATCCGAAGCGACCCATCGTATGGAAAAAATGGCAATGCCTCGAACCCCCGCTGCTGCTTTGGCTCGAGCGGTGACTGTTGATGCCGCTTGAAAAGGGCGTCAGGCGTGCGACGCCAGTGCCGCCAAGCCGACTGAGGATCAGCTTCCACCCGAACTTGCCCGTACAGTTGCGCGATCCTGCGCCGCCAATCGAGCAGCGCCAGCACGTCGCGTGCTTGGTCGCCGGCAGCTTCGGGCCGCCGGGATGCTTCGCTCATCAAATTCATGGGTTCGGGACCCGGATAGTGCAATGTTCGGGCACGTCCAAGGCACTAACCGTTATCGGGAGCCGAGGTTCCGCGACTGGAGCTTCCCGGCTGCCTTGCAGGCGCAGAGGCGATCGTTGCGGCGAAATTCAGGGCGCGGCCGAAGTTGCCGCTGCTTGCGGAGGCACGGGATGCGATCGTAAAAAGCCCGGTAGTCGCAAGCCGCGGCAGAGCACATAAAACACCGGCGTAAATATCAATCCGAACAACGTGACGCCGATCATGCCCGAGAACACGGCCGTTCCCAAAGACTGTCGCATTTCCGCTCCGGCACCTGCCGCGATTACCAGCGGCACGACGCCAAGGATGAAGGCGAGCGATGTCATCAGGATCGGCCGCAGGCGCGTGCGCGCGGCTTCGACGGCGGCATCGATCCGGTTCTTGCCTTCGTCTTCCGCTTGCTTGGCAAACTCGACGATCAGGATCGCGTTCTTGGCCGCCAGACCGACCAACACGACGAGCCCGATCTCGACCAGGATGTTGCGGTCGAGCCCGCGCAAGCTGACGCCGAACATCGCCGCCAGAATGCACATCGGCACGATCAGTATGACGGCCAATGGCAAGACCCAACTTTCGTAAAGCGCCGACAGAAGCAGGAACACGAACACAACGGCCAAGCCGAAGGCGATGGCTGCCGTGTTGCCAGCAAGCTTTTCCTGCAGCGCGATCTCGGTCCATTCGAAGCCGAAACCGGATGGCAGCCGCGTCTCGGCGATTTTCTCGACAGCCGCGATCCCCTGGCCGGACGAAAAACCGCGCGCGAGGCCAAGCTGCACTTCGGCGGCCGGATAAAGGTTGTAGCGCGGGACGCGGTAGGCGCCGGTGGTGTCCTGGAAGGTCGCGACCGAACCGATCGGCACCATCTCGTCGGTGCTGTTGCGCGTCTTGAGATTGGCCACATCTCGCAGGCTCAAGCGATAGGGGTTGTCTGCCTGCGCCGTCACGCGATATGTGCGCCCAAGGATATTGAAGTCGTTGACGAAGGCTGAGCCCATGTAGATCGACAAGGTGTCGAACACGCGCGATATGGGCACGCCAAGCTGCTCCGCTTTGGTGCGATCAATGTCGGCAAAGATTTGCGGCGTTCGCGTATTGAAAAGTGTGAAGGGCTGGACGAGACCCGGCACTTGGCCCGCGGACCCAGCGACCGCCCATGTCGCACCTTCGAGTGCCGGAAGACCGCGACCTGAGCGGTCCTGCACGTAGCCTTTGAGGCCACCGCCGGTGCCGATGCCGGGAACGGATGGCGGCTCCAACACGAAGGCGAATGCATCTCGTAGCTGAAACATTTGCGCGCGCAAGTCGCCCAGGATCTGGTCTTTCGTGACACCTAGCTTCGCACGTTCCTCGAATGATTTGAGAGCGACGAAGATCACGCCGGTGTTCGGCGCATTGGTGAAGGTGGCGCCATCGAAGCCAACGAATGCGACTGCATCGCGAACTCCTGGACGGGTGAGCATGATCTCGGAGGCCTTGCGGACGACTGCGTCCGACCGCTCCAACGTCGAGCCTGGCGGCAGTTGAAAAGCTGCAATGAAATAGCCCCGATCAAGTTGCGGGACGAGTCCGGTCGGTGTCGCGATAAGGCGGTAATAGGTGAGGCCGAGAAGGCCCGCATACGCCAACAGAACGATCACCGAGAATCTGATCATCCGGCGCGTCAGATTGCCATAGCCATTCGACAATTTGTCGAACACCCAGTTGAAACCTGCAAAGAATTTTCGGACCGGCGTGCCGATCGCGTTGATCAATCCGGGTCGTGGAGCGTCGTGGGCGACGTGCGGTTTCAGCAGCAACGCCGCCATTGCGGGTGACAGGGTCAACGATACAAAAGCGGAAATCGCCGTCGAGGCTGCGATCGTGATTGCAAATTGTTTGTAGAACGAACCCTGCAGACCGGTGATGAAGGCCGTCGGCAGGAACACGCCGATCAGCACAAGGGAGATTGCGATCAACGCGCCGCCGACCTCGTCCATCGTCTTATGGGCCGCTTCCTTGGGCGACATTCCCTGGCGAAGGTAACGCTCGACATTCTCGACAACGACGATCGCATCGTCGACCACGATACCGATGGCAAGGACGAGGCCGAACAACGACAACACGTTGAAGGAAATGCCAGCAGCGCTCATAACGAGGAAGGTACCGATCAGGGATACGGGGATCGCCAGGATCGGGATGATGGCGGCCCGCCACGTTTGCAAAAACAGAATGACGACCACGACAACGAGCAGCACCGCCTCGAGCAGCGTCTTCACTACTTCGTCGACCGACGCCTGTATGAACTCGGTCGGGTTATAGACGACCGAATAGGCGACGCCGGGCGGGAAGTCTTTCGCCAACCGGTCCATTTCCGCGCGAACGTTGGCGGCAGTGGCCAGTGCATTCGACCCTGGCCGTTGGAATATCACCAAAGCGGTTGCGACTTTGTTGTTGAGGTAGGCATTGACTGTGTAGTCTTGACTGCCCAGTTCCACGCGCGCGATATCGCGGACGCGTGTCACGGATCCGTCGGCGCTTGACTTTACGACAATGTTTTCAAATTCTTCGGGCGCACTCAGCCGGCCAAGCGTCTGTACCGAAAGCGTAAATCCGCCGGGTGATATCGCCGGGGCCTGATTGATCGAACCTGCTGCGACTTGCAGGTTAGCGGAGCGCAAAGCCGCAACGACTTCGGATGCCGTTAATCCGCGCGCGGCAATCTTGGCCGGATCGAGCCAGACCCGCATCGAGTAGTCGCGTGCACCGAAGATGTTGACATTGCCGACGCCATCGACGCGCGACAGCACGTCTTTGACGTAAAGCGTTGCATAATTCGAGACGTAACTCTGGTCGCGACTTTCATCAGGTGAGATCATGTGCACGACCATCATCAGGTCGGGCGAGGCCTTCCGCACCGAGATGCCGAGGCGGCGGACATCCTCCGGCAGTCGTGGTTCGGCAACGGCGACGCGGTTCTGCACAAGCACTTGCGCCTGATCGATATTGGTGCCGGGTTTGAAGACCACGTTGATCGATAAGCGTCCATCGCCCGTCGATTGCGAGATGATGTAAAGCATGTTGTCGACGCCGTTGACTTCCTGTTCGATCGGCGTGGCAACGGTCTCGGCAATCACCGGCGCGGACGCTCCGGGATAGGTCGCAGTGATGTTTACAGTCGGGGGAGCGATTTCCGGGTACTCGGCGATCGGCAAAGAGCGCTGCGCGATCAATCCCATGATCGTGATGATCACGGACAGCACCGTCGCAAAGATCGGCCGATCGATAAAGAAGTGAGAGAAGCGCATGGCAATTTGCTCCGGTGGCGGTGAACGTCGCGGATGCAACTAGTTCGAAGCGATCGGCTTTATTATTCCAATCTGAGGAGCGACTTTTGCGCCCGGCCGCACCGCGGGGTTCGCCAACCCGTCGATGACAATTTGGTCGTCCTTCGATAATCCCTTCGTCACGATCCGCAGACCGTCGACGAGAGCGCCCAGCGTCACCGGCGCTGCTTTCACGACATTGTCGGGGCCGACGAGGAAGACGATCTTGCGGGCCTGGTCGGAGATCACGGCGGAGTCTGGCACCAGCATCGCGTCGATCTCGCCGCCGAATAGCTGCATGCGCGCAAACAGACCCGGATAGAGCAGTTCGTCCTGGTTCTCAAAAATCGCCCGGCCCCTTATGGTGCCGGAACGGGCGTTGAGTTGGTTGTCGACAAAGTTCATCTTGCCCACACGCGTCCAGGCGGCTTCATCCGCAAGCTTCACCCGCACCGGGTTCGAGTTGTCGCGTGAGGTCTGCCGCTGGCCGGACAAGAACAGCCGTGCGTAACGCAGGAAATCGGCTTCCGATACATCGAATGTGAAGTGGATCGGATCCAGTGAAACGATCGTCGTCAAAAGGGTCGACTGTCCATTTTGGCCGCTGCTGACGACGTTGCCGACGTCGATCTTGCGGTTAGAAATGCGCCCGCTGATCGGCGCACGCACCTCGGCCCACTCGAGGTTCAGCTCCGCAGTCCGCAGACTTGCTTGCGTCGCAAGTTGGCTCGCGCGGGCGACGCTCAGATCTGACTTGCGCTTATCGAACTCGCGCTCTGTCAGGACCTTGGTCCGGGCGAGCGGCGTTGCCCGCTCGACCTCGTTTTCGGCAAGTTCGACTTGGGCGGAGGTTCGTGCAATTTCCGCCTGCGCGCTTTCGAGCGCGATTTGGAACGGTCGTTTGTCGATCGTAAACAGCAGATCGGTGGCCTTTACCATCTGCCCGTCCTTGAAATGCACCTGATCGATAAAGCCCGATACGCGCGGGCGCACCTCGACCGACTCCACCGCCTCGAAGCGGCCCGAAAACTCGTCCCATTGCGTCACGCGTTTAGCCAAAGGCGCCGCAACGGTAACGGGAAATGCCTGCGGCCCTGACTGAGCCCGCAAGCCCGTCGTGGGCAGAGCCGCACAAATGGCAATCGAAGTGACGGCAGCAAGGGTCAAAGACCTTGTCATTGTGGCCCCTCGTTCGGGTCGGAATTGTTGATGAAAGGTTTATGTTGCTGATCGTAACTTGATCGGACGGAAATCGGCAAGGCACCTGTGCCATTTCGCGTGTTGCGCTGCACCAAACGAGTTGCACGCGCAATCGGACTTAGGTCTGAAAATCGATCAGACCATAGAGGCCTTCGGCCAGCACTTAATGCATGGGGTATTGGGCAGCAGTCAGACCACTGGCCGTTGGGTATTTAACAATGGTGAGCGGCGATCGGCTGGATCGCGTGCGTCCGAGTTTGCGTGTCGCAGCGGAAATTTTGGCTAACGCAGTCCGCTGGACGCCATTCGAAAGCTTTGAACTGTTGTGTTGCCGTCTCTCACAGGAGTGAGCGATCATGTACCTCCCCATAAGTGCATCACGAATCCGTCAACGCGAAGCGCAGAATGCCCGCAACAATCGCGCAGAGATCATCAAGGCGCTCGGCAACGGCCAGATCAGCAAACGCGATCTGCTGCGCTGGGGCATCTATACCTCCGGCGGCTTGCTCGTCGCAAAAAACGGCCTGAGCCCCTTTGCTCGAAGTGCGTATGCCTCCGATGCTACAGGTGTACCGCGTTCGCCGCTTCGTGGCGCGACGAAGTTCTCGCAGCCAATGCATCGGCTGAACTACCGCGCGCCGATACCGCTGACACCGACGCTGCATCTTCCGAACGGCGCGACGTCGAGCCAGATTACGAAGGATACGTTCGCCGATTTCCCATCAGGCATGAATGAACCAAGCGCAAAGCGCCTTTCCTACCACACCGACTATACCAACTGGCGCAACAGGAATGGACGCCCGGGCCCCGCGAACGGGCCGGATTTCGGCAACGGCTTCGCCAACCCGGTGACCCAGCGTGGACCGATGGAGGGCCGGCCGCCGGGGGAAATGTTCTCGCATCAGCGCTGGGCCGAATTCTTCCCGAAGGTCGGCTACGTTTCCTCGCTGGCTCAATGTAACGCAGAAACCTATTTCCATGACCTGATGGACCATCAGTCGGCAGACAGCATCTGGAGTTATGGCAGCGGGCAGTACGCCACCGGAACTGTACCGCCGCCGCTGTTCAAGCTGCGCTATGGCGAGCCGGTTATACACCGCGTCTACAATAGGTTGCCAGTCGACAAAAATCAGAACAACGGGTTTGGCCGCAACGAGAGCCAGCTCCACTTCCACAACGCGCACAATGGCGCCGAGAGCGACGGCGCGGCCAACGTGCATCACTTCCCCGGAACGTTCTATGACTATCGCTGGAGCACCACGCTCGCCCGCCGCGACAAGATCAACACCGATGCCAAAGATTGGAGTGCATCAGGACCTGATGGGCAAGGTGGTCTCACCCGTGTTGCTGGCGATTTCAAGGAAATACAAGGCTCCTTGTGGGCCCACGATCATCGTTTCTTTTTCACCGCCGAGAATGTCTACAAAGGCAATCTCATGGCGATCAATATGTACTCGGGACCTGATCGCGGCAACGAAGCGCTCGACGACGGGCACGGCGTCAACCTGAAGTTGCCGAGCGGGACCTTGCTCGACTGGGGCAATACCGACTTCGACGTCAATCTCATCGTGTCGGATGGCGCCTGCGACGCGAACGGGCAGTATTTTTTCGACATTTTTACGACCGATGGTTTCGTCGGCGATCTACCATTGGTGAATTTTCAGTATGCACCCGTACTCGAGGTTTTGCCGCGCAAGTACCGGTTCCGCACTTTGAATGCGAGCATGTC
>JANMNO010000045.1:0-66285 GCA_031374115.1 Hyphomicrobiaceae bacterium | reverse complement strand
GCAATCGGGGAGACTGACGTGTCAGTACGCTGGTCTGCCCGTGTGAACTCGGGTTTGATGCTGCCGGCCTGTAAATTGGCTGCGGCTCTGTTTTCCGCGGTGGCCGCAACCGGGCCAGCCGCCGGCGAGGCCGGTGATGGGGAGGCCTGTTCACGCCTGACCGGCTGACGGCCGATCTGACTTTCGAGACGGGCAAGCTCACGGCGCAACTGATCGACGTGCTCGCTGCGCCGCATAAGAATGTGGGTCGACAACAAGGCCACATAGACGGAGAGCGCGGCGACGACCGCCAACCAGAGTGCGAATGCGAATTGGAGATGCAGACCGATGCCCAGCGCCAACGCCACTACGGTCATGCAGAGCATGACCAAGCTGTCGCGAATGGGGTCGCGGTTCCGGGCGGGAGATTGAGTTTGTTTGCGGGCAGTCGTCATGGACGGTGCTATCTCTCGAAACCTTGCATCTGCTGAGGGTGCGCAAGCCAACCGATTCGTTTCGATTAAGCATCCAGTCGTTGCAGGCAGCATGCAACGACACGTAAACAACAATCACCAGTTTTCGACCGGACCTCCCTAGCAAAAAAGCGGGAACCCTTGGGCTCCCACTTTGGTATCTTCGATTCGTTTGACAGCTTTACGCAACAGCGCGCAGAACGGTCGCAATCTTATCGCGGATCTGGGTCAGATCGTCCGCGGTCGCGATCAACGGTGGCGCCACGATCAAGGTGTCCATCGTGACGCGGCAGTAGAGATCGTGCTCGTGATACATGCGCTCGATCGCTTCGTAGCCGCGCACGCCGGGCTTGGTGCCTGCCGGATTGAGATCGATACCAGCCATGAGGCCGATGGTGCGGATATCGGCGACGTTTGGTTCGGACTTGAGGCTCATCATTAACTCGCCGAACAGAGCTTCGTGCTGCTGGGCCTTTTCGAACAAGCCTTCGTCCCGGTACAGGTTCAACGTCGCGATGCCAGCGGCAACGGCGAGCGGATGGCCAGAGTAGGTATAGCCGTGAAAGAGTTCGACCAGGTAGTCCGGCCCGGTCATGTGAGTTTCGTAGATGCCCTTGCGAACCATGACGCCCGACATCGGCACGGAGCCGTTGTTAACACCCTTGGCGAAGGTGATCATGTCCGGCACGATGTTATAACGTTCCGAGGCAAAACCATGCCCAAGACGGCCGAACGCCGTGATCACTTCGTCAAAGATCAATAGGATGCCGTGGTCCGCTGTGATCTTGCGCAGCCGTTCGAGGTAACCCTTGGGCGGCGCGAGGCAGCCGGTCGAGCCGGCCACAGGCTCGACGATAACGGCTGCGATCGTCGACGCATCGTGCAAGCTGATCAGCTTCAGGAGGTCATCGGCCAAGTGCGCGCCCCACTCCGGCTCGCCGAGGGAGAATGCCTGCTTCGAGCGATCGTAGGTGGTGGGCAGATGATCGACGCCCTGCAGCATGTTGCCGAAGGCTTTGCGGTTGTTGACCATGCCGCCAACCGAGATGCCGCCGAAGTTGACGCCGTGATAGCCGCGTTCACGTCCGATGAAGCGGGTGCGCCCACCCTCGCCGCGTGCCTTGTGATAGGCAAGCGCGACTTTGAGTGCCGTGTCCACGGCTTCCGAGCCGGAGTTTGCAAACAACGTGTAGTCAAGATCGCCCGGCGCCATCAGTGCGAGGCGCGACGAAAGTTCGAACACCTGCGGATGTCCGTACTGGAACGGCGGGGCGAAATCGAGTTTGGCCGCGGCTTGCTGAATGGCCTTGACGATCGGCTCGCGACAATGCCCGGCGTTGACGCAGAACAGGCCGGAGGAGCTGTCGATCACCTTGCGCCCGTCGGGGGTGAAGAAGTGCATATCCTTCGCGCCCGAAAACATCCGCGGTTTTTTCTTGAAGGCGCGGTTGGGAGTAAACGGCATCCAATAGGGTTCAAGCTCATTCGGCTTCATGTCGAGCGGGGCCATGGGTCCTCCGGCGGGTGTTACAGATTCGGGGTCAGCGAGCGGGATTGGTTAGATTTGGTAGCATGTAGAGCGCGTATCTGAAAGCGGGTCACGCCGCTCCTGCGCAACAGACGACTACAACCAGCTGTTTTGCGCCGCTAGGCGCGCTGCCGCATCGAAGAATTGCGCGATTAGCTGGACACGCCGGCGTTCGGCGCGGCAGATCGCATACTCGGCAACGGCAAGATCAGCGCCTTGGATGGTAAGCGTGGTCAGACGCGGATCACCGCCGGCCTCGCTGGCAAACACGACGCCCGTACCGAACCCGGCAGCAACCGCTTCACGGACTGCTTCGCGGGTCGCGACGTCGAACACTTGCCCGGGCTTGATGCGTGCCACGTCCAGCCGCTGCTCAATCACCTCGCGTGTGATCGACCCCTTCTCCCTGACGACCAGGTCGCGACCCTGGAACTCGGCGAGGCGCACGCGCTTGCGCAACGCTAGCGGGTCCTTGCGCGATACCAGCAAGACGAGCCGGTCCTGCCGGATCCGGGTGACCGATAGCCGCGGATCGCTCGTCGCCCGTGCCATTACGCCGACGTCAGCCTCCTCGTTCAACACCTGCGCCGTGACTTCCGACGAGTTGCTGATACGCAGGGTAAACTTCAGTTCGCCCGATGCCTTTTTCATCATGCCGAGCACCGGCAGTACATGGATCGCGCTATCGGCGCTGACCCGAAGGGCCCCGGTCTTGCCAGTTTTCGTACCGTCGAGCGTGCGCTCGACCTCCCGGATCGCGTCACTGAGACGGGCTGTGGAAATCAGCAATGCCTCGCCGGTTTCCGTCAACCGGACGCGCCTGCCGGTCCGCTCGAACAACCGCTTGCCGATGGTTGTTTCGAGAGACCGCACCTGCTCGGAAAGCGTCGGTTGACTGACGCCCGACAAGCGGGCTGCATGGGTGAAGCTTCCCGCCGTCGCAACGCGGTGAAATGCGAGTATCAGCGTGAGGTTCATGCCAGCAACCGGTCGACCAAGGCTGGCACGACTTGGGTCGCTGGCCCATGGATTGCCTCGTCGAAAAAGTTCGAACCCAGCGACGGTTCAAGGTTGAGTTCGACTGTATGTGCGCCGGCATGTCGCGCAATTGAGACGAACGCCTGTACGCGGGCGGGACCGCGCAAAAATGCTTCCGGAGTCGCCACCTCTTCGAGGCGCACCTTCGACCAAATGCCGTCTTTATCCCGGAAGGTCGCGACTCCGGATTCAACCGACAGGCCGGCGCCGGTGGGAATGACAATGTGCCCGTAGTGCGGCATGAGCTATTTTCCTATGCGCGTGCGTCAAATTGCTGGAGCTCTACGATCCGCGCAATGCTTATCTAGTGTGAGAACAGGTGAGGTACCGCATGGCAGACCCAATTTCGCAAGTGGTACAGATAGCCGGGAACACGGCGCGCTTCGGCTGGTACTATGGCATCAATTGGCTGATGGACCGGCAAGCATCGAGGCTCGGTGCGGCTCGACCATCATATAAACCGTCACGGCCGGTCCCCGCTAAGCAACAGATCCTGACCGATCTAGCCCAACTTTTTATCGCCGATGCCGCGGCCGTCAGCCAAGGACTTTACCCGGCAGGCACCGACGAGCCCGGTTCGATCGGCGATCATTTTGCTCGACTGCGCCTGATGATGGCCGACATGCCTGGCGCGCTCGAACGGCGCGACGTGAAGGATGCTGCCACCGCGCGGCAGCTGCCAGGCGCGGAAGGGCTGCCGGACTATTTCACTCAGGACTTCCATTATCAGACTGGTGGGTACTTGTCGGACGAGTCGGCCAAACTTTACGACGTGCAGGTCGAGACGCTGTTTTACGGCTCGGCCAATGTAATGCGGCGTGCAGTGCTGCGCCCGATCGCAGAGTTCATCCGTGGCCGCGATCAGCGCAAGCTTTCAATGGTGGATGTTGCATGCGGTACCGGGAGGTTCTTGCGGCAGGTCAGGCTCGCATTTCCGGCCTTGAAACTTGCCGGCATCGATCTGTCCGCGCCGTACCTCGCCGAAGCACAGCGGCACATGAGCAATTTGCGCCCGGTCGAGTTCATCGCCGCCAACGCTGAGCACCTGCCGCTCGGCACGGCTAGCCAAGATATCGTCAGCTGCATCTTCATGTTTCATGAGTTGCCGCCGGACGTTCGCCGGACGGTTGCCTCGGAATTGTCCCGGGTGTTGAAGCCGGGCGGATTGATGGTCTTTATCGATAGCCTGCAGATCGGCGACCGGCCGGGCTGGGACGGCCTGTTAGAGGCGTTTCCTATGCGGTTCCATGAGCCATATTTCCGCCACTACGCGATCGACGACCTGGATCGCGTGTTCACTGACGCTGGGTTGATGCCGGTATCCTCGCAGCCGGTTTTCTTGTCAAAATTGATGGTCAGGAAGAAAATCTGAGCGCACGCCGGGCGGCGACTGAACTTTCAAAACATCGCCGGGTGAACCCGATCCGGCGGCGTGTGGCCATCGAGAAAGGTCTTGATGTTGATGATCACTTTCTCGCCCATGTCGATCCGGCCCTCGATCGTCGCCGAGCCCATATGCGGCAGCGCCACCACGCGGTCCGACGCCAGCAGCTTGGGATTGATCGCAGGTTCGTGCTCGAACACGTCAAGACCGGCACCGGCGATCGCGCCCGCCTCGATCAGGCGGGACAGTTCGTTCTCGTCGATCACTTCGCCGCGCGCGGTATTGACGATATAAGCGGTCGGCTTCAGCAACTTGAGCCGGCGCGCGGACAGCAGATGATAGGTCGCCGGAGTGTGCGGGCAATTCACCGACACGATGTCCATGCGCGAGATCATCTGATCGAGCGAATCCCAATATGTGGCCTCGACCTCCTGCTCGATCGCTTCCGGCAGCCGCCGGCGGTTGTGATAATGGACCTGCAGGCCAAACGCTCTGGCTCGTTTCGCAACCGCCAATCCGATGCGGCCCATACCGATGATCCCGAGCCGCTTGCCATAAATACGTTGACCCAGCATCCAAGTTGGCGACCAGCCGGTCCATGCACTTCGAGGCGACCGCAAGGCGGCAGCGCCTTCCGTCAAGCGCCGGGGCACCGCGAGGATCAGCGCCATCGTCATGTCAGCGGTATCTTCGGTCAGGACGCCTGGTGTGTTGGTGACGATGATGCCGCGATTGCGGGCAGTATCGAGATCGATATTGTCGACACCGGTGCCAAAGTTTGCGATCAACTTCAGCTGCGATCCAGCTTGGGCCAACACCGCCCGGTCGATCCGATCCGTCACGGTGGGGACTAGGACGTCGGCCAACTTCATGGCCGCGACCAACTGTGCCTGTGACATCGGCTTATCGTCGACATTGAGACGTGCGTCGAATAATTCGCGCATCCGCGTCTCGACAAGATCGGGCAGTTTGCGAGTGACGATCACGATTGGCTTTTTTGCCGAGTTGGGCATGTTTGTCGTTTTGCTCCGCTGGCGGTTTCGTATTCGGATCGCATTTCGTACAATGTCGGACACAGGCGTTGGCGCTACTTGCGCCACGCTCGTTCTGGCCTTACCCCTTCGGCATATCAGATGGTCTTGCCGATGACAAAGTCTCAGGTGAAAAATCCCGATCGAACCTATCGTTTCTAAGCACCAAGGACCTCCCCTGACCCCGCCTCGACGAGCATTCTGCGGATGGACGGGTTTTGTGCTGATGCTTGCGGCATCTGCTTTGCCTTTGGCAAGCTTACATGCTCAAACCGGCGAACCTGCCAATCGAACGTCTGGGTTGGCGGTGCCCCGCTTTGTCAGCCTCAAGTCGGACCGCGTAAATCTGCGGAGTGGTCCTGGCACCGAGTATCCAACGACATGGGTGTTCAGGCGAGCTGGCATGCCAGTCGAAATAATCAAGGAATTTGAAGCTTGGCGGCAGGTTCGCGATGCAGAGGGCGCTACCGGCTGGGTGTTGCAGACCATGCTGTCTGGGCGGCGAACCGCGGTGGTCATGCCGTGGGAGGCAAAGCCAGGGCAGGCCCCTGTCGAAGTCGCGTTGAGAGATGCTGACCGCGAATCCGGTCGCTCGGTCGCCATGGTCGAAGCCGGTGTGATCGCGAACGTCAGAGGTTGCGACAAGCAATGGTGCTCGGTCGTGATCGGCGACTACAAGGGCTATGTCGAACAAAACAAGCTATGGGGCGTCTACCCGGGCGAGTTCGTCAAATAGCGGTACAGGACGAGCGCGCTAACGTTTGGGCGCCAAGCGCACGACGACATCAATGTGGCTGATGACCATTCCGTCCGGCGCATCGGGCACCCCGTCGACTTGGATCTTGTCCTCGGGAATGTCGACGAGACGGCCTTCGCGCTCGTAAAAAAAATGATTGTGGTTCGACGTGTTGGTATCAAAATATGCCTTTGACCCGTCGATCGCCAGTTCGCGCAACAGGCCTGCCCGTTTGAATTGGTGCAGTGTGTTGTAAACAGTCGCAAGGGAGACGCGCTCGCCTGCCTCTACCGCCTCGCCGTGCAACATTTCAGCCGTCGCGTGACGATGACCGCGACCGAACAGCAGTTCACCGAGCAGCAGCCGCTGGCGCGTCGGCCGCAAGCCTGACCGGCGCAGGAGTTCGGGAACTTTCGTCGTCGGAGTCATCGCATTGGCTCTCGGCTCGTGTTCAGCATGAGCACAGCTTTTCCCAACCATTACAGTTGGCTCAGCAATATCAACTCAGGGCCACGAGAGCAATGGGTGTTGCATCAAACGCTAATAGGCCGGCCGATACTGACGTAACTCAACCCGACGGCGATTGCATCCTGTGGTTGAAATATATTGCGCAAATCAACCAGAACGGTTCCCCGCATCGTGGCCTTCAATGCCGATAAGTCGAGCGCTCGGAACTCGTTCCATTCGGTTAGCACTACCGTCACATCGGCGGCAGCCGCCGCAGCGAGCGCATCCTCGCACCAGACAACGCCATCCAATAGCTGGCTTCCAAATTTCTTTCCTTGCGGATCATAAACTTGGATACGGGCGCCTTTTTCAATCAACATCGGCACGATCACGAGGCTGGGTGCGTCTCGCATGTCATCGGTGTTGGGTTTGAAAGTAACTCCCAAAATCGCGACGGTTTTGTCCCTGACCGAACCACCCGCTGCTCTTTCGATGCGACCCGCCATTGCGATCTTGCGCTCGTCGTTGACGCGGCCGGCCTGCTCGACCAGAGATAGCGGTGCGCGATGTTCCTTGCCGGTGCGGGCAAGTGCCGAGACGTCTTTGGGAAAGCACGAACCGCCGTAGCCTGGTCCCGGATGGAGGAATTTGTCGCCGATGCGACGATCCTTACCGATCGCGCTGGCGACTTCCTGGACGTTGGCGCCGACCTCCTCGCAAAGATCAGCCACCTCGTTGATGAAGCTGATCTTCATGGCGAGGAATGCGTTCGCTGCGTACTTGGCGAGCTCTGCCGATTCGCGATTGACGAACATCAGCGGCGCGTTGCGCAATGCGAGCGGCTTGTACACGCGCTCCATCACCGCGCGGGCGCGCGGCTCGTCGCAACCAACAAGCACACGATCTGGATGCGTAAAGTCTTGTATTGCCGAGCCCTCGCGCAGAAACTCGGGATTCGAGCAAACCGAAAAATCGGCGTCAGGACGCAACACACGCAATCGACGCTCGATCTCGCGACTGGTTCCGACCGGCACCGTCGATTTTGTAGTGATGACGGTGAACCGCCTCAAGTGCGGTGCAATCTCTTCCACCGCGGCGAACACATACGATAGGTCTGCGTGACCATCACCGCGTCGCATGGGGGTGCCGACGGCTAGAAAAATTAGATCCGCGCCGGTCGCGGCGGCCGCCAGATCCTGCGTGAAGAACAAGCGTTTCGCTGCCATATTCCGGACCATGAGGTCGTCCAGCCCGGGCTCGTAAATGGGCACTTCGCCGCGCTTCAAGCTGTCAACGCGATCGCGCTCCTTGTCGACGCACGTCACCGTCCAACCAAATTCCGAAAAGCAAACAGCCGAGACGAGGCCGACGTAGCCAGCGCCGATCATGCAAATTTTCATATCAAATCCCGATCCCTCACGGCTATCGGGCGCAGACCTATGCCAGTTCGCCAGGGGTTTCAAGGCGCCAGCGGACATGCTTTCCTGGGCTCCGGAACACAGGCTCGCGCGAATGGGAGCAGCCCTCAATGACAATCCAGACGCCGCATTTCACGTTAAGAGCCGGCGCGCGCGTGATTTCAATCGGCGAATGCATGGTCGAACTGGCGCGCGGTTCCGGCGGACGGTTCGGCTTGGCTTACGGCGGCGATACATTCAATACAGCGGTCTACATGGCGCGCGGTGGCGTCGACGTCTGTTATGCTACCGCGCTTGGCGATGATCCCTACAGCGCCGGCATACTCGCTTTGGCAGAGACCGAACGTGTGGGGACGGGCCTGATCGAGATCATGACGGGTCGCATGCCCGGCCTTTACGTGATCGAGACGACGCCGGAAGGCGAGCGCACGTTCTGGTACTGGCGCGATGCCGCGGCGGCCCGGGACCTGTTCGAAGGGGTCAATGCCGACGCTACAGCAGCGGCAATCTCTGCAGCGGGGCTCATCTATTTTTCCGGGGTCACCTTGTCGCTCTATAAAGCCAAAGGCCTCGACGTTTTTGCCGCCGCATTGACGGCCGCCAGAGCCAACGGCGCTGTGATCGTCATGGACAGCAACTACCGGCCACGTGGTTGGGGAGGAAATCCCGTCCGCGCCCGGTCGACGTTCGAGCGGTTCTGGCGCTTGAGCCACATCGGGTTGCCGACCTTCGACGATGAGCAAATGTTATGGACCGATGCCACCCCAACAGACACGGCCAATCGTTTGGCGAACCTCGGCCTTACCGAGATCGTGATCAAGAACGGGGCAGCTGGTGCGATGGTGCGCGCAGGAGGTCGCGACCGCCTGATCGTGGCACCTCCGTTGGCCGCCAAACCTGTCGACACAACCGCGGCTGGCGACAGTTTCAATGCTGCCTACATCGCTCGCCGAATGAGCGGGTTTACGCCCGATGACGCCGCCGCAAACGCACACGCATTGGCAGCCGTCGTCATTCAACATCCGGGCGCGATCGTGCCCGCCTGGGCCACGGATGAGATAGTGAGCCGTTCGCGATGAAGGGATTGCTTTGAGCGTGTGAATGTGCCGGCGATAAAAGGCCGATTTATCGTACAAATTGGGCTCTCGCTGACTATTTGACTACCCGCAATTCAGCTGCTTCCTTCGCCAAAACGGTGATGGCGGACCAGTCGCCGGCTGCTACTGCTTTCGCCGGCGCGACCCACGAGCCGCCAACCGCCGCGACATTGGGCAGAGCAAGATAGGTTGCGGCGTTGGCCGAAGTTATGCCGCCGGTCGGGCAGAACATGAGATCGGACAATGGGGCGCCGATTGCCTTCAGAGCGGCCGTTCCACCTGCGGGCTCCGCTGGAAAGAATTTCAATACGCGATAACCCATGTCGGCGAGCGACATCGCTTCGGATGCAGTGGCAACGCCTGGCAGAAAGGCGATCGGCCAAGCGTTCGCGGCATCAATCAGGCGCGGTGTCATCCCTGGCGAAACCAGGAACCGCGCACCTTGACTCATCGCCGCAGCTGCCTGCTCCGGGCTCAGAACCGTCCCGGCACCGATGATTGCGCCGGGCACGTTTCGCACCATCTCGCGGATCGCCTCGATTGCTGCGCCCGTGCGTAACGTGATTTCGAGGACGTTCAATCCACCGGCGACCAGGGCGCGAGCTAGAGGGACCGCGTGCTCGAGCTTATCAATCGTCAAAACCGGAACCACGCCGACCCGGCGCAGCACGCCGCCAAGATCATGATTGAGTTTAGCTTGCATAAAATGCGCGCCTCATTTCTCTTGCGATCAGCTAGCCGCCCCTCGGGTTGCATAGACGAGGCGCGAATTCACATTAGCTGCTTTTGCCAATTACATCTTGTTGTTTAGTGCCAACTGAGCGAGCCTTTCAGCAGACGCCTCACAGTAAGGTATAATTCAAAAATCAGTATGCCAAAGGCTGTACCAAAATTCGAGCGCATCACCTTCGTGGCGAGCGACAATCCGGAGGCGCAAGCAGCATTGCAGCGCCTGACCGGGCGTTATGGCCAGTTCAGCGGCGAGAACCCGCAAGCGGTCGTCGCACTAGGTGGCGATGGTCTCATGCTCCAGACCATGCATCGCTACATGCATCGCAGCATTCCGATCTACGGCGTGAACCGTGGCTCAGTCGGGTTCCTGATGAACGAGTATCGGGAGGACGAATTGCATGCCAGGCTGGAAACCGCTGAGACGACTGTCACTCATCCCCTCACCATGATCGCGACCGACGTCGAGGGGCGCACGCATCGCCGCCTTGCCATCAACGAAGTTTCCCTGTTCCGGCAGACCCATCAGGCCGCAAAACTCAAAATCGCCGTCGATGAAAAAGTGCGGCTGGAGGAGCTGATCTGCGATGGCGTTCTCGTGGCGACGCCCGCCGGGTCAACCGCCTATAACTTATCGGCTTATGGTCCCATTTTGCCGATCGATACCGCACTTCTGGCGCTCACGCCGATCAGCCCGTTCCGCCCCCGGCGCTGGCGCGGTGCGCTAGTGCCGAACCGCGCGCGCATCACCATTGATATTCTCGAAGCGGACAAAAGGCCGGTGAATGCGGTCGCCGATCACGCCGAAACACGGTCCGTTATTCGCGTCGACATCCAGGAAGATGCCTCAGTCGATCTGTTGATGATGTTCGATCCCGGCCATAGTTTGGATGAGCGTATCCTGTCGGAACAGTTCAGGTATTGAGCAGGGGGCTGCATGCAAGGTTTGTACTATGAGCAATTTGAGGTCGGCCACGTGTTCGAGCACGCGCTGCGCCGCACCGTGACCGAGATGGACAACACTCTGTTTTCCTGCCTGACGCACAATCCGCAGCCGTTGCACATCGACCATGAGTTTGCCGCGCGCACCGAGTGGGGCCGCCCGCTGGTCAACAGCCTCTTCACGCTCGGGCTGATGATCGGCATTTCGGTCAACGATACGACGTTTGGCACCACGATCGCGAACCTTGGCATGACGGATGTGAAGTTTCCCGCCCCGGTCTTTCACGGCGACACCATCCGGGTGACCACCGAGGTCATGACCAAGCGCGAGAGCAGATCGCGACCGGACGCCGGCCTCGTCGAGTTTCATCACCGCGCATTCAACCAGCGCGCTGAACTGGTCGCCGAATGCCGAAGGCAAGCGTTTATGCGCAAGACACCCACAAAGAAGGTCTGACACACATGCGATCTCTTTTGTTCGTTCCAGGGGACAGCGAGAAAAAGCAATCAAAGGCACTTTCTTCCGGTGCCGACGCCTTGATCCTAGACCTCGAAGATAGCGTCGCGCCGTCGCGCAAACCGGCCGCGCGCGCGATGACACGCGCTTGGTTGACGGCCGCCAAGACGGCACCCGGCCGGCCGCAGCTTTACGTCCGCATCAACAGTCTGCAATCGCCGTTTTGGCAGGAAGACCTGGCGGGGGTAATGGCGGCGGCACCCGATGGCATAATGCACCCTAAACCCCGCTCCGGCGCCGACGTCGAGCAGCTGGCGCTCGCCCTCGCCTCGTTCGAGGACACGCACAACTTGCCGCAAGGCTCGACCCGGATCTTGCCGATCGCAACGGAAGTGCCGCTTTCGGTGCTCCACATGCCGACTTACGTCGGCTGCTCGACGCGTCTATCGGGCCTGACCTGGGGTGCCGAAGATCTTGCAGCCGAGATCGGTGCCGCCGCCAACCGCCACGCCGACGGATCGTTTACGTCGCCATTCCAGATGGCCCGCGATCTGACGCTATTCACGGCGTGCGCTGCCGGCGTCTTTCCAATCGATACGGTTTATGTAAATTTCCGCGACGAAGCCGGATTGAGGCGCGAAGCCGAAGCTGCAGCCCGCGACGGCTTCACCGGCAAAATGGCGATCCATCCCGATCAGGTGGCACCGATCAACGCGGCCTTCACGCCGACGCCGGAAGCGATCGCCAGAGCGCGCATGATCGTGAAACTGTTCGCCGATAACCCGGGCCAAGGTGCACTGTCGATGGATGGTAACATGGTCGACATACCACACCTGAAGCATGCCGAACGCGTGCTGGCGCGCGCCGGGCGCTGATAAGCCGGCGCCGATCAAGTTCACGAAAAAAGGCCCACGAGATCGTGTCGCGGGCCTTTCTCTGAAGCGTCAGCCGCCGCATCCGGGCGGCTCCGCGACTGCGGAGTCGGATGCGGCAACCAAAATGCGAACTCAGTGCTTGAGATCGGCTGGGACCACGCCGCCGTTTTCAGCGAGCTTGGTCATCACCTGCTTGTGCAGCCAGACGTTCATACTGGCGCTGTCACCCATGTTGCCGGTGTAGTGCAACTCGGCAGCGAGCTCCTTGCGCGACTTCAGGCTGCTGTCGAGCTTGAGAAGCTTCATCAGATCGACAATCGACACCCGCCAATCGAGGCTCTCATCGCTATCTTTGTCGAGCTTGTCGAGGACGGCTGCGACATCGACGTTGGACTTGGCAGCTGCCGGGGTTGCTTGCGCGGCTTGTGTCACGCCGCCGAAAATGGCTGATGCGATTCTACCGAATATACTCATCTGCTGGGCTCCTTTTCACTACATACACTCACAGTCTTGGTCCGATTACGTTGACGTGCTGGCAAACTCGTCGCCGGCGGTAAGGCGTAAACGCACAAGATATGCCAGGAGTTGCGCAACTTTGACGACGGTTGCCTAAGGCTAATCTTCCAGTCGGCCTGTAAGCCGGGTTCTGTTTGGGGGATCGCTCCCCCGCGACGGCCATTCGTCTAGGTCACGCATCGCTGCGCACCTTAAGCAACCAACCCGGGTGACTGGCCTGGAAATTGGCTCGACGCCAGGGTTTCCCCCACGCCCGGCCACCCCTATTTGGTCTTGCTCCCGGTGGGGTTTGCCTGGACCGGCTTTGTTACCAAAGCCGCGGTGCGCTCTTACCGCACCTTTTCACCCTTACCCGAACGTTTGCCCGAAGGCTCGCGATCCGGCGGTTTGTTTCTGTGGCACTTTCCCTGGGGTCGCCCCCGGCGGCCGTTAACCGCCACCGTATTTCCTTGGAGCCCGGACTTTCCTCCACCCGCACATGCGTTGCCGGACATGCGAGCAGCGGCCGTCCGGCCGACTGGAAGATGTGTCTTCGATGCGCTTGCGCCCGCGGTCAAGTCATTTGCGATACCGGAATTGGCAGCACCCGAACGTTGCGGCTGCTAGGCGCATGAAACTGAAGCATTTTTTGTCTTTGGAGCGAACGAATCTTTGCTAGATTTGTTGTCGTTGGCTTATCGTAACCAGTTTCAATCCTCGGCGGGCATACCGCTCACTCAAGGGAAAACAGCATGGTCGATACCGACTTTCGCAAGCAGCTCGAAGGCTTCAGTCTTACAACCGCCGAGATCCTGTACCGGCTCCCGGATCACCCCTCATTGCTACAGACCTACGTTTGGCAGGATTACGATCTGCACCCGCTGTTCCCGAAGTTGAAGCACTTTCTCGACTTCTGGTCGAAAAACCTCGAGGGGCAATTGCACAAGGTTCGTGTCGCGCACCGCCACCTTATTCAGCCGCGTGAGTTGCGCATGATCACGCATGAATTCAAGTTGCATTGAGGCCGACAGGGTTGTCCGCACGTTCCAGCACTTGAGCTGGTCCATCTGTTGGAATGATGTAACCTCGATATCCATTCGGCGGGGAAGTAGAGGACAGGCGACATGGAAAACCACTCCGCCCGGGTGCGAGCGACGCCTTCGTTTTTTTGGCTGTTCCTCGGTAAGGTGCTGCTGCTTGCCCTGACCATCGTCGTCGTCTGGGCGACCTACGCCTATCTCCACGCTTTCCGTTTGGATTGGCTCGGCTGGTTCTATTCACACCTTCTACCGATTACGAACGGCCTGTTCTCGCTCGTCGAAACGTACGCGCCCGCCGATATGAAGTACAAGATCCGTGGCGCCATCACCGATGACCTGGGCCAGCGCTCGCTGTTTCTGCTGCTGCTGACCGCAGTCGTGGAGCTCGGGCTCTACAGTTTGTTTAAAGGATTGAAAGTCTTGCTGCCGGCCATCGCAAAGAGAATGCGGACACAAAGTGCACCGGCAAAGTCGCCAGCCGGTTAGCCGCGACTCGATCGACGCGCTTACCGATAGACGCGCTTACCGAAGCCCTCTTGCTGCTTTTACAAATCCATCTAGACTGTAACAAACTTTGGACAGTCTTGCGGCGACTGTAAACCACAGATGCCAACTGTCGTTACGGCGGGTCGGACCCAATGGCGATTGCATTCCCGTTCTCGGCGATCGTCGGCCAAGATGAGATGATGCTCGCGCTGTTAGCATCGGTCATCGATCCGACCATCGGCGGCGTGCTCGTGATGGGCGATCGCGGCACGGGCAAATCCACAGCGGTTCGCGGGCTGGCTGCAGTTCTTCCGGCGATGAGGACGGTCGTCGGGTGCAGCTATCATTGCGACCCCGACGATCCAGATCGTGCCTGCCAAGATTGCCGCACTCGCAAGCAAACAAGTGCCACGAAAAGTCATTTGATGCCGGTGCCGGTGGTCGACTTACCGTTGGGCGCTGGTGAGGATCGCGTCGTTGGCGCCCTCGATCTCGAGCGCGCGCTCACGCAGGGCGTCAAAGCATTCGAGCCTGGCTTGCTTGCCCGCGCCAATCGCGGCTTTCTTTACATCGATGAGGTCAATCTGCTGGAGGCTCATCTGGTCGATCTGCTGCTTGATGTGGCGGCATCCGGAGAGAACGTGGTGGAGCGCGAAGGCCTTAGCGTCCGCCATCCAGCTCGTTTCGTTCTGATCGGCAGCGGCAATCCGGAAGAAGGCGACCTGCGCCCGCAACTGCTCGATCGCTTTGGCCTATCTGTCGATATCAAAACGCCGACGGACCTTGCAACACGGGTCGAGATCCTGCGGCGGCGAAGTGCCTTCGAGCGCGACCGTTCGGCGTTCTGCGCCAAGTGGAAGCGAGACGACGAGAAAGTGAAGAAACGCATTGTCACCGCGCGCTCCTATTTGCCGGAAGTGGTGGTGCCGGATGCGATGGTGGAGCGTGCGGCATTGCTGTGCATGAAGCTTGGCACGGACGGCTTGCGCGGGGAGCTTATCTTGCTTCGCACCGCCCGCGCCCTTGCCGCACTGGAAGGCGACCGCGGCGTCGCGATCGACCATTTGCGCCGGGCAGCGCCATGCGCACTTCGCCATCGGCTACGCCGCAATCCGCTCGATGAATCAGGGTCTACGGCGCGTGTGGAGCGCGGCATCGCGGAGATCCTCGGCGAGCGGCAGGAGGCGGCAGCGCAATGAGCGCCAACGCCGCGCAGGGGCTGTCACCGAGGCAAATGGCGACGTTGGTTGCAGCTTGCCTGGCGGTCGATCCAGTCCGGACAGGCGGCGTCGTGTTGAAAGGATTGAGTGGTCCACCGCGCGACGAATGGTTGGGCGAGCTTCGCGCGCTTTCGCACCCAAGGATGCCAATGCGGCGCATCCCTTTACATATTGGTGACGGGCGCCTCCTGGGCGGGCTCGACCTTTCGGCCACACTCAGTGCTGGCCGCCCGATCGCCGAGCACGGATGCCTAGTAGAAGCCGATGGCGGCATCGTGACCCTGGTGTCGGCCGAACGGATCGCCGCCGAGACTGTATCTCGCGTAACAGCGGTCATGGATCAGGGCGAAGTCGTGCTCGAACGCGATGGGCTTGCCGGCAGAACGCCAACGCGCTTCGGTGTCATCGCGCTCGATGAGGGGTTGGCAGACGATGAATTCATGCCGGTCGCAATCGAGGATCGCTTGGCGTTCCGCATCGACCTCGGCGCCTGGGGCCGCGGCATCGATGCCGAGGCGATCTTTTCGCCTGCCGATGTCGACGGCGCGCGCTCACGACTAGCCGATGTGATTTGCAGCGACGGCGGAATACTCATTCTGTGCGAGACGGCTGTGGCGCTTGGCATCAATTCCATCCGGGCGTGCAATTTCGCCATCGAAACTGCGCGAATTTTGGCGGCCCTGCATGGGCGAACCGTCGCCACTGAAGCCGACCTGAAGTGTGCGGGTCAACTCGTGCTGGCACACCGCGCGACGCGGCTACCGCCGACAGACGGGGTGCCGCAGGAAGACGATGGTGCAGCGCCAGGCGAAGATGAAGCACGCGCCGATGATCATTCCACCGATGATGCGTTGGCCGCGAACGCCGACGACCTTGCCAATGTCGTGCTCGACGCAACCAAAGCAGCGATCCCCGACGGTTTATTGGCCGCTATGCTTGTTGGACAGCAGCAAAGACAAGGGCGGCAAAGTTCGGGCAAATCCGGTATCGCAAAGAAATCTCTACGAACCGGAAGACCGGCTGCCGCGAGGCGCGGCAGACCCGAACGTGGTGCGCGTTTAGACTTGATAGAAACATTGCGAGCGGCCGCACCTTGGCAACGGTTGCGGGCAAAGCATTCACACCCGAATGGAAAGGCTATGATCCAGGTCCGCGTCGAAGATTTCCACGTCCGCGTGCGCAAGGATCGGCAAGTCACCACGACGATATTCGTCGTTGACGCGTCGGGATCATCGGCGCTGCACCGGTTGTCGGAAGTGAAAGGGGCGGTCGAACTGTTGCTGCGAGATTGCTACATCAGGCGCGACCAGGCAGCACTGATCGCCTTTCGCGGTCGAACGGCAGATCTGATCCTGCCGCCGACCCGTTCGCTCGTGCGGGCGCGCCGTTGTCTGGCAGCTCTTCCGGGTGGCGGCGGAACCCCGCTCGCCGCGGCGCTCGATGCTGCGGGCGCGCTCGCCCATGCTGTTCGCCAGAAGGGGCAGACGCCAAACATCGTGCTGCTGACAGACGGACGAGCCAACGTCGCGCGGGACGGCACTCCGGGACGCGGCAACGCCGAAGCGGACGCGATTGCGGCGGCCCGATCACTTCGTCTGTTGGAGGTTTCCATCCTTGCGATCGATACATCGCCACAGCCACAGCCGCACGGTCAGCAGATCGCAACTGAAATGCGGGCACGTTATCTGGCATTGCCTCACGCTGACGCGACCGCACTATCGCAGGCGGTAAAGGTAAGCGCTTTTCACTGAGAACAATTAGCCGACTGAGACACCGGATTCGAATGACTAACAATGCATCCGATGATCAACTGATGTGGGAGCGGGACGGCGCCGCTTGGCCAAACCGGGAGTTTAGCCGGTTTATCGGCGTGGCCGGCACCGAGCTTCACGTGCAGCAGATGGGCACGGGGCCGGTCGCACTATTGCTGCACGGCACCGGTGCTTCGACGCATTCCTGGCGCGATCTTGCCCCGTTATTAGCCGAGCGGTTCACGGTGATCGCCCCTGACCTTCCAGGCCACGGCTTCAGCGAAATGCACGCTGCAAATACGCTTTCGTTGCCTGTCATGGCCTCGGTCATGGCGCAGTTGATGAGCGCGATGACGGCCACTCCGGCATTGGTCGTCGGCCATTCCGCCGGGGCGGCGATCCTCATCAAAATGACCATTGACGGCACCATCGCGCCGCGTGCGGTCGTCAGTCTCAACGGCGCCTTGTTGCCCCTGCGCGGCTTGGCGGGCCAAGTGTTCTCGCCCCTCGCCAAGGTCCTCGTTCAGAATTCGTTGGTGCCCCGGATGTTTGCCTGGCGGGCGGGCCAAACAGGCGTGATTGAACGCCTGCTGAGCAACACCGGATCGTCGCTCGATCGCCGCGGAACGGAACTCTACGCGCGGCTGGCGCGCTCGCCGCGGCACGTCAGCGGCGCGTTATCGATGATGGCGAATTGGGATCTCGAAACGTTTGCGCGCGACTTGCATCGCTTGGCTGTGCCGCTCATGCTCGTCGTCGGTGGTGCCGATCGCACGATTTCGTCGGCCGACGCGTTTCTTGTTCGCGATCAACTGCCTGCTGCACGCATCGAGTATCTTCGCGGCCTTGGCCACTTGGCCCACGAGGAACGTCCGGAAGAAATCGCCGCGCTGCTGACTGGCTTTTTCGACAGTCTCCAAACACAGCGCGGTTGATGACATCAACCCGGATCAATGAGGAGCTGAGCAACGATGGACACGAGTAGTTTGGCAAGCCTCGTCGAGATGCTGTTTGTGTACGGCGTGATCCTCGGTCTTGCAATCTGGCAGCTGGTTTCGGTGCGCCGTGAATTGGCGCGGGATCGAGCAGCTGCGGAAAAAGCAAAGAACAACAAAGAGCCTGCAAGCTAGCGACAAAAGCCGCGCTCATCGCAGCATCCTTGGCATGCGGAATGGCAGCAACGCTTTGACCCAGCGCTTGCGGAAGCGATCTAGCGACAGGCTTTCATGCATGGCGATCGTGGTCTCGCCGAGGAGCCGCGTCTGCAACAGCGAACGCGCATAGAACGGCCCGTCTTCCAAGGTTCGCAGCACCTTGGCATCAGTCGCATCCGCCGCGGTCTTTCGCTTGATGCGCCACCGCGTCGACGGCAAACCGACAGTTGGCGGGCGCGCCATCGGATGAACATCGCCAAATTCGTCGATCCGGATCGCAAGCGAAGACGCCTCGCCGCTCATCTCGCAGACGTCGTAGAGCACGGCAGTATCGCGCGCGAGCTTGGCTCGCGACCAATGCCAGTGAGCGAACGCAGTATCGAGCGGCTCGCAACCTGAATTGGTGTCGAGGTAGCCCGTGCCTGACCATGATATGCCGGGCTTTTCCAACTCGACCTCGACGCGCGCCGCTGGTGCGATCGGCCACCACGTGTGCCGTTCGGCTCCGTCGAGCGCAAATGCATTCGCCGTCAACGCCGACGGTATCAGCCGCACGGTTCCCCGGATCCGGCGCGGCACAGGCACGGTCACTTCATCGATCGTGATCGTGAGCGCATCGCCGTCCCAACGCATCGCACTTGGGCCGACTTGCAGCGTCGTTGCATCGGCCGATACGGCTGGGCGTTGACGCTCGGTCATTGCCCACATTTGTCCGTGCTCGCCGTAAAGGCCAACGTTGATGGCGCAATGGTTGTATGGATCGCGCGCGCCAGACCACGCATAATACGGCGAGAAAACACTACCGATAAAGCCAATGATTACGATGCCCTGTCTGCCGTCGTCCTTCAACGCATCGACATACCACCACGCGTAGCCACCGTTCGTGACCGGCTCATCGAACCGAAGTCCGCCAGTAAGGCGGAGGCGGCCAGTTTTCCCGAGATCGCCACCATCGGCAAGCCCGCTCCGGGGTGCACGCTGCCACCAGTCAGATACAGGCCGGGCAGGTGTCCACGCGTCCCCGGCCGCAGGAACGAGCTGCGCCAGCCGTGTGTTGCCGGGCCGTAGAGAGAGCCCCCCGTCGAGGGAAAGAGGCGTTCGAAATCTACTGGTGTCGTCACCGTTGCCGAGCCCCGCGTGAGATTGATCGTCAGCCCGCAACGTTCCAGCTGCTCTCTGGTTCTTGCCAAACATTGCTCGACCTCCACCTCTTTCATCGGTGCATGATCCCCATTCGGCGGGGCATTTATGATGCCGAACAAACGTTCTATTCCGGTCGGAGCCGGCTGGGACTGATCCCCCCGGTCCTGCGCGCATACGTAAACGGTCGGCTCGGATGGCATGCGGCCGGCCTCGATACTGCGAAACTCGGCGGCGTAATCTCGTGAGAAGAAGACGTTGTGGCGGACGAGCGGGAAGCCTTCGCTCTTGCCTGCTAGCGCAAACGTGACCGCCGAGAGCGATCGATCTTCCCGGCGCTGAGGCGATGCACCAGTGGCTAATGCGCTGCCAAGTTTTCCGGCAACGAGTGCTGCACGATCGCCATTGTAGACGATGGCGTCGGCAGCCAGTCGCTCGCCGGATACGAGCCTCACCCCGGCGGTCCGGCCTTGCTCGATCACGATATCGATCGCGTCGCATCGGTAGCGAAACCGGGCGCCGCGGGCAGCGCCAAGCTTTGCCAAAGCGCTAGCAAGAGTGGACATTCCTCCCTCTACCAGCCAAACTCCTTGTTGCTCCGCGTGCGCGATCAGCATGAGGGTTGAGGGCGCCCGAAACGGCGACGAGCCGCAATAGGTCGCGTATCTGCCAAAAAGCTGTCGCAGCCGTCCGTCCTGGAACAGTCCCTCCAGTTCCTGCCACAGCGTCGCGAACGGCTTGATCTGCGTGAGCGCTGGCAAACTCGAAAGACCGATGCGCTGGACGAGGCCGAGCATGCTTGGCCGCTCGGCACGCATGAAAGTGTCGTCAAGAGTTTGGAAAATGCGACGCGCCCGCTCGCAGAATTGACGATAGGCCTGCGCTTCGGCAGCGCCAGCGAACCCCGCAATCGCATCGAAAGTCTGTCGCTGATCGGCAAACAGGTCGAGATGCGGGCCGCTCGTCCAAGCGTGGCGAGCGAGGATGCCGGCGGCCCGCATCGGCACGAGGTCTTCGAGCGAGGCGTCAGCTTCGTCGAATATTTGCGCAAAGACATCGCGCATCGTCAGCACCGTCGGACCGCAGTCGATCGAGCGCTCGTTCGCAATAATTGAGCGAACTTTGCCGCCTGGACCCGCAGCACGCTCGAGAACCGTCACGTCCAAACCCCGGCGCGCGAGTTCGAGCGCGGCAACGAGCCCACCGATGCCAGCACCAATGACGATTACTTTGTAGTTTGCCATGCGATCATCCACGATCCAGGCTCGGAAGACGCGCGTGTCAATAAAAATTGACAGCATTGATTGACAAGATAGTTTTACGCCCGTCAATCGGAAACGCAAGAGGTCACCGTGCGAAGCTTGGCTGGGCGCTGGCACAAGGTGCGCAATGACTTGTTGGCAAACGCACGGTTTCAACGCTGGGTGGCCTCTTTCCCACTAACGCAAGCGCTCGCGCGCCGTCATGCACACGCGGTGTTCGATTTGTGCGCTGGATTTGTCTACTCGCAGGTGTTGTTTGCCTGTGTTCGCCTGCAGCTTTTCGACGCTCTCGCACACGGGCCTCAATCACGCCTGCAACTCAGCCAGCAGCTCAGTCTCTCAGCTGACGCCGTCGACCGCCTGATGGCAGCAGCTGCTTCGTTGCGACTTGTCGAGCGTTGCGACGGCGACCGGTTCGCACTTGGGATCTACGGCGCTGCCTTGGTAGCAAATCCCTCGATTGCGGCCATGATCGAGCATCACGCCATGCTCTACGCCGACCTGCGAGACCCCGTTGCACTGCTGCGCGGGGAACGGGGAGGAACGCACATTGCGCACTTTTGGCCGTATGCCCAAGGCATCGAACCCGGAGCCCTCACGACTGAGAGAACCCAGCCCTATACGGACCTGATGTCCCAGTCCCAGGCGCTTATTGCCGATGACGTTCTCGACGCATACCCCTTCGAAAATCACAGCTGCCTGCTCGATGTTGGCGGTGGCAACGGAACATTCTTGATTGCAGTTGGCGCACGCCACCCAAAGTTGAAGCTGAAATTGTTCGATCTGCCAGCTGTCGCCGGCATCGCCCAGGCGAAATTGACTGAAGCACGCCTTGACACACGCGCGCAGGCCTTCGGCGGCAACTTCCTGACCGATCCGCTCCCATCGCGGGCCGACATAATTACGCTGATCCGTATCGTGCACGATCACGATGATGAAACGGTACTCGCTCTGCTGAAAGCGATCCGGGGCGCGATCCGCCACGACGGTGTCCTGCTGGTCGCCGAGCCGATGTCGGACACGCAGGGCGCCGAGCGAATCGCCGATGCTTATTTTGGGTTCTACCTGCTTGCGATGGGGAGCGGCCGGCCGCGCTCCTCGGCCGCAATCGGAAAACTTTTGCAGCAGGCGGGCTTCGCTCGATGCCGTGCAATGCCGACCCGCCGGCCCTTTCTTACGCAGCTCATCGCCGCCTATCCCAACCCTTAAAAAAGTTTTGTAACTTCTAATTGACAACTCAAAATGTAAAGTTAAAGTTACACTACAATCGGTCCAACACTATCGGCATCCATCCCATGGACACCCTCGCCGTCATTTTCGAAAGACCCGAAGAGATCGCGCTGGCCCGCGTCGATCTCACGGCTCCAGGCGCAGACGACGTCGTTGTCGACATCCAGTGGAGCGGCATCAGCACTGGGACTGAACGGCTATTGTGGTCGGGACGTATGCCGCAGTTTCCCGGCATGGGTTATCCGCTGATCCCTGGCTATGAATCGGTCGGCCAGATTTCCGCCAAGGGCGATGCGAGCACGTTACGCGTCGGAGAATTCGTGTTCGTTCCAGGCGCACGCTGCTTCGGTGCAGTCCGTGGTCTATTCGGCGGCGCTGCTGCTCGCGTCGTGGTGCCGGGCGCACGGACGATCAGCCTTGACAACGGCATGGGGGAGCAGGGTGTGTTGATGGCGCTAGCCGCGACCGCCTATCACGTCACCGCAGCCGCTGGCACCACGCAGCCAGACCTCATCGTCGGCCACGGTGTCCTCGGCCGCCTCCTCGCGCGGATCGCAATCGCTAACGGCGCTACCCCTCCCACAGTCTGGGAGACCGATCCGGAACGCCGGCTGGGTCATCAAGACTATGCCGTGATCGACCCGGCAACGGATGCGCATCGCGCCTATCGCTGCATCTGCGATGTCAGTGGTGACGCCGCGATCCTCGACACGCTCGTGCAGCATTTGGCGCCCGGTGGTGAGATCGTCCTTGCTGGATTCTATGAAAAACGGCTGAGCTTCGCATTCCCGCCGGCGTTCATGCGGGAGGCCCGCGTTCGAGTCGCAGCCGAATGGAAACATCCCGACCTGTTGGCGGTAAAGGCACTTATCGAAACCGGCAAGCTTTCCCTCGACGGCTTGATTACCCACCGGTCTGCCGCCACCGACGCGGACCAGGCTTACCGGACCGCCTTTGCCGATCCCAGTTGCCTCAAAATGGTTCTCGATTGGAGACAACTCGCATGAACGTGCTCGATACAGTGAAGGCGTCCAAGGCGCAGCAAGCCATTGTCGACCGGCTGCGTGCGGAAGCGGCGATCGAGCCGGATGCGATCAGCACTTCGCCCGCGGTCAAGACGACGCAGATCATCGCCATCTACGGCAAGGGTGGTATTGGCAAAAGCTTCACGCTCGCGAACCTCTCGTACATGATGGCGCAGCAGGGCAAGAAGGTGCTGCTGATCGGTTGCGATCCTAAGAGCGACACGACATCGCTCCTGTTCGGGGGGCGCGCCTGCCCGACCATCCTGGAAACGTCCGCCAGAAAAAAACTCGCCGGCGAACAGGTCGCGATCGGTGACGTCTGCTTCAAGCGCGACGGCGTATTCGCGATGGAACTAGGTGGTCCTGAAGTGGGCCGCGGCTGCGGTGGACGTGGCATCATTCACGGCTTCGAACTATTGGAGAAGCTCGGCTTCCACGATTGGGGGTTCGATTACGTCCTGCTCGATTTCCTTGGCGACGTGGTGTGCGGAGGCTTTGGTCTGCCGATTGCCCGCGACATGTGCCAGAAGGTGATCATCGTTGGCTCCAACGATTTGCAGTCGCTGTACGTCGCCAACAACGTTTGCTCGGCGGTGGAATATTTCCGCAAGCTCGGCGGCAACGTCGGCGTCGCGGGCCTCGTGATCAACAAAGACGATCATACGGGTGAAGCTCAAGCCTTTGCCGAAGCGGTCGGCGTGCCAGTTTTGGCCGCGATCCCGGCCAACGAAGATATCCGCCGCAAGAGTGCCAACTACGAGATCATCGGCCGGCCCGGCGGCGAGTGGGCGGCGGTGTTCGAAGATCTCGCGATGAACGTCGCGGAAGCACCACCCCTTCGTCCGACCCCGCTCACTCAAGATGGTTTGCTCGGCCTGTTCAAGGGCGAGCAGGTGGGCCGCAATGTCGTTCTTGAACCTGCAACCATCGTTGACATGGTCGGGAAGGCGGCGGTGGAAAAGAAATCTCTCGAAGTGATCTACGACGCAGTTTGAGACCGACCCGTTCATGCGAGGGCAGATGATCGACCTTTCGGACAGCGCCGATAACCTAGCCCCGCCAGACGCGGCGACGATCGCTGTTGCCGCCAAAGAAGGTCTTGGATGTCACGCCGGCAAAGATGAAATGCGTCGTGCCGCGGCGACTGCCGGCAAAAGTGAGATGCTCGATCGGTACGCTGCAGATTACCCGACCGGTCCGCATGACAAGCCGCAAAGTATGTGCCCTGCCTTCGGCTCATTGCGGGTCGGCTTGCGGATGCGTCGCACTGCGTCCGTCCTCTGCGGTTCGGCATGCTGCGTTTACGGATTAACATTCACGTCGCACTTTTATGGCGCCCGCCGTACCGTCGGTTATGTGCCGTTCGACAGCGAGACGCTCGTAACCGGCAAGCTGTTCGAGGATATTCGAGAAGCCGTGTTCAAGCTCGCCGACCCGCAGCTTTACGATGCGGTGATTGTGACGAACCTGTGCGTACCGTCGGCCTCCGGCGTGCCGTTGCAGCTGCTGCCAAAGGAGATCGACGGGGTACGCATCGTCTGCATCGACGTGCCCGGGTTCGGTGTGCCAACCCACGCCGAAGCTAAAGATGTGCTTGCTGGGGCGATGCTCAACTATGCGCGTCGTGAGGCCGAGAGCGGTCCGGTTGCAGCCCCCCGCCAAGGCGTGAGCGAACGACCGACCATCACGTTGCTCGGTGAGATGTTTCCAGTCGATCCGCTGACCATCGGCGCATTGTTGGAGCCGCTTGGCCTCGCCGCTGGTCCGGTGGTGCCGACACGCGAATGGCGCGAACTTTATTCAGCGCTCGACGGCGCTGCAGTTGCGGCGATCCACCCATTTTATACCGCAGCCATCCGTGAGTTTTCAGCGGCCGGCCGCAAAGTGGTCGGCTCGGCACCGGTCGGATGCGATGGCACCGCCGCTTGGCTCGATGGGATCGGCGAGGCCTGTGGCATCGCTCGTGCGACAGTCGATGCTGCCAAGGCCAAGTTATTGCCGGCGATTCGCAGCGCGCTGCAACGCATGCCGATCGAGGGCCGGATCACGCTTTCGGGCTACGAGGGATCCGAGCTGCTGGTCGCCCGTCTGCTGATCGAGAGCGGAGCGGATGTGCGCTATGTGGGCACGGCATGCGCGCGGACACCTTGGTCCGATGCCGACCGCGAGTGGCTCGAAGCGAAGGGTGTGCACGTACAATTTCGCGCGTCGCTGGAGCATGATTTGGCGGCATTCGCCGAGTTCAAGCCCGACCTCGCGATCGGGACGACGCCGGTCGTTCAAAAGGCCAAAGAGGCAGCAACGCCGGCACTTTACTTCACCAATCTAATCTCCGCTCGCCCGCTGATGGGTGCGGCCGGCGCCGGTTCGCTCGCTCAAGTCGTCAATGCGGCGATGGGATCGCAGTCGCGTTTTGACGATATGAAGGCGTTCTTTGAGGGTGTCGGGCACGGACCATCGGCCGGCATTTGGGAAGCGGTCCCGAAAGATCGCCCAGAGTTCCGCGAGGTCTACAAGCGCAAGCTGGCAAAGCAGGCGAAGGCCAATAAGTCGACGGAGATCGTGTGATGCTCGTGCTCGATCACGATCGCGCTGGCGGCTACTGGGGCTCGGTGTACGTGTTCACCGCTATCAAAGGCCTGCAAGTGGTGATCGATGGTCCGGTCGGTTGCGAAAACCTCCCGGTCACGTCGGTGCTGCATTACACAGACGCTCTGCCGCCGCACGAGTTGCCGATCGTCGTAACTGGCCTCGGCGAGGAGGAGCTTGGCCAACACGGCACCGAGGGCGCCATGCGCCGCGCCCATCGCACGCTCGATCCGGATCTGCCCAGCGTCGTGGTGACGGGCTCGATCGCGGAGATGATCGGCGGCGGCGTCACGCCTGAAGGCACCAACATTCAACGCTTCCTGCCGCGCACAATCGATGAAGACCAATGGCAAAGCGCCAATCGCGCAATGTTTTGGCTGTGGACGGAGTTCGGTGCCAAGCGCGTGCCCGAACGCAAGCCACGCAAGCCCGGCGAGAAACCACGCGTCAACATCATCGGGCCGATCTACGGGACATTCAATACACCGAGCGACCTCGCTGAAATCCGCCGTATGGTCGAAGGCATCGGTGCCGAAATCAACATGGTGTTTCCGCTCGGCAGCCATCTCGCCGACGTCGCCAAGCTCGCCAACGCCGATGCCAACATCTGCATGTACCGCGAGTTCGGACGCCTGCTGTGCGAGGCGCTGGACCGGCCCTATCTGCAGGCACCGATCGGTTTGCACAGCACCACCAAATTTCTGCGGAAACTGGGCGAGCTGCTGGAGCTCGATCCGGAACCCTTCATCGAGCGCGAGAAGCACACGACAATCAAACCGCTGTGGGATTTGTGGCGCTCGGTGACACAGGATTTCTATGGCACGGCGAGCTTCGCGATCGTCGCCAACGAAACCTATACGCGCGGGGTGCGCCAATTCCTCGAAGTAGAAATGGGATTGCCATGCACGTTCGCCTACGCACGACAACCTGGTGTCAAGCCAGACAACGAGGCGGTTCGACGCTCGATCAAGGAGATGCCGCCGTTTATTTTATTTGGCAGCTACAATGAGCGCATGTATCTGGCCGAGACCGGCGCGCGGTCGATGTACATTCCAGCGTCGTTTCCAGGCGCCGTGATCCGCCGCCATACCGGCACGCCGTTCATGGGTTATTCCGGCGCCACCTACCTCGTCCAAGAAGTATGCAATGCGCTGTTCGATGCGCTGTTCCACATTCTGCCGCTGGCGGCCGACATGGACCGCGTCGAGGCCACCCCATCGCGCCATGCGGCAGCGCTGCCGTGGGACACGGATGCCAAAGCCGCACTCGATGCGGCGATCGAAGCCCTGCCGGTGCTCGTACGAATTTCCGCCGCCAAGCGTCTGCGTGATACCTGCGAGCGCGGAGCGCGGCAGGCAGGCGAACGGCAGGTCGATGCGGGGCGCGTTGCAAAGTCCCGGCTGGTTCTGTTGGAGGGGCGCGCCGCATGATGATGAGAGTTCTGAGAGTTCCAAGTACCGGCCTCGCGAACCAGTGTGCGGGCCGCAGTTCTAGGCAGTGCCCACAACAAATTCAACGAGCCGCCGACTTAGCCCATCAAGGGGAGATTTGATCATGCACGGTCAACTTGCACTTCATGCCGATGCCGAGCCACGCCGGAAGATCACGATGCGGCTGGACTACTGGCTCATTTTTTCGGCCTGCCTGTTCGTGTTTCTACCGGTCACCTTCGTCAAACACGCTATTCCGCGCCACTGGCTCGGTGGGACGGAGGAGCCACACCGCATGTCGATCATTTCGGACGCGCGCGAGATGGCGCACGTGTGCACCGCGCTCGCGTTTTCGGGCTGATCGCTAAGATCCAACCGTCCTCCCGGACGGTGGGAATGTCGTGGCTCAATCATCCACGATCCCTTGCTGCGCGGGGTGTGCGCGGTAACGGCCGCGAGGCCATGACAATGGAGGCGACCAGAATGGCCGTCGACAGAACAAGTACTGGAATGACAGACAGCGAGGCGAAGGAGTTCCATAGCCTCTTCATGACGAGCTTCATCATCTTCACCGCCGTCGCGGTAGTGGCGCACATTCTCGTTTGGATGTGGCGTCCCTGGCTGCCAGGCCCGAGAGGTTATGTTGCTCTGGGCGACAGCTTCACCCAGGCGCTCAGCCTGATCCTTACATAGGGGGAAAGATCATGTGGCGAATTTGGTTGATGTTCGATCCGCGTCGCACGCTGGTCGCACTTTTCACATTTCTCTTCGGACTAGCCTTGCTGATCCACTTCATCTTGCTGAGTACCGATCGCTTCAATTGGCTCGAAGGTCCGCGTGCTACGCGGGCAAAGGCCGCCGAAGTGATCACCCCAACCACCCTGCCGGTAAAGTTTGTCATCAAGGCAAGCTAGGCGGTGAACACTTCAGGACGGTGACATGCATACGCTCGTCACCGTCTTCAAACTCTATCCGAGCCGCTTCGGTCTTGAACTGGTGGCTCGGCCGGTAAACTCGGAGCCCGATCTCAGGCTTTCTCGATAGGAGCGTCTCGTCATGGCCATGCTAAGCTTCGAAAAGAAATATCGTGTTCGTGGAGGGACACTGATCGGAGGCGATTTATTCGACTTCTGGATTGGACCCTTTTTCGTCGGCTTTTTCGGCATCACGACGATTTTCTTCGCGTTTCTCGGCATTGGTTTGATCTTCTGGTCGGCGGCGATCGGGCCGACGTGGAACATCTGGAGAATTTCGATCGCGCCCCCCGACCTCAGCTATGGGCTCGCGTTCGCTCCGCTGCAGGAAGGCGGTCTTTGGCAGATAATCACAATTTGCGCGCACGGCGCCTTCATCTCCTGGGCACTTCGGGAAGTTGAGATCTGCCGCAAGCTCGGCATCGGTTTCCATGTGCCGTTTGCCTTCAGTTTCGCGATCCTCGCATACTCGACGCTTGTGGTGTTCCGCCCGCTTTTGCTCGGCGCCTGGGGTCATGGCTTCCCCTACGGCATCATCAGCCATCTGGATTGGGTGTCCAACGTCGGCTACCAGTATCTGCACTTTCACTACAATCCAGCGCATATGCTGGCGGTGACGTTCTTCTTCACGACGTGCCTGGCGCTCGCGCTTCACGGCGGCCTCATCTTATCGGCGACCAACCCGAAAGAGGGCGAAACGGTGAAGACGGCAGAGCACGAGAATACCTTTTTTCGCGACACGATCGGCTATTCGATAGGAACACTTGGCGTTCATCGCCTCGGGCTTTTCTTGGCCCTGTCCGCCGGATTCTGGAGCGCAGTTTGCATCATTATCAGTGGCCCCTTCTGGACCCGTGGTTGGCCGGAATGGTGGGGCTGGTGGCTCAATCTCCCAATCTGGAGCTGAAAGTAGGGGGCCGAACATGGCTGAATATCAGAATCTATTTACGCGAGTCCAAGTCAGAGCCGCACCTGAAGTGGGCGTGCCAATCGAGCAGGGTATTTGGGACCGTGGCAATTCCGTCTCCTTTTCGTATTGGGCCGGCAAGTTCGGCGACGCGCAGCTTGGACCCATCTATCTGGGATGGAGCGGCATCGCTTCGTTGATCTGCGGGTTCATTGCGATCGAAATCATCGGGCTCAATATGTGGGCATCGGTGAATTGGGACCCGGTGCAGTTCATTCGCCAATTACCTTGGCTCGCGCTCGAACCGCCATCGCCCAGATATGGCCTCTCGATCCCGCCCCTCAACGACGGCGGCTGGTACTTTATGGCCGGGTTCTTCCTTACGGCTTCCATCCTCCTGTGGTGGCATCGAATGTATGCGCGCGCGCGCGCGCTCGGCATGGGGACACATGTCGCTTGGGCGTTTGCAGCCGCTATCTGGCTCTATCTGTGCCTTGGCTTTATCCGCCCGTTACTCATGGGAAGCTGGAGCGAAGCTGTTCCTTTTGGTATTTTTCCCCACCTCGATTGGACGGCGGCCTTTTCGATCCGCTACGGCAATCTGTTCTACAACCCGTTCCATATGCTTTCGATCACCTTCCTGTACGGGGCGACCCTGCTGTTTGCGATGCACGCTGCGACGATCTTGGCCGTCAGCCGGTTCGGCGGTGAGCGCGAGATCGAACAGATCGTCGACCGTGGCACGGCATCGGAAAGGGCAGCGCTCTTCTGGCGCTGGACGATGGGGTTCAACGCCACGATGGAATCCATCCATCGCTGGTCATGGTGGTTTGCGGTATTGTGCCCATTGACCGGCGGCATCGGCATCTTGTTGACGGGCACGGTGGTCGACAACTGGTATCTATGGGGCGTGCAGCACGGTTTCGCACCTTCCTATCCGGCAACAGGTCCTGCCGTGATCGATCCCGCCACTCTTCCGGGAGCGATCCGATGAAAACACCTGGTAATGTTTGGGCAACACTCGTCACCTTCGCTGCTGCAAGCCTTGCCTCGGGCTGCGATGGCCCGCCCGTGGAGACGACACAAAAAGGCTACCGTGGAACCGGAATGGTTCAGATCAACAGCCCGCGATTGCAGCGAATGCGTGAGGTGAGCGGTAATAATGTTGTGCCGAAAGCGGATCCGTTGGCACCTGCCGACGGGCCCAGGGCGAAATCCCAATACCAGAATGTGCCGGTGCTGGGTGATTTGAGCACCGAAGAATTCAATCGCCTGATGCTGGCCATCACCGAGTGGGTCGCACCGGAGCAGGGTTGCGCCTATTGCCACAACGTTGAAAACATGGCGTCCGACGCCGTGCCGAACAAGATCGTTGCGCGACGCATGTTTCAGATGACCGCACACATCAATCTCGATTGGAAACCGCACGTCGCGGACACGGGCGTGACTTGCTATACGTGTCACCGTGGCAAACCGGTTCCCGAAAACATTTGGTACAAGCCCGTCGAGGGTGCGCATAGCTCTTTTGCCGGCAATCGTGCCGGCCAGAATGCACCGGCCCCGCAAGTTGGGCTAGCCTCGTTGCCGAACGATCCGTTTACCCCCTTCATCGAGCAGGCGGAGAACATTCGCGTCGTCGGAAAGGAAGCGTTGCCAATCGTCGACGGCGAGAAACCTGGCATCCAGAAGACCGAGCAGACTTACGGTTTGATGATGCATATGTCGCAGAGTTTGGGCATCAATTGCACCGGCTGCCACAATAGCCAAGGTTTCTCGAACTGGGATCAGAGCTCCCCGCAACGAGTGACAGCTTGGCACGGTGTGCGATTAGCGCGGGATCTAAACGTCAACTTCCTCATACCGTTGACGCCAAATTATCTGCCGGAACGATTGGGCCCAACCGGCGATGCCCCGAAACTCAACTGCGCGACCTGCCATCAAGGCGTGAACAAGCCTTTGAATGGCGCGAGCATGATCAAGGATTATCCCGAACTGAACAAGGCCGTGAAATAGCCGATTGAGGATGTCGATAAACGCGCACCTTGTCAGCGACGTATCGCTCGCACCTGGAAGTTTCCGTGTGGTATCCTGAGCGGGTGTTTCACTATCTGAAGGTTATCAATTAATGACCGCTACGGTGATCGGCCGGACTAGTTTAGACGCACATCCAAATAGTCCAGCCGTTCCTATAAGGTTGAGCGCTCTCTTGCGGGAGAGCACGACGGCTTCGCATCGGATTGCGGAACGGTCCGGCATTGTGGCCGACATACTAACCGGCAACGCCACCCCGATTGGTTATGCGCTCTTTTTGCGAAACCTTTTGCCGGCCTATCAGGCACTTGAGGCGGGCAGCCGCGCTGATTTGCAGCTTGCGGGCGTCGATACCATTCTGCCGCCCGAGTTGTTTCGCGCCGCTATGATCGAGTGCGACCTCGTTTCGATCGTGGGCGGCGACTGGCATCGATCATTACCATTGCTGGCCGACGGCGCTGGCTACGCCGATCGAATTACCAGGGCCCGTGCAGCCGATCCAGCATTGCTGCTCGCGCACGCTTATGTCCGCTATCTCGGTGATCTCAGCGGCGGGCAAATCATGATGCGACTGCTTGCCCGCACGCTTGAACTCGGGGTCCACCAGCTTTCATTCTACGCGTTTCCCGCGATCGCCAATCTTGCCAGCTACAAGACCGGGTATCGACACGCGATCGACGCCCTCGAATTAGATCCACTGCGGCAAGCGGCAATCGCCAGCGAGGCAGTTGCCGCCTTCGAAATGAATATCGCCCTATCACTCGAAGTCCAAGCCGCAGCCAGCAACATGGCTTGATGCAAGACGGACGCCGCCTCTATGTGCCAGATCCATCGCCGGAGGTTTTTGTCATCGTCAATTGCTTCAGCACTTCGGCAGTCCGCTCGACCGACGTCTTAACGCTCTCGAGCATCGCTGGCATACTCGCCATGTCGAGACCGTCGGTGATTTCGAGTGCGGCCAACTGCGCATTCTGGAGGACGTGCGCAAGTAGATTGCGGTGAGCTAGACCAGCTTGCGAGTTGATCGGCGCCGCCATTTGTCTGTGCTGCGCAACGATCCCATCCTGAAACCTCTGCCGCGCCTCTTCCGCAGCTTTGCGTTCGGTCAGGTCCGAGAACAGCAATACATAGCCAAGTACTGCGCCCGGCTTTGAAAAAATCCGATCGCCTCGCACCATCAATGGACGCGAACCAAGTGCGGTGGACCGCAGCTTCGCCTCGCCTCGCCAAGTCTGGCCGTGCGCCACAAGATCGTGCAGTCGAGCCTTGACGTCGACTGCATCCTGGCAGCAATCGGCCAGATCATTGATGGTGTGAAGCGGGCTGCCGGACCCAGGCAAGATGGTCAACAGTGCTTCGTTGGCAAGCAAAATCGTGCCGTTGGCATCAGCAATCAGCACAGGTTGTTCGGCATGCGCGACTTGGCGGCTGACATGATCGAGTTGACTACGTGCAATCAGCATCCGGACGGATCTGAATTGGAAAATCACATCTGCGACCGTATCGCCGACCAATCGTGCGGCCGACAGATCAGCGGCTGTCCACGGTTCCGACGTGCCATCGACGACCTGTGTCCATTGCGCAAACGAGCGGCGCGGAGACAGATCCGAAGGGTCGTTACCGATGATCATCGGTTTGTTGGGATCGCCGCCCCACGTCACGGTTCGGATGCGTTCGGGCCGAAACCAGATGAGGAATTCGTCTCTCGTGCTCGAAATGGGAACGGCGATCATACCCGAGGCAAGAGGTGTCAGATTGGCGAATTGAGGTACATCGGCTGCGAGCGACTTGGTGGCAAAAACCGATGACGTAGACTTTGTCGCAAGCCACTCTCCGATCTCGCGCAACGGTTGCGTTGCGGGAACATCGCCGACCGTGTGCACCTGCCCCTCGAACAACAGCGCTGCGCCCGTGGCGCGAAGCGGCTCGATTAGAACCTTGGACGAGTCAAACAGCGCAGCCCGCCAGTCGCCTTCCCGCCCAATCGCCTCCATCATCCGCTGCTCCAGACGCCGGATCGAGAGTTCGGATTGGGCGCGCACGAAATTTTCCAGCGCCAGGATACGCGTCGCGACCGCCTCAGCGAGCAACTCGCATATCGCGCGCACGGCAAACGGTACGACGCGGGGAGCGTAGTGATGGCATGACACGAGGCCCCACAATCGGCCCCCGACCATCAGCGATATGACTAGTGTCGCGCCAACGCCCATATTCTTCAGATACTGAATGTGTATAGGTGACGTGCTTCTCAAGAAACACAGCGACATATCGAGTTCGCGGCCCGTCGTCGGGCAGAGCGTGGGTTTCAACGGAACGGGTTTGAATTCGACATCTGCTACGATGCGCACGCGATTGCGCTCATAAAGACGACGGGCGATCTGGGGGATATCGGAAGCCGGATACCAATTACCGAGGAAAGGTTCGAGTTTAGGTTCGCAGCGCTCGGCAAAAACCTCGCCATGACCATCATCGTCGAAGCGATACACCATAACCCGGTCGTAACCCGTCAAGTCCTTGAAGAAACGCGCCGTCTCTTCACACAAGTTGCGTAGGGACGCAGCCTCCAAGATGGACTTCAATGCGCTATCGATGTGCGCCGCGCCATCGACGGCCCGCCCGGCGCGCTCAAACTCGACGATCAAATTGCCATCTGGCAACTGATGCATCAATACATCGCAAGATTTCTCCGGCTTGCCGATCTGGCAGCAAAAGCTCACCGGCAGCGTTTGCAATGACGTGCCGAGACGGGATTTGGCGAGTTTTGCAATATTGCCACCGAGGTCGCCCAGCCGGCGGCCAACGACTTCTCTGGTTTGGTTGAGAAAGGTGCGAGCGTTGCTGCTTGCCTGCACCACGATACCGCCGGGTTCACTCAAGACCAGCAGTGCGCCATGCGTTTGGATAGACCCGGCGAGATGGATCTGCTCGCGTTCACAATTCGAAAGATCCGCATCTCCAAATGCTGGCGCCGTCTCGACTTCTGAACCCAAGTTGCGCTCCTCAATCGTCGGCGTCTCCGCCGGAGCGGGAAAGCTGATTAAGATTGAGACGACTAATCTTGGTGTGCAAGCTTTGGCGGCTCATTCCCAACATTTTTGCAGATGCTGTTCTGTTTCCCCCCGAACGTGCCAGCGCTCCGACAATACATCGCCGCTCGACGTCGTCGACAAATACTTTCACAATATCTTGCAGGGGCGCACTACCGATCAGCTCCTCGACGGTGCGCTGCACAACCTCGCCGGCCGGATGGCTGGATGCCATGCGGCGGCTGACATCTCTAATCAGCAGACCGAAGTACTTAGGGTGGGCTGAATCATCCGCAGTCGCCGAGATCTCGACATCGGTCACGGTATCGGGTTCGCTAGCCATCGAAGTGGCAAAAAGCCTGACGATCTTGTGGCGCCGAAGGGTCGCTATCAAGACACTTGCGTCCGCACCGGGCTTGCTGAACCAGTGGGCGAGCGGCCGTCCAACGATCTCATCAGCCACATTGGCCCTGACGAGATCCATGAAGGCAACGTTGGTAAAACGCACGGTCCCTTTCACATCGACGATTACAAACCCATCGGCGGCGCGCTCGATCATGTCCCGGACCACGTCGGTCTCAGGTACCGGGCCCTCGGCCACGATTGGTTGCCCTGGAGCGAGCCTGATCATAAAGGCCTGGCCCGCATCGGCGGCAACCTGGGAGATGCGCACCAGTATCGCCGTGCCATGACGGACTAGATGGACAAGGACGGCTGGCGCATGACCTGTCGCGCTTGCCTGATCTATGATGTTGCGCAGAGCCTTGTGGTCCCGACCTGCGATCTCCGGGAGAAGCTCACGGCCGATAATACTTTCAGGGGGCGTCGCGCCGAAGCCCAGCAGCCGGACCGCCGCGACGTTCGCTTCCGAAATTCTCAAGTTGCGGCCACGGACGAGAATTACCGGCTCGTTCGATTGTTCGAACAATAAACGGTAACGCGACTCTATCTCCCGGAATTTCCAGTAGTCCTGCTCGATTGCACGCTGCGCAGCAATCAGCTGAGACTGCAATTCAGTAACCGCCTGCAGGCTTTTACCAACGGCAATAAGACCGCTGTTCGCGCCGAGGCTTACGGCGGTGTATTCGATCGGCATCTCCACGCCGTCCGAGAATTGCTGGACGACTTGCCGGAAGCCGTTAACACCCTTCTTCAGGGCGTTCTCGATCATCAGTCGGACATCGTCATGGCTGACGGCACCGACCGTCTCAGCCCACCGGCGGCCAATCAAGGACTGCGCACCTTGAGCCGACAACGCCTCAGACACAGTAATTTTTCTGATCACACCCTCGGTGTCGATCATGAGGGTGACATCTGGTTGAGCGATCGTAGCGCTGTTCATTGCTTTACTCTTAAAGGCGGGAACCCGGAATTAGTCGATGGCAGCGCCCACGGCCTCCGTCAGGATGCGTGGACGCTAAATGGACTCACACTCCCAAGTTTTTGTTTTATTACAACCTTTTCCCTACGCGACCAAGACAAATTGTATTGACAGCTTAACGTCAGGCTAATGTGCCGCGCGCCTCAATCCTTACAATTTGGCAGCGCATACTTCATAAATGTCAACGACGATTGACAGCGTTATGTTCCCACGAGAGGCGCGAGCGATGAAGTCGGCACGAAATTTTGCCCTGGCAACAATGATGGGGGTTTGCGCTGTGGCTGGAGCCGCGCAAGCGGCTGGCAATGCCGAGGACGGGGAAGCGGTGTTTCGCAAGTGCACGGCGTGTCATCGCGTTGGCGACGGTGCGAAGAACCAGGTCGGTCCAATATTGAACGGAGTGATCGGCCGGCGTGCGGGAACGTCACCCGACTACTCGTACTCGGAACTTAACAAAGCGGCTGGCACGAGCGGCCTAGAATGGACCGAAGCCACCATTTTCGAGTACCTCGAAGATCCCAACGCGTTCCTCAGGAAGTTTTTGACAACGGCAGGCAAAGCCGACTTGGCTCAAGGCCAAACCAAAATGCCATTCAAGCTGACTGACAAAAATGACCGGGAAAACGTCGTTGCCTATCTGAAGAAATTCTCGCCAGACAAATGATCAAAGCGCTTTTTCTCTCATTACCGGGACTTGTGGAAGCCTGGAATAGCGAGGCGAACTTTGCGCAACGCGAGTGCCACGCCCACGACAACAAACGGAATACTGATGCCGGTCCAGACGTCCGGATTGATATCTCTACCGAGCGCCCGTACCCCTTTAGCCAGATACGCGACCAAGCCAACGACATAGTAGGTGATGGCTGCCACTGAAAGACCTTCGACCGTTTGCTGCAGACGTAACTGCATCCTGGCACGCCTATTCATCTGCTCGAGTACGTTCTGGTTCTGACGTTCCCGGGTGATGTCCACACGCGTCGAGAGCAGTTGCATCGTTTGCGCCACGCGTTTCGACAACGCCTCCTGGCGCGCCGCCACCGCGCGGCATGTATTCATCGCCGGCGCCAATCGCCGCTCCGTGAACTCTCTGAAGGTCTGCAGGCCCGAAACGCGCGTTTCTCGCAACTCATCGATCCGGCGCTGCACAAGATCATAATAGGCCACCGCCGCGCCGAACCTGTTGTAGTTGTCCGAGTGACGGCTCTCGATCTCAGCTTGAAGCCTGGTCATGCGATCGAGCAGCTTGGGATCATCAGCTTCGCCTGCTCCCACCATGCTGCTCGCAATTTCCGATAACTCGCGCTCGCACTGCGATAGGATGGGCGTCAAGTCCCGCGCAACCGGTAGCGCTAGCAGCGCCAGGATACGATAGGTGTCGATCTCGAGTAAGCGCTGCACGGATCGGCCGGCTTGCCTCGGCAACAAGTTTCTATCTTGCACCAGTAATCGGCTGAAGCCGTCGGCATGAATGCGGAAGTCCGTGACTGCCATGGCCCCGCCATCCGCGATGATCGAGCCGACCAAGGGATTGCCCGCGAAAAACTTGGCGGCAAGTTCTTCGACGTCGGTCGGGTTGGGTTCAACCCGCACCAAGGCCGTGTGCGCAGCAACGATCAATTGACCTGGCAAGTCCGCGATCCAATCGGCCGGAACTGCCTTGATGGCAGAATCGACAAACGGATCTTCGACTACACCTTGCGCGATGAACTTATAGCGTGTGAATTCTGTGTGCCGTTCCCACTTCACGCGAAACGCGCCGAGGTCACCGCTGAAGTGATTTGCGCCAGCTTTCGGCGGCTCATGACCGAAGCGTTTTGCCAACTCATGGATCGGCCGCGCTTCGCTCTCCCGCTGCGACTTATCGTTGAAGAGCGCGAGATAGGAAACGCGCAATGGCGGCACCAAGGCTTCCGGCGGCCGTGCGTGAACTTCGTCATTCAGCAGATTGCGCTGAGGATGGTCGTGCGGCAATCTCATCGAACCGAGCTCCGTAGCTTGACGTAGGCCGTCAAGACTTCCACCGCAGGCGCAGGTCGAGCAAGTGGGCGAGGAACGATCCAACTAGCGATGCTGCGATCCACTGCCATTGTGCAGATACCAGTGCGCCTCGTAAGGCCAACATCAAAAAGGCACCAGCCGCTAGATTCGCGAGCAAATCGACCGGCGGCACGCCGCGTCCGGTTTTATTGAAGTAGGCCACGAGCAGCATCGCCTCGATCGCGGTCCAAATGAGGATGAAATCTATCATGCGGCTACTCGGGAAATCGTTGATCATAGTCATCAACCTACATTGGCAACGGCACTGCCGAGCGGCGCCATCGCATCATCTTCATGGATTGAGTTTGACCACAGACCAATTCAAGGCGGCCGCGAACGATACCCAACAAAGATAGGGCAGAAGTAACCATACCGCCGATCGTGCGAACCGGCCGACATAAACAATCAATGCTACGATCGACAGCCACAACAGCGCGACTTCGTAAAGTGCCCAGTCCGGGCGATGCAGTCGAAAAAAGATCGTGCTCCACAGCACGTTCAACAGCGCGTTCACGGCGAATAGGATCATCGCCCCATCGCGCACAGCGCGGCGCGGTGCCTGCTCCCAGGCCTTGATGCCGGCAACGGTGGTAAATCCAAAAATCAAGGTCCACGCCGGGCCAAACAAACGGTCGGGTGGCTTCCAGGCAGGTTGGCGCAGCGACTGATACCACGGTCCCAAATCTGTCATTGCGGCGCCAGCACCGGCCACGACGAGAGCCGCAAGAGCAGCAGCAGCGATGGTTCTAAAGCGCGTCGAACGCCGAGAGGTCATGCCTTGATCAGTCCAAACAAATGCGCGAGGTCTTTGAAAAAAATACGAACGTGCGCTAGCGGCCGGGCACGCACCAATTGTTTATTCATGTAGGCCTCGAAGGTCAGCCGCTGAACGTCGGTATCCCGGCAAATACTGACAAATCGCTCGCGGCGCGCGTCGCTCTTGTACCAGAAGTGTTGCATCATTCCGAGGATCCAGAACACCCGCCCGTGCGCCCGCATGAACCGCTTGCGGGCGGCGCCGAGCGTGCGGGTGTTGCCGGTAATCAGCAACTGATCGACTGCATCAGCTACGAACCGCGCACTCGCCATCGCATAGTAGATGCCTTCACCTGATGCCGGGGCAACGACGCCGGCGGCATCGCCCGCAACGATCACGTCCCGGCCATTGTCCCATCGTCTCAGAGGGCGCATCGGGATCGGCGCGCCCTCCTTACGTATGGTGATGCTTGCATCGAGCCCGGCATCCTTGCGCACCGCTGCCACTGCTGCCTTCAAAGAAAATCCTTTGTGAGCGCTGCCACTGCCGACGCTGGTCGTCTCACCGTGCGGAAACACCCAAGAGTAGAAATCTGGCGAGGTCGCACCCTGGTAGATGACGTCACAACGTTTAGGATCGAAGCCTTCGCCACTGCCGGACGGCGAACGCACGATCTCGTGATACGCGAAAACATAAGGAACACGTGACGCACCTGGCACGGCTTGCCGTGCCACCGCGGATAACGCCCCATCGGCACCGACCACGACGCGCGCCCGAACTCTGTGCAGACCTTGATCATCCGGTGCCGAGCTTGTCCGATAGAGCACGATTGCGCCCGGTTGTTCATCGCGTTCGATGCGATCGAAGGTACCCGTCCGCCGTGTGGCACCGGTTTCCTCCGCTCGCGTTCGCAACCACTCGTCGAACACGTCGCGATCGACCATCCCGACAAAGCCGCCTTCAATCGGGATATCGACCTTGGTAGTCGACGGTGCCACCATGCGAGCCGACGTCACGCGGGCAACGAGCAGCTCGCCTGGTATCTCGAAATCCTTGATGAGGCGTGGCGGGATCGCACCACCGCACGGTTTGATCCGGCCTGCCCGGTCGAGCAGTAAGACCCGGCGGCCGCGGCTGGCGAGGTCCGTCGCAGCCGTCGCTCCGGCAGGTCCGCCGCCAACGACCACGACGTCGAAAACATCTATTGGGGACATTTGGCTACGCTCCTTTTCAATCGCGGGCCTCAGCCAATACGCCATTGCCGGCGGCGGAGATTGCTGAGGTTTTGGCGCCTAGATGCAAGCCGCGCGAGCGGCCGATCTGCGACGCAAGAATTGCCGAAACCAGAAAGACGCCGGCTTCCAGAGCAAACACGCAGGCATAGGCGGTACTGGCGGTGCCGACCAAATACTGCGCGACATCGCTCGCCATTGTGCCCGCGAACCCACCGATACCGAATGCGATTGCCTGAGCCGCGCCCCAAAGACCCATGCGGACCCCCTCCCGCTGCTCCCGGCCATTGCTCGCAAGCGTCATCATCGATGCGATCGCTGCGATCGCAAATGCGCCGTTCGAGACGCCAAGTGCGAAGACATTCGCCTGAAGTGGCCAAGAGGTTCCGACTAATCCGGCGCCTGACATACCAAACAAGGCCACCGCTGAAGCAAGACAGCCACCGACGGTCCAGGTTTTCAGCGAGCCAAACCACCGGCCACCAACGGCGGAGCCTAAAACGGCGACGACCAGCATGCCGACAAACACCCCGGCGTGCTGGATGCCGCCGAGCTTGGTCGATTGACCAGGGGTCATCAAAAAGACCGATCCAGCAAACGGCTCGAGTATCAGATCCTGCGCGCTGTAAGCCAACATCGAGACAAAGACGAAGATCGTGAACTGTCGCGCTTCCGCCTCTTTCCAAACCTGGATCAAGGCGGCTTTGAACGGAGTGGCTGGATCGTCGGTTTCGCGCCCGCTTGCCGCTGCTGGCTCGTGACCTTCGATACCGGCAACTGCCAGCACGGTCACAAGGATTGCGATCGCCGAGACGACAGCTGCGACGGCAACCAAGCGCTGCGGTGAAAAAGGATCGAGATTTTTACCAGCCAGGATTGCGGTGATCGCAAACCCCGCGATCATCATCAGCCAAACGATCGTCGCAGCCGCGGGTCGCCGGGCTGCATCGACGCGCTTTGCCAGCAGCACGAGAAGCGAAGTGCCGGCTGCGCTGACCCCTAAGCCGATGAATAAAAAACCGATGCCGGCGAGGCCGATCGCGGGGACCGGTTGTACGCTCATCCACGCGGTGGCGATTGCAGCGATAACTCCACCCAATCCGAGCATGACCATGCCGCCGATGATCCAGGGCGTCCGCCTGCCGCCGACATCGGATCCATATCCCATCCGTGGGCGCATTACTTGCAACGCATAGTGCAAGCCGACGAGCGCACCCGGGATCATTGCTGGCAGCGCCAGCTCGACCACCATCACACGATTGAGAGTCGAGGTTGTCAAAACGACAATCGAACCCAGGGCCGTTTGCACAAGGCCGAGCCGAAAGATACTGAACCAACCGAGGGGCGGTAGGCTCATGATGACACCCTCAAAAGCGACGCCAGTGCAAGTGCGCTCGCAAGCATGCCGGCAACGTAAGCGCTTACTCCAGCGGCGCTGAAGATCGTCGCACGCTTCTTGGGGTCGGCAACGAAATAGCCCATCAGCAATACTTGGAGCAGCAGCAGCAGGGTGACGATCAGGGCGTGATTGAGCCGTCCCCAGCCGACCAACAGCGCAACGACGACGATCTGTGGCAGTGCTATGAAAACACACGCCAAGAGCGCGGCATTGTTGGCGCCGTACTGCACCGGCAAGGAATTGATGCCGGTTTGACGATCACCCTCCATCGATTTGAAATCGTTGAGTGTCATGATGCCGTGGGCACCAAAGCTATACAAACCGGCGAGTGCGATGGTGCGCGCATCGGGCCAGGTGCCTGCGGTCATAACCGCTGCCCCAGTGAACCAGGCAATGCCCTCATACGAAAGTGCGCATGCCGTATTCCCAAGCCAGCCGTTTTGCTTCAAGCGCACGGGCGGCGCGCTGTAGCCCCAAGCCAGCACAAGCGCGGCAATCGTCGCCCAAAAGACGACTGGACCTAGCATGATCGCGACAACAATCGATAACCCGGACCAGACCACCGCTAAATTTATCGGCCATCGGCCGGTGACGCGACCGGACGGTATCGGCCTATTTGGTTCGTTGATCGCATCGACATGCCTGTCGAACCATTCGTTCGCGACCTGGCTCGTTGCGCATACGAGCGGTCCGGCTAATAGCGCTCCAGCAACGATCTTCGGCCAATTGCCTTGCACCGGAAGACCGGTCGAAACCACACCACAGCCGAACGCCCATATGGGCGGAAACCACGTTATCGGCTTGGCAAGTTCGATAGCAGATGAAATAGCCCGACGTGTCATGGCGTCCCCGATCTGAAAGCCATTATCGTCGATAATTCTTGACAGTCAACAAATGTTGACAGCAACGCCTCAAGGACGCCGGTGTGGATTTGACCAGCCTCAGGACATCGATTGCGCGTCGTCCGAGCCCCTGTCGCCGATCCCATAACGGCGCAGTTTCATGTAGAGGCTTTGCCGACTCACTCCCAGCATCTCAGCTGCGGACACGCGATTATCGTCGGCAAGCTCAAGCGCTGCCTCGATGCACAACCGCTCGATCAGATCGGTTGTCTCTCGCACGAGCTCTTTAAGGGGCACGCTGCCGACGAGACTGGTGAGCTGGTTCACCGAGCGTGGGAATTCATGGTTCACAGAACGGGCCGACGCGGTGCGACGACCGATGGTGCGGACGATGAACCCATGACAAGGTTGATGGCCGCTTGCGACTGAAACCGCCGACAGCTCTACATCTTCCTGACTGCCAAGGTCGCCGCGCATGACTGTCGCAAAATTGCGCAGAGCGCCGTGCTCGCGCAAGTTCGCCGTCAACAATCCAAACTCCGAAGTGGTGCGTCCGATCCAGCGATCAAGAGACTGGCCCTTCACTTGCTCCTCGATTGCCAATTGCGTGAGCTCAACAAAAGCGGAGTTGACTGCAACGACCCGGTAGTCCTGGCTGGTCACCACAAAACCATCGGGCATGTTTTGCACAACGTCCATCGCACTCGAACGCGCCGTGGTAGCGCTCGAATGCCGGCCAGCTGCGGAAAGCGGCGTCAACCGTACCAACAAATGGGACGCGATGCCCTGGCGGAAAAGCGAAACCGAAACCATGCATTCGGCACCGCTCGGCAATCTCAGTTTCAGGCCGCCGACCTGGCCCGCGGCCCGCGCATCCGACATCTGCTGATGCAGATCGTTATGGCTACTGGGATGGAAAAGATCGGTCAGCGTTCGGCCGATCACCTTTTTTGCAGCTTTGTCTAATACGTCTGTCGCGGCTGGGTTGGCCTCGATCACCTTCAAGGTCGAAGCATCCGCGATCAGTATCGGCTCAGAAGCCAGCTGAAATAGCGCGCGATACCGGGTTTCGGCATTGCGCAAGCGCGCGTACTCGCGCTCGGTTGATTGCTGCGCCTCGATCAAACGTTGTTGCAACTCGGCCATCGGCCGTAGATCGCGGCCCAATGCGATGATATTACCGCGACGGCCGATTTCGATTGCGGAATAACGCACCGGCAAATCGTCAGCTAGCGGCAAAGTATGATTGACTTGCCGCCAGCGCGGCCCACCTGCCGACGACGCATTGTCGAGCATTTCGATGACCTTCGACCGGCTCTCATTCGTTACCGTATCGATCCAGGGTTGTCCGACCCAACTGGCGAAACCTTCTGCCGGCAAATTCGGACTGGATGACGAGAGCTCTTTGATCACGCCATTTGCATCGACGATCAGAGCGAAGTCCGATGCCGTTGCAATCAGTTTTGCGGCCTCCTCCGCTTCGAGGTTTCCGACGAATCGTTTAAGTGCTTTCAAAGGGTTCACAGCTTCCAGGACGTTCGAAGGTGGATTGCCCGCACTTCCAACAGCGATCTCAATTTCCCCTTCGATTGAAAGGGATCTGTTGCTCGAGCCTTTGGGTGAGTTCGTGCGCATTTATTACGGCCTGCTGTCCATCGTCGGCTGAGGCATCCGCCCCCACTTCGGCGACCAGCTCGGGGCGCTCGATAAAAAGCTGGCCACCAACCATGATTGCAAGCGCGGGGTTTCGAGACGCCTTACGTACCGAGCTTATAGCGGATGCCAAGCTATCTAGGAAGCGCTCGCAACTTAACGAGAAGCCAACCAAGTCGAACGCTTCGGTCCGCACCACTTCGACAATTTTCTTCGGCGTGAGGGCAATGCCGCCCCATACTTCCCAATCCTCCCGGCGAAAAAATTCTTCGACGACGTAGAGCCCAAACGAGTGTTGCTCGCCGGGCGTTGCAGCGAGAAGAGCGCGCCGTCGAAAGGCTTCCGTCAATACACTGCCATTCGTTGTTGAGCCGCGGCGCGTCGCCGCCAACAGTGGGCTCAACTCGCGAAGAATTAACTGCAACCGCGATAGCGCCACAGTCACTTCGGTGAAGTCGCAAACATCGGTTTTCCAATATTCGCCAAGAAGTCGCGCTGTTGGGGCCAGCAAACCGAGCAGAAGCCGTTCGGTTGAGACACCGCGTGTCCGCAGCTGATTTGCGAATATGCGCCCTTCCTCGATGCTGCGATATAACATCAGGCGGGCGAATGTTTCGATCTCCGATGTAGTGGGTTCGTCGATCGTGTTTTCGTTAGTCGCGATGTGTTGGCGTTCAATCGTATGGGCGAGCAGTAGTCTCGGGATAATCTCCGCTTCGACCGTCTGAGCCAACTGGTCAAGCTCATGACCGGACAAAGCCGCCGATGTTTTTTTTCCACTTGCCCGAGCCCTTGGCCCGTATCGAGCAGGGCGCTGACATTGCCCCTCCCAGTGATCGATCACTTGGGCATGATCTGCAACATCTCGTGGGTCGGTCATGTACGCCCCCTCTGCGTTTTACGCTCCGCATGAAATGAACCCGTTTGACTGCGTCCATCGCAATTGACACACAGGGCTGCCAACCAAGCCGTGTACCCCGAATGTCCGTCCGTCTTTGTGACTTTCTGCACCTAACCACGATAAATAAAGCACGATACTGATCGAGTTTCTAGCGAAAACGTCAACGAAGATATACACGACGAAAAATGTACCGAGATTTTTACGTCCATTTTAATTGACACACCCGGTGCGATGGGTAAGCTGGTGATGTGAATTCAAGCCAAGCAAGCGGTGGGGCGCCAGGATCCTGCGATGAGCCTTCGACAGATACCGACCGTTTCACAAAGATCGCTCTACACGCCTGACCAGCGCCAGCGCCGCGACGCTTCCGTGTGGACGCTCGTGCAGGGAATTCTGGCTCCGGTTCAATTCTTGATTTTCCTTATCAGCCTCGGCCTGGTCGTCCGCTATCTGATGACCGGTGCCGGTTACGACGCTGCTACTGCATCGATCGTCGCGAAGACGATTGCTCTTTATGCAATCATGATCACCGGCTCGATCTGGGAGAAGGACGTCTTCGGGCAATACCTGTTCGCACCTGGCTTCTACTGGGAGGATTTGGTCAGCATGCTGGTGCTGGCCCTGCATACGGCCTATTTGGTCGCCCTCTGGTTCGGATTGCTGGAGGCCAACACACTGATGTTCCTGGCGCTCGCAGCGTACGCCACATATGTCGTGAATGCGGCCCAGTTCGTATGGAAACTGAGGCTTGCGCGCTTGCAGTCGGACCGATCCAAGCCGGATAACAACGCTTCTTCTGACTTGGCGGAGCTTGCGCGATGAACGCTCCCTTCCGCCTCCCATCTGCGCTTGAGCCCACACCCGCCGTCGGCGGCTGCGGTGAACGCCAAGTCCTGCGCCAGCGCGGCCAGCGCGAAGTATTCTGCGGGCTGACAGGCATCGTCTGGCTGCATCGGAAAATTCAGGACGCGTTTTTCCTTGTCGTGGGATCCCGCACCTGTGCGCATTTGATTCAGTCCGCCGCCGGGGTGATGATTTTCGCAGAGCCGCGCTTTGCCACCGCCATTATCGACGAGCGAGATCTTGCCGGCCTCGCCGACGTCCACGAGGAACTCGACCGGGTCGTGGCGCAGTTGCTGACGCGCCGGTCTGAGATCAGGCTGCTTTTCCTCGTCGGCTCCTGCCCCTCCGAAGTTATCAAGCTCGATCTTTCGAAGGCTGCGCAACGACTGTCGCAATTGCATGAGCCGCGCGTGCGTGTCCTCAACTACTCAGGCAGCGGTATCGAGACAACGTTCACCCAAGGCGAAGATGCTTGCCTCGCCTCGTTGGTGCCGCAACTACCGGGTGGGAGCCAGGCCCTTCGGCAACTGCTCGTAGTTGGCGCACTCGCTGACGTCGTCGAAGATCAGCTGCAGCGGATCTTCCATGATCTTGGCATCGACGTTCGATTCTTCCCGCCACGCAGTGCCACCGCGTTACCCGCCGCAGGACCCGATACGCGGTACCTGCTCGCGCAACCGTTCCTGACCGATACCGCGCGAGCCCTGGACGAACGCGGCGCAACACGCATCGAGGCGCCATTCCCACTTGGGGCGGAGGGCACGACGCTTTGGCTCAAAGCTGCCGCCGATGTCTTTGCGGTCGGAGCGCAGCGCTTTCGCGCCGCCACATCAGGCCGGCATGCCCGCGCCGAAGCCGCACTACGCCGCTACAAAGCCGATCTCGCTGGCCGGCGCGTGTTCTTTTTTCCCGACAGCCAACTCGAGATTCCCATTGCCCGATTTCTCGCACGCGAACTCGGCTGTGAACTGATCGAAGTGGGCACACCTTACCTGCACCGCCAACATTTGAGTGTCGAACTAGAACTGCTGCCAGCCGACGTGATGCTGAGCGAAGGGCAGGATGTCGACAAACAACTAGCCCGCTGCCGGGAAGCGCGGCCTGATATCACCGTTTGCGGGCTTGGTCTGGCGAACCCGCTCGAGGCCGAGGGGCTCACGACCAAGTGGTCTATCGAACTGCTGTTCACGCCGATCCAAGGGTATGAGCAGGCGGCCGATCTCGCCGGACTTTTCGCCCGCCCGCTCGATCGTCAATCACGGCTGAGGGTCTAGCGCAATGCAGCTCACGGTCTGGACATATGAGGGACCACCGCATGTCGGCGCGATGCGGATCGCAACGGCGATGGAAGGCGTTCACTACGTTCTGCATGCACCGCAGGGCGACACCTACGCCGACTTGCTGTTTACGATGATCGAGCGGCGCTCAAAGCGGCCACCCGTCACCTATACCACCTTCCAAGCGCGCGACCTGGGTGGCGATACGGCCGAACTATTCAAGACCGCCGCGCAAGATGCCTTCGACCGCTTCAAACCTGAAGTGATGCTTGTCGGTGCGTCATGCACGGCCGAGCTGATCCAGGATGATCCCGGTGGACTAGCGCAAACGCTGGGCCTGCCGATTCCCGTGGTGCCACTCGAGTTGCCATCGTATCAACGCAAAGAGAATTGGGGCGCGTCGGAGACTTTCTATCAACTGGTGCGCGCAATCTGCGCTCCGTTGGCGCCGCAGCCGGGCACCAAGCGCGCGGCTCCGCCAGAAGGCCGCCGCCCCAGTTGCAATCTGCTCGGCGCAACCGCATTAGGCTTCCGCCATCGCGACGACACCCGCGAGATCAGTGGCCTGCTGGCGCAGCTTGGCATTGACGTGAACGTGTCGGCCCCGCTCGATGCGCGCCCGGCCGACATCGCGCGGCTAGCGGATGCCGACTTCAACGTCGTGCTGTACCCGGAGACCGGCGCACAGGCAGCGGCTTGGCTGAAACGCACGTTCGGTCAACCCGCAACCAGCACGGTGCCGCTCGGCGTTGGCGCAACGCGCAAGTTCATCGAGGAAGCTGCCGCCCTGGCCGGTGTCGATGGCATAGCGTTCCTAGCGAAATCCACTTCGCGCCTACCCTGGTACTCTCGTTCCGTCGATTCTACCTACCTGACCGGCAAGCGCGTCTTCGTTTTTGGCGATGCTACCCATGCGGTCGCTGCTGCAAAGATCGCCGCTGAAGAACTCGGCTTCACAGTTGTCGGGCTCGGGACGTATTCCCGCGAGTTCGCACGTGACGTTCGTGAAGCGGCAAAACTCTATGGCGTCGAGCCGTTGATCTCGGATGATTACCTGGAGGTCGAAGCCAAGATCGCCGAGGCGCAGCCGGAACTCGTACTGGGCACCCAGATGGAGCGGCACATTGCCAAGCGTCTGGGGCTACCTTGTGCAGTTATTTCAGCACCCGTGCACGTGCAAGATTTCCCCGCCCGCTACTCCCCGCAGATGGGCTTCGAAGGCGCCAACGTGATTTTCGATACCTGGGTTCATCCGCTGATGATGGGTCTCGAGGAGCACCTGCTGCAGATGTTCCGCGAAGATGTCGAGTTCAACGACAGCGTACCTTCACATCTGGGTCACGCCATCAAGGATCCATCGAGCGGTCCGGCACCGGACATTGCCCGGACCGCTGCCAACACCGCCGCAGCCACGCCTGGGAATGCCGCGCGGTGGGCTGCGGAGGCTGAAAAGGAACTCGGAAAAATCCCCTTCTTCGTGCGGGGAAAAGCACGGCGCAACACCGAGCGCTACGCAGAAGAGCGCAAGCTGGCAATCATCAACATCGAGACACTGTACGATGCAAAAGCGCACTACAGCCGCTAAGGCAACAGCCATCAAGGTCGTGCTGTTGACGATGGACACTCACGTGGCCAGCGCCACCGAGCGCGCGCGCACCGAGCTTTTGCGCGACCTGCCGGGTTTGCAGCTCCACGTCCACGCCGCCGCGGAATGGACCAGCGATCCCAAAGCACTCGATGCCTGCAAGGCCGACATCGCGGCGGGTGACATCATCATCAATACGATGCTCTTCATGGAAGATCACTTCCAGTCAATCCTGGCGGACCTCGTTGCGCGCCGCGATCAGTGCGACGCTATGGTGTGCGCGATGTCGGCCACGGAAGTCACTACGCTGACACGCATGGGTCGCTTCGATATGAGCCGCCCGCAGACCGGCCCCCTGGCCTTCATCAAGAAATTGCGAGGCCATAAGGGGAAAGAGAAAACCGCTGGCGCCCAGCAGATGACGATGCTCCGCCGCTTGCCACAAATCCTGCGCTTCATTCCGGGCACCGCGCAAGACGTGCGGGCATACTTCTTGACTTTGCAATATTGGCTCGGTGGTTCGGAGACGAATATCGCCAGCATGGTGCGCTTGCTGGTTGATCGGTACGCCGATGGACCGCGCAAGGTGCTGCGCGGCACACTCTCAGTCAAAGCGCCAGAGGAATACCCGGAAGTCGGTGTCTATCATCCGCGCATGCAACGCCGTTTATCGGCAAATCTTTCTGATCTACCGAAGTCGACCGGTCAGAATAAAGGCACCGTCGGCGTGCTCATGTTGCGCTCCTACCTTCTCGCCAATAACGCCGGTCACTACGACGGCGCGATCGCCGCGCTCGAAAAGCGCGGATTACGCGTCATCCCTGCTTTCGCAACGGGTCTCGACGGCAGGCCAGCCATCGACCAGTTCTTCTTCGACAAAGACGGGCGGACGACGATCGATGCGCTGGTTTCGCTGACTGGCTTCTCGCTGGTCGGTGGCCCTGCCTATAACGACAGCAGAGCGGCCGAAGAAATCCTGGCTCGGCTCGATGTGCCTTACGTTTCGGCGACGCCCGTCGAATTCCAAACACTCGAGCAATGGGGCGCATCGGACCGTGGCTTGCTTCCCGTCGAAGCCACGATGATGGTTGCAATCCCGGAGCTGGATGGTGCGACCGGCACATCCGTCTTTGGCGGCCGGGTCAGTGCTGGCGGCGCCAAATGCACCGGTTGCCACCACGGCTGCGAATTTGAATCGGGTGACACCGCCCGCGACATGCATGTCTGTATCGACCGTGCAGAGATACTAGCCGCACGCGTCGAGAAACTGGTTGCACTGCGCCGCTCCGACAGGTCGACGCGGAAGGTGGCAGCAGTAATTTTCAATTTCCCGCCGAACGCCGGCAACACCGGCACGGCCGCGTACCTCTCGGTGTTCGAATCGCTGCACAACACGATGCTGGGGATGCGGGCGGCCGGTTACTCCGTTACCGTGCCCGCAACGGTCGACGAACTCCGTCAACAGATCATTCACGGCAATGCCGAGCGCTACGGCGCGCATGCGAACGTGCACGCGCGGATCGCGACCGATGATCACGTTCGTCGCGAGCGCTGGCTACCGGAGATCGAGGCGCAATGGGGGCCAGCGCCCGGCCGTCACCTGAGCGATGGCAGCTCTATCTTCGTGCTGGGCAAAGAATTCGGCAACGTCTTCGTCGGCATCCAACCGTCCTTCGGCTACGAAGGCGATCCGATGCGTCTGCTGTTCGAGAAAGGCTTCTCACCGACCCACGCTTTCTCCGCTTTCTATCGCTGGCTGCGCGAGGATTTCAGCGCCAACGCCGTGCTGCATTTCGGCACGCACGGCGCACTCGAGTTCATGCCGGGCAAGCAGGCCGGGCTCTCCGGCACGAGTTGGCCGGATCGTTTGATCGGCGATCTGCCGAACCTTTATCTCTATGCCTCGAATAATCCGTCCGAAGGCATGATCGCCAAGCGCCGCTCCAATGCGACGCTGGTCAGCTACCTGACGCCACCGGTGGCACAGGCGGGCCTCTATCGCGGCCTTGTCGATCTCAAGGCGGCGATTGATCGCTGGCGCCAGACCGAAGATACGAATGGCACCGAGGCGGGCCAGCTTGCTGCGGCCATTCAAGCCCAGGCATCGGCGTTGGATTTGGCACCAGCAGAACCTGCGTGGGGTGATGCTGCAATTGCCGAAATCGCAAGACTTGGCCAAGCGGTGCTGGAACTGGAATACACACTGATCCCGCACGGTCTGCATATTGTCGGTGCACCGCTTTCCGTCACCGAGCGCACCGACATGTTGCTGTCGTCGGCCGATGCCGGGCATGGCATGAAACTCGACCGGGCGGCCGTGCAAGCACTCGTCGAGGGCGCGGCGGGCGAGCGGGCTTTAGAGATTGCTGGCATCGAACCCAATGAGACCAATCTCAACATTTTCCGCGAGCTCTCATCCACTAACGCACTCCTCTCCGTCGACAACGAGGTCACGGGGCTGCTGCATGCTCTGGACGGGCGTTTTGTGCGCCCGGCGCCGGGTGGTGACCTGCTGCGCACGCCGGCGATCTTGCCGACCGGTCGCAACATGCACGGCTTCGATCCCTTCCGAATTCCGAGCCCGTTCGCGGTGATGGACGGCGCCCGTCAGGCGGCGAAGCTGATCGAGCGGCACATGGACGATGGCAACGACTTCCCCCAATCGATCGCGATCGTTTTGTGGGGCACCGACAACCTCAAGTCCGAAGGCGGGCCAATTGCCCAGGCTCTAGCCTTGCTTGGCGCAAAGCCGCGCTTCGACAGCTACGGTCGCCTTGCCGGCGCCGAACTGATTGCGCTCGATAAGTTGCTGAGACCGCGCGTCGACGTTGTGATTTCGCTATCAGGTATTTTCCGCGACCTGCTGCCGCTGCAAATCAAGTTGCTCGCCGAGGCCGCATTTCTTGCAGCCTCTGCCGACGAGCCGATCGAGCAAAACTTCGTGCGTAAGCACGCGCTTGAGTTTCAAGCCAAGCACGGCTGCGATCTGGAAACGGCCTCCCTGCGCGTCTTCGGCAATGCCGATGGCGCGTACGGATCGAACGTCAACAACTTGATCGAGAATGGCCGCTGGGACGACGCCGATGAACTCGCCGAGACGTACACGCGTCGCAAGGGTTTCGCCTATGGGCGCGCCGGCAAGCCGGCACAGCAGCCGGAATTGCTCAAAAGCGTCTTGGCCGGCGTCGACTTGGCCTACCAAAACCTCGACTCGGTCGAGCTCGGCGTGACCACCGTCGACAACTATTTCGACACCCTGGGCGGCATCAGCCGCGCGGTTCGCCGGGCCAAGGGCGGCATGGCGGCACCAGTCTACATCGGTGATCAAACCACAGGTGAAGGCCAGGTGCGCACGCTCGGCGAACAGGTGTCGCTCGAGACCCGCACGCGCATGCTGAACCCGAAGTGGTACGAGGGCATGCTCAAGCACGGCTACGAGGGCGTGCGCCAGATCGAGACCCATATCACCAATACGATGGGCTGGTCGGCGACCACGGGCGAAGTGGCACCCTGGGTGTACCAGCAGCTAACGCAGACATTCGTGCTCGATCCGGAAATGCGTGAGCGGTTGGCAAGTCTCAACCCAACCGCATCGGCGAAGGTCGTCAACCGGTTGCTCGAAGCACAACAGCGCAAATATTGGAACCCCGACTCGCAAACGCTCGATGCGCTGCGGCGGGCCGGCGAAGATCTCGAGGACCGGATCGAAGGCATCGGGATGGAGGTTGCGGCATGACGCTGATGTTGAAATCGGGTGGCTGCGGATCTGGCGGTTGCGGCGACGGAGAAGGCAGCGTGCAAGTGCAGCTGGACCCTGCCGTGCGGATCGGTACCGCGCAAGTTTTTGCAGTCTACGGCAAGGGCGGGATCGGCAAGAGCACGACCTCTTCCAATTTGTCGGTGGCGTTCACTAAGCTCGGCAAGCGCGTGCTGCAGATCGGCTGCGATCCAAAACACGATTCCACCTTCACGCTGACCAAGCGCTTTGTGCCGACCGTCATCGACGTACTGGAGCAAGTGAATTTCCACGCCGAGGAGTTGCGCGCCGAAGACTTCGTCTTCGAAGGCTATAACGGCGTCATGTGCGTCGAGGCGGGGGGACCACCGGCCGGCACAGGATGCGGTGGGTACGTCGTCGGCCAGACCGTCAAACTGCTCAAGGAGCACCACCTCCTTGAAGACACGGACATCGTCATCTTCGATGTGCTCGGCGATGTCGTATGCGGTGGCTTCGCAGCACCCCTCCAGCACGCCGACCGGGCACTCATCGTGACCGCCAACGACTTCGATTCTATCTTCGCGATGAACCGCATCGTGGCGGCCATTACCGCCAAGGCCAAGAATTACAACGTCCGTCTCGGCGGCGTCATTGCTAATCGCAGTGCGGACACGGATCAGATACAGAAATTCAACGATCGGGTCGGCTTGGAGACGATGGCCCACTTCCCCGACCTCGACATCATACGCCGCAGCCGCCTGTCGAAATCGACGCTGTTCGAAATGGCATCCACGCCCGAAGTCGAGGCAGTAAAGGCCGAATATATGCGATTGGCCGCCACACTGCTCGCCGGCACGAAGCCGATCACGGCAACTGCCATGAAGGATCGCGATATCTTCGACTTGTTGGGGTACACATGACCACCACCACCTCCTACAGCGAGCGTCGCGAGGCGATCGAAACCTACTTCGATCGCACGGCGGTGGACGCCTGGGCGCGTCTCACCTCGGATGCTCCTGTCGGCGGTATTCGTGCCACCGTGCGCGCTGGGCGCAATCAGATGCGCGATACCTTGCTCCATTGGTTGCCAGCGCGCCTGGATGGCCTGCGGCTCCTCGATGCAGGGTGTGGTACCGGTGCGTTGGCCGTCGAAGCAGCACGCCGCGGCGCCAATGTCGTGGCGATCGATCTGTCGCCAACCCTCGTCGAGTTGGCGCGCGAACGCACCCCCACAGATCTCGGACGGGGCAAGATCGAGTTCAGAGCCGGTGACATGCTCGATCCCGCGCTCGGGCTTTTCGATCATGTGGTGGCGATGGATTCCCTGATCCATTATCGCCGCCTCGACGCGCTTCCCGTGCTCACCGGGCTCGCCGCCCGGACCAACAAGTCGATCCTGTTCACGTTTGCGCCACGTACGCCGGTACTGACTGCGATGCATGCCGTTGGCCGCCTGTTTCCGCGCAAGGATCGGGCTCCGGCAATCGAACCGGTGGGCGAGCGGACGATGTGGCGAGCACTGGCAGCGGAAGCGGCCCTCAACCAATGGCGTTGTGCACGGACGAAGCGGATCGCAAGTGGGTTTTACACCTCGCAAGCCTTGGAGCTCGTCCGTTCATGAGCCGGCTCAACGACAGTCTGGCGCATGTATGGACGCGGCTTGGAACGCGCTTTTTACCGTTCGCCGATGCCGCCACTCCTGAACTGCCGCTGCCTCGCCTGCTCCGGCTGTCGTTGTTCCAGTTTACCGTCGGCATGGCCATTGTGCTGCTGATCGGCACCCTGAACCGGGTGATGATCGTCGAGCTTTCTGTCCCGGCGTCATTGGTTGCGATTTTCATTTCCCTGCCGCTGATGTTCGCACCGTTCCGTGCAGTCGTCGGATTTCGCTCCGACACGCATCGCTCGGTCCTCGGTTGGCGCCGTGTCCCCTATCTGTGGATCGGCTCGCTGCTGCAGTTTGGCGGCTTTGCCATCATGCCGTTCGCGCTGATCATTCTGTCGGGTGACTCGAACGCCCCAGAATGGGTCGGACAGCTTGCAGCAGGCCTCGCTTTCCTGCTCGTCGGGGCCGGCTTGCACACCGTGCAAACGGTTGGAATGGCACTGGCAACCGATCTCGCTCCGAAGCACGCGCGGCCTAAGGTTGTTGCACTTCTGTGCATGATGCTGTTGGTCGGCATGGTCACAAGCGCGCTGGTGTTCGGTGTGCTTTTGTCGACCTTCAGCCAGATACGCCTGATCCAGACGATTCAAGGTGCTGCGATCGTCACGATGCTGTTGAATCTCATTGCATTGTGGAAACAGGAACCAAGAGCCCCTTCGCGCAATGTGCCGGCCCAACCACGGCCAAGTTTCAAGACCGCATGGGCCAAGTTTTTGGCACGAGGCGAGCAGGCCCGCCGGCACTTGGCGGCAGTTGGCTTCGGTACGGTTGCCTTCAGCATGGGAGATATTCTGCTCGAGCCCTACGGCGGACGGGTTCTCGGTTTGTCGGTCGCAGCGACCACCGCCCTCACTGCGATGCTTGCTGCCGGCAGCGCCATCGGCCTGGCCCTGGCGGCGCGAATGCTAGGACGCGGTGCCGACGCCTATCGGGTTGCGGCGTGCGGTACGCTTGCCGGCCTCCTCGCGTTCCTGCTCGTCATTTTTTCTGCCCCATTCCTGTCAACGGCTATGTTTGCGGCCGGGACTGCGCTCATCGGCTTTGGCGCCGGCCTATTCGCGCACGGCACACTCACCGCCTCGATGAACCTTACGCACGGTGACGAGAGCGGCATGTCACTCGGTGCGTGGGGCGCCGTACAAGCGTCTGCCGTCGGGTTGGCGATAGCGGCTGGCGGCATCATCAGCGATTTCGTTGCCGAACTTGGCGCACGCGGCGTGCTCGGCGAGGCAATGGCCGGCGGTGCGAGCGGCTACATCACCGTGTACGTGCTTGAGATCGCAATGCTGTTTGTCACCCTGATCGCGCTCGGCCCGCTTGTTCGCTCGACGCGCGCGCTACCGGTGCGTCACAGCGAAACGCTTACACTAAACGGACTGCCAGTTAAGATCTGAACGCGGAGGTCATGCCATGAGACAAGGGCTGCTGTTCAACGATATCGATGTGGCGCAAGTGGTGCTCTACATCTTTTTCATCTTTTTTGCCGGATTGGTCCTCTACCTGCGGCGTGAAGATAAGCGCGAGGGCTATCCCCTCGAAAGCGAACGATCCGAATACGTCACGGTGCAAGGGTTTCCAGGCATTCCGGCACCGAAAACGTTTCTGCTTGCGAACGGTGCCACGCAAAGGGCCCCGCGCCGCGAGATCGACGATCGGCCGTTGCGGGCAATACCGGTCGCGCCGTGGCCGGGCGCTCCGCTCGAGCCAACTGGAAATCCAATGATCGACGGCGTCGGACCAGCGTCCTATGCGCTGCGCGCAAATGTCCCCGATACGACGTATGAAGGCCATGCCCGGATCGTGCCGCTGCGTGTTGCCAGGACCCATACGATCGAAACGCGCGATCCTGACCCACGGGGCATGGATGTCGTTGGCGCCGACGGCCTCGTGGCCGGTACGATTTCTGACGCCTGGGTGGATCGGGCCGAGGGCCTCATCCGCTACCTTGAAGTCGATCTCCCGGCTGTCACCAGCGAAACACCAGACAGCACTCACCCGGTTCCGCGTCGCGTGCTTTTGCCCATCAACTTCGCGCGCATCAACGGCGGCTCGAGAGAAGTCCGCGTCAAGTCCATCATGAGTAAACAGTTCGCCGATGTGCCGCGGCTCGCCAATCCCGACCAAGTTACACTGCGCGAGGAAGATCGCATCTGCGCCTATTACGGCGGCGGTCATCTGTATGCGATGCCATCCCGACAGGAGCCGGTACTGTGAGCGAGTACGAGTATGAACCGATTCCGGGATTGCCCGGACGCCTGCCGCCGGGTGAGCACATACTGTGGCAGGGACTTCCACAATGGCCCCGTCTTGCTCGGGATGTCTTTCACGCCAATAAGGTCGCGACCTATTTCGCTGGCTTGCTGGGTCTGCGGGCCCTCATTGAGCTCTCGACCGGGGCGACGCTGTTGCAGACCGCACAAACGACCGCCAAGGCGGCTCTGTGGTTAATTCCCTTGGCGCTCTGCGCTGTCGCGATCCTGATGCTACTGGCGTATCTGACCCAGCGCACCACCATCTATACGATCACCAATCGGCGTGTCGTCATCCGCTTCGGCATCGCCTTGCCGATGACGATCAATTTTCCCTTCCGCACGATCGGCGCCGTTTCCTTGCGCCAGCGGACGGATGACGTTGGCGACATCCCGATGTCGATCGTGGGAGGTGATCGCATCGCCTACCTCGTTCTGTGGCCGCATGCACGGCCGTGGTATGTCTCGAAGCCCGAGCCGATGCTGCGCGCGGTGGGAGATGCGGCGAAGGTCGGCTCGATACTTGCCAACGCGATCGCCATGTCAACCGTCGAGCCAAGCACAGTTGTTGCCAACGGTGCACCAGCTGCACGCAAGCCGATACCGTCCCAGCAAGGCGAAATGCCGTCGTCGATCGCGCTGGCCTCGTGAAGGAAACCGCGATGAGTGGCTCCGTTCTTGACCGTCCTTTCCCGCGCGGACCGCTCGCGGGCGCCATCGCAATGATCGTGGTTTGCGTCGGATTGATTGCGTTGTCGCGCATGACTGGCGTCGGTGTCACACGAATGCCCAGTTCCGAGCCCGTGGTCGTCCGTGAGCTGCGGTTTGAAGACCGTGCTGACGGCTCGGTCGCCGTGTTGGAACCGCGCAGCAATCAAGTGGCGGAAGTTCTGGAGCCGGGTCAGCATGGTTTCGTGCGCGGTGTCTTGCGCAGCTTCGCGCGCGACCGGCGCGCCTCCGCGATCTCTGATGCCCCACCGTTCAAGCTAGCCCGCCTAGCCGATGGCCGCATCACCATCGAGGACATGGCGACCGGCCGGCGCATAGAACTGGATGCTTTCGGGTCGACAAATGTGATTGCGTTTACCCGGTTGCTCGCAGTGAACAGGAATGCGCAATGAATGCTCGTGCCGTGCCCGGACGTAGTACCCCCGTTGTTCGCGGCGAAGACGGAACCGCATCCATAAAACACATTTGGATCGGCGGTCGCCGTGCCGTCGAAGTGCCTTGCACGGTTGAAATCGAACAGACGTCCGATATTCTGTTCGCCAACGTCGCACTCGAAGGCATCGAGGTCGGTGCAGGGGACGCCGTCATCGTGCACGAAGCGCCGTCTCACATTCCGTTCGGCGCGCACAGCATCACAAAGAGCCACGCCACGGTGATCAAAGCGAACGGGCTGGAGCGATTTTGGACACGCATCACTGCGTATCTCGAGCTCACCGAGCTTTACGAAGTCGGATTTCAGCCGAAGGAGTAGTTCATGACCGTTCAAACCGCCGATCGCACTGTCAACGATGCGACCAAGCAGGCGACCGAAGAGACATTCCTCAGCCCACGCTTCTACACCACCGACTTCGAGGAAATGGACCGGCTGGACGTGAATTCGGTACGCGCGGACTGGGATGCCCTGATCGACGAACTTCGACAGGATCCCAATCGCGGTCATTTCCGGCGCGAGGGCAACTGGATCGAGCACCTCGACAAGATCCCCGCCGATCTGCGGCCCGAGTTTCTCGATTTTCTGGTCAGTTCACTGACTGCCGAATTTTCCGGCTGCGTGCTTTATGCCGAGACCAAGAAGCGGATCAAGAACCCCGATATCCGTGAACTTTTCAAATTCATGAGCCGTGACGAAGCGAGGCACGCCGGGTTCATCAATGAGGCGCTTAAGGATTTCGGCATCGGCGTCGATCTTGGTTTCTTGACGAAGGCCAAAAAATACACATTCTTCAAACCCAAATTCATCTTCTACGCGACCTACCTTTCCGAGAAGATCGGCTATGCCCGCTATATCACTATATACCGCCACCTCGAGCGGCACCCTGACCGTCAGTTCCATCCAATTTTCACGTGGTTCGAGAAGTGGTGCAACGACGAATTTCGCCACGGCGAGGCATTTGCCCTGATTATGCGGGCGAACCCCAAGCTGCTGGCGGGCGGCAACAAGCTTTGGATCAGGTTCTTCCTGCTCGCAGTGTTTGCGACGATGTATGTGCGCGACCATCAACGGCCGAAGTTCCATAATGCGCTTGGCATCGATATCGATGAATACGATTTCAAGGTATTTCAGCTGACGTCTGAGATCTCCAAGCAGGTGTTTCCGTTGACCCTCGATCTCGACCACCCCGCGTTCCGCGCCGGACTGAAACGTCTGTTGTGGGTCAACGATGCCAGCGCCGCTGCAAAGGTCCAGGGCGGGCTTACCGGTGGAGTGAAGCGCTTAGGCCTAGCGGCCATCGGGGCGGCGACGTTCGTGCGGCTTTATTGCTTGCCTGCACACGCCCACCAGCTGCCGCGAAATGTGCGTTTAGCACCGGTATGGTGACGCAGGAACTGGCGGAGCTTCGGCAGTTTAGTTTCAAGCAAATCGATCACTAACTGACAATATTGCTTGACACTATAAACTGTCTAATTAAATTGACAGTCAACCTATCTCCAAATGGACGGCAGCCGCTGTCCCGTTAAGGACGGTGGTATGACGTCCATCGCAGTGCCAGTGCTGTTTTGCCTCTTCATCTGGTGGTTCAGCACTGGCGTCATCCTTTACCTAGATGGCTTGCCGCAGCGCACATTTCGCTGGAGCCTACTGATTGCAACTGCACTGGCCGCGCTGGCGCTGTACGGTGTCGCTGTTTCCGCCGCGGACGACAGTGCGCGCGGCGCCTACCTCGCATTCACCAGCGCCTTGGTGCTTTGGGGCTGGCATGAGATGAGCTTTCTGATGGGTGTGGTCACCGGACCGCGGCGCAGCGTTTGTCCACCGAATGCAATCGGCTGGCAGCGTTTACGCTATGCGGTCGAGACCATTGCCTATCACGAGCTGGCCATCGCGGGCACTGCTGCGCTGGTCGCGGTGATGACATCCGACGCCAACAACAAGATCGGGCTGTGGACGTTCTTGGTTCTGTGGTCCATGCGGATAAGCGCTAAGCTTAACGTCTTTCTCGGCGTACCTAACCTGTCCGAAGATTGGCTGCCCAATCAGCTGTCTTTCTTGAAGAGCTACTTCCGCAAGGCACCGATGAATTTGTTCTTTCCGGTTGCGGTTACGGCGGCGACGATTGCCACCGTGATGCTCGCTCAATTGGCACTCGCGCCAATGGTGACCCCGGCCCAGTCGACCGGTCTGATGCTACTTGCCGTGCTGATGGGCCTAGCGGTGCTCGAGCATTGGATCCTGGTACTGCCTTTTCCTTTTGCAGCGCTCTGGGCTTGGGGTCTCGACTCGCACCGGCGCGGCGAGGCTGAGAAATCTGAAGCGAACGAAGTGCCGCTGCAGACGAAAACCAAATACACTGCCGGCCTGAGCGCCAACCGGGCGATAACAAAGCGCACGGTTCACGGTGTGCCGTAAATAGCATCGCGAGATAGCGAATGGAGGGATCGATGGACTACCAGGCGAGCTTGCTGCAACACCTCGACGTGCTTCACAAGGAGGGCCGGTACCGTGTATTCGCCGACCTCAAACGACGGTGCGGCTCGTTTCCTAACGCTGATCGGCATTCTGGCAATGAAACCCACGACGTCACCGTCTGGTGCTCGAACGATTATCTGGGGATGGGTCAGCATCCCACTGTGCTCAAGGCAATGCACGAGGCGATCGACAGTGCCGGTGCCGGTTCTGGCGGCACGCGCAATATTTCGGGCACGACCCATTACCACGTGGAGTTAGAGGCTGAAATTGCCGATCTGCACGGCAAGGAATCATCGCTCCTGTTCACCTCTGCCTACGTTGCCAATGATGCGGCCCTCTCCACGCTGGTCAAATTGCTCCCCGGCTGCGTTATCCTTTCGGATGAGAAAAACCACGCCTCGATGATCGAGGGCATCAGACACGGCGGCGGCGCGAAGCTCATCTGGGCTCACAACAACGTCAAGGATCTCGAATCCAAGCTCGCTTCGCTGCCATTGTCGACGCCGAAGATCATTGCATTCGAGAGCGTCTATTCCATGGACGGCTACATCTCACCGATCGCGGCGATCTGTGATCTCGCCCGCACATACAATGCCCTGACGTACCTTGACGAAGTTCATGCCGTCGGCATGTACGGGCCGCGCGGTGGCGGCATTGCCGAACGCGAAGGCGTGATGGCGCAGATCGATATCATCAACGGTACGCTCGCGAAGGGATTCGGCGTGATGGGCGGCTACATCGCCTCAAGCCGCACCGTTTGCGACGCCGTGCGCTCTTATGCGCCGGGCTTCATTTTCACCACAGCACTGGCGCCAGCGATCGCTGCTGGCGCACTGGCCAGCATCCGCCACCTCAAATCGAGCAACGTCGAGCGCGAACGTCATCAAGAGCGTGCGCGCACACTGAAACGCCGCCTTGAAGCTGCCCGCATTCCCGCCCTCGCGAACCCGAGCCATATCGTGCCCGTGATGGTCGGCGATCCCGTGCATTGCAAGTCAATCACCGACACGCTGCTCGATCGCTTCGGCATCTACGTCCAGCCGATCAACTACCCCACCGTAGCACGTGGCACCGAGCGGCTCCGATTGACGCCCACGCCGTTGCACACCGACGCGCAAATGGATCATCTCGTCGACGCGCTTGGCTCCTTGTGGGCCGAGTGCCCGCTCTCGATCGAAACGCAATTGTCACAGGCCGCCCAATAGCGGTGTTGAAGCACTCGGGTGAGGAGCGCGTTGGATGAAATCAGCTAGCAGAACTCCACTCCTGGACACGGTACGAACGCCAGAAGCGTTACGTGAGCTTCCAATCGAAAGCTTACGCCAGCTTGCCGACGAACTCCGGCTCGAGACGATCGACGCGGTATCGAGCACCGGCGGCCATCTGGGCGCTGGTCTCGGCGTGATCGAACTGACGGTGGCCCTGCATCGGGTGTTTGATACGCCGCGCGACCGGCTGATCTGGGACGTCGGCCATCAGGCTTATCCGCATAAGATCCTTACCGGGCGGCGGGATCGTATTCGCACGTTGCGCCAGGGCGGTGGCCTGTCCGGCTTCACCAAACGCTGCGAGAGCGAGTACGATCCTTTCGGCGCCGCCCACTCCTCGACTTCGATCTCGGCTGGACTGGGAATGGCGGTTGCGCGCGATCTCGCCGGTGCGAGCAATGACGTAGTCTGTGTCATCGGCGATGGCGCAATGAGCGCTGGCATGGCGTACGAAGCGATGAACAACGCCGGTGCACGCGACGAACGCTTGATTGTCATCTTGAATGACAACGACATGTCGATTGCACCGCCCGTCGGCGCCTTATCGAACTATCTCGCGCGCGTATCATCCAGCAGTCCCTATCTGCATTTCCGCGATGGCCTGAAGCAACTGGCCAACAAGCTGCCGAAAGCCTGGGGGCGCAGGGCTGCTCGCGCCGAGGAATACGCCCGCACCTATTGGACCGGCGGATCGTTCTTCGAGGACCTTGGATTCTATTATGTCGGCCCGATCGACGGTCACGACCTGGGCGCCCTTTTGCCGGTCCTCGAAAACGTCCGCAATAGCCGGCAAGCGCCAATCCTCGTTCACGTGGTGACCAGGAAAGGCAAAGGATACGCACCGGCAGAGAACGCCGCCGACAAGTATCACGGCGTCAACCGCTTTAGCGTCATCACTGGCGCCCAAGACAAGCCAAAGGCGAATGCGCCAAGCTACACCCGCGTGTTCGCCCAATCCTTGATCTCAGAAGCCAAGCGCGACCCGAAGATTGTTGCTATTACGGCTGCGATGCCGTCCGGTACCGGCCTCGATTTGTTCGGTAAGGAATTTCCTGATCGCACATTCGACGTCGGCATCGCCGAACAGCATGCCGTGACGTTCGCCGCCGGTCTTGCGACCGAGGGCTTTAAGCCGTTCGTTGCCATCTACTCGACTTTCCTTCAGCGCGCGTACGACCAAATCGTGCACGATGTAGCCATTCAACGCTTGCCCGTGCGGTTCGCCATCGACCGGGCAGGGCTCGTTGGCGCCGACGGCCCGACGCATGCTGGTTCATTCGATCTTGCCTACCTCGGATGCCTTCCCAACTTCGTCATGATGGCAGCCGCCAACGAAGCCGAACTCACACACATGGTGGCCACGGCGCGCGCGATCGATGACGGTCCATCGGCGCTGCGTTTTCCCCGCGGCGACGGCGTGGGCATCGAGCTACCGTCCGAGGGCGTTCCATTGGAAATCGGCTGTGGCCGGATCCTGCGCGAGGGCTCCAGGATTGCCTTGTTGTCGCTTGGGACGAGACTTGCCGACTGTCAGAAGGCGGCCGATCAACTGAATGCAATGGGTCTTTCAACGTCGGTCGCCGACGCCCGCTTCGCCAAGCCGATTGACACCGGCTTGATCGGCCGCCTAGCGCGCAATCACGAACTCATCATCACCGTAGAGGAAGGATCGATTGGCGGCTTCGGAACGCAAGTTCTCCATTGGCTGGCCGGTTCAGGCTTGCTTGATCGCGAACTGAAGGTCCGCTGCATGGTCTTGCCGGACGTGTTCATCGACCACGACAAGCCGGAGAAAATGTACGCCGAAGCTGGGCTGGACGCTGCAGGAATCGTCGCGACGGCGTGCTCGGCTCTCGGCCTGAAGGACCGGATATTGGCGGTCGAGGCGATCGCCCGCGCGTGATGCGTTGGACTCGAAGTTTCGGCAATGCATGGACCTGCTTAGGGCGCAATGTGTCCCGGTGCTCACCCGACAGCGCCGGGATACACAGCGAAACCCATTCGCTCAGCTCGTCTCGTTGAAGCCGTAGTCCGGGATGCCTTGTTCGTTTCCGTAGGTACTTGTAAGGAAGGAATTTGCCCGACGTGGTGATCTCGACGCGATCGCCCTTGGGATTGGCCTCACGCTCGAAATCGAAATTGAAATCGATCGCCGACATGATGCCATCGCCGAATTCTTCTTCGATCAAAGCCTTCCATGCCGGCCCATCTAGATGACGAGAGATCGAAGTGAACTCGAAAAGCCAGCGTTTTACGAAGGCCACCCTGCCCAGCAAAGATTGTGTGAGGTGCGGCCGGCCATTTTCTTGGCGCAAGAAGTGGGCACGCGTTTGGGAGGAGGTCAGATATTGCTCAGATCGCTGTCGTTCTAGCAAAGCCGGCGTCATATCTATTGTCAAACAGTCGAAGGCTTGATGTTCGACCCCGAGAAACGGATCCGCCTCGACAAGCGCACCGTAATAGGATCGGCGTGCCGCTGATGGCACTGCTCGAATTATCGATGAGGAAACCGATGCACGCGCTTGTCGTTGGAGCTTCCGGCGGCATCGGGGCAGCGTTGGTAGCTCAGCTTGCGGCCGATCCTCGCGTACGGCATGTCACCGCATGGACCCGCGCTGACGCACCTGCCCTGCCAGAGGCAGTTTCTCGCACCAAGGTCGACATACTGGATGAGGCCTCTATCATTTCGGCCGCACTCGAACTGGGGGAGGTCGACTTTGCAGTTATCGCCACCGGTCTGCTTCAGAATGTGGCGTCAAACATCCAGCCGGAGAAAACGTGGCGCGCGCTCGATGCCGATGCGATGCGAGCGAGCTTCGAAGTCAACACCATTGGACCAGCGCTGATTGCCAAACATGTCTTGCCCAAGCTGCCGCGTGATCGTCGCAGTGTGTTTGCCGTATTGTCGGCCCGGGTGGGCAGTATTGGCGACAACCGCTCTGGCGGTTGGTACAGCTATCGTGCGTCCAAGGCGGCGCTGAACCAGATTGTAAGGTGCCTCGCTATCGAGCTTGCGCCGCGATGGCCACATGCGATCTGCGTCGGCCTGCATCCCGGCACAGTCGACACCAATCTGTCTAAGCCATTTCAAGCCAACGTTGCTGCTGGCACGTTATTCACCGCAGAACAATCAGCCCGTCACTTACTTCAAGTGGTCGGTAATTTGCAGCCTTCGCAGTCGGGACGGGTGTTCGACTGGGCCGGTATCGAAGTTCCACCTTGAGAGCCATGTGTCCGGGCCGGACATTTTGTCAATTGGTCGGAGCGACAGGATTTGAACCTGCGACCCCTTGCCCCCCAGGCAAGTGCGCTACCAGGCTGCGCCACGCTCCGATCAGGGTGTTGTGCCCCGGACAAGCCTCGTGGTCAACAGGGTTGCGCGAGCGACGGAATGGTTCATTACCTCTAATTGAACTTGGCGAACGGTCAGCCGTTGGTCCGCTCGGCCAGAGCGCTGAGCTCGTGATGATCCAAAATCTGTATCCTGAGGTTGACGTTAGCTGCGGCAACCGGGGTGGCAAGCGCACCCACGAGCCCGTGGGGAAGGTCCAAGTCTCGCACCGAAACAGCAGCGTCATAGCGCGTGCGCGCCGCGTGCCGGCGAAGCTCATCGAGCGTCGCCGGATGCCCGATGTGCCCCGCCGTTCCAAGCATCGAGAGGCACGCAGCGAGCGAATCTGCGGTCGCTTTGGCAAAGGCTTCGATCCGCGTCCACGCAACGACCATATCGGGATCGATAAGTTGACGGCAGTGCTCGCCTGCCAGACCGTTGGCGGCTGCGACCAGACGAGCAATGCGAACCGGCGAAATATTGAGCGAGCGCGCCGATTCAATATCGACGCCGATCCGCCCAACGCGACTGAAGGCAACCAACAGCATCGAGCCGATATCCGAAAGACTGAAATCCAGATCGCAATCGGCGATCAAGGGCCGGCCACCGCCCATGACATCGAACGGCAGCCGGGCTGCACGCGCGCCGATCCGCGGCTCCAGCAAGAGCCGCAGCGCGATCCGGCCGTTTAGCCACCGTGCTGCGTCGGCGCGATCGACGTTTCGCGCCGCCTGTTCGCGTTCACCCGGTGGCAGCAGCAGGCGCCGGCGTTCGATATCGGCCAAAGCCGGCGCTTGCGCGTCACGGTCTATCAGCCACAGTTCGATCTCATCCAATCGAATGATGCCTTCAAAGTTCGAATTGTGCGGCGCGCGCTTCACGTCAGCTGGTCAGTAGCGAGCCTTCTCCCTCGACTCCACATAGAATGCGTCGACAATCTTCGAGTTGGGCGAGTAGCTTTTCTAGTGCAGCGAGTTGATCGTTCCGTTTTGTCGGAGCGGCTTTTAGGTTTCTTGCGCTATTTTCTAATTTTATCGCGGGGGTGTCCCCTTGTCTTGACGTCTTACGCGGCTTGCGCCCAGGCTTGCCGGGCTCTGCCTTGGCTGAGCCGGTCGTCGCGGCATTAGCCTCGCCGCGTTGCCACGCGGCCTTCACGAACTCCAGGCCTTGCTCACGCAGCAGTTTCTGTACGCCCTTGATGGTATAGCCCTCACGGTGGAGCAGGTAGCGAATGCCGCGCAACAGATCGAGATCGTCGGGACGGTAATAGCGCCGGCCACCACCGCGTTTCATCGGGCGCACTTGCGGAAACTTGTTTTCCCAGAACCGCAAGACGTGCTTTTGCACATCGAGGTCGCTCGCAACCTCGCTGATGGTGCGGAAAGCATCTAGCGCTTTCGCCATGGCTAAACCTCCGCCTGACACATCACAGGTGCATCAAAAGCACCGCTTATTCGAAGTAGCTTCGGCGGAATACTACGAGATTCGGCGCGGATAAGTCCTACGCCTTGCGCCACAGCGGACCAGTTGCCAGTGAAGCGTTGCTATTCGGCAGCTTTACGGCGCGACAAACCGGAGTTGATCCTGCCCTTCATGATGTTGCTGGGCCGAAACACCAGCACGCGACGCGGCGTGATTGGCACTTCCTGACCGGTTTTGGGATTGCGTCCAATGCGCTGCCCTTTAGCTCTAATCCCAAAAGAACCAAAAGAGGACAACTTGACCTGCTGACCCAGGGCCAGGCTATCGGATATCTCGCCCAGGACTAACTCCACCAAGTCCTGCGACTCGTTCCGCGGCAGACCAACCTGGTCTACGAGCGCCTCTGCCAAATCGGCACGCGTCAGCGTCTTTCCGCTCATGGCCCGTCTTGCCTCCCAGCGCCCATTACACTAACCTTCATGCTACATTGCCGAGCGCGCGGCGGTCAACGACTTCAAGCCTCCAAGCAGCTGAAATTCCGGACTTTATTGCAAAGTCTTCGGCGGGCTACCAACGCGCCAGCGCGGCCCCCCAAGTCAATCCGCCGCCCATGGCCTCCATCAGAATGAGGCTACCCTCTTTCACGCGGTGCGCTTCGAAGGCCTGATTGAGCGCCATCGGGATCGATGCAGCGGAGGTATTGCCGTGATGCTGCAGGGTGACGACGATCTTTTCCGGCGAGATGCCGAGCTTCTTTGCGATGCCATCGAGAATCCGCTTGTTGGCTTGATGAGGCACGAAAAGATCGATGTCGCTCGCAGCGTAACCACTTTGTAAGAGCGTTTCTTCGATGACACCCGAGATCTTCTGCACGGCGTGCCGAAACACTTCCCGTCCGTTCATGCGCAGATGGCCAACAGTCTTGCTCGAGCCAGGCCCGCCATCGACGTACAAAAGATCCTCGTACCGGCCATCCGAGCGTATTCGCGTCGCTAAGATGCCGCGATCGCTACTGCCTCCGGTTTGCGGCTGCGCTTCGAGGACGACCGCACCCGCGCCATCGCCGAACAAGACGCTGGTGCTGCGGTCGCTCCAGTCAAGGATGCGGTAAAACGACTCCGCGCCAATGACCAACGCGCGCTGGAACTGTCCGGTCTTCAAAAAATTATCGGCAGTGGTCAGCGCGAATACAA
>JANMNO010000179.1:0-87959 GCA_031374115.1 Hyphomicrobiaceae bacterium | reverse complement strand
TGGTGTCGTCAGCGCCCGGGTCGCGGAGGGTGAGCGGTTACAAAAAGTGCTGCTCGAACAGGTTGGCGAGATCGCGCGGCTGACACAAGCGATCGAGATCAATCCCAATCGGTCCGCGGATGCGATCAAACGGCGGATTGCCGAGCAAGTGGCGCGGCTAATTGAAACCTCATCGATGCTCGATCCGGCCCGCCTGCATCAGGAGGCTGTTCTTGTCGCAAGCAAGGCCGATGTCGAAGAGGAACTCAAGCGGTTGGCGGTCCATGTGGCCGCTGCGCGAGATCTGTTGAGCGCCGACAATGGCGTCGGCCGCAAACTCGATTTTCTGGCCCAGGAGTTCAATCGCGAGGCCAACACGGTATGCTCCAAGGCGGGTGATTCGAGTGTCACCAGTTTGGGCTTATCGATGAAGACGGTGATCGAGCAATTCCGCGAGCAGGTACAAAACATTGAGTGATCAACCGCCAAGCCAGACAACGCCCGGCCGTCGCGGGCTGCTATTGGTGCTGTCGTCACCATCGGGTGCGGGTAAGACGACACTCGCCAAGCGCGTGCTGAGTGCCGACCGCAACATCGGTCTCTCGGTTTCGGTGACGACCCGCAAGCCGCGTCTGCGCGAACAGGAGGGCGTCGACTACTTCTTTCGCGACGAGAAACAGTTTTTGGCCCAGCGCGATGGGGGTGAATTGCTCGAATGGGCAAAGGTGTTCGGCAACTACTACGCAACGCCGCGCGCGCCGGTCGAAGCCGCAATCGCTGCCGGCCGCGACCTGCTGTTCGACATCGATTGGCAGGGTGCCCAGCAACTTAAGGAGAAGCTGCCGCAAGACCTCGTGCGCGTCTTCATCCTGCCGCCATCGGCGCAAGCGCTGGAGAACCGGTTGCGCGGGCGGGCGCAGGATCCACCCGATGTGGTCGCCAAGCGGATGGCGGAGGCTGCTTCGGAAATGAGCCACTGGCCGGAGTACGACTACGTTATCGTCAACGGCGATCTGGAGACGAGCGTCGCCGAATTGATCGCGATCCTCACCGCCGAGCGCCTTAAGCGCGAACGCCTGATCGGGCTATCGGATTTCGTGCGCGGGCTACACGGCGCAAATTAAACTAAAGTCAGGAGTAGATATGTCTTCCATCATTGTCCGTAGCGTTGCCGTCGCGCTGATATCAATGGCGATAGCGGCGTCGGGTTTCGCACCCGTGGCGATCGCTGCCGACACGATCGTCTCCAAGGATGCGCCTGACTTGACCGCCGTCCGCGCGATGATCAAGGCACGCGAATGGCCGGGCGCGATCGCCGATCTGAGCAAGATGGCGGAGACAGTTCAACACGCCGACATATACAACCTGTTGGGCTTCAGCCTGCGCAAATCGAAGGATTACAAGTCGGCCTACACGTATTATCAAAAGGCGCTCGAGTACGATCCCGCTCACAAGGGCGCGCACGAGTACCTTGGCGAACTTTACGTCGAAACGGGCGACATGCCGAAGGCCAAGGAAATGCTCGCCAAGCTTAGGGTGCTGTGCCCGAAGGGTTGCGAAGAGCGGGAAGACCTCGAGAAAGCCATCCGTGAGGCCACCGCCAAACCTAAATCTGCATCCAAGGTGAAATGATCGCGCCGCGCGGTGGTTGATCGGAAGGTCGGCAGTTGAGACTTGTGAAACTCACCCTCATCACCGTTGCTTGCCTGTGGTTCGCGCTGCTCACCTTGCTCTATCTATTTCAGCGCAAACTCATCTATGTGCCTTTCGGTGGCGAGGTGTCGCCGGCAGCGGTTGGCTTGGCGGATCTGAAAGTCGAGCGACTGACGGCGCCTGATGGCGCGTCGATCGTCATATGGAGGGGTGAAGCAAAACCCGGCCAGCCGACGATTTTGTACTTCCACGGCAACGGCGGCGGCCTGCAGAACCGCGCTGCACAATTCCAGGCCATGCGGGCGCAGGGTTGGGGTTTATACGCGATGAGTTATCGCGGCTACTCCGGTTCGACCGGATCGCCGTCCGAAGCCGGCAACATCGCCGATGCCATTCGGGCCTACGATGCGATGCGCGCAACAGGGACCGCAGCCGCCGGCATCGTCGTGTACGGCGAGTCGCTCGGCACCGGTGTCGCGGTGCAGGTGGCAGCAGCCCGGCCGGTCGCAGCCGTCGTGCTCGAGTCGCCGTATACATCGCTCGCCGACGTTGCCGCCGACCGTTTTTGGTATTTTCCGGTGCGTTGGGGGCTCGAAGATCCATACAACTCCATCGAACACGTGGCGCGCGTCACGGCACCGGTTTTGGTTCTTGCCGGCGCGCTCGACACGATCGTGCCGGCACGATTCGCCCGCCGTCTGTACGACGCTCTCCCGGGCGTGAAGCGTTATATCGAATATCCGGCCGGCTGGCACATCGACGCCTTCCGCCATGGCGGGCTCGATGAGGTGCGAGCTTGGATCGCGAAGGCAAGGGGGTAGGGAGTTGAAGCGCAGTTACCGGAGGTGCAGCTCGGTCACCTGCTTGCGATAGCGAGTCCTGCGCCGATCAACATCACGCCGGTCGCTTGATTGAGCCGCTTCACGGCGCGCGTGGAGCTCAAAAGCCTACGCGCACGTTCGATGACCAGCATGTAGCCGCTGTACACGCCAAATGAAACGGCGACCACGACCGCCATCAGGATTGCAAAGTCGCCGGAGGTCACGCTCGACAGATCCAGAAAGTTCGGCAACAGAGCGCCGTAGAACAAGATCGGCTTCGGGTTACCCAATGTAACGACGAGCCCAAGGCCCACGTCCGTCAGCAAAGTTGCGGATGGTCTCGGCTGGATTTCGACAGGCTTGGTCGCGGCTCGAATTGCCTGGATGCCGAGCCATACCAGATAGGCAGCGCCCGAATATTTCACGACCTGGAACATCGGTCCCATCGTGTTGGCGATCGCCGATAATCCGATCATGGCGATGCCGAGAAAGACTGCATCACCGATCACCAAGCCGGTCGTCACCGCCAGACCGGCCGGCATGCCACTGCCGAGGGAGCGCGAGAGAATAGCTGCCAACCCGGGTCCCGGCGATAACGCCAGCACGAAGAAGGCTGCCGCAAATGCTGCGGTCATTTGGTAGGTCATGGCTTGGCCTGTTGGAGCTGGTGATAGCGTCTGCGTATTTCACCGGATGGCGGGGAACGGTTTCACAATTGATCACACTGATGGTGCCTCGGCGCAATACTGTGGGACGCAACCGATCGTCTTTTCGGGGCGGTCTCAGGGGCCGGGTCAAGTAGGTGTTGGTGATATCAGCCTGTTTTCTGGGCGTGTTTACCGGCTCCCTGTGATGTCCATCATTCGCAGAATACATATTATGGAAAATAATGGATCTTAACTGCGGTAAACCACTTGGTTCGGATTGGGACAGCGGGTATCTAAACCGACTGATCGGCTGAGTTGCTGATGATAACGCGTCGGCCGATATCTTCACGGACCATGCTGATAAGCGTACTTCCAGCCAACAACCGCCCCCTGTCCCACTCCCCACTCCCCACTCCCTACTCCCCACACCTCACACCTCACTTCTCCCCCTTCTCGTGCTGGTCGCTCACCAGCCGGTCGAGCAGGCGCACGCCCCAGCCGGAGGCCCAGCCTTGGCTGATGTCGGTCTTGCTGCTGTCCATCGCGACGCCGGCCACGTCGAGATGCGCCCACGGCGTGCCCTTGACGATGAAGCGCTGCAAAAACTGAGCGGCGGTGATGGCGCCACCGAAGCGGCCACCAATGTTCTTCATGTCGGCGTTCTTGGAGTCGATCAACTTGTCGTATGCTTTAGCGAGCGGCATCCGCCACACCTTCTCTTCGGTCGCCTCCCCCGCCGCATGTAGGTCCGCCGCGAGCTTGTCGTCGTTCGAAAACAGGCCGGCGTACTCCTTGCCCAGCGCGACCATGATCGCGCCCGTCAATGTCGCCAGGTTGACGACGAACTTCGGCTTGAATCGATCCTGCGCGTACCAGAGCACATCGGCCAGAACCAGGCGGCCCTCGGCGTCGGTGTTCAACACTTCGATCGTCTGCCCCGACATCGAGGTGACGATATCGCCGGGGCGCTGGGCGTTGCCCGATATCATGTTCTCGACGAGGCCGATCAGCCCCACCGCGTTGACCGGCGCCTTGCGGGCAGCCAGCGCATACATGAGCCCGGTGACACAGGCAGCTCCCCCCATGTCGCCCTTCATGTCCTCCATGCCGCCAGCCGGCTTGATCGAAATGCCGCCCGAATCGAAGGTCACGCCTTTGCCGACGAAGCACAGCGGCTTGGCCTTTTTCGACTTCGCACCGTGCCACTGCATGACGACGAGGCGCGAGGGCTTGCTGCTGCCCTGGCCGACGCCCAGGAGTGCACCCATCTTGAGGGCTTCCATCGCATCGACATCGAGAATTTCGATCTCGATGCCGACCTTGGTCAGCACCTTGGTGCGCTTGGCAAACTCCACCGGGTCGAGAATGTTCGCCGGTTCGTTGACGAGATCGCGTGCGAGTGCGATGCCTTCGGCTAGCGCCTTTGCGCGCACGAACGCGGCGCGTGCGCCAGCAGGATCGGCAGTCAGGATGACCAGCGTCTCGAGCCCGTTTTGTTTCGACCCATTGCCGTTCGTATCACCAACCTTGGTGTGATATTTTTTGAACGTGTAGCTGCGCAACAATGCACCGAGCGCGAGATCGGCTGCGATCTGCCCCGCGCTTTTGTCTTCCCCAGACTGAACGTCGACTACGAGCGAAGCGACCTTCGTCTTGCGCGCTTGAATTTGGCCGAGCGCGACACCGCCGAGGCTGAGCCAATCGGGTACGGGCTCTTGCTTGGCGCCGGCACCGAGGACGATCAACCGCCGAACGTCGAGATGAGCCGGTGCCAAGAGTTCGATCGCAGCTTTCGCCTTGCCGATGAAATCGGCCGCTCGCGCACCAGCGCTCAGCGCACCCTTAGACGCGGCATCGAGTGCCTTGGCAACCTCACCCCACCCAGGCGTGCCATCGCCCGCCACTGCCAGCACAACCGATGTTGCCTCAGGTACGGTACTTAGCGGCGCAAAGGATATATCTAGAGAGAGAGGCATCGGCAAAAATCCTCGACTGTCGGCGGCGGAACCGGATAGATCGGATCGAACCAAGCTCTAACCAATGTACCGGTGTAACGCCGAGCGCAAGCCTTTGAACGGATCGTGGATTGTCGCACTCAGGCATCAGTCGAAATTCCGCCACCGTGCTATGGGAGCCGCGCGGTTGTACTTTCTCTCGGCACGACGCGACTGTTCCGCCATGATCGGCAATTGATGATGACGATTTTTGGCCGATACGTGTTCCGGCAGGCCTCCGGCGCATTATTGTTGATCTTGCTCTCGCTGTCGGGAGTGGTGTGGATCGCGCTCGCGCTGCGCGAACTCAATGTCGTGACCAGCGATGGCCACGATATTGCGACCTTCCTCATGATCACCACGCTCACCTTGCCGAACTTGATGGCGTTGATTGCACCGATCGCGTTGCTGGTAGCGGTCATTCACGTCTTGACGCGTCTTAACGGCGACAGCGAACTCATCGTCCTCACGGCGTCCGGCGCGACCATGTGGACGGTTGCGCGGCCGTTGCTGCTGCTGGCGCTCTTGGTGTCGCTGGCAGTGTCTGCAGTCAATCATGTCGGCACGCCGTGGAGCCTGCGTGAGTTGCGCGCACTGATCATCTCCGCCCGCACCAATCTGATCGGTCAAGCGATTCAACCGGGGCGCTTCTCGACGCCCGAGCCCAATCTCACATTCCATATCCGCGATCGATCGCTCAACGGCGAGTTGCTCGGCATCCTCATGCACGACCAGCGCGATCCCAAGCAGACGCTTTCGTACCTGGCCGAACGCGGCACGGTACGCAAGCAGGATGGCATGTCCTACTTGTACATGACGGCCGGCCATATCGTTCGCCGTGCGAAGACGACTGAACCGCCGCAGATCATCGCGTTCGATAGCTACGCGGTCGATCTCGACCGGTTCGAAAGACCCGATGCGAAGCCGGAGCTGCGGCCGCGGGAACGCTACTACTCGGAACTCGCTCATCCGTTGCCGAAGGATCCCGACTACCTTCGGCAGCCAGGCTTTTTTCGCGCCGAGTTGCATGAGCGCTTCGCCAATCCCTTGTACCCGTTCGCCTTCGTGATGATTGCGCTGGCCTTCGTCGGTCAAGCACAATCGACACGGCAGAACCGGGTGCAGTCGATCACCGCCGCGGTGTTGCTGGGTTTCGCTGTGCGCGTCGCAGGGTTGGCCGCCAACAACGTCGTGGTCTTGAACCAAAGCGCTATCCCGGTGCTCTATGCACTCCCGATCGGGGCAGTGCTGCTGTCGATCGGGATCATCGCTGCGAAATCCCGGCCCCGGCCCGGCCCGACATTGTCCGATCGCGCGAATATGTGGGCCGTCGATGTATGGAGGCGTTTGCGGCCGGCAAAATCCGCGCGCCGGGGCAAGACGCGTCAAGCGGCCAGTTCGGGAGCCGCGCTATGATTGGCCGCCGTACGCTCCGGCGTTATATCGCGCGCAAATTCCTGATTGCGATCCTCGGCACGTTTGCGCTCTGCTCGGTGCTGATTTTCATGATCGATTTCGTCGAGTTGCTGCGGCAGGCCGGAAAATACGGCAACGTGCGGGTCGGCAAGCTCGTGCTGATGACCCTGCTGCGATTGCCCGCCTACACCGAGATCTTGCTCGCATTCGCGGTGCTTGTCGGCACCATCGGCGCCCTGTTGATGCTCAATCGCAAAAGCGAACTCGCGGTCATGCGCGCAGCCGGCATGTCGGCATGGCAGTTCATCGGCCCGGGACTGACGGTGGCACTGGCGCTTGGTGTCTTCGCCGTCGTCGTTTTCAACCCGGTCGCAGCAGCGTCGAGAACAGAAGCCGAACGGCAATTTGCAGAGGCGTTCGGGCGCGAATCGAACTTCCTGCGCGGCCAAAGCGGCGGTAACTGGTTGCGCCAGGACGGCCCCGACGGGCCCTCGGTGTTCCAAGCCGGCGCTGTCACCAACAAGGGCATGACCCTGACGGCAGTGTCGGCCTTCCAATATGATGGCCAGGGCCGCTTCATCGAACGCATAGATGCCGCCAAATCCTCCCTGCGGGACGGTTATTGGCATCTCGAAGACGCATGGGTCACGAAGGCCGGACGCGAGCCAGAACAGTTCGCGACCTACATCGTCAGCACCTATCTCACCCCCGAGCGTGTAAAAGATGCGCTGGGCACGGTCATTTCGATGTCGGTTTTCGACCTGCCAACCATGATCGAAGTTGCTGAAAAGTCTGGTATTTCATCTTCTGCTTACAAGATCCAGTATCAGTTGCTGTTGTCCCGGCCCGCCCTGTTGATGACGATGGTGCTTTTGGGGGCAACTGTGTCGTTAAGGTCATTCCGATCGGGTCGCATCCAGACTATGGTGGTCACCGGGATGATCGGGGGTTTCGGTTTTTTCCTGATGGCGGAAGTATCCCGTCAAGTTGGAGTCGCGAGCCTCGTGTCGCCGGTAACGGCGATATGGGTGCCGGTGGCCACCGCTGCGTTTGTATCGTTGACGGTGCTACTGCACCAGGAGGATGGCTGAGTGATGCGCGCAGCGCGGACCCCGCACTTTGATCGCGGACGCTCCGGTGCCCATCTCCGTTGCGGTGACGCGACACGGGGACGGGCGGCTGCTGCTATCACGCGGATCTTCGGCGTGCTTGTGTCCAGCCGCTCGATGGCGGCGCTTGCCGCCGTTACGCTGCTTCTGTGCGCAATCGCTCCCGCGGCGCAAGCGCAAGATCCCAGCAGTATATCGACCCCCGGCAAAAGCATTTCGTCATTCCCAAAGCAGAAGGGCGGCATCCTCGGCGGGCCGACGCAGAAGATTGACCGGTCCAAGCCCCTCTACCTGCAGGGCGACGAGATGATCTACGATACCAAGGGCAACAAAGTTCGGGCCCGCGGCAACGTCGAGATCTTTTATAACAACTACATCCTGAAGGCCGACGAGGTTCAATACGATCAGTCGGCCGGCACCTTGACCGCCATGGGCAATGTCGAGCTGCGCGAGCCGAACGGCAATATTGTTCGCGCCGAGCGCTTGACGCTGAGCGAAGATTTCCGCGACGGCTTCATCCAATCGCTGAGCGCCGTGACCAAGGACGACACGCGCATCGTCGGCGAGCGGGCGACGAGGCGCGACGGCAACATCACGGAATTCGAGAAGGGCAAATTCACACCCTGCAAAAATGATCCTGGCCTGCCGCCGCTGTGGTGCATCAGCGCCGCCAAGATCATCCACGATCAGGCGAATGGCACCGTGACCTATCAGGATGCGTGGTTCGAGCTTTATGGGCAGCCCGTGTTGTACCTGCCGTATTTCCAGCACGCCGACCCGAGCGTGAAGCGCAAGTCGGGCTTCCTGATGCCCGAGTTCAGCTCGTCCAGCACGCTCGGCTTCACGTCGGAGATCCCGTACTTCTTCGCACTCGCGCCGAACTATGATGTGACCCTGCACCCGATGTATACGGCCAAGCAGGGCATCCTCTGGCAGGCGGATTGGCGCCACAAGGTGACGTTCGGCGACATCTCGGGTGAATATTTCATCAAGCTCGCCGCTATCGACCAAACCGACGATGTAACCAAACGAATTTCGAGCTCCTTGCCTGACAACTGGCGCGGCAGCGTGCAAACGCGCGGTGACTTCTCACTCTCGTCGTGGTGGAAGTTCGGCTGGGATGTTACGGTTGAAAGCGACGATTCCTTTCGCCGCTTCTACAAACTCGACAGCATCCTGCAGACCGATCGCGTCAACAGCGTCTACCTGCGCGGACAAAGCGAGCGCAACTATTTCGCCATGACGGCCTACCAGTTCGGAGGGCTGCTGCTCGACGACACGCGCCAGTCGGACAGCTGGGTGCACCCCGTGATCGACTGGAACTACATCGCCGGTCAACCCGTGCTTGGCGGCGAATTGGGCTTCAACGTCAACGCCATCAGCCAATCGCGCGGCAATGGCGATGGCCCGGTCGCGACCAACATTCTTAGCGGTCGCCGCACCGAGATCGAGCGCGCCTCGGGTGACGTCAATTGGCGGCGCCGTCTGACCGATCAAATTGGTATCACCTATACGCCATTCGCCAATGTTCGGGGTGATATCTACAACGTCAAAGACGCCATCGATCCCGTGACCGGACTTCGGATTCAGGACGAGTCGGGTGCGCGTGGCGTCGCGACCGCGGGTGTGCTCGTCGCCTACCCATGGGTTGCGAACTCGGCCAACGCGTCGCACGTGGTCGAGCCGATCGGCCAGATCATCGGCCGGACGGCCAAGGTCACGCAACGCAATCTGCCCGACGAGGATGCCAAGAGCCTGGTGTTCGACGATACCAACTTGTTCGACCTCGACAAGATGTCTGGCTGGGACCGTCTCGAGACCGGCACGCGCGCGAACGTCGGCATGCAGTACACGTTTCAGAACAATGGCGGCGGTACCGCGCGCATTCTCGCTGGTCAGAGCTTCCATCTTTCCGGCGACAATATATACGCTAACCCGGGCAACTTCTCCGACACGAACCCAGCCGTATCGCAGCCGATCTATAATCCGCGCAGCGGTCTTGAAACTGGGCGGTCCGACTATGTATTGGGCGCCTATCTCGCACCTTCCTCGATGTTCCGGTTCATCGGCCAGGCGCGATTCGACGAGTCCGACCTCTCGCTGCGGCGCACGGATGCCTTTGCCGAGTTCAATTATGGCCCGCTCCTCGCTCAGGGGATCTACACATTCTCAGGCGCTGATCCGACTCAGACCATCGTCAAGGACCAGCAGGAGTTGTTCGGCCTGCTTGGTTTGAAACTCACCGATCGGTGGAGCATTCTGGGATCGATGCGCTTCGATATCGATACCCATCAGCGCATTCAGGACGCTTTGCAGCTGCGTTATACCGACGACTGCTTCGTGCTGACCGCCACCTATTCCGAGACCTTCATCACCAATCCGTCGATCGACATCGTGCCGGATCGCACCCTCATGTTGCGGTTCGAGTTCAAGTATCTGGGCGATTTCCGCTACAAGACGCAGTCGCTTGATACGCTGTTTGCGACCAATCAGCCGGCGAAATAGCGCTGCAGGCGATGGAGCTGCCGGCTCGTTAGGGCACTTTTGGCAGCAATCGTCGGTTCGGGTTCGCCTTGTAAGGGCCACGCTTCATGTGGACAACTTGCTCCCATCTCTCGCGAGTCGCATTAGGGTTGCGACCAATATGAGTTTTTGTCCCACACCGAACCTGCCGGCAACGATTGTCGGCTTCCGAGTGAACGTCATGCACCCGCGGCTTGCAAATCGTTACAGTTTCTCACTGCTTTGCTCGGCACTGCCGAAAACGGCCGTGTCGCTCTTGATGCTGATCGGCAGTGCGGGAGCATCTCCACCCGCTTTGGCACAGACGACCAATCTGCCGGGAATCGTTATCTCGACCACCCCTCCACCGCAGCAACAGCCCCAACCGCAAGTACAGCGCCCCTTTGGCGCGCCCGATCCTAGTGCAGCGCCGCCGACCGCTGCTCCGGCACCCAAGCCTAAGCCTAAGACAGCGGTTGCGCGACCGGCTCAGAAGTCACCGGTGGCCGCGCCCGAGGGCTCCGGAAAGGGCAGTGGCACGCAATCGATCATCATGCTCGTCAACGACGAGCCGATCACAGCGCTCGACGTGGAACAGCGCGCCAAGCTGAACGCGCTCGGTGCCGACATTGGCTCGCGCGCGCAAGCCAACATGAAGGCCCTCGTCGGCGCGGAGGCGACCCAGCAGAAATTCCGCGCGATGGTCGACGAGATCGTCAAGGAGCACCAGACGACGAAAACGCGCGAGCAAATCCTTGCGATGATCGATCAGCGCAAGACGCAGTTTGCACTGTCCTTGCAACAGCAGGCGATCGCCAGTGCCCGCTCGAGCTTGCTGCCCGGCATCAAGAAGTCAGCGCTCGACGAGCTCATCGAGGAGCGGTTGAAGCTGCAGGAAGCCAAGCGCTTGAACGTCAGCATCGAGGACAGCCAGATCGATGACGTGATCAAGGGGCTGGCAGAACGCAACAAGATGAGCCCGAACCAGTTCGCCGAGCATTTGAAGGGCATGGGCACCGACATCGCCGCGATGAAGGGCCGGTTCAAGGCGACCCTGTCATGGAACGACGTAATTCGCCGCCGGTTCGCGAGCCAGGTCAGCGTCAGCCAACGCGACATCGATAAGTTTGCGGCGACCGGTGCCACCGGCGAAGACGATGTCGAGTTGCAGCTGCAGCGTATCACGCTCTCGGTGCCGGGCAAGATGGACCAGAAAGTGTTGTCGGCCCGTTTCCAGGAAGCCGACAAGGTTCGCCAATCGTTCCGCGGCTGCAAAACTGCGTCGGCCACCGCTGCGCGGGTCCCCAATGCCAAATTCGAGGACCTCGGCGCCCGCAAGCCCTCGTCCCTGGTCGAACCCTTGCGCAGCCATCTGCTGAGCGCGAAGGACGGAGAAATGGTGCCGCCCAACATTGGCACGGACGGCATCGAGCTTTATACTGTGTGCAGCCGCAAGGTGGTCAAGGCAGACGAGAAGCGCCGCACCGAAGTGGCCCAGGATCTGCAACAGAAAGAGTTCGAGATCATGGCCAAGGGCCATCTGCGCAACCTGAAGCAGGAAGCTCACATCGAGTGCCGCTCGCCCGAATGCAAAAAATAGCGCTGCCGCCTCTCGCCGTCACATGCGGTGATCCGGCCGGCATCGGCCCCGATATCACAATCCAAGCATGGGCGAGACGCGAAGCGTTGGACCTTCCTGCGTTCGCCTACTTTGGCGATGCGACAGCACTTGCCGAGCGCGCGAAACTGTTGGGATGCAACCTCCCGATCGAGCGCATCGACCGGCTTGCAGAAGTGGCTGCTTGCACGGCGGTTGCGCTGCCCGTCATGCATCTGCCACAACCAAATGCCACCCGCGCAGGCCACCCCGACACGGCCAACGGCGCGGCCGTGATCGCGGCCATCGAAGCCGCAGTTGCGCAGGTAATGAGCGGCAATGCTTCGGCGATCGTGACCAATCCGATCGCCAAGAATGTTCTGTATGCCGCCGGCTTCAAACACCCCGGCCATACCGAGTTCCTAGCTGAACTCGCCGCACGGCATGTACCTGGCCGAACATTTACACCGGTGATGATGCTGGCGTGCGACGAGCTGTGCGTCGTGCCGCTGACTGTACACATTCCCCTCGCAACTGTGCCAGGCTTGATCACGCGTCAGACCATAATCGAAACTGCGCGCATCGTGCACGCGGGTCTCATCCGCGACTTCGGCATCGCTCAGCCGCGCATCGCGATCGCTGGCCTCAATCCGCATGCGGGCGAAGCCGGCACCATCGGCCGCGAAGACGAGGAGATCGTCCGCCCGGCGGTCGAGCTGTTGCGACAAGAGGGTCTGATCGTCACCGGCCCGTATTCTGCCGACACGCTGTTCCACGCCGCCGCGCGCGAGACCTACGATGCGGTGATCGCGATGTATCATGACCAGGCGCTAATCCCGATCAAGACGTTGGCGTTCGATCGCGGCGTCAACATGACCTTGGGATTGCCGTTCGTGCGCACATCGCCTGACCACGGCACGGCGTTCGATATTGCCGGAACGGGCCGCGCACGTCCTGAGAGTTTCATCGAGGCACTGCGTTTGGCGAAACGTGCCGCCCAGCGCCGCGCGGTACACGCATCATGAGTTCAATGCCCGATGGTCTGCCGCGTTTGGCCGACGTCATTCGCACGCATGGCCTCGCGCCTAAGAAAAGTCTGGGGCAGAACTTCATTCTCGATCTGTCGCTGACGCGCCGGATCGCGCGCGAGGCGTTTCCGTTGGAAGGCCGCACGGTCGTCGAAGTCGGGCCGGGTCCCGGTGGTCTCACCCGCGCCCTGTTGCTCGAAGGCGCGGCGCATGTGATCGCGGTCGAGCGCGACGATCGCTGTATCGCGGCGCTCGCCGAAGTGTCGGCCCACTATCCACGCCGCCTCACCGTACATCCCGCCGACGCGCTCGATACCGACTGGCCGTCGGTGCTCGGTGCTGTCGAAAAGAAAGCGGCGATCGTCGCCAATCTGCCGTACGGCATCGCGACGAAACTCCTTATCGATTGGCTGGAAACCGATCCGTGGCCGCCGTGGTTCGACCTGATGGTTCTGATGTTCCAAAAGGAAGTGGCAGAGCGCATTACCGCCGAGCCCGGCTCCAAGGCCTATGGTCGCTTGGCGGTGATCGCGCAGTGGCGCTGCGAAGCGCACATCGCGATGACGCTGCCGCCGGAAGTCTTCACTCCCGCGCCAAAAGTATCGTCCGCGGTCGTCGTGTTCCGCCCGCGCCAAACGCCGCTGCCTGCGTGCTCGGTGAAGGCGCTGGGCCGCGTGACGGCTGCCGCCTTCGGCCAACGCCGCAAGATGCTGCGGCAAAGCCTTAAGTCGCTGACACCGATGCCCGAGTTGCTACTGCGCGAAGCCAACCTCGATCCGGAGCTGCGCGCCGAGCGCCTGACCGTCGAACAATTCGCGGTGTTGGCGGCGCTTGTCGATGCCAAGGGACTGTAGGACGCGGCCTGGATCGCGGTGGCAATCCTCCCCAAGCTTTCAATAATGATCGAGGCGGCCGCGCCGCCGTTTCTGTAACATCCCCCGCGTGGCACGATGGATCCCGTGGGCAAGCCACGGGATGACAGCGTGGGGAGATCACGCCTACCCCCTTCATCGCCGTTGCAACCTGCTTATAATTGAGCTACAATGTAGCACAGGAGCGTCAAATGGCAAAAACTGCAATCGTAAAACAACGGATCGCCAAGCCGGTCGTCAGAAAGGTTAAGCGCCCGCGCGCCCGGCCGGGCATGATGGGTGCCGTTGTGCGCGCTCGCATCGACAGAAAACTCAAGGATGAGGCCGAGATTGTCCTGTCGGCAATTGGCCTGGACACGTCGACCGCATTTCGCCTGATGATGACCCGCATTGCCCAAGAGAAGTCTTTGCCGTTCGAGCTTCACCGCCCCAACGAAGCAACGCTGAACGCAATTCGCGAACTCCGAGATGGGGAGGGCAAGACGTTCGACAGCTTCGACGCGATGTTTGCCGATATTGATGCGGACGATTGAGCGGTCGAAAACTTTCAAAAAGGATCTGAAGCGAGAACTTGCAAAACCGAACGCGTCGAGGATGACGGAAACGTTACGCTCCATCATCAATCTATTGCTGGAGGACAAACCACTGCCAGCAAAGTTCAAAGACCACGCGCTTGGCGGCGCGTTGAAAGATTTCCGCGATTGCCACGTGCGGCCTGATTTAGTGCTGCTTTACGAGCGGCCAGATCCGGAGGCTTTACGCCTAGTGCGCCTTGGATCACACGCCGAACTTTTCGGGTAATTGCCCAATATAACCGCCTGCACCGCTCATACGCCCGCCGGGTTTGGCCGCAGCTGGCGCATCGTGCCGCTGGTGCCCCAGGTGTCGGCGACGACGTAGCCTTCTGGCCATGGATCGGTGGGATCAACGAAATATTGATGGAGGCCGGTGATCCAGGCCTGACCCGTGATCTCCGATTCGATCGCCGCAAGATCGCCAACTTGCGTCACGCCGCGAATATGGCCAGTGAACCGCGAGCCAATGATCGACTCGTGAATGATGCCCTCGCCGACTGCGAGCAATCCTCGCGCATGCAGCACAGCCATCCGCGCGCATGTGCCGGTGCCCGTCGGCGACCGATCGGAGCGGCCCGGCGACACGATGCAGGTGTTGCGCGACACGTGACCCGCGCCCAGAAATTCGCCGGCGAATTGCACGATCGAGACACCGCTTATTTCAGGATGAAGCGGGTGGCTGATGGGATGCTGATCGCGGGCCGCGATGCGCACCTTCTCGCCGAGGATCGCCAAATCGCGCGCTTCATCCGGGCGGATCTCGAAGCCGGCTGCCTTGGCATCGACGATCGCAAAAATCATGCCGCCATAGGCGATGTCGATGGTGAGCATGCCAATGCCTTCGACCTCCAACGGTGCGTCGAGCTTCAGGACGAACGAGGGCACGTTGCGAATGGTGACGCTGCGAACCTTGCCATTCTCGCAAGCGGCAATCACGTCGACCGGCCCGGCCGGCATATCGAGCCGCAGATAGGTGACCGGTTCGATCATCGTGACGATCCCGGTTTCCAGCAGCACGGTCGCGATGCACATCGTGTTCGAACCGGACATCGGCGGATACTCGGTCGGCTCCATGATAATGGCACCGGCGGCACAATCGGCGCGCGTTGAGGGCACGATAAGGTTGACGTGGCGCGCCACCGAGCCGCGCGGTTCTTGTATCAAAAGCCGCCGGATGTGGTCGTGCTCGCGCTCCATAGTGAGCTTCTTTTCCAGCATCGTCGCACCGGCAGGAGGCAGTACGCCGCCGGTAATGACATCGCCGACCTCACCCTCGGCTTGGCAGCCGACGACAGTGATCACTCTACGCGCCTGCATGATCGTTTCCTTCGCGACTGGTTCAATCCAACTCGGGCTTACCGCTGCGCAGCGCCTTGGTGCCGGAGCGCTTTTTCTTGCCGTCGAGCCGCCGCAGCTTGGAGCTGTAGGTCGGCTTCGTCGCCCGGCGTTTAACGGGCTGGATGGCGGCCTCCTTGATCAAGTCCACGAGGCGTTCGAGCGCATCGGCGCGGTTGCGAAGCTGGCTGCGAAAGCGACTGGCCTCGATGATGATCACGCCGTCCTTGGTGAGCCGATGGCCCGCCAGAGTTTCGAGCCGTGTCTTCACCGCGTACGGAATGTTGGGTGACTGCCGCACGTTGAAACGCAACTGCACGGCCGTCGAAACCTTGTTGACGTTCTGCCCGCCCGGTCCCGACGAGCGTACGAACTCCTCCTCGATCTCGGCGGGGTCGAGGCTGATGCTGGGTGTCACGCGGATCATCACGGCGTTCCTCGTTGATTCCGCCCTATGATACCATCGCCGCGCTATTCGTCGAAGAAGCCCAACGTGTGGCAAGCCATATCCGTCAAAGGAGCCTCAATGTCCGACCTAGCGCGCCAGACGATCGCCGACTTGATCGCGGTGATGGCGGCACTTCGCACGCCGGGATCGGGCTGCCCGTGGGATCTCGAGCAGACGTTCGAGACGATTGCGCCTTACACCATCGAGGAAGCCTACGAGGTTGCCGACGCGATCGCGCGCGGTAATCGCGCCGACCTGCAGGAAGAGCTGGGCGATCTATTGCTTCAGGTCGTCTATCACGCGCGCATCGCGGAGGAGGAAAGGGCGTTCGCGTTCGCTGACGTCGTGGACGGCATCACCACCAAGATGATCCGCCGCCATCCGCACGTCTTCGGTGACGATGCGGCCCGCTCGGCGGGTGTTGCCAACGGCTTTTGGGAGAAAGTCAAGGCCGCGGAAAAGGCTGGCAAGGCCACTGCGGCTTCGAGTGTTCTCGATGACGTGCCGTTGCCGCTCCCCGCCCTCACGCGCGCGCTTAAGTTGCAGCGCAAAGCCGCAAAGGTTGGGTTCGATTGGCCATCGCTTGGACCCGTGCTTGCTAAGATGCGCGAGGAATTGGACGAGCTGGAAGCTGCTGCCAAGTCTGGTGATGCGGGTCACACCGCCGAAGAGTTCGGCGATCTACTGTTCGTGATGGCAAATGTCGCGCGCCATATGAAGATCGATCCGGAAGACGCACTGCGCGCTGCCAACCAGAAATTCACCCGGCGTTTTCAGCGCATTGAAGCGCTGCTTGCAGAGCGCGGGACGACCCCTGCCAAATCCAATCTCGACGAGATGGATGCTTTGTGGGATGAGGCCAAGGCTGAGGAGCGCAGCAAAAGTTAGTCCGCGCTGCTGCGCACTATGCGGGAGCGTTGAATGGCGGCGCACTGTGTCCGCGACGAATGAACTCCGAGACGTGCTCCGGCTGCACCCCTAGACCAAGAACCCGGGGCAGTAACCGATTGAGCAACGGTAACCGTGTTATCCAGCGTAAAATAGCAGGCGGTCGCGGTGGCGCCGATGCACTGAGTGCGGGAGCGATGATCGCGTTTTGCATCATCAATTGGAGCCGTTGGGTTACGCGGGTTGGCCACTCGCGCCGGCGCTGCACTGCCTGCAGATCGCCGGTGGAAAGTCGTCGTTGCAACAGCGGTCGGGCGAGTATGTTTGCAGCCGCTACGGCATCCTGCACAGCGAGGTTGATGCCGACGCCGCCAACCGGCGACATCGCGTGCGCCGCATCGCCGATGCACAGAAAACCGGGAGCGTGCCAGCAATCGAGCCGGTCCACTTTCACCGTCAATAGCTTGATCAGCTCCCAGCTCACGAGCTGATTTACCCGGGCGGGCTCGAATGGCACCAGGCTTGCGACGCCCCGCCGGAAGGCGTCTAGACCCTGCGCGCGTATCTGTTCGTTGTGACCTTTTGCGATGACAAACGCGCACTGCCAGTAATCACCACGATTGAGCATGATGAAAATACGACCAGATTCGAAGCGGGCCTGCGTCTCAGCCGTGTCGTTGGGCTGGCGCGACAGCCGAAACCAAAGGACGTCCATCGGTGCGCCAAACTCCGTGGGCTTCAACCCAGCAGCTGCGCGTAGCGTGGATGCGCGTCCATCGGCAGCAACCACTAGAGGCGCTGTGACCGTTACCCGACTGTCGGGTGTGCGCACCGCCAAAGTGTTTGCCGGGCCCGGCGCACCGTCCTTGGCGAAGCCAGTTACCTCGGCATTCATCCAGAGCTCGAAACCGGGATAATTGGCGCCCTTGCGTGCGAGAAAATCGAGAAAATCCCATTGCGGCATCATCGCAATGAACTTTGCCTGCGCGGAAAGATGCGAGAAATCAGCCAGCTTGATCCGATCGTCACCGAATTGACCGACGAGCTGCCGAACGGGCTCGTGCGGCAGTTTTAAGAATTCCTCAAGCCATCCCAACTCGTGCATGATCTCCATGGTCGAGGGGTGGATCGTGTCGCCGCGAAAATCGCGCAGGAAGTCTTGGTGCTTTTCAAGAACGAGAATGCGCAAACCCACCCGCGCGAGCAACACGCCTAGCATCATGCCGGCGGGGCCGCCGCCTGCAATACAGCAATCGACCTGCTTCGACATGTGACCGTTTCCAGTCGTTAGCGTACGCAATCCTGCCTGACTGCTACCGTGTCACGGCTGTAGCCAGACATCCGACAGATCCTGCCCCAGGTAGTGGCTCGGCATCGCGTACCAGCCTTTGACCTTCTTCGGCATCACGACGATCCGCTGGAACCACAGGAAGGGCACGACATTGGCTTGCGTGATCGCATATTTATCGAGTTCGTTGACAACGCGCTTGCGCTCGACCGGATCGATGGCGCGACGCTGGGCATCGTACATTTCATCGATCTTCGCATCGTCGTGGTTCGAGTGCGCGCCAACCGACGCTTTCTTTGTCAGGAACTTCGTGAAGTGCGCGGTCGGATCGTCCGTGTAATCTGAGATGAACTCGATTGCGACCTCGAAGTTGCCACCAGTGAGCGCTGCCTGATATGGCGTCGTCTCGAGTTGCTCGTGCACTGCCGTCACGCCAATGCGGCGCCATTGATCGATGACGTAGATGCCAGCCGTGGTGTATGGGTCCGTTCCAGAGCGGTTATGCAGCTTGATCGAGAGTTTATCGACGCCGGCTTCCTTCAGCAGGCGCATAGCTTCAGTGCGGGCAGCCGCGGCATCCCGGCCGTAGCCCGGCAGCTTGACGAGTTCGCTCTCCGGCAACGCCATCTCGAAGCCCGGACGCACGCCGCCGCCAACGTACTTGATGGCGGAGATCTTGCCGAGCTGCTCACCAGCTGTCCAGCGATCGATGGCGAGCGACATCGCCTGGCGCACGCGCACATCGTCGAACGGCTTCTTTTTGGTATTGAAGATCACGACCAGCGCCGAGACCAGCGGCTGCTCTTTGACCCACACTTTATCGCCCATCTTCTCGACGAGCTGGTCGCGCTCGCTGGGAGAGCGGAAACGGAATTCGGCGTCGAACTGGCCGCCGAGCATTCCAGGCAGCACATTCGGCGACTTCACGAAGAACGCTTCATAGCCATCGAGGTAGGGTAGCCCCGGTTTGAAGTACTGGTCGAACCGCTTGGCGGTCCACGTCGAGCCCCGCACGTGGCCCGCAAAGGTGAAGGCCCCGGTTCCCATGATCTCCGTCTCGGGGTAACGCGGGTTCTGTGCGAGTTTCTTCGCGCTGTAGATGCAGTTGAAAGGCGAGGCGAGCAACTGCAAGACGCCGGCTACGCGCGTCTTGAGTTTGAATACGACGGTTGCATCGTCGGGTGTTTCGATATCACCAAAGTCGGCGTAGTAGGCCTGCCGGGCCGAAACGATGCCGCCAGCCGGCCGGATGATGCGCTCGTAGCTGGCCTTTATGTCGGCCGACGTGAGCGCCGACCCATCATGGAACTTTACATTAGGATGCAGTTTGAAGGTGTAGCTCAATCCATCGGGGCTCGCCGTCCAAGCCTGCGCGAGATCGCCTGAGACTGCGGGGTAGGTCGCACCGTGGAATTTCAGCAGCATTGAATAGTGTGGCGCGATCGGATGGGTGACACCGAAGGTCACGTTGGAATGACAATCGTAATTTGGTGGCTCGGCGACAACTGCGAACTTCAGCGTGCCGCCGCGAACCGGCGTCTCGGCAAACGCATTGGACGGGGCAGTGATCACCGCCAGAATAGTAACCGCCAACTTAGCGAATAACGACATTTTGGACGCCTCCCAGGGATAGCTTTTTTGTAGTCTAAGCGCGCGAGTTTGCGGAGTGAAGCGGTCAATGCGTCACGACTGCCAGGGCAAGTGTGACACACGCAATCGCCCCTCGCATACCCTTTCGGAGCATTGTGCATGACAACGACGCATCAAGAGGGTGAGCTGAACTTTACGCCGGTGCCTTTGAGACGACCGACCAGGCGTCCATGCCGCGCGCGGGCGATGCGGACCTTGGCATGCGTTACACCTTGGTCGTCGGTCGCGTGGCCGAGCACCTGGGCATTTTCGTGCAGCCAAGCCAATACCGCGCCATCGGCCGCCGGAACGCGCAAGTCTATAAGTTCGTCGTGGACGCTGAATTGCCCGTCGATCAATGCCAGCAATTCCGGCATGCCCTCGCCGGTGACCGCCGATACAAGCGCCGGTATGTTCTCGGCACGGCCGGCAGTCCATAACGCTTCTTCACGCTTATCAGATGTCAGCAGATCAATCTTGTTCCAGACTTCGACGACCCTGGTGTCACTCGCTTCCGCCTGGATGCCAAGATCGGCCAAGACTGCGTTGACATCCGCACGTTGAGCCTCCGTTTCTGCATGCGCAATATCGCGAACGTGGAGGATGAGATCGGCCTCAATCACTTCTTCCAAGGTGGCGCGGAAGGCTGCGACGAGCATCGTCGGAAGATCGGATATGAAGCCGACCGTATCGGACAAAATAATACGGCGCCCGCTGGCGAGCTTCACTTCGCGCATGGTTGGATCGAGGGTCGCAAACACCTGATCCTTGGCCAGCACGGCCGCCCCGGTCAAACGATTGAACAGGGTGGATTTGCCTGCGTTCGTGTAGCCGACAATGGCGACGATCGGATACGGCACCTTGCGCCGGCCGCGACGATGCAATTCGCGGGTTTTGACGACTTGGCGCAGCTCGACCTTGATCGCGTCGATGCGATCCTGAATCAACCGGCGATCCAACTCGAGCTGGCTTTCACCCGGACCACCGAGAAACCCCGCGCCACCGCGCTGCCGTTCCAAGTGAGTCCAACTGCGCACGAGCCGGCTCTTTTGGTATGTCAGATGTGCGAGTTCGACCTGCAGCCGGCCTTCACGCGTTTGCGCACGTCGTCCGAATATCTCCAGGATCAGCCCGGTTCGATCGAGGACCTTCGCGTTCCATTCCTTTTCCAGGTTGCGCTGCTGGATCGGCGAAACCGCATGATCGATGACGACGAGATCGATGCCGCTCTCCCTCACCAAACGACCGATCTCGGCGACCTTGCCGGTGCCAAACAGCGTCGCCGGGCGAGGTGCCGGCACGGAGACGACGATCCCGTCTGCGATTTCCAGATCGATTGCGTGAGCTAAGCCTACCGCCTCCGCCAAACGGTCGCAGGGGGAATGCAGCGGCGGTACGGCCTTGGGATCAGCCGCCCCCGCCGCCAATACATGCTGCGGTCGACGCGATCGCGGCAACACCGGCACGAGCACCAAAGCGCGGGCCGTCGAGCCTGATGCTACCTGGCGTTCTGCGTCAGGCAGTAACTCTTCAATATCGATGTCAAGCGGCTCTTCGATGGCGGTGAACTACCCTACCCTTGTGTACCTTCGGCGGGATCCTGGTCCATCAGGTGGACCGGTGCACCCGGCATGATCGTCGAGATCGCATGTTTGTAGACCAACTGCGAGTGCCCGTCCCGGCGCAGGAGCACGCAGAAATTGTCGAACCACGTAACGATCCCCTGCAGCTTGACCCCGTTGACGAGGAAAATCGTCAGCGGTGTCTTAGCTTTTCGCACATGATTGAGGAAAGTGTCTTGCAAACTCTGCTGGCGTTCGGTTGCCATTTTTTATCTGTCCCGTTTTTTCAGGTCTTGTTGTTGCAGAGCACGGGTTCGTTATCCCATGCGTCGGATTAGTCAGCCGCCAGCGGATCAACTTCATACTTGGATCACAATAACTGTTTTTCAACTGCCGTCAGCACTCTTTGCATACGGTGAGCCCAGCCGAATGGATGCGTTAAACTTACGCAGCTGCGTGTTCTGCGACTTCGTGGAATGCGGCACGCAACCTCAGCGTGAGCAGTCCGGGGGCACCGTTCCCAATCGGCGCATCGTCGACGCGAATGACCGGCATCACTATATTCCCAGCCGATGTGATGAATGCCTCGCGCGCCGCCTGCGCTTCAGCGACGGTAAATGCGCGTTCCTCGAGTGAGAGCCCTTCGCGTTCGATCAGATCGATCAAGGTCGTGCGCGTTACGCCGCGCAGAATGTCGGTGCCCGCTGGTCGCGTTATAAGCCGGCCGGCCGCATTGATGATCCAGGCGTTGCTGGACGCTCCCTCCGTGACGTGCCCGGTTGTGTCGACGAACCAGGCTTCCTTTGCGCCGCTCGATCTCGCAGCTTCCTTGGCCATGCTCGATGGCAACAACATCACGGTCTTGATATCGCACCGCCCCCAGCGGTTGTCCGGCATGGTCTTGATCGCAATTCCGGTTGCAGCCCGTGCTTCCAAGCTTGCCAGATCGTGACTGCGGGCGATGACGACCACCGTTGGCGCAAGCAAACCTTCCGGCGCGAACAGGAAGTCTCGGGGGCGCGCGCCGCGGGATACTTGTATATAGACCGAACCATCGATCAGCCGGTTGCGCCGGATTGTTTCGCGCAGCACGCGTTGCCACGACGGGCGTGTTAACGGTGCTGCGATGGCAAGTTCGCGCAGCGAGCGATCGAGACGATCGAGATGACGTGCCTCGTCGACAAGGCGACCCGTCCGCACTTCGCATACCTCGTAGATCGCATCGCCGAACTGATAGCCGCGATCTTCGACGTGAACTTGGGCTTGCGCGTACGGCACGTGCCGGCCGCGGACGTAAACGTACCGGCTCATTATCCCCCTCAAGCCTTCACAGCGTCGGAACTATCAAACTACATCGAGCCGACGCCTGCACGTTGATCCGACGACACTCCCAGCGCGCGTAGTTTGCGGTGAAGTGCCGAACGCTCCATCCCCACGAACTCCGCGGTGCGCGAGATGTTGCCGCCAAAGCGATTGATCTGTGCCAACAGATAGTCGCGCTCGAAGATCTCTCGTGCCTCGCGCAACGGCAGCGACATCAGATGCTCGGATTTGCCGTTGATCGGCAGGGGCACGTTCGAGCCGATTTCCTGCGGCAACATGTCTGCCGAGATCACGGTATCGGGTTCGCCGCCGGTCAAGATCATCACGCGCTCGATATTGTTGCGCAGCTCGCGTACGTTGCCTGGCCAATCGTGCGCCTGCAGAACCGCGATCGCATCCTCGCCGATTTGACGCACGGCAAGCCCGGACGTTTGGGCGACCTGTTGGCCGAAGTAGTGCACTAGATCGGGGATGTCCTCGCGCCGCTCGGCAAGACCGGGCACGCGTAACGGCACGACATTGAGGCGGTGGTAGAGATCCTCGCGGAAGCGGTTCTCGGCCATGTCGCGTTCGAGATCGCGGCTGGTGGACGAAATGATGCGAACGTCCACCGAGACCTTTTGGCTGCCGCCGATACGCAAGAATTTCTGTTCGACAAGTACGCGCAGCACCTTGCCTTGCGTCTCGATCGGCATGTCCGCTACTTCATCGATATAGAGCGTGCCACCGTGCGCCTCTTCGAGCGCGCCGACCTTGCGCGGACCGCCGCTGCGATCTTCGGTGCCGAATAATTCTTCCTCCACCCGATCCGGCGCCATGGCGGCGGCGTTGAGAACGACGAACGAGTTATCCGATCGCGCGGATTTCTGATGCATGACGCGCGCTGCAAGCTCTTTGCCGGCACCCGATGCACCACGGATCAATACGCGGCTGTTGGTCGGGGCGACCCGCTCGATATGCGCGCGCAGCTGGTTGATTGCGGTCGACTTGCCGATCATCTCGGCACTTTGCGTCGAGCGCTCCTTGAGCTGTTTCACCTCGCGGCGAAGCTGCGACGTTTCCAACGCACGCATCGTGACGAGCAACATGCGATCGGATTTGAACGGTTTTTCGATGTAGTCATACGCGCCCCGGCGGATTGCCGTCACGGCGGTTTCTATATTGCCGTGCCCAGAGATGATCACCACCGGCAAATCGGGGTGCACCTTCTTGATGATCGACAAGACTTCGAGCCCGTCGAGCCGGCTGCCCTGCAACCAGATGTCGAGGATGACCAGCTGCGGACGCCGCTCTTCGATCGCACGCAGCGCTTCATCGCTATCGCGCGCAAGCCGGCACCGGTGACCCTCGTCCTCCAGAATACCGGAAACCAGATCGCGAATATCGGCTTCGTCGTCCACCACCAGGATGTCAGATGCCATTAGTTATTCTCCTACTGTGGACCAGCCTAAGGGGCCGGCCCGCTGCTTGAACGTGCGGTCTTGCGACCGCAATCGAATAGTGCGGGCAGCCTACTCGGCCGCCATCTTTCGGGCCGCGCCGGTGTGGAGCGGCAGCGTGATACGCACGAGCGCACCACGACTGCGTCCGGGACCGGCGGGTGCATCTTCGAGTGACAGAACACCACCATGCTGTTCAACGATCTTCTGGACGATAGCGAGGCCCAGGCCCGTACCCTTGTGACCTTTGTTCGTGACATAAGGCTCGAGTAGGCGGGCCCTATTTTGTTTCGGCAAGCCAATGCCGTTATCGATCACCTCGATCGAGGCGCGATCGCCGTGGATGACCAGCCTCGTTTCAACCATGCCCTGCCAACCAGCCTCCGCCTGTTCCGCAGCGCTTTCGACTGCCTCCGTCGCATTCTTGACGAGGTTTGTGACCGCCTGACTGATCAGGCGGCGGTCGAACAGACTTGCGACGCGGGCGTCAGGCAGCTCGATTTTGTAGGTAACTTTTGTGTGCGCCTCGCGGAACAGAATGACCGGTTCCTGCACCGCCTCTCGCAAGTCGTTGGCTTCCATTACGGGCTTTGGCACCCGGGCAAAGCTTGCGAACTCGTCGACCATGGTCTTGATGTCACCGGCTTGCCGCTCGATCGTCGCCGTCAACTTGTCGAATGTCTCTCGATCCTCGACGATTACCTTGCCGTACTTGCGGCGGAGCCGCTCGGCGGACAAGATGATCGGAGTTAGTGGATTTTTTATCTCATGCGCGATGCGCCGTGCAACATCTGCCCAAGCCGACGTGCGCTGGGCCGATACCAACTCCGTAATATCGTCGAATGTGATCACCGACCCTTGCGCCGTCTCGGCACCCGTGTCACCGCTGGCCTGCTCGCTCGTCACACGGACCGCGAACGTGCGTTCGTCGCCCTTCACCGAAAGTGTGACGTCGTGTTGGGTGCGAGCGCGCAGTTGTTGCTCGGTTTGTGGAATCGCGAGCTGAGCAAACTCCGGCACCGCCACTGAAAGATTACATCCAACAAGGCGCGAGCGGTCCAACCCAAGCAGCTGCTCGGCCGAACGATTGGCGAGTGTTATGCAACCGTCCCCGTCGAGGCCAAGCACGCCGGCAGAAACTCCGGTCAGCACTGCTTCCATGAAAACGCGACGTTCGGTCAGTTGTTCGTTGGCAGTAACAAGCGCATCTCGCTGATTCTTGATTTCGGACGTCATCGTATTGAAGGTCACCGACAAGCGCCGCAAATCGCCCTCGCCTCGCTTGATCGGGAGTGCGATCTGCAGATTGCCTTGCGATACTTGTTGCGCTGCTGCAATCAATCGACGGATCGGCGCAACAAATCGTCCGGCGAACCACAAGCCAGCCCAGATCGCGGCGAGCAGCGCCGTCAACGACAGCGTCGAGTAAATCAGTCCGTGGGCAAATTTCAACTCGCCTCGGCGTTTGCGTGTTTCTTGATATTCGGCAAACGCTGCCTGTGTGCGACGCAGCTGGCCGATTACCTTTGGGCTCACGCCACGGGCGACATAAAGATAGCGACCGGAGTAGCGCTGTAGTTTGACAACTGCGTTCACGCGATAATTTTCGCTCGGCGTCGACAGCGGCACTTGGCCGGCCTCGGCAAGCTGTATGATATCGGGCGGCACCTTGTTGTAGGGCAGCTTATCGTTGTCGACCGCATCGATCAGCGCGTTGCCATCCGCATCGATAATGAACGCAACTGGCAATTCCCGTAAACCCGCTTGAGCGATCACGAGTTGCCTCAGCTGGGCTTCGTCACCGCCGACCAGCGCCTCCGCGTCATCGAGATCCTTCGCCATATTGACGATGTCGGTGCGGATCACCTGCCCGTGTTCGTCGAGATAGGCGTTTGCAACTTCGAGGGAGTTCTCGACAATCTGCTTGGTGCGGTTCGAGATGCTGTCAAAAGTCCGCGAAAATGTCGTGGTCGCAGCTCCCGCCAGCAAAATAGCCGGCAGAGCAGCGATGATGCTAAAAAGCGCGACGATGCGGATGTGCAAGCGGGCACCTGGCACCTTCGCCTTCCAGGCGTGCAACAGATCGCGGACTTGCCAAGCGACCACTGCGATCATGGCGATGATCAGCAGCGCGTTCGTCAGCAGTGCCCAGAACACGACCGAGCCGCGTGGCACGATTGGCGTCAGGCCGGTCAAGATCAGGTAGGTCGAAATGCCGGATATCAGAGCCAGCACGGTTACCGTCAGGCCGATTGAGAACGTGCGCGGATGGGCTTCTGGAAGGGGCTGCAACGCGTCGTCAAAAGGATCGGCAACGGGCGTTGGTGGTTCGGACGAATTCGTCATTGCGCCGGCCTCCCCGCTGTAGGTTGGATCCAAAACCGCAGCCCCAATGGCTCGTCGGCGTTCTCATTCCGCAACACTGCGGCTGGGTAGCGACGCCGCGGATGCAAGTGAACTCTAACTGTGACATTTTCGCGACAATTTCGTCACACGTAGACGCCTTACCAACAGGCGTCAAGCGCGGGGTTCTCATCCCTGGATCGGGCTCCTTTATGGAAGGGGCGTACGAAAGACCTGGATATCTAGGTCGCGGATGCGGCTGCGCAACGTATTGCGATTGAGGCCGAGCAACTCTGCCGCCCGGATCTGATTGCCTCGCGTTGCGGTCAAAGCGGCTGTAATCAAAGGTAATTCGATCTGCCGAATAATCCGATCATAGAGCCCGGCTGGGGGAAGTTCACGGCCGAAAGAGGCAAAATGGATCGCCAAATGCCGTTCGACCAGTTCGGAAAGCTCCTTCGGTTCGGGTCCGCCGTTATCGCCGCCCGGAGACCCGATTTCTGCTAGTTCCGCATCGACGATAGAGGCGGTGATCGTGTCCTGCGCATGCAGCGCTGCGAGACGGCGGACCACATTTTCCAGTTCCCGAACGTTGCCAGGCCAGGAATGCCGTTTGAGACGATCGATAGCCGCTGCCTCGATGTTTTTCGCACCCAGGCCCTGTTTGCCGGCCTGCCGCAGGAAGTGGCGGACAAGATCGCCGATGTCGTCCAGCCGTTCGCGCAGCGGGGGCAATCGCATCGGCACGACGTTCAGGCGGTAATACAAATCCTCGCGAAACAACCCCTGCTGAATTTGCGATTTCAGTTCGCGGTGCGTCGCAGCCACTATGCGAACGTTGGTGCGAATTGGTGTACGCCCGCCGACGGTGGTGTATTCACCTTCCTGCAGCACACGCAGTAGCCGCGTTTGCGCCTCGAGCGGCATATCGCCGATCTCGTCGAGGAAGAGCGTGCCACCTTCGGCTTGTTCGAAGCGACCTTGGGTCCGGGTCTGCGCGCCGGTGAAGGCTCCTTTTTCGTGGCCGAACAACTCGCTCTCGATCAATTCGCGCGGGATCGCCGCCATGTTGATTGCAACAAAAGGGCCCGAGCGCCGGCGGCCGTGATCATGCAGCACGCGCGCCACGAGCTCTTTGCCGGTGCCCGATTCACCGGTAATCATCACCGTCAAGTCGGTCTGCGTTAGCCGCGCCAGGATGCGATAGATATCCTGCATCGCAGTCGATCGGCCGATCAACGGTAGTTCTTCCGCATCGGTATCGGTTTCGCCCGGTGCACGCTGTGCCTTGCGGCTTGGTTCGGACAATGCGCGCCCGACGACTGCCACGAGCTCCGACAGATCGAATGGTTTGGGCAGATACTCGTAGGCTCCCTTCTCGGCGGCGGTCAGCGCGGTCATCAGCGTGTTTTGCGCGCTCATCACGATGATCGGCAAATCTGGTCGCGCCTTCTTGATGCGTGGGATCATGTCGAAGGCATTTTCGTCCGGCATGATGACGTCGGTGATGACAACGTCGCCCTCACCTTGCGATACCCAGCGCCACAGCGTCGCCGCGTTGCCGGTCGTGCGCGGCGTGTAGCCGGCTCGCGCCAGCGCTTGGTTCAAGACCGTGCGAATGGCGGTGTCGTCATCGGCAATCAGGATCGTTCCACGCGCCATAATTTATCCAATCCGGGGTTTGGACGCTGGAGACCGCGTCGTGAGTGAGGGCGACTGCATCGGCAACAGAACTCGTAAGATCGTGCGCTTAGGCTCTGAATCGCACTCGATGATCCCGCCGTGATCGCCGATGATCTTGGCGACCAGCGCGAGCCCGAGGCCGGAACCCGTGCGTTTCGAGGTGACGAACGGGTCGAAGAGATGCGGCTTCATCGTCTCCGGCACGCCTGGTCCGTTATCCATGACCTCGATCATTAAGGGCAACGCCACGCGAGTGCCGCTTCCCGGTATCGACAGGCGGACGCCGGGGCGAAAGGCCGTCGTCAAAACGATGCGGCCGTTCTCGCCGCCCTCGTCGATCGCTTCGGCTGCGTTCTTCATCAGATTGAGGAATGCCTGCACGAGCTTGTCCCGATTGCCCGGCACGGCGGGAAGCGATGGGTCGTACTCGCAGACGAATTTGATACCGCGGGCAAAGCCACTTTCGGCGAGCCGTTGAACGTGATCGAGCACATCGTGGATGTTGATCGGATCCTTGGCCATCGGGCGTTCGTCACCGAAGACTTCCATCCGATCGACCAACTTGCGGATCCGCTCGGTCTCAGCACAGATCAATTGCGTGAGTTGACGGTCCTCGTCGCTGACCGTTGGTTCGAGCAGCTGGGCCGCACCTCGAATGCCAGACAGCGGGTTCTTGATCTCATGCGCGAGGACGGCTGCCATTCCCGACACCGAGCGGGCAGCGGCACGATGCGTGAGTTGGCGCTCGATCATTTGTGCCATGCTGCGCTGTTGCAACATCACCAGGATAAGACCTGGTTGATCAGCCAACGGACCACTGAACACGTCGACGAGCTTGGCGCCGTCCACACGCGGCATCGTAATTTCGACCCCGTATTCATTCACTGTCGCTTCCGTGCGGCGCACTTGCTCGACAAGGGCGATCAACGGACAACCAAAAGCTAGGATCTCCTTCAACGTCATCCGCTTCAAGACGGCCTGACCGCACCAGGTGAAGGCCTCGGCCGCCGGGTTCGCGTAGATGACCCGTTCATCCTCACCCAATACGAGGATCGCGTGCGGCAGTGCGGCGAGTAGCAAGTCATGTTCGATATGACGACGGCCGCTGGAGGGTGCTACTTTCAAAGGCGCTGAGGTCATGCGGCGATTGCCTCGGGTTCGTTGTAGAACAGTAAAAGCCCCGCCAGCACACGCCCAGCGTCTTCGTCCTGGCAAAGACGGGCTCGCCATATTTTCGTTACAGCGGATGGCCGGCCACTAGCTTCCAGATACCAGCCGATGTGCTTGCGGGCGTTGCGAAGGCCCAGATGCGTGCCGTAAAGTTGGAGCATCGCTTCGACGTGCCGAACTGCGATCTGCGCCTGCTCCGCGAGACTGGGAGAGCCTGGGTCGGAGCCGCTCGTCAGCGTCCGTTCGATCTGGCTCGCAATCCATGGCCGCCCGTAGGCGCCGCGGCCGATCATGACGCCGTCGGCGCCAGATTCCGTCAACGCTTTGACAGCGTCATTCGACGCTGCGATATCGCCATTGACGATCACCGGCAGGCGCACTGCGTGCTTCACTTCACGCACGAACGCCCAGTCCGCCCGGCCCTTGTAGAACTGGCATCGCGTTCGCCCATGCACCGTAATAAGTTGCACACCGGCTGCTTCGGCACGACGGGCAAGCTCGGGTGCGTTCAAGGTCGCATGATCCCAACCCATGCGCATTTTCAATGTGACCGGCACCGAGACTGCTCCGGCGACGGCCTCGATCAAACTCTGCGCGTGATCGAGATCGCGCATCAACGCGCTTCCCGACAATTTGCCGGTTACCTCGCGGGCCGGACAACCCATGTTGATATCGATGATGTCGGCACCTAGCGCTTCGGCAATGCGCGCCCCTTCCGCCATCCAGTGTGCTTCTCGACCGGCAAGTTGCATCACAAACGGACGCGCCTCGCCCGATGTTGCGCGGCGCAGCACCTGTGGCTTTTCCCGAACGAGCTCCTCACTTGCGACCATTTCCGAGACGACGAGACTGGCGCCTAGCCGGTGGCATGCGTCCCGGAACGGCCGGTCCGACACCCCCGACATTGGTGCGACGAACACGCGACCGGGCAATGCTAGATGACCGAGCCGAAGTCCACGCGACTTGGCATCGAGCGCACCCCCGCCGCTGTGACTGTCATCGCGAGTGCTCATATATTAAGCGGAATCCGGTGCTGATGAAGCATTATGCAGATTAGGCGTGAAAATGCCGTCTCGCAAGTGCGAAACGAGCCGTTGATCGCTGTTGTGGATCAATCCTGAGCTCGGTATGTGAATTGTACGAGAACAAACGGGAAGGCGGGTCGTCGTGCCGACAGCTGTACTGATCGTTGCGGCCGGACGCGGGACGCGCGCAACCGATAGTGCGGGGGCGCCGCCTAAGCAGTATGCACAGCTCGGTACAGCGTCAGTGCTTGCGCGGACCGTCGCGGCGTTTGCATCGGATCTGCGCGTGCACACGATCCAGGTTGTCATCCATGCCGATGATCGGATGCTCTATGAGCAGGCGCTGGGCGCACTGCGCCATCGCTGCCGGCCCCCCGTCACCGGTGGGGCGACCCGGCAAGAATCGGTCCTCGCCGGCCTCGAAGCGCTTCGCTCCGCCGAGCCGACGCGGGTCTTGATCCACGATGCAGCTCGCCCATTCGTGAGCCGCGACGACATCGGCCGTGTACTCGATGCGCTTGTAATTGCGCCGGCAGCAATATCAGCCGTTCGCGTCACCGACACTCTCAAGCGAGCAAATGCTGCCGATACGGTTCTGGAGACGGTTGATCGTACTGGCCTTTGGGCCGCGCAAACGCCGCAGGGCTTTCATTTTGCAGCCATCCTCGACGCTCATGAAAGAGCGTCAGCGTCGGGCCGCGACGATTTTACCGACGACGCCGCGATTGCCGAGTGGGCCGGCATCAAGGTTGCCCTTGTCAAGGGATCGCCGCGCAACACGAAGCTCACGACGCGCGCCGATTTTGCGGCAGCTGAACAAATGCTGGCGCGCGAAAACATCCCCGCCCCATGGTACGATGTACGCACCGGCACCGGCTTCGACGTGCACCGTTTTGCACCCGGCGATGCGGTGTGGTTGTGCGGCGTTCGCGTTCCCCACACACACCAGCTAGAAGGCCATTCGGACGCCGACGTTGCCCTGCACGCGCTCACCGACGCAATCCTTGGCGCACTCGGCGACGGCGACATCGGCCAGCATTTCCCGCCGAGCGATCCGCAATGGAAGGGCGCGGCCTCACACGTGTTCTTGCGCGATGCAGTGCGCCGCGTTGCCGAAAACGGCGCCCAGATCACCAATGTCGATGTCACGTTGCTTTGCGAGGCACCAAAGATCGGCCCGCATCGCGATGTGATGCGCACGGCAATCGCGGACATTATCGGCATCGAGATCGTTCGGGTGGGGGTGAAAGCGACCACGACCGAGGGCTTGGGCTTCACCGGCAGGCGCGAAGGGATCGCCGCGATGGCCACGGCTACGTTGGTTTTCGGCCGTGAAAACAGAGGCTGATACTCAAAGCTTGCCTCGGCTCCAGAATCACGGCATCGGATGTAAACCGGTTGTAGACGCCTCCCTCGGAGCCAAGCCACATGAACGTCATGACGCCCACGCTGTCCAGCGGACCAGTCAACATTAGCGAGATCGCGGAAGCAACCCGCACCACTTGCCTCGCCACACGCGTGCGCCAGTTGTCGCGCATCATCACCCGCGTTTACGACGACGCCTTGCGGCCGTTAAAGATCACGGCGAGCCAATTCACGCTGCTGACGCAGCTGGCGCAACAGGACGGCATCACCGCCGTCGAGATCGGCTTCACCCTCGACATCGAGAAATCGACGCTGTCGCGCAATCTCAAGCGCTTGCTGGCACTAAACCTCATCATCATGGATCCACCAGCCGGCCGCCGCGGTCGCGGGCTGCATCTCACGCCTTCCGGCCAAGCTGTGATCAAGGATGCCTATCCGGTCTGGGTCGAAGCGCAACGCCGGGCGCACGCGGTGATGGGCACCGATAGCCGGGCCACGCTCGATGGACTTCTGGTTAACGCCGAGAAGCTGGTCGTCGCCTGATAATTGCTGCCAACGGCAAAGTCTGATTAGGTCGCAGGGCACGCATGGCGCGTGCCCTTTTTGCGTGCGGTGGAGGCCTAGGTCATGTTTCCCGAAGACCTGCTGGCGGAAGCGACCGCGTTGCTGGCGATGTTGCGGGCCAAAGGTCTCAAGGTCGCAACTGCGGAAAGCTGCACGGGTGGACTGATCGCCGGGTTGTTGACGGAAATACCCGGTTCCTCTGATGTGGTCGATCGCGGTTTCGTCACCTATTCGAACGAGGCCAAGGCTCATATGCTCGGCGTCGGTTCTCAACTCATCGCCTCGCACGGCGCGGTTAGCGAACAGGTGGCCCGCGCCATGGCAACCGGCGCGTTATCACACGCGATGGCGGACATCACAGTGGCTGTTACCGGCGTCGCAGGCCCAGGCGGTGGGTCGGTCGAAAAGCCGGTCGGGCTCGTTCACTTCGGGGCCATTCGGCGCGGGCACGGCGCGATCCACCACGAGGCGCGACTTGGCGATATGTCCCGAAGCGCAATTCGGATTGCAAGTGTGCGACAGGCGCTAGCGATGGTGCGAAGTCTAGCTGAGCTCTAGCTCACGGTGGCGGGAATGCCATAGACGGCGCGAGCGCGTTGCTCGAAAGCTTCGGCAAACTTGCGGAACGCCTTGTCGAACAATGCGCCGACAACCAAAGCCAGCATGTGCGACTTGAACTCGTAATCGATAAAGAATTCGATCTCGCAGCCGTCGGCCGACGGGTGAAACTGCCAGCGATTTTCGAGGTGGCGAAACGGCCCATCGATATACCGGGCTTCGACTTTCGGCACGTCCGGATAGAGCGATACCCTGGTCAGAAACGTTTCGCGGATCGCCTTGTAGCCGACAGTCATATCAGCGGTGAAGACCTTCGGGTTGCCGGTTTGCTCGCGCGTTCGAATACGAACGCCTTCGGTCAGGGGCAGGAACTCTGGATACTTCTCAACATCCGCCACCAGATCATACATCTGACGAGGGGTGAATGGCACGCGGCGGCGGGTCGTAAAGGTCGGCATCCGAATCAACTTTTATCAGTTATTCCAATACTATCGATGAAGGATTGTGCATTCGCATCGTGACGAATGATCACGGGGGAAATGGCCGGGGCCAAGCCCGCGACTGGACAACGCGCAAACAGTCAATTACCGGTATCCGCCGCAATCGTGTGGCTCACCGATGCGCCGACAGTCGCGCCGCGCGCAACTTCGCGAAGTCGTCGCCAGCGTGATAGCTCGATCGCGTCAGTGGCGACGCCGCGACGAGCAGGAAGCCTTTCGCCAACGCCATCCGCTCGTACGATTTGAACTCATCGGGCGTGACGAAGCTTTTGACCTCGGCGTGCTTACGCGTTGGTTGCAGGTACTGACCCATGGTCAGAAAATCGACATCGGCGGAGCGCAGATCGTCCATCAACTGCAAGACTTGCTCCCGCTCCTCGCCGAGGCCCACCATGATGCCCGACTTGGTGAACATCGTGGGATCGAGTTCCTTCACACGCTGCAGCAGCCGCAGCGAATGGAAGTAACGAGCACCCGGCCTGATCTTGAGGTATAGCCCCGGCACCGTTTCCAAGTTGTGATTGAAAACGTCCGGCTTGGCGTCGACCACGATCTCCAACGCGCCGGGCTTGCGCAGGAAATCCGGCGTCAGGATCTCGATCGTCGTTGCGGGCGTGCGCGCGCGGATCGCCTTGATCACATGAGCGAAATGTTGCGCCCCGCCATCGGCGAGATCGTCGCGATCAACCGACGTTATGACAACGTGCTCCAGCCCAAGCTTCGCAACGGCTTCGGCGACGTTGATCGGCTCGAGGGAATCCACCGGCCCCGGCATTCCCGTCTTGACGTTGCAGAACGCGCATGCACGCGTGCATGTATCGCCCAGGATCATCATGGTCGCGTGCTTCTTCGTCCAGCACTCGCCAATGTTGGGGCAGCCTGCCTCTTCGCAAACGGTGGCGAGACCATGCTCGCGCACTATTCTTTTCGTCTCGGCATAGCCAGCCGACGTCGGAGCCTTGACCCGGATCCAATCGGGCTTGCGCTGGATTGGGCTGTCGGGCCGCTTTGCCTTCTCCGGATGCCGGGCCGTGCCGGCAGGCAGTTGTCGATTATCGAGGATGGTGACCATATGCGCTCCAGCGGGGGCCTGATGTTCCCCGCTCTCTATACGTGGCCAACCACTCCAGTTGGGTCAACACGCTATCGTCCGATTATCCGCGCCACAATGACCACGATGACAGCACCAACCGTCGCCACCGCGATCTGATTGCCGTACGTCGGAATGAGCGTATTGAAATCGTAAGGCAGGCGCAGCAGCTGCTGTTGCACGATGAAGTTGCCGATGAAAGCGCCTAAGACGCCAACAACGAGACTACGAAACAGCCCGCCTCCGCCGAGTAGCAGCCCCGCCAGCCAGCCTGCGACTAAGCCCGTCAGGGCCGTCACGATATAGGGCATGTAGGGCATATAAGGTTGAAGATCCGGCATTGTAGTCCTCCCTGTCCCAGTTGCGCGACCGGTTTAACGAATGAGATTAGCCAGAATTAGGACGACGATCGCGCCAATTGTACTTACAGCAATTTGCGAGACTAAAGGGCTGCGAATACCTAGGTTGACGCCCAACGCATTCAAGACTAGGGGCCCGACGAAAGAGCCGATCAAGCCGGAGACGAGGAACTTGATTAGCCCACCGCTACCGCCGACAACGACGCTTGCGAGGAAACCTGCAACAAGACCGATAATAATGGTGATGAGAAGCGCTTGAGCGTCCATCTTCATTGCGAAACTCCCGTTCTGCTGATTCGCCGCACCATAAACCTTGAACCATGGGTGCCTTGGCGTCGAGCGATAGTCGTAGTTAACGCTCCGGGTTGACGTGCAGAACGGCGAGCGTCTGGTCAGTCACCGGTTGGTAGCGAGCGAGAGCTGTGAACACACAGACGGCGATTACGGTCGCAAGGCCAGCCCAAATTGTGAGTTCGCCTTGGATCAGTGGCAGTGTCGCCAGGGCCATTGCGCCTGGAACCAGCTGCGTTACAAAACCATAGACCGATGAAGCGAGCCCCGCGATCTCGGCATGAGGATCGATCGTCAGGCTGGCCGCATTCGCCATCATGCTCAAAAACGCACCGTTGAACACGAGCATTAGTACTCCGAAACCGATTGCACCAATCGCGCCGGTCGCCGTCAGCACCGCCATCAACGCCGTAACCACGACGAGGATCGCAGCGGCCACCCTTGTAGTCGTCAACACGCCATAGCGCCGGATCGATTGCGTGTTGAATATCTGGCCGACGACGATGCCCATCCCGAGGAGAGCAAACATAGCGGCAAAGCGTATACCCTCGATGCCAAACGTCGATCGGAAAAAACGCGGCGCGTGAGCGATAAAGGAGATGATCGTAAAGCCCAGCGCAGCCGCCACGAACAGGAAAAAGCGTGACTGCGGATGAGACAGCACGCGCTTAAACGCAACCCTTAGCTCGCGGCGATCGAGCGCATCGGCGCGCAAGGCCTTGTTCGTTTCGTCGAGCTTCCAGATCGTGACTGCGGCGAGGCCGATTCCGAATAACGCCATCGCACCGAACACAGATTGCCAGCCGCCCAGCGCCACAAGGCCGGTACCTGCGAGCGGCGACAGAACGGGTCCAAGTGTGATCACTGCCATGGCCATCGCCATCGCCTGCGCGAGCTCGGCGCCAGCGTGTGTATCGCGAAGGATAGCGCGGCCGAGCACGATGCCGGCAGCCGATCCAAACCCCTGCAGTGCGCGTGCAAATAGCAAAACGCCTAAGCTTTGGGCTGCAAGCGCGATCAGTGCTGCGACGGTATAGATCGCAAGCCCGGTCAATAGTACCGGCTTGCGTCCGAAACGATCCGAAGCCGGGCCGTAAACGATCTGCCCGAAGGCTGACGCAAAAATGAACAGTGGCATCGCGATCTGCACCTGCTCGACAGGTGCTGCGAACGCTTGCTGCATCGAGAACAAAGCGGGCAGCAAGATGTCAGTCGAAAAAGCATTCGAGGTCAAAAGCAGGCCGCAGAATATGATCAGGAAGCGGCGTGACATCGGCCGGATTACCAACGGTTCGAGTTGCAGTGCAACGTTACCGCCGCCGCCGGAATGCAGCGCGGCAATACTGCTTGATCCGCTCACATATGGATCACACGGCCATAAGCATCGAGCACGCTTTCATGCATCATTTCCGATAGCGTTGGATGCGGGAACACCGTGTGCATGAGATCTTCCTCGGTGGTCTCGAGTTGCATGGCAACCACAAACCCCTGAACCAATTCCGTGACCTCGGCACCGACCATGTGCGCACCGAGCAATTGACCGGTCTTGGCATCGAAAATCGTCTTGACCATCCCCTCGGGTTCACCCAGCGCGATCGCCTTGCCATTGCCTCGAAACTGGAAGCGTCCGACCTTGATTTCGCGACCACCCTCCTTGGCCTTGGTCTCGGTCAATCCGACCGACGCGATCTGGGGGTGACAATACGTGCAGCCGGGTATCTTGGCCTTGTCCATCGCATGCGTGTGCATGCCTTTGATCGTCTCGACACAGATAACACCTTCATGTTCGGCCTTGTGCGCCAACATTGGCGCCCCCGAAACGTCGCCGATGGCATAGATACCGGCGACGTTCGTGCGCCCCAATCCATCCGTCACAACGCAGCCGCGATCGATCTTCACGCCGAGCTTTTCCAGCCCGATGCCTTCAACATTGCCAACCACGCCGACGGCTGAGATCAACCGTTCCGCGGTTATCGTCTGGGTTTTACCTTCGCCGGAATCGATTATCGCCGTAACACTGTCCGCACCCTTGGAGATCGATGTGACCTTTGCCCCGGTAAGGATTTTCATGCCCTGCTTCTCGAACCGCTTACGAGCGTGAGCGGCAATCTCGGCGTCCTCCACGGGCAAGATTTGCGGCAAAAGCTCGACCACCGTTACCTCGGCGCCCATCGTGCGGTAAAACGAAGCAAACTCGATGCCGATTGCACCCGAACCCATCACAATTAACGACTTCGGTTGCGCTGGCGGAACCATCGCCTCGAAGTAGGTCCAGATCAGTTTGCCGTCGGGTTCGATGCCGGGAAGCGCGCGCGGGCGGGCACCAGTCGCGACGATGATGTGTTTTGCCTGGTAGGTGCCAGCGCCCAGCGTCCCCTTCGGGGCTGGCACTGAAGGTTGGGCCGGTGCCTTCTTGCTCGCAGCAACGACCACTTCGCCTGGCCGTGTGATCGATGCTTCACCCCAGATCACGTCGACCTTGTTCTTTTTCAGAAGGAAGCCGACGCCGCCATTCAGCTGGGCCGAGATGCCGCGCGAACGCGCAACGATCGCCGCGGTATCGATCGACATCTTCCCATCGAGTGTCAGACCATAATCTTTCGCGTGCGTTGCATAGTGATAAATTTCGGCTGACCGCAGCAGCGCCTTGGTCGGTATACATCCCCAGTTGAGGCATATGCCGCCCAGGTGCTCGCGCTCGACGACGGCCGTCTTGAAGCCTAGCTGAGCCGATCGAATGGCTGCGACATAGCCGCCGGGTCCGGCGCCAATGATGATGATATCGTAGCTGGACATGGGTATTCCGTGGCGAGACCGGTTGCGGGAGGGACGGGCGATAACTAATGGGGCCGCTGGATCGAGGCTGTTGGAGTGAAGCCGCCCGTGCGGTCCAGGTCAACAGCGACAGTGGCGTTGATTGAGCTTAATCATAAAATAAAGGCTCAGCGATTGCCCGCCGAGCCATTCCGATCGTCAGCTACCTGACGACGCTCACACGTGGCAGCGCGCGCCCAGATAGTAGTTGAGCAATTGATTATAGCGTCCGGCAACGGCTCGTGCTTCGGGCGAGCCCTTGCCCTGGCTCGCAGCCTCGACTTTTGATTGTGCGCCCTGGCTATCCATCCTGTTCAGTTCGCCCCGCAGCGATTGGCAGCTCATCCCCGATGGCAACGCTTGAGCGCCGGGATCCCCACCGGTCGCCGCTCCCGAGGAGCAGCCAGCTACCGCAGAGGTCAAGCCCAGGACCACTATCAGCTGTACCAACCGCGTTGTTGTTATCGGCATCCCGCATCGCCTCCAAATTTGGTGTGGCCACGCCAATGGCCGTGGCATCATGAAGCGGCACCACAGTGCACCGCCCCAAGCATTGAAGCCATGTCGTCTATTACTATGGGGTAGTCTTGGCAACCGCGGGCTCGATTTTCACAGGCGCTGTTGCTGCTGGGCCATTTGGCAGGATTGGCGCTGCAGAAGCAGTCTGTGAGGCAGTCGCCGGTTTCACCAAGGAACACTTGGCTTGGAACTCGGTATTCGACCGGTTCAGCTGGTCGGCTTTAGTCAGATCAGCCGGCGTCAACTTGTATTTCTTGATCGAGGCTTGCGCCACCTTATCGGCAACGCCTTCCTTTTTCAGGCTTTCGATCTGAGATGCGAGCGAAACGCACGCCGGATCAGTCTTCTGAGCCTCGCTGACGGAAGCGGTGGTCAAATTGCTGGTTCCGCTGAACAAGGACGAATCTTCGGCACAACCTGCGAGAAGCGCTGCGCCAACGAGGGCGATGGCGGGCGCTTGGAGCTTTCTGAACATGGTGCTGTTCCCCAATAAACCTTAGGATTTACGCCCTGTACGCTGATACAGGCCTTAGCCCCGCCTTTTCCCACCAACAAGGGGCCGATCAAACCTATCACCGATTAAGCATCCATAAAGCCACCGTTATGGTCAGAAAATCAGTGATCTGATGTAAGTAAGCAACACAAATGAACACTTGTAAATTAGACGAGCATTCTCACAGGATCCTCTAGGAACGATTTGAAGGAGTTGAGTAATTCCGCGCCGAGTGCACCATCGACGACTCGATGATCACAGCTCATCGTCGCGCTCATAACAGTCGCCACCTCGATCTTGTCGCCATTGACAACAGGTGTCTTCTCGCCCGCGCCAACCGCGAGAATCGTCGCGTGCGGCGGGTTGATGACAGCGTCAAAACTCTTGATGCCAAACATGCCCAGGTTGGAAATCGACGTGGTGCCGCCCTGATACTCGTGCGGAGCGAGGCGCCGCTTGCGGGCACGCGCGGCCAGGTCCTTCATCTCGTTTGAGATTTCCGCTAGCGTTTTCAGTTCGGCATGTTTGATCACCGGTGTGAAAAGCCCACCTTCGATGGCCACAGCCACACCTACATCCGAGTGGCGATGTCGCAACATGCCTTGTGTCGTCCATGTTGCATTTGCCGCTGGCACATTTTGCAACGCTAACGCCAAGGCCTTGATGATGAAATCGTTGACCGATAATTTGTAAGCGCGCGGGCCATCCTTTGGTGAGCGCGCATTAAGCCGCTCGCGCGCTGAAAGTAACGTATCGAGACGCACGTCGACCGACAGATAGAAATGCGGAACCGTCGATTTCGATTGGGTCAGGCGTTCCGCAATGATTCGCCGCATGCCATCGTGCGGCAGGACTTCGAATGAATCCTTCTCGTACAGTGCCAAGATCTTGTCGTCCGCCATCGGTTGGATGCCAGCGACGTTCGCTGACGACATGGGTTGCATCGCGGCGCTAGTGCCTATGACCGGCGTGAGCGCAGTCGGACCTTTTGCAGCACCACTCGACTTAGCCTGCTCGATGTCGCGTTGAATGATCCGGCCGTGCGGACCGGAGCCCTGCACGCGTGACAGATCGATGCCATTGTCCTTGGCCAAACGTCGTGCGAGCGGCGATACGAACATGCGGGAGCCCGCAAGTGGCGTTGGCGGCGCGCCCGCCAGGGCTGGCATCGCACCCAAGATTGGCGGTCTTTGAAATGCACCGGGTGCGGGTGATGGCGAAGCCGCCAATGCGGCGGCTGGAGCGCCTGGCGCAGGGCTCGCGGGCTTGGGTGCTGGCGCCACAGTTGGTGCCGGCTTGTTGGCCGCAGCAGGCGCTGCGCCCGCCTTCTCGCCCTCGGCCAGGAGTATCGCTATCGGCGTATTGACCTTTACCTTCTCGGTGCCGGCCGGAATCAAGATCTGATGGACGACGCCCTCGTCGACCGCTTCGACCTCCATCGTCGCCTTGTCGGTCTCGATCTCGGCGATGACCTTGCCCGACTTGACCGTGTCACCTTCCTTGACGAGCCACTTGGCAAGCTTGCCTTCCTCCATCGTCGGGGACAGGGCTGGCATCAGGATTTGAGTTGGCATGGTTCAGTGCGTCCTTTGCAGCGGGTCGGCGACAGTGGTTTTCGGCCACCGATAGAAGAAGGTCAAATAGGCAAGCGCGAGATAGACGAGGACTGCGACGCTCCAACCGGTAGCGACACCCAATTGCTGCTGCGACCACGCCGTCAGATTGGTGCCAGCATATTGCAACGGGTTGCGCAGTGAATCGACGTCGATCATGGCGTTGGGAAGTTTGGCCCAGCCGTTGAACAAGCCGTCCTGGATGCGCTGGATGCTGAGTGCGCTGCCGCCTAGAAACACGAGCCCGAGGGACATCAAGGAGAATGCGAGCAGCCGGAGCGCCATGGGCGCACGATGCAGAAACAAAAAAAGCGCGACGATGTAGCCGGAGATCATGCCAAAGAACATCGAAAACAGGCTCATCACGCTCTGGATCGAACCGATCATGTTCTGCAAGATCTCGGATTCGGTCATGGCGCCTGCTCCGGCAGCATGTCCAACGGCCACAGATCGGCGAGAGAGAATGGAACCGCACTGAAGGGTGGCGCCGCAACCTGCTCGTTGTCCTGAAACACTTCGAACAGCACCCAGTGCTCGTCTTTCGGCTCGAAGACTTCCAGCAGCTTCGCAGCAGGATTGAGATGCCAAAGGTACGGCACGTGGTCGGTTGCATAAATGCGTCGTTTCGGGCCTTTGTCGATCGCTTCGGTCGACAGCGAAATCACCTCGCAGACCCAATCCGGCGGCGTCTCGATGTAGGCTTTCGCGGGCATTGAGGACATGCGCTCACGACGCCATGCCGCCAGGTCGGGCACCACGACATGGGGTCCAAGATGCAGCTCCGGCTCGACCATGAAGATCCAGCCGCCCGGACCGCCGCGTCCCTTTTGGAATGGATTTCCAAGCTCGATGTTCAGTGCACTGCTCGATGTCGCATGACGCGGAGCGGGCCGAGGATGCGTTTCGAGATTGCCGAAAATTATCTCGGCAACAAGATGCGACGGTACCGCCGCCAAATCGGCGTAGGTAGCGGCGCGATGGGCAGACCCAGCCATGTCCAACCTCATGGAACGTTACGCCGCCCCTCACGCATACACGACACCCTTTGCTGTGGCGACCACCTGCGCGGCAGTCGGCAGGGCGAGCTTCTCGAGGTTGGCTGCATAAGGCATTGGCACGTCGGCGCCGGAAACCTTGGCTGGCGGTGCATCGAGATAGTCGAACGCCTGGATCGCTGCCTGCGCGCAAATCTCTGAACCGATCGAACATGTAGGCCAAGCTTCTTCGACGGTGACCAGGCGGTTGGTCTTCTTGATCGAACCAATAATGGTTTCCCAATCGATCGGACGCAGCGAGCGCAGATCGATCACCTCGGCTTCGATGCCCTCGGCCGCCAACGTTTTCGCTGCTTCAAGCGCGTAATGCATGCCTCGTGCGAACGACACGATCGTCACATGGTTGCCCGGCCGCACGATCTTCGCCTTACCGATCGGCACCAGCCATTCGGGGTCCTTCGGGACCTCGCCGGACTGGCCATAGAGCATTTCGTTTTCGAGCACCAAGACCGGGTTCGGGTCGCGGATGGCCGACTTCAATAAGCCTTTGGCATCGGCCGCATTGGACGGGCAAACGACCTTCAGGCCTGGTACGTGCGCATACCACGACGAATAGCACTGCGAATGCTGGGCACCGACGCGGGCCGCTGCACCGTTCGGTCCACGAAACACGATCGGGCAGCCCATCTGCCCACCGCTCATATAGAGGGTTTTCGCCGCTGAGTTGATGATCTGGTCGATTGCCTGCATGGCGAAGTTCCAGGTCATGAACTCGACGATCGGCTTCAGCCCGGCGAGTGCGGCACCGACGCCAATGCCGGCAAAGCCCTGTTCCGTGATCGGCGTGTCGATAACGCGTTTGTCTCCAAACTCGGCGAGCAAGTTTTGGCTGACCTTGTAGGCGCCCTGATACTGCGCGACTTCCTCGCCCATCAACAGCACGTCGGCATCACGGCGCATCTCCTCGGCCATCGCATCGCGCAGCGCTTCGCGCATGGTCTGGGTAATCATCTCCGTGCCAGGCGCGTAGTCGGGCTCGACCGGCGCCGTGTGAACGGCCGGCATCGGCATCGCCGCGGGAGGTGATTGCACTGGCACTGGCACTGGCGCGGATGCCATCGATTGACTGTTCGTCGCGGCAGCGGCCGGTTCAGCGCTCGCTGTCTCGCCGTCAACGAGAATTGTGGCGATCGGGGTGTTGACCTTGACATGCTCCGTACCGGCCGCGATCAAAATCGCCCCCACCTTGCCCTCATCGACCGCCTCGACCTCCATCGTCGCCTTGTCGGTCTCGATCTCGGCGATCACCATGCCGGATTTGACCGTGTCCCCCTCCTTGATCAGCCATTTCGCAAGCTTGCCTTCCTCCATCGTCGGAGACAGCGCGGGCATCAGAATCTGGGTGGCCATGATGAGTTTCGTCCGGGTGTTTTGGTGGGTGTCGGATGTCAGGTGGTGGGTTGGTCGAAAGGCCAAAGCAGGCCAAGAGAAAACTTGAGTGCATCAAAGGGGGGCGCACTGACCTCGTCGGAATCGAAAACGGTGTGGGTCGAAAGCCAATTGTTTCCGTGCCGTTCGAATACTTCGAGTGTCCGCGCGCGGGGATCGACGAACCAGAGGTGCTGAACCCCATAGAGCGCATAGATCTGGCGCTTCGCGCCCTTGTCGTATTTTTCGGTGCTTGGCGATATGACTTCGCATGCCCAATCCGGCGCGACCTCAAAATAAGGCAGATCGGCCGGCTCGGTCACGCGCTCACGCCGCCAACCGGCGATATCGGGGACCAGGACGTGACGTCCCAAGTGCAGTTCGGGCTCGCCGACGAAGACCCAGCCGCCAGGGCCACCGATCTTGAGTTGAAAGGGCCCGCCGATTGCCATGCCGAGGACACTTGCGGCGCCGCCATGGCGACGAACAGGTCGTGGATGCGTCACCAGATGGCCAAACAGTATCTCGGCGACCAGATGTTCCGGCACCGCTTCCAAGTCTGCGTACGTAGCTGGTTTATGGGAGGCGTCGGCCATTGCCCCTTGCACCCCTACAACAGCACGTCGGTGTAGAGCTCGGATACATCGGGCTCGGGGTCGTTCTGAGCGAATTCGGCCGATGCGTTGACGGTCTCGCGGGTTTGCTTATCGATCGCCTTGAGCTCGTCCTCGGTCGCGACACGGTCCTCCATGATGCGAACCCGCGAGCGTTCGATCGGGTCGCGCTCCTCGCGAACCTTGTCGACTTCCTCGCGCGTGCGGTACTTCGCCGGATCCGACATCGAATGGCCACGATACCGGTACGTCAACATCTCGAGGATGTACGGACCGTTGCCTTCGCGCACCCATTTAACGACCCGATCGCCGGCGCCCTTCACCGCGCGTACATCCATACCATCGACCTGCTCGCCCGGGATCGCGAAACTCAACCCGCGTTGGGATAAGTTCGTTGTCGCGGAAGCGCGCTCGATCGAGGTGCCCATCGCATACCGATTGTTCTCGATCACGAAGATCACCGGCAGCTTCCACAGCTCGGCCATGTTGAAGGTCTCGTAGACCTGGCCCTGGTTGACCGCGCCATCGCCGAAATAGCAAAAGCAGACGTTGTCGTTGCCGCGATATTTGTTGGCGAAGGCCAAGCCCGCACCCAGCGGAACCGACGCTCCGACGATGCCATGGCCGCCAAAGAACTGCTTTTCGCGGCTGAACATATGCATCGAGCCGCCCTTGCCGCGGCTATATCCACTGCGCCGTCCGGTCAGCTCGGCCATCACACCTTTGGGATCCATCCCGCAGGCAAGCATGTGCCCATGATCCCGGTACGTGGTGATGACTTGATCACCCTTTTTACCGGCCATTTGAAGGCCAACGACGACCGCTTCCTGACCGATATACAGATGGCAAAAACCGCCGATGAACCCCATGCCGTAAAGTTGACCCGCCTTCTCCTCGAACCGCCTGATCATCAGCATTTCGCGATAGGCCGTCATTTCCTCTTCGCGCGAAAATGCTGCGATCGGCATGTCGTTGACACCCGAGGCTCGAGGCGCAGCGAGAGGCGACCAAGCAGCGTGCGTGGATCCATTTGAGGTTGGACCGCTCGAGGCAGGAGTCCCGTGTTCTGGAAAATTAATGCCGGGGGTTTCCCGCTTGCTATCCGCAGGCGCCATTGTGTCTCCTTGCCGTAAAGCCTCTATGGGCTCGTGTCTTCGCATCAGACTTTCGTCGAACCTACACGAGCCGGCCAGAGCTTACCAGCGGCCAAGACATATAAAAGCCGCGTCTGCGCGACGCATTTTCGATTTGCGTTAATCAAATCGAGGTGCGGCGGTCAGCGCGTGTGCGGCACGACGACGAGCGCATCGGCACGAACATAACCGAGCACTTCGGCAGCGATCAGCGCGACCATGTCGGGATGCGGCTGCTCAGGCGCGAGTAGTGTTACATCGCGTTGGAGTTTGGTGCGCACGGCCTCCAGGCGGCTGATGTCGCGCTCCAGCATGCTGGCGCGTTCGATCAACTTTTGACGAGCCTGGAAGCCGTGGCTGCCATTTAATGCGTGATAGGCGAAGTAAACCGCGAACGTCAGGCTGCCAAGCAGAACGGGGGATAGCCTATGGTGACGCCGCATGGGTCTCATAGCCAGTCACGATGGTCATTCGCAAAAGACGCAGAACTTGGTGAGGTGTTCATACTTGAACGATGCCACGATAAGCCGGAGAGCCTTAAAGGGTAGTAAAGCTGCGTCGCAACAAGTCCTGTTTATGGAATTTAATTCGACGATCGGCGGCCGCTGCGGATGACGCTCGTTCCAGCATACCGGGCAACGTCACCCAGCTCCTCCTCAATGCGGATGAGTTGGTTGTACTTTGCCAACCGATCCGAGCGTGATAACGAGCCGGTCTTGATCTGTCCGCAGTTGGTGGCAACCGCCAGATCCGCAATCGTCGAATCCTCGGTCTCGCCCGAGCGATGCGACAGCACCGCGGTATAGCTCGCTCGCTGCGCCATCTCGACAGCATCGAGCGTCTCGGTGAGGGAGCCGATCTGGTTGACCTTGACGAGGATCGAATTGGCGGTGTGGCTCTCGATGCCGCGGAGAAGCCGCTCGGTGTTGGTCACGAACAGGTCGTCGCCAACCAGCTGGCATTTCGTGCCGACCAGGTCTGTGAGTGCTTTCCAGCCCTCCCAGTCGTCCTCCGACATGCCGTCCTCGATCGAGATGATCGGGAAGCGGGCGACGAGATCCGCGAGGTATTTCGCGTTCGCCGCGCTGTCGAATTTCTTGCCCTCGCCTTCCAACTGATAATGCCCGTCCTTATAGTATTCGGTCGCGGCGCAATCGAGCGCCAGCATGACATCGACGCCGGGCCTATAGCCGGCTTTCTCGATCGACTTCATAATGAAACCGAGCGCCTCGTCGGCACTTTTCAAATTGGGCGCAAAGCCGCCCTCATCGCCGACATTGGTATTGTGTCCGGCATCCTTGAGACCCTTGCGCAGGGTGTGAAAAATTTCCGAGCCGACGCGGATCGCGTCACGGCACGTGGGGGCGGCGACGGGCATGATCATGAATTCCTGGATGTCGATCGGGTTGTCGGCGTGCGCACCACCGTTGATGATGTTCATCATCGGCACCGGTAGAATGTGCGCCGAGGCGCCGCCAACGTAACGATAGAGTGCGAGACCGGAGGTTTCTGCCGCCGCCTTGGCGACCGCCAGCGACACACCCAGGATCGCATTCGCTCCGAGCCGCGCCTTGTTCTTGGTGCCGTCGAGCGCGATCAGCGCATGATCGATGCGACGCTGATCTTCCGCATCCATGCCGCGCAGCGTGTCGAAGATTTCGCCGTTGACGGCCGACACCGCCTTGGTGACACCCTTGCCGAGATAGCGCTTCGGATTGTCGTCGCGCAATTCATTGGCTTCATGTGCGCCGGTCGATGCGCCCGAAGGCACGGCGGCGCGGCCCATCGTGCCGTCCTCGAGAATTACATCAACCTCGACTGTTGGATTGCCGCGGCTGTCGAGAATTTCCCGGCCGATAATGTCGAGGATCTGGGTCATGAGAGGCCTTTCGTCGGGTGTTGAGCGATCTGTGTAGTCGGTCTCTTAAAAATAAATCCGCTTTAGCTTCCCGCACAGTCAATGCCTACCGGCGATGACGAAACTACTATCAACTCGTCTGTTCGCATATGAATTTCGGGAATTCATGGTATTCGATCGAGACGCGCACAACATAGATTCGAATGAGATTATCGGACCGGCTGACGTCATACCACGGCGTAAATTTGCGAGAAGAAAACAGATGCGCAAAGGCTCGACGGCACTCGTTCTGTTCTCAGGTGGTCAGGATTCGACGGTTTGCCTCGCGCATGCCCTCACAAACTATTCCCATGTCGAAACCGTGGGCTTCACCTACGGCCAACGGCACGTCATCGAGTTGACAGCACGCCATGAGGTTCGAGCTGCTGTTCCTGGCCTGTTTCCCAAGTGGGCAACTCGTCTCGGCGCCGACCACATCCTTGATCTGCCGGCGCTGGGTGGGATCAGCGAAACCGCGATGACGCGGAACATCGCAATCAAAGTCGACGCCAGCGGCTTGCCAAACACCTTCGTGCCGGGCCGCAACTTACTCTTCTTCACTTATGCCGCGGCGCTAGGCCACCGGCGTGGTATCTCGCGCTTGATCGGCGGCATGTGTGAAACCGACTTCTCCGGTTATCCCGATTGCCGCGATGAAACATTGCAGAGCCTCGCGCGCACGCTGTCGCTCGGCACGGATCGCGACATCACGATCGAGACCCCATTGATGTGGTTGGACAAGGCAGCGACGTGGGCTTTGGCCCACGCGCTCGGCGGGCAAAAGCTGGTCGACTTGATCATCGAGACTACGCACACGTGTTATATGGGTGTGCGTGGCAAAGCTCATGCCTGGGGTTATGGTTGCGGCACTTGTCCAGCCTGCACGTTGCGCGAACGAGGATTTCAGAAATGGCGAGCCGGCAAGAGCTGATCAAAGGTGTCGAACACGCGATCGAAGGCGAATGGGAGCGCGCGCACCAAGTCGCGCAATCAGACGCCGCCGATCGCGACTACTGTTGGCTGCACGCTTGTCTGCACAAGATCGAAGGCAACGAGGGCAACGCGCGCTATTGGTATCGCCGCGCAGGCCATGCCTTCGAAGCATACGCCGACCCGAAAGCTGAACTTGCCGCGATCAAAGCTGCGCTGACGTACTAGTAACGGGGGTCCGCTGCTTTCGCAGACTTTACTCAGTTGAGCGCATTTTCGGCACTGCATTTTAGCTGCCAGCGCAGCCCGGCTGGCTCGTAGGCGAGTTCAACCTTTCCGTTCACACTCGCCTCGACCATCAGCGATATCACGATGCTGCCGAAGCCCCGGCGGATCGGCTTCGTCACCGGGGGACCACCGCTCTCGGTCCAACTGATTGACAGCTCCCCGCCGCTCGACTGCCATTCGATTGCGACGCAGCCGATGCCATTTGTCAAAGCTCCGTGCTTGCTTGCGTTGGTCGCCAGTTCGTGGATCGCCATGCCGATACTTTGAGCTGCCGATGGTGACAATCGTAAGCGCGGCCCCATGATCGAGATTCGTGCCTCAAAAAGCTCGCTTAAGGGCGCGATCTGCGCATTGACCAGATGCTCTATATCAACCCCGCGCCAGTCATTTCGGATCAACAAATCTTGGTTCGCCGAAAGCGATTGAATTCGGGCAGAGAAATGCGCCATGAATTCTTTCGGGCTCGACGCGAGCGTTTGTCGAGCGATCGCCTGCACGATCCCCAGCAAGTTCTTGGAACGGTGATTGACCTCGTTCAACAACAACCGGATTTGCTCTTCATAGCGCTGGCGTTCCGTCAAATCGTAGAAGTAGCAGACTACGCCGTACGTTCCGTCGAGCAATGAAACCCGTTCGATCTGCCAATCGTATGATTCGACGACATCAATATCTGCCCTGGGTTGGGACAAGCTTGGTGCACGATAGCGTTGGCCCGTCGCCAAGGTCTGCCGGAAATGCGCGATCGACTCGCTGGCGAACGGCTCGGGCCACAGGACACGCATCACCTCCGCAAAATCGCGGCCAATAATCGGATCGACCGACTTGAACACGTTCTGTGCACCAGCGCTGATTTGCGCCACGCGAAAATTTGCATCGATCAGGTAAACGCCGAACGGCGCGTTCTGGATCAGATTGAGATATATGGCGTGGCTGCGGCGCAGTAGACCCTCGGCCTGTTTGCGCGAGGTAAGATCAATGCCCGAGGGTATCAAGAATGTGATTTTGCCAGTCTCATCGCGCAGTGGCGCCAACTGAAAATCGATCCAGACGAGGGTGTCGCCGGTCATGCGAATTTGCACATCGTAGCGGACCGATTCTCCCGTGACTGCTCGTGTATAGGCGTCTTTGAACTGCACTTGGGCAGCCGGTGAGTAGCTGCACCAGTGGCATTCCCAAAGCTTCTTGCCGATCACGTCGGACGCATTCAAGCCGGCTGCCTCGAGCGGCGCCCGGTTGGCTTCGATCAGCGTCCCATCGAGTGTGAGCACGCCGACGAATGCATATAGATTGTCCAGCACACTTCGGGTGAAACGCTCGCTTTCGCGCAGTGCTTTTTCGGTTACCTTCCGCGCTGTCACGTCACGCGCCTCGGGCACCAAGAGCACGACGACGCCGTCATCGTCGCGTACTGGAGTAATCGACAGATCGATGTAGCCGACCGAGCCCTCCTTCAGCGTATAGGACGCTTCGAACTGCATGAATTTGCCGAGGGCCGCGCGATCAATGGCATCACGAACGCGAGCGCGTTCGTCCGGATGGTGTGCCCACCAAGGCGTCTCGCAAAAATTCTTGCCGATGATTTCAGCAACGCCGACGTCAATCGCCTGAAGCGTTGCCTTGTTGACCTCGAGCACCATGCCCTCTGGCGTAAGCAATCCGGTGTACTCGTAGATCGAATCGAAGATGCCGCGAAACCTTTGCTCGCTCTCCCTAAGTTTGCTCTCCGACCGCTTTCGATCGGTGATCTCTGCCACCCAAATGCCGACCATCTCGATGTTGCCGGTATGATCATGTACCGGGAACAGGCCCGTCAACCAGTGGCGCGTCTCACCAGCCTTCAGCGGCGTTTCGCCCGCCACCTCATAGTTGGAGATTGCTTTGCCGGTCACAAATACCTCATCGATCAGCGGTCCGATCGTGTGCGCATTTTGCGGCAATAGCTCTTCGATACGGCGCCCGATATGTTCGCTTGCCGCAATCCCATCAATCTGAGCGAGCGCCTCGTTGATCCTCAGATACCGGTGCGCGGCGTCAAAGTACGCAAAACCCAAGGGCGTGCTGGTGAGCAGTGCTTCAAACTCGATCGATCTTTGCTGCAGCGCTCGGGCGGCGAGTTTTTGCCCGGTGATATCACGCGCGATGCTCGAAGCGCCAATGATCTTGCCGACGGTGTTGCGCATCGGCGAAATGGTAATCGAAACTTCGATCGGTTTCTTGTTCTTGTGGAGACGGATCGTCTCGTAGTGCTGTATTCGTTCACCGCGCGCAATTCGAACGAGAAATTCGTCCTCTTCACCCTGGCGATCGCCAGGAATAAGCTCGCGGATCGATCGTCCGATTATGTCGCGCGCGTCATACCCGAATAAACGCTCGGCGCTTTCGTTCCAGCTGGTAATCGTTCCGTCGAGCCTTTTGCTCAATATTGCGTCGCTCGACGAGGTAACGATCGCAGCAAGGAGAGCTGCGGACTCTTCGCTAGCTGCCACGTCAATTCTGTCCACTATGTCTTCCAAGGCCGCAGCAGCATCCTGCTATGATGTTTCGCTAATTTAACTGTTTTTGGGGTACACCGTTCCATGCTGGAGCGGCGGCCAGTGCCGGAAAACTATAGATTGGCGCGATCTGAGCGATTGAGCTAACACTAAATGAGCTTCAACCCACGGGGACCAGCCCGAGCGCGCCGTCTCGTTGCGCTATAGAAATCGGAGATTTTATGACACTCGACCGCCGCAACGCGGAAGGTTTGGCGTTTCTCGCAGCCTTCGCCCTTTGCATTCCTGCCGCCAACTGGTTGATCGGAAACGTAGGCACGACCTGCTTACCGAATAACGGCCCTTGCCTCATACCCGTTGCCCCGGGCCTGCAAGCGCCCAGCGGGGTGCTGATGATCGGCCTCGCACTCGTTCTACGCGACTTGGTGCAGCGCCGATTGGGAATCGGTTGGTCATTTGCCGCGATCGTTGCCGGCACCGTGCTTTCAGCACTGATAGCGCCGCCTGCTCTGGTGATAGCGTCAGCCGCGGCTTTTTTGATCTCGGAAGTTGCCGACCTAGCTGTTTATACCCCGCTGCAACGGCGAGGCCTCATCTTAGCAGTCGTGGCCAGCAGCGCCGTCGGATTGCTGGTCGACAGCGTTGTCTTTCTGATGCTGGCATTCGGCAGTCTCAATTACCTCAGTGGCCAGATCGCCGGCAAAGCGTGGATGGTCTTGCTCGCAATACCGCTTATCGCCTGGCTACGCCGTCGCGACGAGCGCCTCGGTCTCGCTCCAGCGTAAGGGCCCAGCCGATGATCAAATCAACAACATTAGGCCAACAGGTGGGTTTGCCTGCGAGTCCATCCCAGGCGGAACTCGATCGCGTGCCGAACCCGCATCCCGGCACGGCTTACGTGGCCCGCTTCACCGCGCCCGAATTCACCTCGCTTTGCCCGGTGACGGGTCAGCCTGATTTCGCTCACATCGTCATCGACTACGTGCCGGGCGATTGGCTCGTCGAAAGCAAGAGCTTGAAGTTGTATCTGGCGTCATTTCGCAATCACGGCGCATTCCATGAAGATTGCACGATCGCGATCGGTAAGCGGCTGGTCGAGTTGTTGCAGCCAGCGTTCCTGCGCATCGGCGGCTATTGGTATCCGCGTGGGGGCATCCCCATCGATGTCTTCTGGCAAACCGGCGTTCTGGCCGACGGCGTTTGGCTGCCCGATCAGGGGGTCGCGCCTTACCGCGGTCGCGGCTGACCGACGAAACTTGGAACTCGTTGGCAAACTCGAACGTTCTAGTTCGACCAAACGCGGGAGCTCGACGCTGAAGGAAATCGTCGCGACGGATTCGATGTTTCCGAAACGTTGATAACTGGACGACCCATCCTGAGGAGGAATACCCAATGAAAACTATCGTAGCGATTGCCAGCGGCTTGCTGGCGACTGGATTTTTTGCGTCGACGGCAAGTGCAGCGCCAATCGGCAGCATGCCAAGCAACACAATTTCCACTGATGCCCCGCTCGTCGAACTTGTCCACGGCGTGCACCGCAGTTGCCAGCGGGGAGGCGCTGGCTGGCACTTCCACAATCGTCGTGACGCCCGTATTGCGTGCCGTCCAGTCCGCCCCGGCATCCGCTACTGGACGTGGCGCTCCGAAGGCAGCCGCAGCGGTTGGTGGCATTCGCGCGATCGCCGTTGGAACTGATGATATCTTGATCGTTGAATAGAGGAGGCTGGAGCCTAACAGCTCCAGCCTTTTTTACGGCACCTCGCTGCTCGCGCTTGCAAGCGCCCGGCTCAAATCCGGCGGCACTGCTTCTTGCCTGATCATTGTAATTGCCGCGGCGAGCTCCATCGTGACGTTCTCCTGACTGCCCAGGCGCCGCATGGTGACTTTGCCTTCCTCGGCTTCCCGGCGCCCGACTACCAGCATGATCGGTGCTTTGGTCAGCGAATGTTCGCGAACCTTGAGATTGATCTTTTCATTGCGCGTGTCGGCCTCGACCCGAATCCCCGCTGCCCGCAACTGCTTCGTGACTTTGAGTGCAAATTCATCCGCATCCGACACGATAGTCGCCACCACCACCTGGCGCGGGGTAATCCACAGTGGCAAGTGCCCGGCGCAGTTTTCGATCAGTATCCCGAGGAACCGTTCGAGTGAGCCGCAGATTGCGCGGTGCACCATGACCGGCTGGGTCTTGGAGCCGTCGGCGGCGATATAGAACGCGCCGAACCGTTCCGGCAGATTGAAGTCGACCTGCGTGGTGCCGCACTGCCATTCGCGGCCGATGGCATCGCGCAGGGTATACTCGAACTTCGGGCCATAAAACGTACCCTCGCCTTCGTTGATGCCAGTCTTGATGCGGCTATCCTCAGCCGCCATCTTGTCCAGCACCTTCTTCAAGATGCCTTCCGCATGGTCCCACATCGCATCGCTGCCGACACGCTTTTCGGGCCGCGTGGCAAGTTTCACCACCACCTCGTCGAAGCCGAAATCCTTGTAGACCGACATCATCAGGTCGTTGATTGTCAGACACTCGGCTTCCAGCTGCTCCTCGGTGCAGAAGATGTGCGCGTCGTCCTGGGTGAAACCACGCACCCGCATCAGGCCATGCAGCGCGCCCGATGGCTCATAGCGATGAACGCAGCCAAACTCGGCGAGCCGCACGGGTAGATCACGGTAACTCTTGAGGCCGTGCTTGAAGATCTGCACGTGCCCGGGGCAATTCATCGGTTTGAGCGCGAACACTCGTTGATCGGCGGCCTCGTCCTTCGGGTTCATGAACGCCGTCGCCGATTTCACGGCAAACATATTGTCGGAGTACCAACCCCAATGCCCCGACGTCTCCCACAGCGACTTATCGAGCAACTGCGGCCCCTGTACTTCCTGATAATCTTCGGCGAGGCGGCGGCGCATGTAGGCGATCAGTTGCTGGAAGGTGGTCCAGCCGTTGGCGTGCCAGAAGACGACGCCCGGGCCTTCCTCCTGGAAGTGGAACAGGTCCATCTCGCGACCGATCTTACGGTGATCGCGCTTCTCCGCTTCTTCCACCTGGTGCAGGTAGGCGCTGAGTTCCTCGTCCTTGCCGAACGCAACACCGTACACGCGCTGCAGCTGAGCATTCTTCGCGTCACCGCGCCAATAGGAGCCCGAAGCACGCGTGAGCTTGAATGCCTTGCCGATGTGCCCGGTGGATGTCATGTGCGGGCCGCGGCACAGATCCATCCATTCGCCCTGCGCATACATTTTTACATCTTCGCCCTCGGGGATGGCATCGATCAGCTCGACCTTGAACAGCTCCCCCTTGGCCTTGAAGTAAGTCTTAGCCTGTTCACGGCTCCAGACCTGTTTGGTGAAAGGGGCGTTGCGGGCAATGATCTCCGCCATCCGCTTCTCGATCGTAGGCAGATCCTCCGGCAGAAACGGTTCGGCCTTGGCGAAATCGTAGAAGAAACCATTGTCGATCACCGGGCCGATCGTCACCTGCGTGCCGGGCCACAACTGTTGCACGGCTTCGGCGAGCACGTGCGCACAGTCGTGGCGGATCAGCCCCAAGGCTTCGGGATCAGTGCGGGCAATGAACCGGATCGATGCGTCAGCGGGAATGGGATCGGCCAGATCGTGCAGCTCGCCATCGAGTGTCATCGCCACCGTGCGCTTGGCGAGCGAGGGCGAAATCGACCGTGCAACGTCAAGGCCGGTGGAATTGGCCGGTGCAGCACGCTTTGCCCCATCGGGCATCGTCAAGATTACTTCGGGCATGGACACATCCTCTCACTCGCTGCCAACCAATGCAGGTAAGGGCTATCGCGGTTTGTGCCGGCAATCGGCACAGCGCACTTCATTTGCAGCTTCGCCGCCGCTGTCAAGCAAGTGCTGTTGCTCAGGTACCGGGTGATTGGACTTTTGCCCTGATCTCGCCACGAAAAAAACATTGCGGCTGCACATTTGACGGGCGACATGCGGCTATAGATATTTGAGCGCAGTGGTGGGACCCGCGCTGTCGTCGCCCGGAAATGGTATGAGCGCGCACGCACACTGGGCGCGGCCGGAGCTGAAGATCGGCTGCGCCGTGTAGGCGCACCGTGACGATTGCTGAAATGGGGAGTTGATACTGAACTCATGAGGACGCAGTTATTTTCCTGTTAACCGATGCGGATATATTTCGAGCTTTTGTATGCGAGCGGTACTCGCGGGGCGCGTTAACTTTGCTTTGAGTGGCACCAGCGGCCGCGATTTTGGAGGGCGTCGTAAAATGTTGAGCACGAGTTTGCTACGCGTTTGTGCGCTTTCGGGACGTATCGTTCTCGCAGCGACGCTGGCCGGCGGGCCGGTCCACGCTCAGGGCTCCAAATCGGCGCCAACCATAACGGCGGCCGCAATCGTGCTGATCGAGCCCATGGTCGAAACACCATTGCCAATCCAAGTCGGCCCCGTCGATGCTTTGCCTCGCAATTGTTTTCTGCGCGTCAGGGGATTGCCGCCGCAAGCGGTGTTCTCCGATGGCCATGTGGTATCTGCGGGCACATGGGCATTGCCGATCATCGGGCTTAACGATTTGAAGCTGACCGTGCCGCTCTCGACGTTAGGACGCAACGAGCTCCAGCTGACTTTACTCGCAATCGACGGCACTGTGCTCGCCGAAAGCAAAGTAACATTGGCGGTTACAGCCGGCGCACTTAGCGCGCCCGGCACCGCCGCAGCGCCGGCAGTTGTGCGGCAACCGAGTAGCGCGTCACTTGGGCCACCCGCGCGCGACCTGACCCGGCCGCCACCGGCGCCATTGCAGCGGATTGCTCCTGCCCCTCCGCCGGCCATGAAGCCGGAAGATCGCGAACGCGCGGTTATGTTTTTGACCAGGGCGAATTCGATACTGGCCGGGGGCGACGTGGCGTCTGCCCGCCAGCTCTTTCAGAAAGCAGCCGACGCCGGCCTTGCCGAGGCTGCAATTGCAATGGGCTCGACATTCGATCCCGTGGAGCTTGATCGGCTGGGCGTCAAAGGGTTGAAGGGCGATCCCGAAACGGCCCGCAAGTGGTATGAGCGGGCGCGCGTGCTAGGTGCGCCGGGTGCGGAGGAACGGCTGCGGCGGGTCGGCTCGCCCTGACGGCCGGCAACCGATGATCGCTACAGCGACCGGTTAGACAAACGTCGAAGCCACCGCCCTTATCGCGCCGCATTGGGAGGTTGACGTGTTTTTGAAGTGATTAGGACAATACGGGTTTTGGGGACGCGCTGCAGGGAGCGGGTTACGCCTAAATCAAACCATGCAGTATCGTCCGGTGCCGCTTAGGCATTCGTGGACGACTGTCGGAGGATTGCGGCTTGATACGATCGGCCAAGTTTGCAGGGGTATTAACAGCGTGCTCGATCTTGGTCGGAACGGGTGCGCTAGCGCAGGGGTTTTGGCCGTTCAGCTCGCCAACGCCGCCGACCAAAACTCCCGCTGCGACCCCTAAGCCTAAGCCGCCAGTTACGGCCCCGCCTCAGGTCAAACAACCCAACAGGTTGCCTCTGCCGTCCGGATCGACCGCGGTAACAGCGCCCAGTACGTCCGCTGACCGAACGCGTGCGAGCGTCAACCAATGGGTCGTCGGGATCGCCGCCGGGCGGATCGAAGGTGCTCCCCTGCGGCTAGCTGCGGAATTGGCGGAGGTCACCGACGATGGCGATGATCTTCGCGTCATGCCGATCGTTACCCGCGGTGTGTTCGAGAACTTCACCGACATTTTGTACCTTCGCGGTGTCGATGCAGCGATTGTCCACAGCGACGCGATGGAGCATTTCAAGACGAAGGAAAAAAACGTCGAGGGCCAGATTGCTTTCATTGCCAACCTATTCGTGGCCGAGATACACGTGTTGGTTAGCCCCGGCATCAACTCGATACGGGATCTTGCCGGCAAAAAGGTGAACTTCAATTCACCAGGCACTGCGGCGGCATTCACCGGTCCACTCGTCTTTCAAAGATTGGGCATCGAGGTCCTCAAACAGTTCGATTCTCAACGCGAGGTTTTGGCGGAAATTGCCAAGAACTCCGATGTCGCAGCTTTCGTGATCGTAACCACAAAGCCGGCGCCGCCCCTAGCTCAATCGTCTTGGCCTGTAGGCTTCAAGCTCATCCCCGTCGCGTATACGAGCGCACTGGAAGATTTGTATCTTCCGGCCAACCTTGAGCATGCAGACTATCCGCAGCTGATCCTGGAGGGCCAGACGATCGCCACGATCGGCGTGCCCGTGGTACTCGCCGTTGCCAATGCTCCGCCCGGCAGTGACCGCCATCGCCGGCTCGCCCGTTTTGTCGATCGGTTTGCGTCCCGGCTCGGGCAGTTGCAAAAACCGCCATACGACGCAAACTGGAAAAGCGTCAATCTTGCAGCTTCGGTCCCGGGATGGAAACGGTTCCCGGCGATGCAGCAGAAGCTAGATGCGCTGGCAGCGGCGAACCCTGTAACACCGACGATCGATCGAGGCCTTGCGCGCCAACAGGCTAGACGCGCGGCGCCCGACGATGCGTCCGAACAGGCCCGATTGTTCCAGCAGTTCCTGGAGTGGAATCAACGAAAAGCACGCTGATGATCTGGGAAAGGGGCCTCGCATCGCGGCGCATCCGTGCGGCATCGGGCGCTGCAGCCGCTCCGGTTCTACTATTGGAGTTGGAGCGCTGCCCCGTTGATCACAAACGCTGGCTTTTGGCACGGCCTATCTCGTGCCGCGCAGCCCACCGGCCGTAGCGCCAAGGCGCAAAGGCATGGTGTTCGTGCGCCACATCAGGAGCCGGATCGAAGCCGGACGATCCCCAGGGGTGGCATCGGCAGACCCGCGATGCCGACAGCCAAAAGCCGCGCCATGCGCCGTTGCGATCGATCGCTTCGAGAGCGTAGGCGGAACACGTGGGCAGGTAACGGCACTCGTGACCAAGCAAAGGCTTGAGGGTCCATCGATAGGCGTGGACCGGCGCCTTCATCAGTGCTTTTGATATGGACGAGGGTGTCATTGCGCCTGCGCAGCTAACGGGGCAGCTTGGCGGTCGTCGATCAGCTGCAACGCTTTTTCGACCGCGTCGAAAACCAGGAGCGTCGATGCATGACGCGCTTTGACGGCTCTGACCGGCTCAAGCACCGCAAGATCGGCCCACCGGCCAGACGGCGGTTCGCCCGATCCCCTTAGCATGGCGCGCATGGCGGCACCCACAGAACGCAGTTCTGCAGGCGTCGATCCGACGATCTCGCGACCCATGACCGAAGCTGCCGCTTGCCCCAGTAGGCAAGCTTTTACGGTTTGGGCATATTCGGACACGACGCCATCGCGCACTTTTAATTCGGCGGTAACTGTCGAACCGCACAGTTTCGAGTGCTGCGTCGACGTGGCATCAGGATTGTCGAGTTTCCTGGCCCCGTGTATTGCGGCTGCCAGCTCGATAATTTTTGAGTTGTAGATCTCATTAAGATCGGCCATCGAAGGTATCCGCTTTGCATCCATCAAAATCACGCGCCCGACCCATACCGGCGATGCGATCACTTCAGAAATCAGTATATAGCGAGTCATGCGATCATATTCGAGGTCTTGCGGCTGTGACCGCTTGACCGCACTGGAGGCGGTTTAGTGATGCTGACAATGCCGTTTTCTCCCCGCAGTTCCAAGGCTGACGTTGAAAGTGGCGATGTGTTCATGCCCGCATTCGACGCCGCTGGGCTTATTCCGGCAATCGTCTGCGATGCCGGAGATGGCACGGTGCTCATGTTTGCGTGGATGAACGCGGAGGCCCTTGCCCTTACTTTGACGACGCGAACTGCTCATTTTTGGAGCCGCTCTCGTGAAAAAATTTGGCGCAAGGGCGAAGAAAGCGGAAATTTACTCGACATCGAAGATGTCCGCGTCGACTGCGACCAGGATGTTTTGCTCATTCGCGCGCACATCCGAGGCGATGGAGTTGCATGTCACACGGGTGCAAGATCCTGCTTTTATCGGACCGTCGTCGCACCAACATCCTTGCAGACTGCCAGGCTCGTGGCCGCGCAATCGTAAATTGGCACGTCAAGTCTCGAGCGACCGCCCGCATTTCACGTGGTCACCCATAGGATTGCCGACGCTAGCTGTCGTTGACCAAAATCATAGTTGCTAAGCTGATATTCATCCAAATGCATTATAGTTAGCGGCATGCGATTTGCAATTTCTCTGCCTTCGGATCATTCCTTCGCACTCGGACCAACTGGCGGAACCAGCCTGGTTTTCAGGCATTGAGACTTGGAAGGTATCCGTCGATGGCAAAGATGAAAATTGGGCTAGCGCTAGGCGGAGGCGCAGCACGTGGATGGGCCCACATCGGCGTTCTACGAGCTTTGCACGATGCTGGTATCGTTCCCGACATCGTCGCTGGTACCTCGATCGGCGCCGTTGTCGGTGGCTGCTTCGCAGCACAGCGGCTTGATGCCATCGAAGATTTCGCCAGGGAGTTAACGCGGCGCAAGGTTTTCGGCTATCTCGACTTCAACTTCACCGGCTCGGGGTTGATTACCGGCCAGCGGCTTTGCAGCCGGCTTGAAGTAGCGCTGGGCGACACCATGATCGAGCAACTCGATAGTGCGTTCACCGCCGTTGCAACCGAGATCGGTACCGGTCATGAAGTTTGGCTCTCGCGCGGTCACTTGGTTTCCGCGATGCGGGCTTCCTACGCGCTTCCCGGCATTTTCAAGCCAGTCAACATCAATAACCGTTGGCTGTTCGATGGCGCTTTGGTCAATCCAGTGCCGGTCAGCGTCTGCCGCGCTCTCGGCGCCCGGTACGTGATCGCAGTCAATCTCAACTCGGACATGTGCGGGCGCGGCACTGTTTTGTCGCACATCGATGCCGCGGATGATCTTTCAGCGGCCGAGGCCGCTCCAGCGAAAAATGGGCTCGACGTTCGCAACCTGCTGAAACGTCAAATCTTCGGTCGTGGCGAGAACGTGCCGGGAATATCGACCGTCATGATCGACGCGTTCAACATCGTGCAGGACCGAATCGCGCGGTCACGGTTGGCTGGCGATCCGCCGGACGCCCTGATCAATCCGAAACTCAGCGGTATCGGGCTGTTCGATTTCCATCGCGCCGACGAGCTGATCGATCGCGGTCATTTAGCTGCCCGTCGCGAGGTCGAGGATATCGCGCGCGAACTCGAGACCCGCCGCGTGCTGGAGCCGCGCAATCAGACGCCGATCGGCGGCATCCAACCGCAGATTCAGTAATCGCGACTATCCACCCTGGCCTGCCAGAACATAATTCTTGAGCGCGTGCGCCTCCAGCTCAACCTCAGCGATATGATGTTTCACCGCATCGCCGATCGACACGATACCGACCAGTTTCCCGCCCTCGACCACCGGCACATGGCGAAAACGTCCGGCCGTCATTGTTGACATCAGCTGATCGAGAGGTTCGCTCGGTTCACACGTTATTACATGCCGGGTCATGATTGCATCGGCCGTTTCGTCGAGGCACATGCTGCCTCGCGTGGCGATCGCTTTGACGATATCGCGCTCCGAGACGATGCCCTCGACCTGGCCGGCCGGTCCGACGATCACGACGGCACCAATGCGATGCTGTGCAAGTAATCCTGCCACGGCAGCGACGCGGGCATCGCTGCGTGCGGTGGTAATCGCGCCGCCCTTGCCCTTGAGAATTGCCGCAACGTTCATGGTCTTTACTCCTTGTCAGTTGCCTCGCGTTGTTTTGGTCGATCGTCTGCCAACTACCGGCCGAAGGCAAGACATCAGTCCAGGGGGGGCTTGACGTCTTCGGCAATGCCGGTTGGCACTGGCACTACTCGGTCGAACCAGTCGAACAATATCAATCCTGCGACAAAACCTCCGAGATGGGCCTCCCAGGCGATGCCGCCAGCGGAAAATATCCGGTCGAAGACCAAACCAAAGAGCAGATTGATCCCCACCCATGAGCCGATCATCAGTCGCGCACGCTGATCTTGTAGAACTTGCAGGAGGCTCATAGGCGGGACGAGCGAAGTACCATCGCGCCCACCCGTCGCACGAGCATTGAACATAAACCGGACCGCGGCTCCCATCAAACCTGAGATCGCCCCGGAAGCGCCGACCATCGGCGCCAACAATCCCCAATTCATCACGAGGAACAGTGCCGCTCCCGCGATCCCGGTGACGAGAGACAGCGTTAAGAAACGGTAACTGCCAATACGCCTGCCAACGATACTGCCGAAGGCCAACATCCATCCGCTGTTGATTGCCAAGTGCGCGTAGTCGCCGTGTAGTCCCATATGCGTGGCGAACGACGTAATGCTGGCAATTTGACCACCGGGGAGAGCCTCGCCGACATAGCGGGCGGGAATGAACGCGCCAGCGAGCACAATCCAGCGTTCGGTCTCGGGGTCGAGGAATTCGCGCCCGACATGCAGCGCTGCGAGAGCCGCAATGGTGGCCAAGACGACATTGGGGGCATTGAAGACAGGCTGTGAAGTCGCCAACGATTGATCCTCGCTCAGCTGGTAAAGAGCACTCGTGCGCTCAGTCTTTGGCCATAACCTTGACGGACCTCAACCGCAACGGATTAGGCATGCACAGCGAAGGCTCAGGGCTGGCGCGCTGCTGGCACGAAATCTGCTCAGGTGTCCACGAGCCGTTGTCCATGCGGCTCTCGGGAAAGTGCGAGATGAAACACAAGACAAGTCAAATCCTGTACGCCTACTGGAACGAAGTGCGGGGCAACCGCATCGCTCCACGGCGTTTCGATATCGAACCGGCGCGCATTGGATCAATCCTGCCCGAAACGTTCATTTTGGAGCGGGTGGAAGCCGGCTGCTTCCGGTTTCGGCTCGCGGGAACCCGCATTTTAGAAACATTCGGCATTGAGTTCCGCGGCCGCAATTTCCTGGATTTATGGCGCGGGGCGGACCGGGAAAATATCCAGTCTCAGCTTGCGACCCTGACCTCGGGCAGCGGGGTCGTGCAATTGACGTTCGACGCGATCGCAGAAGACGGCCGGCGCGCCCGATTTGAGTCTATTTTGTTACCGCTGACACATTCGAGCCACGTACTCGATCGCATCGTCGGCTCGATCAGTTGCATCTCCCCTCCGGCGTGGCTGGGCACTACACGCCTCGAAAGCTATGTGCTGATCGAACATGGCATCAGTTCGCCCATAAGCACTTCGGTGACGACAACCGACGCCATTGAAAGGCAAGACCCCTTTGCTCCCAACCTGCGCGAAGCGAGGCTCGTGCGCTCCGAGCGCCGCCAATTTCGCGTCTACGAAGGCGGATTGTCGAAGCTCGAAAGCGACAAAGTCTAGTCGACCGAAAGCCGTCGAAACAAAACTTCAAACTTCGTCCTAAAAAGATGCGTTCCGTTAGGCAGCCGTTAAATTCATCGAGCTAACCTACAAGCTTAAGAGCTGCACATGAGCTCGCGCCGGGGTTGCGCGATTTGTGCCTGTGGCTCCCCATCCGTGCCGATGCACGAGCCGCCGCAGGAAAACATGGCCCATTCGAGCCCAGCACTCAGCGTCGATCGCCGAACCGCCAGCCCGGCTACGACCGGTGATGAAAGCAGCAAACGGCGTCATTTGCGGTTCGATATCAGCTTGGCTGGCCGCTTCATGCGCAGCAACAAGCAGGAATACCCCTGCCGCAGCAATGACATCTCTGTCGGTGGCGGATCCTTCATGTCCCCCGTCGCGGTCGATGATGGCGAGCGCATCATCGCCTATCTGGAAGAGCTCGGCGGTGTCGAAGGAACGGTCGTTCGCACATTCGACGGCGGGTTTGCGTTAAAGTTCACCGCCACCCTGCACAAGCGGGAAAAGCTCGCCGCTCACATCACTTGGCTCATTAATCGCGCCGAACTCGAAGGGATCGAGGGCCGTCGTACCGGGCATGAGCGGATCACATCGGGAGCAAGCACACGCACGATGCACCTTCCCGACGATCACGAGATCGAAGTGGTACTGCAAGACGTTTCGATCTCAGGCGCGTCCGTTATGACGACTGCGAGGCCAAGTCTGGGCACGCAGGTACTACTTGGGAAACTAAGAGCGATAATTGTGCGTTACCATCCAGAAGGGCTTGGCGTACAATTCGTCGACATACAAAATCCGGACGCACTGCGGCGGTATTTCGGATGAACCCGCTCTGGTTCCAGTCTCTGGGAGCCGCCTATCGTCTTCGTGCGTCTTATGCGTTGGAGTTTTGTATGCAGCGTTCTTTCGACAGTGCGATCCGCTCCCTCACCCTGATCCTGGTATTAGCTGGCGCTTGGGCCGAGCCTGCCGCTGCCAATGACAGCACGGCGCGGCTGCCTGAACGATCGCCGCAATACATGCGCGTCTATGGGCAAGCCGCACCACCCTATGGCTTCGTCGACTTTTGCGCTCGCGCGCCGAGTGAGTGCGTGAAAGCGTCCACCGAAGCCATGCGCTTCTCAGCCAGCCCCCAACGCCTCGCCGAACTGGACGATATCAACCGCGTCGTGAACAATTCTATCGAGCCTGCGACCGACATCGAGTTGTATGGCGTCGAGGAGTTTTGGACGCTGCCGGTCACCAGGGGGGACTGCGAGGATTATGCACTCCTCAAGCGTCATCTATTGATCAAGCGCGGCTGGCCGGTCGGCAGCTTGCTGATGACCGTCGTCAAGGATGAGAAGGGCGAGGGGCACGCGATCTTGACCGCCCGCACGGTGCAGGGCGACTTTATCCTCGACAACAAGACATCGAACGTACTGCCCTGGCATCGCACACCCTATGAATACGTCATGCGGCAGTCGTATGTAGACCCGCGCGTTTGGATGTCACTTGACCCGAAACAAGCACAAGCACCGAGCGCACTTTCAGGCGTGAAGGAAAAGCGCACGACTTCGCACGCATGGATCAAATGACTGCAAAATTGTGAGACTTAGGTTTGCGGCTTCATCCCGGCTGCAAACCGTTTCCAGTTGCGCTGGTAGCTCGCAACGCCATTGCGTATGCGCTCGATATCGGCCCCCGTGACGGACCGGACGATCTTGCCGGGGGCGCCCATCACGACCGATCGCGGCGGGATCTTCTTGCCTTCGGGAATCAAAGCGCCGGCGCCGATCAGACACTCCTCGCCGATCTCTGCGCCGTTGAGAATGATCGCGCCAATGCCGATCAGGCTTCCGCGTCCGATCCGGCAACCGTGCAACATCACCATATGGCCGATCGTGCAATCGGCTTCGATCGTCATTGGGAAACCTGGATCGGTGTGCAGAACGCAGCCATCCTGGATATTCGAGCGCTCACCAAGTACGATCGGTTCGTTATCGCCGCGCACGACAGCGTTGAACCAGATACTTGCGTCGCTGTGGAGCGTGATATTGCCGACGCATATCGCGCTGGGCGCGACCCAAGCCTGACCGTCGGCTGGCATGATCACCGGCTTACCATCGAGCGAATAGAGGGCCATCGGATCAGAGCCCTTCAAGATCGATGTCGAGGATCGCCATCTGGAGCTGATAGCTAACCTCGCCGTCCTCCTCGTCACGATACAGTTGAGCGATCTGGTCGCTACCCATGAAGACCTCCGCCATATCCTTCTTGCGGCCGTGCATGACGACGCGAACCGCGTCGGATTTGAACGTCTTGCGCAGATAGGCTTGCAACTTCGGGACGTCGTCTTTCATGGGTAATGACTTTCCTGATTATTTCAGGACCTTTAGTGGCATCCGCAATCATCCGGCGCAAGACGCTGATCCATCATTCGGGCGGGCTCGGGACAGCCGCTGTCGCCGACAATCCGGGCCGGCACACCGGCAACCGTCTTGTTATCTGGGACGTCATTCAACACCACTGAGCCGGCCGCCACCTTCGAGCAATGACCGACACGAATATTACCGAGCACCTTGGCGCCAGCCGCAAGTAAAACGTTGTTGCCGATCTTGGGATGGCGGTCGCCGGTCTCCTTGCCGTTGCCGCCGAGCGTCACATCCTGCAGAATCGAGCAATTGTCGCCGACCACCGCCGTCTCACCGATGACGATGCCGGTGCCATGGTCGAGCATGATGCCGCGTCCCATGCGCGTTGCCGGATTGATGTCGACTGCGAAAATGCGCGACGACTGGCTCTGCAGGTAGAGCGCGAAATCTCGCCGTCCCTCGTTCCACAGCGAATGGGCAAAGCGATGCGCGACAAGGGCATGATAGCCTTTGAAATAAAGCAACGGCTCGATATAGCGGGTGCAGGCCGGATCCCGGTCGAACACCGCTTCCAAATCCGCCCGGAACAGGTCGCCGAGTTCGGAATGGCGCGCCAGTGTCTGTGCAAACGTCTGACCAATCAGTGTTGCATCTACGTCGGTGTGATTGAGCCGTTGCGCCAGACGATGGCAAACCGCATCTTCGAGCCGGTTATGACTTAGGATCGTCGCATAGAGAAAGCCGCCCAGAGCTGGTTCCGCGTTGGCAGCTGTCTCCGCCTCGGTCTTTAACGTCGACCAGATCGGGTCGACAGAGGAGACAAAGCTCTGGACATTGCTCAAATGTTTCTGTGCCATGGCACACTCCTTCGACACCAACGGACGCCATATGCGCACCAAACTGCCTAGCCAGCGTCGAAGCCCTAGTCAACGCTTGGCGCACGGTTGGGTTGTGGCTTTATCGTGCAATATACGCGCCGATGAATGATACATGGCGACGCCCCCACCTTAGGACAACTGCAAGATGAAAACTTCAAGCGTTTCAGCGTCTGGCGTGACGACCGAACTTCGTGATCACGTGTTGCATGTCGTCATCGATAATCAGGCGCGCCTCAACGCTTTCACCATGGCGATGTGGGAAACATTGCCTCGCCTGATCAGGGATGCCGAACAAAATAGTGAGGTTCGCGTCGTCGTCCTGCGCGGGGCCGGCGACAAAGCCTTCTCCGCCGGCGCCGACATCTCCGAATTCGAGCAGACCAGAACCGCAACGTCAGCCGCGTCGTATAACGAGTTGAACAACGTCGCGTTCGACACGTTGGCGGCTTCGGCTAAACCGACGATCGCCATGATCAACGGATTTTGTCTTGGTGGCGGGCTCGAAGTCGCCTTGTGCTGCGATATCCGCCTGGCGTCGAGCGTGTCGCAATTCTCGGTGCCGGCGGCCAAACTCGGTATCGGCTACAATCCGCGCTGGATGAGGCCGATGCTGGGTGTGGTGTCGGCTGCCCGCGCCAAGGAGCTGCTGTTCACGGGCCGGCGGTTTTCAGCAGCGGAAGCAGCTGCGATGGGTCTCGTCAACCGCGTCGTCCAGCCGCACGAGTTGGAAACTGCGACCACGGCGCTTGCGAACGAAATTGCTCATAATGCACCACTGTCAATTCTGGCGGCCAAGCGCTGCATCGACGCGCTCAATGCCAACCCGGCTTTGCAGGACCTGGCCAGCCTCGATGCACTGGTCGATGCCTGTTTCGCCAGTGCCGACTACGTTGAAGGCCGCCGCGCCTTCATGGAAAAGCGCAAGCCGGTTTTCAAAGGACGGTGAGATGTCGCCTCACGCCAGAAATCTGGCAACGCGGCTGTTGGCGAGTTCGGGCACCTCGAAGTGGACGAAGTGGCCAGCGTCCTCGGCGCACTCGAGCGTGAGCGTTTCGAAGTAGCCCCCGAGCTTGTCGCTCCAGGCGTATTGCAGTACCGGGTCGTGGCGCCCCCACAGCACATAGGTGGGAGCTGCGATTTTCACCCTCGGCATAGCGTCGCCTTGCATCATGCGCCGGCGAAAGGCTGCGACGCCGGTGTACCAATCGAAGCCACCTTGGATGTTGCCGGGCCGCATGAAGTTGTCGACCCACTCTTCGAGGTAGGGCGCGAATGCGCCTTTCTGGTGGGTCCAGTGCGTCAGGAAGTGCTTGTAGTACATACGTGCGGCATCCCGCGATGAGCCGACGAGTGCTGCCGCAAAGTCCTTCTGGTGGAACTGCTGGTACCAGAGTTCGGAGAAATTTGCCGCGTCTCCCCAGCGCGCACCGATGCCTGGATAAGCGCAGTTGAAGAAGAACAACCGTCTGACTGAAGCCGGGTAAGCTTGGGCGAACGCCTGCGCGACGAACGAGCCGACATCGTGGGACACGATATCGACTGGCCCGAGGCCCAGCGCATCAAGGAAGTCCCTGAGTTCCCTCGCCAGCAGTTGCGGCGGCGTTCCACCTTCGCGCCGGCCGCGCTTTATTGCCGTTTCGCCGAAGCCGCGAAACTCCGGCGCGATACAGTCGAACTCTTGCGCCAGGACCGGCAGGTTATGCAGCCACGTGCGCGCGAATTCCGGCCAGCCGTGAAGGAAAACGACCGGGCGACCACTGCCTGCTCGCACATAGTGCACGGATAAATCTTCCGTTTCCACGAAGCTACCGCGCCAGTTGATCAGCATGGAAGGCTCCATTGCCTCGATATGGACCTCAATTGACGATTAGCTTAAGCCCGAACGGACAGTCGGGGAAGAACTTGCATGCGCGCCGCTCGCGAAACGATGATCCAGATTGCCGTGGCTGCGATGATGGTGGCGGTCGCGGGCAATGCCTCGGCAGGCGGCAACGGCGCGTTACAACGCGCATGTTTCTCGTCGGCTAGCTTGGCGGCATCGCCGGCTGAAGTGAAGCCTGTACGCGGTGCGGCGGGTTCGCAAATCGCTCCGCCGTCAACGGGGCTCGGACAAGTCACGCCGCTGCCGCCAGAGCTGCGCGGCGCCATACGCCGGGTCGAATTACCAAAGGGACGCAAGCTGATCGCCCTCACGCTCGACTTGTGTGAACAGCCCGGCGAGGTGGCGGGGTACGATGGCCCGATCATCGATTATCTGCGGGCGACCGCCACGCGAGCGACGCTTTTCACTGGCGGCAAGTGGCTGATGTCGCACGATGAGCGCGCACAACAGTTGATCTCCGACCCGCTGTTCGAGATTGGCGGGCATGGCTGGGCCCATCGCAACGTGCGCACCTTGAGCGGATCGGCGCTCGTCGACGAACTGGTCAATCCGCATCGTGCCTACCGCAGCGTCCGGGCTGAACTTGGCGCAAAGAGCTGCGTCGCGAAAGCTGGCGGCATGGCGCCCATATCAGACCGCATTGCGCTGCATCGGTTCGCCTTCGGCGCGTGCAGCCCGGCGGCGTTGCAGACGGCGGCCGACAACGGGCTCGTCAGCGTGCAGTGGGATGTATCGACGGGCGATCCGTCGGCTTCGCAATCGGCACGCGCGATCGCCGATGCCATGCTGCGAAATACCAAGCCGGGCTCGATCATCATCGCGCACGCCAACGGGCGTGGACACCACACCGCCGAAGCAATGCCGCTCGCGATCCCCAAGCTCAAGGCCCTGGGTTTCGAGTTTGTTACCGTCAGCGAGTTGCTGGCCGCAGGCACGCCGGTGATCTCCGACACGTGCTACGACAGCCGGCCCGGTGATACCGACAAGTACGACTTCCTGTTCAGCAAGAAACCCGCACCGTCTGGAGCCACGATGAATGCCTGGAAGCCCGGCACGACCACCAGCATTCCGCGCTGAGCGCTACGATCTTGACGGCACTGGCTTGTGGCTCTCGGCCATTCAAGCCGAAGAGGCGCGCGAACTGGGAGAAATTCTCGCCGCGATCCCGCCGTGGTCGCGCTACGGCACTTCTGCGGAAAACTTGACGGCGCTCTTCGCACCATCCGCGTTCGACGGTGGCATTCGGCTGGCTCTTCGATCGCAGTCGAATCCGGCGCCGCTCGGGGTGGCCGTTGTGCGCCACCCATGGCTGGCTGGACCTTACATGCAGTTCATGGCGATCGTGCCTGGGCATCAATGCAAGGGCTATGGCCGCGCTCTGCTGGAATGGTTCGCCGGCGAGGCGGAGGCTGGCGGCTCACGCAATGCGTGGATTTGCGCCGCAGCGTTCAACGCAGGCGCGTTAAGGCTCTATGCCAGCTGCAGCTACGCGCAAGTCACTATTCTGGAAGACCTTTTGAAAACTGGTACGAACGAGGTGCTTATGCGCCGGAAGCTCAGCCCCAGCGGTAGTTGAAGCTGACGCTGATGCGGTCTTGCGCGGCCTGGTTCATCGGCACCTCGTGGCGCAGCCAGCTTTCCCATAACAACAGAGTGCCGGCTTGGGGCGCAAGTTCAACGAACGAGCGCTGATCCAGGGGAGCATCGTCGCGGCGCCTCGGGGCGGCCATCATGAGGCCGAGCCTTGGATCTTCAAAACGGATAGCGCGCGCTGCCGCTGGCACAGCTGCATAATAGGTGCCGCTCACTACACTGTGCGGATGGATGTGGCCTGTATGCACGCCGCCGGGCGCAAGAATGTTGATCCATATGCTGTCGAGCTTCAATTTGCGCCGGCCAAGATCGAACGCTGCCGCGTCGCTGAAAGCGGCAACGTGGCGATCGATCACAGTCTTAAGATCCAAAAACTCGGGAGTTCGCGCCGGCAGATCATCGAGCGACGCGTACGAGGTATATCCGCGATAAGCGTTGGCCTTGGACCAAGCCCGCCCTGCCTTATCCTGCCGCTCGATCGCCCGGCAGCTACGCGCCAAATCAGCAGCACCCGGTTCGGCAAGCTCAGTCCGATATAGTTTGGTGACAAACAAGCCGTCGATCACTGCCATGGATTATCCTCGAGCTGTTCACGATTGCGCGAGGCGTGTCCGCGAGATCGGCTTTGTCTGTATTGCGCATTTCACCACGGGCAATGACGCAACGCACAAGTCCGCGCTATAAGACCGACGATGGCAAACAACAACACACGATTGAAACGGAAAGCTGACGAGATCCGCAACTGGCTCCTCGAACGGGCGGTATTCATGCCCGACCTCAGCGACGCCTTGACCGAGCTCTGCGAGCGGATCGTCGCCGCTGGTGTGCCGATTGCCCGGTCGGCGACAGTGGTTCAACTGCTCAATGCCTCGACCCAGGCCGTCGGACGCGAGTGGCACCTAGGCGGCAAGACGATCGAGCGTCTGTTTCCGTATGGTGCTCGATCCGACCGCAGCTATGAGCGCAGCCCTTACGCGCAAGCGCACCGCACCGGTGAATGGGTCGAATTCCGGCCGATGGAGATCGCGCCCGATGCGTACGGCGTCGTGCCCGAATTGCGCGCAGGTGGCTTCACGCATTACGTGTGCATCCCAATCTTTTTTTCGAACGGTCGCAAACGCAACGGACTGACGTTCGCGACCAAACATCCCGACGGCTTCGGTGCTGCGGAATTTTCATTCTTCCGATCACTTGTCCCAGCCATTCGCAGCGTCATGGAAATCCGCGCCGGCGAGCGCATCCTCGATGAAATCCTGCAAACCTATGTCGGCGGCGATCCGCATAAGCGCATTCTGGCCGGCGATATTCATCGCGGCAAGGTCACTCGCATCAAGTCCGCTCTGCTATTCAGCGACCTGCGCGGCTTCACCAACTTGTCAATGATCCTACCGGAGGAAGATATTACAGATCTTCTCAATCGCTATTTCGATTGTGTTGTGCCCGAGGTCGAGCAACGTGGTGGCGAAGTCTTGAAATTTATCGGCGATGGCGTGCTTGCTATCTTCCAGGAGCATGACGGACACACCAACGGCGCATGTACCCAGGCACTTGCCGCCGCCAAGGGAAGTTTAGCCCGGATCGCGCGGGCCAACGCGTTGGGCTCGCTGCCAGCGCCGCTCATTGCGGGGATCGCGCTGCACTACGGCGAGGCTGCATATGGCAATGTCGGGTCGGGTCAGCGGCTGGACTTCACGGTAATCGGCCGAGACGTCAATATCGCGAACCGGATTACACGCCTGAACGAGAAGCTGGGTCAGCCGATCTTGATGTCGCAAGCATTTGCATCGCAACTTAAGTTCGGTGCTCAGCATCTGGGTGAATTTGAATTCAAGGGTGTGCCGGGCGAGCATGCACTGTTCAAGCCGCTGCAAGACGAGGAGATCGCCCGGTCATGATCTGCGGCGCCCGCTCACGCGTTTATCTCGCTGGCCCCGAAGTTTTCTTGCCTGACGCAGAATCCATCGGATTGGAGAAGCAGCGGCTTTGCAACGAACACGGCTTCGACGGTCTATTCCCGCTCGATGCAAGCCTCGACCTGACGGGCCTTTCCAAGTCGGAATCAGCCCGACGAATTGCACTTGCCAACGAAGCGTTGATGCGTTCGGCCGACGCTGTCATCGCCAACATGACGCCCTTCCGCGGCGCATCGATGGATGCGGGGACGGCTTACGAAGTCGGCTTCATGCGCGCGCTCGGCAAACCGGCGCTGGGCTACACCAACGCCAGCGGCGACTATGCCGCGAGAGCCCGAGCCTTGCGGCTGTTACCGCCGTTGCGTTTCGACTGCGATCACGCGAGCGTCGAGATCGAGAACTTCGGGCTGGCCGAGAACCTGATGATTGCGATTGCGGTTCATGAATCCGGCACCGACGTGGTCGTCAACGGCATCGATGTCGGCGAGCGCATGTCGGATTTGACGGGCTTTCGTGATTGCCTGGTGATGCTGCGCCAGCAATTGAGCTGAGCCATGCACCGCACGCCGGTGCTGCCTTGTCGATTTTCACAGCACAAGCCGTGCGATCTCGGCTTAGACTGCCACCATTCCATCCATCCAAAGGCGGCGGCGACATGTCCTACGATCTCATCCTACGCAATGGCCACGTTATCGATCCCTCGCAGAACATCGACGGCGTGATGGATGTCGGCTTCAAGGACGGCAAGGCGGCAGGCGTCGGCAAGGCATTGAAGGCAACTCCGGCGACTGCGATCAGAGACGTGAAGGGCTACGTCGTAACGCCCGGCCTGATCGATCTGCACACCCATGTTTATTGGGGTGGTACTTCGCTCGGCATCGACGCGGATGAGTTCTGCCGCAAGTCTGGTGTGACCACCTCGATCGATACCGGCAGCGCTGGACCCGGCAACTTCGCCGGGTTTCGCAAGCACGTGATCGAGCGCTCCGAAGCCCGCATCCTCGCCTATCTGCATGTTTCTTTCGCCGGCATCTTCGGCTTCTCGAAGACGATCATGGTCGGCGAGAGCAAGAACATGGAACTGATGGCACCGCGCGAAGCGATGGAAGTTGCCGACGCCAACCGCGATGTGATCGTCGGCATAAAAGTTCGCGTGGGGCGGCATTCATCTGGGGATCAGGGGGCAGCACCGCTCAACATCGCGCTGCAGGTCGCCGAGGAAACCGGCATGCCGCTGATGTGCCACATCGATCATCCACCGCCCTCCTACGAGGAAGTGCTGGATATGCTGCGGCCGGGCGATGTGCTGACGCACGCCTTCCGTCCATTCCCGAATGCGCCGTGCACCGCGCAGGGTACCGTGAAACCTGCGGTGCTGGCTGCCCGCAAGCGTGGCGTGATCTTCGATATCGGCCACGGTGCCGGATCGTTCGCCTTCAAGACCGCCCGCGCGATGCTAGCCAACGGCTTTTATCCCGACACGATCTCGTCCGACGTACACGTGCTGTGCATCGACGGCCCGGCGTTCGACCAGGTGACGACCATGTCGAAGTTCCTATGCATGGGTATGCCGCTCGCAGAGGTGATCAAGGAAAGCACCGTCAACTGCGCGATGGCGCTCAAGCGTCCCGAACTTGGATCTTTGAAAGCGGGCTCCGTCGGCGATGCCACCGTCCTCAAAATCGCGGATGGCAAGTTCGACTACGTCGACGTGATGGGCGAGCACATGGAAGGAAAACAGCGCATCCTGTCCGAAGGCGTCGTCCTCGGCGGCAAGTGGTGGCACGGGACGGTGGGGGCGTAGGCTTGATGCCAGCGCGTTATCCGATGGAGAAAAACAGAGCGCATGCAAGCCAAACACCGCACATGATAAGTGTGAAACGTCCCATTTCGATACGACCCCTTACGATTTGTTTCACCAATGCGGTGTTCTGAAGGGGTGATCGCAAGATATTGGCCAGGATCGCTGCGCAAACAGAAACGACCAAAGCCGCTCCCCCATTCTGAGGAGCGGCCTTGGCAAATTCACCTATAGGAGCCGAGGGTCACTTCATCGGAGCGTAGGCTGGCTGGGCGCAGCAATCGCTGGCGCCGAAGTGATAGCGCAGGCCAACCTTGAACTCGTGTGCAGCGAGGTCGTCGACGGCGACCCGCGGATTGATGTTGCCGGCGTTGTCATGGCGCTGCGATGAGATCTTGCCCGTGTCGAGGTAGCGATAGCCGACGTCGAGGATGGCGCGATCCGAGATTTGGTAGCCGATGCCGGCCATCAACGACCAAGCTAACGCGATGTCGTTATCGCCGGCGATGCGGTTGGTCAGCGCCGGGTTGCCGGTGAAGTACACTTCGCTCATTTGGTTGTAAGCAACGCCGATACCAGCACCGACGTATGGGGTCACATTACCGAACTTGCCGAGGTCTTTGTAGACGTTGACCATCGCTGTGTAGGTCTTGACGGAGGTGTGCGCCGGATCGACCAGGGAGGGCGCGGGCGGACCAACGACTGCGGGACCAGCGTAGTAGAGCGGCTCGCCATCGATTTTACGCTCGCCGTGATAGCCCAGCATCAGCTCGCCGCGAATGCCGTATGAACCTGAGCCGCAACCGAAGCCACCCTCGCCCAGCCAGCCATTTTCCATGCTGACGCCACTGACGTCGCTGCCACTGGCAAAACTGGTGCCGTTCAAGGTGTTGTATGCAGTGTTGTCAACCGGGAACTTGATGTCCGGGTTGCGGGACCAGGAATAGCCGACGTCGGCCCGGAAGTAGCAGCTACCAACGGCGCTGCCGACCGGACCTGCATGGGCGTAGCCGTCGTCCTTCATCGAGCCGCGATAGCCACCGAGGTCCGCAGCGGAAGCTGGCGATGCGATGGCTAAGACGGCAACAAGTGCTACCGAGGCGAGACTGGACTTCAAGTGGGCCGTCATGTGTGTCATCCTCGTGATACCGGCACTTGTGTTAGATGCCTTACTGACTTCATGTTGCCCTTGGACAATGCGCGCAGCTGGGTTAATCCGGGGTTAAACGCCGTCACGAATTCGGACGTGTGCGTAAATAATCTGCACTTAGGAGAGATCGCCTCTTGTTTACTGCTGATACGATCGCCGGCGCCGTGGGGCGAACACCGCTCATTCGACTGCGCCGCGCCTCGAAAGAGACCGGCTGCGAGATCCTGGGCAAGGCTGAGTTCATGAACCCTGGCCAATCGGTGAAAGACCGTGCGGCGTTGTTCATTATCCAGGATGCCGTGCGTCGCGGGACATTGAAACCGGGCGGCACCATCGTCGAGGGAACGGCCGGCAATACCGGCATCGGGCTGACCGTGATCGGCGCGGCGCTCGGCTACACGAGTGTGATCGTCATTCCGCAAACGCAGGCGCAAGAGAAAAAGGACGCCTTACGGTTGCTCGGCGCGACACTCGTCGAGGTGCCAGCGGTCCCCTACAAAAACCCGAACAACTACATAAAGTATGCGGGCCGATTGGCTGAGGCACTCAATGCCAGCGAGCCCGACGGCGCAATCTTCGCCAACCAGTTCGACAACGTTGCCAACCGCCAAGCTCACATCGACACCACCGGACCGGAAATCTTCGAGCAGACCGGCGGCAAGGTCGACGGGTTCTGTTGCGCGGTCGGATCCGGCGGCACTCTCGCTGGCGTTTCGATGGCTTTGAAAGCACGACGCAGCAACATCGTGATCGCGCTTGCCGACGTACATGGGGCGGCATTGCACAGCTACTACACGACAGGCGAGCTTAAATCGGACGGCTCCTCCATAACTGAAGGTATCGGTCAGGGACGGATTACCGCGAACCTCGAGGGCGCGGTTGTCGACAGGTCCTACCTCATCGAGGACGCCGAAGCCGTCGACCTCGTCTATCGGTTGATGATGGAGGAGGGGCTCTGCCTGGGCGCATCGTCAGGCGTCAACATCGCCGGCGCGATGCGGTTGGCCAACGAGATGGGGCCGGGCCACACGATCGTGACGGTCCTGTGCGACTACGGCACACGGTACCAATCCAAGTTGTTCAACCCCGAGTTCATGACCTCGAAAGGGCTGCCTGTTCCGCCGTGGCTCGTCGAAAATCGAGCCGTCCCGACTGCATTCACCGATCCCGGCAAGGCTTGAGTCGATGACCGAGAAACTCTATCGCGACAATGCCTATCTGGATTCCACGCCGGCGAAAATATTGAGCGTGACCGACCGGGGCGGTATCGTGCTGGATCGCACAGTTTTCTACGCATCGGCAGGAGGGCAGCCGGGCGACATCGGATCGATCGATATTCCAAATATCGGCACGGTCGCGATTGCAACCGCGGTCTACGACGCCGACAAGACAACCATCGTGCATGTTCCGGCAGCTCCGCTCGCGTCGATGCCCGTATCGGGGACACACGTCACCGCTACCCTCGACTGGACCAATCGACATAAGTTGATGCGCATGCACACCGGTTTGCATCTGCTTTGCAGCTTGGTTAAGTTCCCCGTTACCGGCGGCCAAATCGGCGCCGATGAAGGTCGTCTCGATTTTGATATCGCCGATGCCGATGCCATCGACAAGGACTGGCTATCGGCCGAACTCAACGCACTCATTGATGGCAATCACGACGTCAGCGAGCAGTGGATCACCGACGCCGAACTCGAAGCCAACCCCAACCTGGTGCGCACGATGGCGGTCAAGCCGCCGATGGGTTCGGGCCGCGTCCGGCTCGTGCTGATCGGCGAGGGAGGCGTTATCGATCGTCAGCCGTGCGGCGGCACGCATGTCAAAAATACCGGCGAAATAGCCCGACTGGCCGTTACAAAGATTGAAAAGAAGGGCAAATTGAACCGTCGCATCCGCGTCGCGTTTATTTAGCGCCTGAACATCGTCCCTCAAAGGAAGAGCGCGCCATGACTGAAACCGCATCGAAGTTCTTGGTCGAAACGTCATGGCTGGCTGAGCGCATGGGCGCCCCCGATCTCATCATTCTCGATGGCTCGATGCATCTCCCAGCTGCCCAGCGCGATGCGTTCGCCGAGTACAAGCAAGAACACATTCCCGGCGCGATGTTCTTCGACATCAACGACATCTCGAACGAAAAGTCGTCGCTGCCGCACATGCTGCCATCGGCTGCGAAGTTCGCCAGCCGGATGCGCAAGATGGGGATCGGTGATGGCATGCGTATCGTCGTCTATGACAGCGAGGGGCTGTATTCTGCGGCACGCGTATGGTGGATGTTCCGCACCATGGGACATGAGGACGTGGCCGTCCTCAACGGTGGCCTGAAGAAATGGAAAGCAGAAGGCCGCCCCGTTACCGACGAGGTGACACAACTGCGCACGCCGCGTCACTTCACCGGCAGACTAATCGCCGAACTTGTTCGCGACAAGGATGACGTGCAAGGCTTGATCGGTTCGAAGACGACGCAGATCGTCGATGCGCGTTCGGCCGGCCGGTTCGCTGGTACTGTTCCGGAACCGCGTGCAGGTCTTCGTTCGGGCCATATTCCCAGTTCGAAGAACGTGCCCTTCGGTTCACTTCTCAATCCCGACGGCACATTGAAACCCGCATCCGAATTGACCTCGATCTTCAAAGCGGCTGGTGTCGATGCGGCGAAGCCGGTTGTAGCAACCTGTGGATCGGGCGTAACCGCCGGCGTCATCGCACTCGCGTTGGCGCAGCTGGGGCAGACCAATGCTGCCGTCTATGATGGCTCATGGAGCGAGTGGGGCCTCGAGGACGCTGGTACGCCGGTTGCCACCGGTCCGACAGGCTAGCGCCGATCAGGTCGCTTTCGTGATCACCATGAAGCAGTGCACATAATCCATCGCGTGTCCCGCCGGTGTCGCGGCAACCGCGTCCTCATAGGACTGATAGAAACGATCGATGATTGACTGGCGTTCGGTTGCGTCGCGGCCCTTGCCTAGCGCACCGGCGAACGTGCTTTCCGTCCACGATCGCAGTGTCGGAATGTAGGCCTTGGCGAAGGCTTGCGGGTCGCCGTGCCGTTTGAAGTCGGCGGCATACGGACAGCCCGTGACGCGCGTCGAGATATGGTCGAGCCGCAATCCTGCCTGAGCCACCGGCGACCCCGCCTCGATGAACGGCTGCGCAAATTCGGCCGGCGTCTTGTAGAACTGGGGGAAGGTGGCGGCACGGTACTCCGCGTCGGTGATAGTTCCCGCTTCATGCAACGCCCGCCAGAGACGTGCGAACTCCGCAAACATGTTGTGCCCGCCTGTCGCACCTAGATAACGGCCGTCTTCATCCTCGCAGAAATTTGCCAGGACAAGTTTCGCACCGGAGCGCATTTCCCGTGCACGCGCCATCAGTATCGTCTGCCAATCGGCCATCGACTGCGCCCGGAATGCCGCCCGCTCCAACTCCGTCGCGCCGACTGCCTGAACCGCATCGGCAATCGGCCCCGGCAAACGCGACAACCAGTGCATCGCCGTCGCCGAGAAGCCAAGCGACAGCGTGTCGTCGGGCAATATCTGTCGATAGAAACTGGTGCCACTGCCGAACGTCATCACACCCGGCTGCTGGCCGAGTGGCGTGCCCTGCTGGTTGCCGAGGTGGCCATGCACCAGGCGAAACAATGCCGAGAAATCGTTGTGCGGGAGATCCGTGTAGGTGATCGTGATCTGCCGGTTGCAGCGCTTCGCCCTCACCTCTGCCACGATACGCCGCATCAGATCGAGTGACGTCCCGCCATCCGCAGCACCATAGTCGGCAACGGCGAACGGACCGGAAGTCTCAGCCAGATCCATTTCGCCAAGCGCCTGCATTACGAGATCGCCGGCAGCATCGATCACAGCTTTCGCGCCAACGGTATTTTCGCTGTAGTAGCCCGCGCCCCGCATCGCAATTACCGGCGCAGCCCCGCTCGATTGTGTCATGAATTGATCCTTGGCCCCTGCGTCGTGTGTTTCGCCTGCCATCCTGCGAGCGAACGCCACCGACTGCAAGCGTGCTGGCATACGCAAACCGTCGATGTAGTATGCGCAGATCGGTAGCGTGGAGTTAGGTGTGCGAGTTCAATCTGTCCATCAGGCATTTGCTGCGACCGAGGCGTTGCGGCCCACTGCGGCTTTCCTCTGCGTCCCGTCACGTGGCGATCGCAACTGCTGGCCGCAGGGGGGTGATATCTCGTACGGCGAGATGGCGACGCGCGTTGAGGCTTTGCGTGTTCGTTATGCAGCCGCCGGCTACGGGCCCGGTCACCGGGTCGCGCTGCTGCTTGAAAACCGGCCGGTTTTCTTCGAGCACTACTTGGCACTGAACGCACTCAGCGTCGGCATCGTGCCGATCAACCCCGACTACCGGCACGACGAGATGGCGTATCAGATGGCGCACAGTCGCGCAGACCTTGCTGTTTGTGTGAGCGAACGTGTTGCCGATCTCGAGCGCGTTGGAGCGGAACGGGAGAGGTCGTTGCCCGTGCTCGATGCAGATAACCTGCTGAGCGTGTTTCCCACGCCCGCCGGACGTGCGGGCGCATGGGAGCCCGGCCTCAATGCTGAGTGCGGCCTGATGTACACCTCCGGCACCACCGGCCGGCCGAAGGCATGCATTCTAACCAACCGTTATTATCTGGAGGCAGGTCGTTGGTACGCGTCGCTCGGCGGACTATGCGCCGTCCGCGACGGTGACGATCGCGTCTATAATCCACTGCCGCTCTATCACATGAACGCGCAGGCGGTTACCGCCACCATGGTCATGCTAACCGGCAATTGCCTGATCATCCCCGAGCGCTTCAGCCCTTCGCGCTGGTGGGGAGAGATCGCGGAAACGAGGGCGACGATCATCCACTATCTGGGCGTCGTGCCGCCGCTGCTGCTCAATCAGCCACCTTCGCCAGACGATCGCGGGCACCAAGTCCGCTTCGGCCTCGGCGCTGGTGTCGAGCCGCAGTTGCACGAGCTCTTCGAGGAGCGCTTCGGCTTTCCCCTGGTGGAAATCTGGGGGATGACCGAAACCGGACGCATCCTCGCCGTCATCGATGAGCCGCGCTTGATCGACACGCGGGCATTCGGGCGGCCCAGGCGTGGTCTCGAAGCGCGCGTCTTCGATGCGCAAGATTGTGAAGTGCCGCGCAATACCGAAGGCGAGCTTGTCGTGCGCTGGGGCGGACGGCAAGGCCCGCGTCACGGCTTCTTCTCCGGCTACCTCGACAATAGTACAGCGACCGCGGATGCTTGGCGAACGGGGTGGTTTCATACCGGCGATACCGTGCGCCAGGACAAAACCGGCATGTTGTTTTTCGTCGACCGATCAAAAAACATGATCCGGCGATCCGGCGAAAATATCGCGGCGGCTGAAGTCGAGGCTGTGCTGCAATCAGCGAGCTGGGTGCATCAAGTCGCCGTGCTGCCATGTCCCGATGAAACGCGCGAGGCGGAAGTGCTGGCCTGCGTCGTTCCGGCCAAGAGCGAAACTCCAGATCTCGCGCTCGCAGAAAAGATCCATGCCTGGGCGAACGAACGGCTTGCCTATTATAAGGCACCCGGCTGGGTGCTATTTCTCGACGCTCTACCGACGACTGGAACGCAGAAAATCCAGAAACACCAAATATTTTCCACAGGCGAGGATCCCCGCTCCCGAGCCGGTATTTTCGACCTCCGTGATAAGAAAAAACGCCGATAATGTGGGGTTTATCCACAATGAGCATGCTGCCCCAATCGCGCCCTGTTGCGGTCAGAGCCCGACCCGAATCGGGGCGGCATTTAGATGTCGTTAGCCGAATCGGCGTGATGTTGCGTCGGCCGGGTCACCGGTGTTCAGGTGCCCGTCCGTAAGGAGGATAGTTCAATGTTGACCAGCGTCGTTTCCGGCATCCGCAATGTGCGCCAGTACCGCGAGTTGGAAGGCGCGCGTATCCTTATTACCGGTATTTCTACCGATGTTGGTGTCGATATCGCTCGCGGCTTTGCCGAGGCTGGCTGCCGCATCGTTTTGCAGATGACCCGTGGCGCCGATGACGACGCACAGCACAAGTCCACAGCGTTGCTGCAAGTTTTGGCCAACTCGGCAACCGAAATTCGCGCCACCGAGGAGCCATTGACCCGCTTTGACCAAATCGTACGTTTCGCGCAAGGTGCTTCATCGGCGTACGGTGGCATCGATGCCGTCGTCAACGTCATCGCGCCAGCAGCCGGGGTCTTGAACCACGCCTCCAGCATCGATGATATCGAAACTGCCGTCTCCGACGCACTTCGCTCGGCCTGCCTGGTGACGCGGATCGCAGCCAACCGGATGAGCTTGACCTGGACCGAAGGGCTTATTCTCAACGTCGTGGTAGCCCCGACGGCTCGGACCAAGGCCGACGCCGCTTTTGCCAGCATTCTTGGTCAGGCGTTGGCAACGATGACGCGGGTCGAGGCCGGTAACTGGTCGCAAAAGGGTATCCGGATCAATGCGGTTGGCCCGCGTGCTGGCAGTGGATTAAGCGCCGATTTGTCATCGCGTTCGAGCGTCAACTGCCTGTCGACCGAGGCCGATATCGCAGCACTCGCGCTGCATCTGGCATCGAAACGCGGCAAGTCTCTGTCCGGGCATGTGTTCGACGCCGAAGGGGTGGCCTCGCGCCGTTGCTAGTCGTAAAGTCGTTGCCTCTACGATCACGAGGCTCGACGATCATGACCGATGACACACCGAATTCTCGAAAATCTCTCCACACCGGCGGTTGCCAATGCGGCGCCGTGCGCTATGCGCTTTATGCTGAACCAAACAACGCGTCCGTCTGCCATTGCCGCATGTGCCAGAAGGCATCCGGCAATTTGTTTCAGGCGTTGGCAGGCGTGAAGCACGCCGATTTAGCATGGACCCGCGGCACGCCGAAATTCTTCAAAAGCTCGGAGGTTATCGCCCGCGACTTTTGCGGCGACTGCGGCACCCCGCTCACCTACCGCCAACTAGACAACGACCGGGTATCGATTTCCGTCGGCTCGCTCGACCATCCGGCGCTGGTGCCGATCACCACACAGTACGGCATGGAAAGTCATATTCCTGGGGTCGAAACGATCAGCCAATTGCCCAGTCAGAAAACCAGCGATTGGGTTGACCCGTCGCGTGCGCCCAAACTTGCATCCCACCAGCATCCCGATCACGATACAGCTGTTTGGCCACCGCAGAATTGAACTGGACCCAGATATCGTCATGCCCGATCAAACCATCACTTGCGATCTACTCGTCGCGGGCTCGGGCGCCGGTGGATTTGCAGCGGCGCTGTCCGCCAAGCTCGAGGGCCTGGATGTATTGATGGTGGAAAAGGAACCACTGTTCGGCGGCACCACGGCTTATTCCGCTGGCGTGATCTGGATCCCTTGCAATCATCATCAAGCCAAAGCCGGCGTACACGATAGCCGCGAGGATGCACTCGCCTACCTCGCGAGCCACGTCGGCAACCGGCTCAACCGCGCCAAGGCTGAAGCGTTCGTCGATCAGGGCCACGAGATGCTGGCACGCTTCGAGCGCGAAGGTCTCGTCTCCTACATCATCGCCCCAACCTGGGCCGACTATCACCCCGACGAGCCCGGCGGTTCCAATGGCGGACGCTCGCTCTCGCCGGACGAATTTGACGGGACTAGGCTTGGCAATCGCTTCGACACGCTGCGGCCGCCGGTCGAGACCATGAGCGTGCTCGGCGGCATGATGGTAGGCCGCAACGACCTGCCGCACGTGTTCAACATGACGACGTCGTTAAAGTCGGCAGCACATATCGCCGGCATGGTCGCGAAGCATGCGCGCTCCCGGATTACGCACGGCAGAGGAACACGGCTGGTCAACGGCAACGCGCTCGTGGCACGTCTGGCGTGGCAGGCAGAGCAACGTGGCATTCCGTTGTGGTTGTCCTCCCCGATTATCGAAGTGGTGCGAGAAGACGGACGCGTGACCGGTGCAATCGTCGAGCGCGAGGGCCGGCGTATCCGGGTCGTGACCCGGCGCGGTGTGGTGCTCGCCTGCGGCGGCTTCCCAGGCAACGACGCGCTGACGAAGGAACTGTATCCGCATCGCGCTGCCGGCAAGAACCATCAGCGCCTACCGCCCCCCGGCAACAGCGGCGACGGATTGAAAGTGGCCCGTGCGGTTGGCGGTCAACTCGACGATAACGTGCATCACGTGGCGGCTTGGGCGCCGGTATCGCTCGTGCCCCAACCCGACGGATCGACGATCCCGTTCCCGCACTTTTTCGAGCGCGGCAAGCCCGGTTATATCTCCGTCGACCGGCGCGGCAAACGTTTTGCCAACGAAGCCAAATCGTATCACGTTTATATTCCGGCTCTCGTCGAGGTGTGCCGCAACGACGACGTTATCGAGGCTTGGATCGTCTGTGATCACCGCGCGATCCGCCGCTTTGGTCTTGGCGCACTGGGGCCAAGACCGATGCCAATCGGTCCGCATGTCAAGTCGGGCTACGTCAAGCGCGGCGCAACCGTTGCCGAACTTGCGGCCGCAACCGGCATCGACGTGGATGGCCTTAAACGCACGATCGCAGCCTTTAACGGTCACGCGGTGCGTGGCGAAGATCCGGAGTTCAATCGCGGTACCGATGCCTATCAGCGCTTCAACGGCGCCGTCGGGCACCAACCCAATCCGTGCGTCGCGCCGCTCGATCATGGCCCTTATTACGCCGTCCGCGTAGTGCCAGCAGAGCTTGGTACGTTCGCCGGGATCGCCACCAACGAACACGCGCAAGTCATCGACCAGTCCGGCAAAGGTATCGCTGGTCTGTACGCCGTCGGCAACGATGCAGCGAGCGTCATGGGCGGCACGTATCCGGGCGGCGGCATTACGATCGGCCCGGCGATGACGTTCGGTTACATTGCCGGGCGGCACGCCGCCGGCGTCATCGCCGGGCAGATCAGAAACGAGACCGCACCTGCATGATCGATGCGGCTACCGACTACCAGAGGCTCACGCTGCCTTATCGAAGGCCAGCCGACCTCGACGCGAAAATGCCCCCGCGCCACCCTGTCGTCATTGCCGGGGCTGGCCCCGTCGGCCTCGTCGCCGCGATCGACCTCGCCCAACACGGAACGCCCGTCGTTCTCCTCGATGACGATGACCGGCTATCGACCGGGTCGCGCGCGATCTGCTTCGCCAAGCGCACCCTCGAAATCGCCGATCGTCTCGGCGTCGGCGATCGCATGGTCGCCAAGGGCGTGACGTGGAACACTGGCAAAGTTTTTTTTCGCGATGCGCCTCTTTACACGTTCAACCTGCTCGCCGAGAGCGGCCACCGGCGGCCCGCCTTCATCAACCTGCAGCAGTACTACGTTGAAGGCTTTCTGCTCGACCGCGCGCGTGAATTGCACAATCTCGACATCCGGTGGAAGAGCAAGATCGCTGGAGTCACCCAGAATGCCGATCGAGTGCGCCTGGACGTCGAGACGCCGGATGGCACCTACCAACTCGACTGCGATTATCTTGTCGCTGCCGACGGCGGCCGCAGCGCCGTGCGACGGCTCATGGGATTGGAAAGCCGTGGCCAGACATTCCAGGACCGCTTCCTCATCGCGGACGTGAAGATGCAGGCCGACTTCCCGGCTGAACGCTGGTTCTGGTTCGACCCGCCGTTCCATCGCAACCAATCGGTGTTGCTGCATCAACAGCCCGACAACGTGTGGCGCATTGATTTCCAACTCGGCTGGGACGCCGATCCGATCGCCGAACGCGCGCCCGAAAAAGTGATCCCCCGCGTCAAAGCGTTACTCGGAGAGGACGCCCAGTTCGAACTCGAGTGGGTAAGCATCTACACTTTCTCGTGCCTGCGCATGGATAAGTTCCGCCACGGCCGCGTGCTATTCGCAGGCGACAGTGCGCACGGCGTTTCACCTTTTGGCGCGCGCGGTGCCAACAGTGGCATCCAGGATGCCGACAATCTGACCTGGAAACTCAGGTTGGTGCTCGACGGCCGGGCGCCCGCGAGCCTGCTCGACAGCTACGATCTCGAACGCGTCGCCGCAGCGGATGAGAACATCCTGAACTCGACCCGCAGCACGGACTTCATCACGCCGAAGAACGAGGCGAGCCGCGCGTTCCGCGATGCGACGCTCGAACTGGCGCGCGATTGCGCGTTTGCCCGGCGCCTCGTCAACAGCGGTCGCTTATCGCTGCCGACAACCTATGCCGGATCGCCCTTGAATACGCCCGACACCGATGTATTCGCGGGCGGGATGCTGCCGGGCGCAGCGGCTGCCGACGCTGCGATCTCGATCGGCGGCCGTCCGGACTTTTTCCTGAGGCACGTCGGCGCCGGGTTTTGCCTGGTCCACTTTACCGATGGCCAAACAGTGTCTGCGGCATACAAAGGCCCTGCCCCACTAAGCTTGATTGTCGTCGTACCCGGCGGCACGCAACGGCCGGGAGCCGATGGTCAAATAGTGATCGAAGACGTGCAAGGCCTGCTCGCGCAGCGCTATGACGCGCGCGCTGGTACTACATATCTACTCCGTCCGGACCAGCACGTGGCGGCGCGTTTTCGTAAACTTGATCCAGCGTCGATAACGGCTGCCTTACATCGCGCCATCGGACATGCTTGAGGCCGCCATGCTCAACACCGAACCCAACATTGCCCATCCCGATGACGCCTACGAGGCACTCGTCTCGGCGCACCGCGATCTGAACCCGGAGCAGAGCCGATTGCTTAATGCCAAGCTGATCCTGCTGTTGGCGAACCACATCGGCGATATCGGCGTCTTGCGCGAAGCCATTGCGAAAGCCCGCCAAGGCATTACACCAATGGGCAAGGACAGCACGCTTCAGACAACCGCCTAAAGGGCACGCCCGCCCGCGCATGGCGGCCGGCTCCCCGCAGGGGAGTCGCCATGCGCAACACAAAGAGGACGCTTCGACATGGCAAACTTCGCTAGCAGCCAGGATCTTGCCGATAAGACCATCTCGTTTGACGAGTTGGGGGCAGGGCTTTACGGCTACACGGCGGAAGGCGATCCAAACTCAGGCATCGTGATCGGCGACGCTAGCGTGCTCGTCGTCGATGCGCAGGCGACGCCGGCGATGGCAGCCAACGTAATCGCCCGCGTTCGCACCGTGACCGACAAACCGATCAAGCACGTGGTGCTCACCCACTATCACGCTGTGCGCGTGCTTGGGGCATCGGGCTATCCGGACGCCGAGATCATTGCGTCCGATGCCACCCAGGCGCTGATCGCCGAACGCGGCCAACAGGACATGGACAGCGAGATCGGCAGATTTCCGCGCCTGTTTCGAGGTAAAGAGAGCATCCCCGGCCTGACCTGGCCGCACATTGTCTTTCACAAGCGCATGACCTTGATGATGGGCCGCCGCGAGGTGCAGATCATTCACGTTGGCCGTAGCCACACCGCTGGCGATACAGTTGTATGGCTACCCAAAGAGAAAGTTCTGTTCGCCGGCGATACCGTCGAGTTCGGCGCCACGCCATACTGCGGCGACGCACACTTCGGGGACTGGCCGGGCACGCTTGCGGTGGTAAAGGCTCTCGGAGCGGAACGCATGGTCCCAGGCCGCGGGCGCTCGCTGATGAGCGCGAAGGAAGCCGAGGAAGCAATCGCTGGAACGGCGGCTTTCACGGCTGATCTATTTGCCATCGCTAAGGCTGGCGCCACCAAGGGAGCCGACCTAAAACAGGTGTATGATGATGCCATGGCTCAGCTGCGTCCGAAGTATGGACATTGGGTGATCTTTGAGCACTGCATGCCGTTCAATGTGTCGCGCGCTTTCGATGAAGCCAAAGGGCTCGATCATCCACGCATCTGGACGGCCGAGCGCGATGTCGAGATGTGGCAGACACTGGAAAAGGGCACGCCGATGAAATCGGCCGAGGTCCACGAAGGCTAAGCATCTATCCGAGGAGGCATCCGATGGCAGAAACATCGAAGCTCACTGCAGCCACCGCCGGTTATCAGCCCGGCTTCGGTAACGGTTTCGAGACCGAAGCCTTGCCCGGCGCCTTACCGATTGGCCGCAACAGCCCTCAGCGTTGCGCCTACGGACTTTACGCCGAGCAAATTTCTGGTTCCCCATTCACGGCACCGCGTACCACCAACGAGCGCTCGTGGCTCTATCGCATCCGGCCGACCGTCAAGCATTGGGGCCGGTTCAGTGAGATCGATGCCGGGCTCTGGCGCACCGCGCCTTGCGACGAAGTCAGCGTACCGCCCGCGCCGATGCGGTGGGACCCGGTTCCAATCCCGTCGAAGAAAATGACGTTTCTCGAAGGCATCCATACGGTCACCACGGCAGGCGATGCCGGCAGCCAGGCGGGTATGGCGGCGCACATCTACTTCGTCACTAACTCGATGGAGAACGACTACTTCTACAATGCCGATGGCGAGCTGATGTTTGTCCCCCAGCAAGGCGCGCTGCGATTGTGGACCGAGTTCGGCGTCATCGACATTGCTCCCGGTGAGATTGCAGTGATCCCACGCGGCGTGAAGCTTCGCGTCGAGCTGCACGGCCACGATGCTGCCCGCGGTTACCTTTGCGAAAACTATGGCGGCTCGTTCACGCTACCTGAGCGCGGCCCGATCGGGGCCAATTGCCTCGCGAACCCGCGCGACTTCTTAACTCCAACCGCCGCTTTCGAGGACCGGGAAACGCCTAGCCGCATGACTGTGAAGTGGGGCGGCAAGCTGTGGCGCGCGGAGATCGGGCAATCGCCACTCGATGTCGTCGCCTGGCACGGCAACTACGCGCCCTACAAATATGATCTACGCCGGTTCTCGCCCGTCGGCCCCGTGCTGTTCGATCACGCCGACCCATCGATCTTCACGACGTTGACTTCACCGTCGGAGACGCCCGGCACCGCTAACATCGACTTCGTCATCTTTCCCGACCGATGGGCGGTCGCGGAGAACACGTTCCGGCCACCCTGGTACCACATGAACATCATGTCCGAGTTCATGGGGCTAATCTACGGCCAATACGACGCCAAGCCGCAGGGGTTCGTACCCGGTGGTTTCTCGCTGCATAATTGCATGCTGCCGCACGGGCCCGATGCGGAAGCCTTCGCCAAGGCAAGCGCCGCCGAGCTGAAGCCGCACAAGTTCGAAGGCACGATGGCATTCATGTTCGAGACCCGTCATCCACAGCGCGTCACCCGGTATGCCTTCGAACTGGCCGAACTGCAGCGCGATTATGTCGACTGTTGGGATGGCATCAAAAGGAATTTCAATCCTAAACGGCCAACCTGGACTCCCCGCCTGTAACTCATACTAAATGCAAGGTGACGCAGCCAAACCGTGCGATAGAATTGGCTTCAAGAGCAAAAACACGAAAATCAACATGGAGGGAACTACAATGAGAATTACCCGCAGACGCATGCTCGCTGCCACCGGCGCTGCGCTCGCCAGCCCTGCCGTGATCACCAGCGCTCGGGCACAGGCAGTCGTCACTTTGAAGCTGCATCACTTCCTGCCACCCGTCTCCAACGGCCACGCCAAAATGCTGGCGCCTTGGGCCAAGAAGGTCGAGGCGGACAGTCAGGGCAAGATCAAGATCGACATCTTTCCCTCGATGCAGCTCGGTGGCACCCCGCCCCAGCTTTACGATCAGGTTCGCGATGGCGTCGCAGATATCGTCTGGACTTTGCCTGGCTCGACCCCTGGCCGATTCCCGACGACTGAAGTGTTCGAGCTGCCCTTCATCGCCTCGAAGCGTGGCATTGTGAACGCACAGGCAGCGCAGGAGTTTGCCGACACGTACCTCAAAGACGAAGTCAAAGACGTGAAGATCCTGAGCTACTGGGCACACGATGGCGGATTGATCCATGCCAACAAGGGCATCGTCACTATGGACGACCTCAAGGGGCTTAAACTGCGAAACCCGACGCGGCTCGCGGGCGAAGCCCTGAAAGCCCTCGGCGCGGTATCTGTCGGCATGCCGGTGCCGCAAGTCCCCGAAAGTTTGGCGCAGAAGGTCATCGACGGCGCGGTCATCCCGTGGGAAGTCGTGCCAGCGGTCAAGGTCCAGGAACTCGTCAAGTTCCACACCGAAATTCCGGGCTCGCCAACGCTCTATTCGGCAAGCTTCTTCCTCGCCATGAATAAGACTAAATACGACAGTCTGCCGGCCGATCTCAAGGCCATCCTCGACAAGAACTCCGGTCAGGAGTTCGCAAAGCTCGCCGGCAACATGTGGGACACCGAGGCGATCCGCGTTCTCGACATGGTCAAAAAGCGCGGCAACACGATCGGCGTCATATCGGAAGAAGAAAAGACGAAGTGGATCAAGGCAACGGAGCCTGTTCACACCGCTTGGATCGAGCAAGTAAAGGCCAAAGGCCTAGATGGCGCGAAGCTGATCCAGGCCGCCAAGGTGCTCGTCGCAAAATACGAAAAAACATGATTGCCCTCCGGGAAGCCGTGGAGCGCGCCCGGGTAAATACGAATGACCAGGGTGGGGACAAGACGAGATGAGCAACACATCCAGCCCCGGTAGTGGTGCGGGGCACGGTCTGCGGGCCCCGCTCATCGAGCGGATTACCGGCTATATCGCAATCCTCGGCGGGCTATTGGCACTGGGCGTCGCGGTGCTTGTTGTGTGCAGCGTGTTCGGCCGCTGGCTATTTGGCGCCCCGATCGAGGGCGACTTCGAGTTCGTCAAGATGGCGACCGCGGTCGCCGTCTTCACGTTCCTGCCGTTCGCGCAGGTCCGGCGCGCCAACATCATCGTCGACACCTTCACCAACTGGCTCCCCGAGCGCGCGACCCGCGCGATCGACGTACTCATGGACCTCATCTACACCTCCGTCATGGGTGTTCTCGCCTACTGCCTCACTCTCGGCACGCGC
>JANMNO010000165.1:0-6284 GCA_031374115.1 Hyphomicrobiaceae bacterium | reverse complement strand
TCAATGGGTTAGCGTGTTTTTCCCGGAAGCGCCGCTGACGCTTGCGGGAGTTTTGCGGGAAAGGTCTCGTAAGGCGCTCCTGAGGACGACGAACTCGGGCCGCCCTTCACTGTCGGCAATGCGCTCATGGTGGATTTGGCGGGCAGGGATTGTTACGCTCGCGCATATCGTCTCCGCAGCTCGTTCCCATGTGTTCGACCGAGCCATCTCGCTGCATCTTTTTGGGCGACAGTGTATGAGCGGACACATGCACGACAAGGCCAGTTATAAGTCGCGTGGGCAGTGCATGATTCGATACCGGTCGGAATGCTCGCGAAACCGCCCGACTAGACGGTAAGGTCGAACATTTTGAGTTGATCGAGGGTTTCACCAAACCATGAGGAGATACCGGCCTCGCGCGGCGCCATATATTTCGGTTCGCCACCGTTATCGAGGATCATCGGGACATCGTGGCCGGGAACCAGCACTGTGCCGGGCCGCTTGCGCCATAACTCCCAGATGAGTTCAATCGAGCGGCGGCTCACAGACTGATCGTAGGTCATGTCGGCAGTGCGCGAGAGTATCTCTGCGCGGTTCTTGGCAGCGTCGCCGGTGAAGATTATATCGCGTGTCTTGCCGGCCAGCACGAAAAACACGTGTCCCGGTGTGTGACCGGGCGCGGCGTGCACCGAAATGCCGGGAACGGTCGCGCTGCCAGGCGCGATGCGCATCAATTGCGCCGAGGCATCGAGTTCGCGCACGTATAGCTCCGGCACGGGCGTCGCCCCCCACGGTTCCTTCAATGACCAATCCAATTCGCCGCCGTCGATATGGATTTTCGCCTTCGGGAACATGACCCAGTTGATCGAGTGATCCCAGTGCGAGTGGGTCAGCAGCACATCGGTGACGCTAGCAGGCGAGAGGCCGTTGGCCTTGAGCCGATCTAGGATCAGATTGCGCTGGCCGAACGAACCGGTGTCGATCAGAACGGCGCGCGCATGGCCACGTAGCAAAGCGATGGTGCTCCAGCCCAGACCGCCGTGACACACCGCCTTGCCGGGATAGCCCTGCACTGCGATCTCGATGTCGTAGCCGCCTTCGTTGAAGGTTTGCTGCGGTGACTGGTTGGTGGTGGTCATGGCGCTGTCCTCTTTCGATCACAATCCGAGATAGACCTTCTGCACGTTTGGGTCGTTGGCGAGATCCTTCGAGGAACCGGACATCGCATTGCGCCCAACTTGCAGCACGTAGGCACTGCCAGATACTTCGAGAGCGAGCTCCACCGATTGCTCGGCTAGCAGTATCGTGAGACCTGTTTTGTGCAACTGCTGCAGCGTGTCGTACATGTCTTCCACAATCGCGGGCGCCAGCCCAAGGCTTGGCTCGTCGAGCATCAGCAGTTGCGGGTCGCTCATCAGCGCGCGGCCGACCGCCAGCATCTGACGCTCGCCGCCGGACATGGTGCCCGCGCGCTGGCGGCGACGTTCCGCGAGCTTCGGGAAGATGCCATAAACCTTGTCGAGCAGCTCGCGCTTTCGGCCTTCGCCGGCGACAGTGGTGGCGCCGAGCATCAGATTGTTCTCCACGCTCTGCTGAACGAACAACCGCCAGCCTTCGGGCGCCAGCGCCAAGCCGTTGCGGACGATTGTGTAGGCCGGCTTGCCGGTGATGTCCTGGCCGGCGAACGTGATCTTGCCGGCCGAGTTCGGAATCAGCCCGATAATGGCGTTGAGCGTCGTCGTCTTGCCGGCGCCGTTGGAGCCGAGCAGCGCCACCACCGACCCCTTCGGCACCACCAGCGACACGTCGGCGACGCCGATCAGATCGCCGTACTTCACTTCGAGATGTTCGACGGTGAGAAGGGCCGGGGTCATGCCTTACCCACGGCAAAGCCCTTGGCGGCGGCGTCGGCGGCGCGTTTGCCGAGATAGGCCTGGATGACGACCGGGTCGCGAGTCACCTCCGCCGGCGTGCCGCGGGCGATCTCGCGGCCCTGGTGGAACACGATGACACGTTCGGCCAGCGAGATAATCACTTCCATGATGTGCTCGACGATGACGAGTGTGATGCCGGAGCGGTGGATATTGCGCACGAGGTCGATGGCGCGGCGCACCTCCGAGGCGGTGAGGCCCGCCATCGCTTCGTCCAGCAACAGCACCTTCGGTTCGGTGGCGAGCGCACGTGCTATCTCAAGCCGCTTGCGGCCCGGCGTGCCGAGGCTGCTTGCCGGGGCGTTCGACACGTCCGCCATGCCGACGCGAGCGACCACAGCAGCCGCTTTTGCGCGGGCTTCGTCGGCATGCGGTGTCCGCAGGAAGGCGCCGATCATGACGTTCTCGAGCACGGTCATGCCCTCGAAAGTCAGCGGTACCTGGAACGTACGGGCGAGGCCTAGTCTGGCGCGCGCTTCGGGCGTCATATTCGTAACGTCACGGCCATCCAGATGGACGGTGCCGGCGGTCGGTTGCAGATCACCTGTGAGGCAGTTGAAGAAAGTCGACTTGCCGGCGCCGTTCGGCCCAATCAGTCCCAGGATCTCGCCACGATTGATTCCGACCGACGCCCCATCGACCGCCTTGAACGACCCGAACGCCTTGGTCACGTCGCGCGCCTCAAGCAGCATCAGCCACCACCTTCTTGTCCGCGGTCGTGGCCTTCGCCGACGCCTTGCTGCGATCGAGGATCAGCTTCAGAATGCCACCTGGATAGAATCGCGCGATGATCATGATGATGGCGCCGTAAACGACGAAAGTAATGCCAGCACCCTTGCCGCCGAGTAGATTGTTGGAGATCTCCTCCAGCGGCACCAGGATGGCGGCGCCGACCAGCGGGCCAAACAGCAAGCCAGCACCGCCGAGCGCCGCCATGATAAGGATCTTCACCGACGTGAGGATGCCGAGGCCGCTTTCCGGATCGATAAAGCCGAACATGGTCGAATAAAGCGCGCCGGCGACGCTCGTGAGCCCAGCACTCATCATGAATGCATACAGCTTGAAGCGCCCAGCCTCGACGCCGAGTGAGCGCGCCGCCCTCTCGTTATCCTTGATCGCGCGCAGGTAGAAGCCGACGCGGCTCTTTGCCATCCGGTGGGTTATCCACAGCACGCCGATCAGAACGCTAAGGAACAGGTAGTAGTAGGGAAGCGCGGACGTGAACGACAGATCGAACACCGTGCGTGGCACTACCGGACCGCTCAAGCCTACCGCAGCGCCGAGGAATTCCATGTTGGTCACGATCAGGCGGGCGAGCTCAGCGACCGCAATCGTCGCCATGCTGAAGTAGTGCCCTGACAGGCGCAGCGTCGGCACGCCGATGATCGAGGCAATGGCGACACTTGCCAGGATGCCGATCGGCACGCCGGCGACCGGTGGCCAGCCGAAGTGGGTAAATACCGCGAGACTTGCGTAGGCACCGCAGCCGAAAAATACCACGTGGCCCACCGACACCTGTCCGGCATAGCCACCGACAATGTTCCAGGCGGAAGCTGCAATGGCATACAGAAGCACCAGCGCGCCGAGGCGCTGCTGGAACGGTGTCGTCAGGATCAGCGGGTAGAAGAGCGCAGCCGCCAGCGCAATTCCAGGCCAGAGAAAACGCCGCATCACATCTTCCCCATGAGCCCTTGCGGGCGAAACCACAGCACCGCAATGAAGAGAATGTAGACGACAATGTCCTTATAGATCGCGCCAATCAGGTAGCCTGACAACGACTCGATCACCCCAATCAAGATGCCGGCGATCAGCGCGCCAGGGATCGAGCCAAAGCCGCCCAGCGACACCGTCACGAACGCGACGATACCGAGCGTCTCACCAACGGTCGGCGCGATATAGAAGAAGGTTGCGATCAGGGCGCCTGCGATGCCAGTGAGGCCGGCTGCCAGCGCCCAGGCTGTCGCCTGCATGCGCTCGGGCCGAATGCCCATCAGCTGCGCCGCCATCGCATCTTCGGAGACTGCCAGCATTCGACTACCGAGGCTCGTCCTGGTGAGCAGAAGATGAAGGCCAATCGTCAGTAGCACAGCGAGCGTACCCGCCAGCAGCCGTGACGCCTGGATTCGAATGCCGCCGATGTCGTAGGTGCCACCGACCAGATCCTCAGGAAGCGACAGGAAGTTGGCGCCAAAGCCCCAGAAGATCGAATAGCGCAGCAGCAGCGCTAAGCCGAAGGTGCCGAGTATCTGCGCCAGCATCGGTCCCTTCATCACGTGCCTGACGAGGCCGAAATAGGCGATGATGCCGAGCGTCGCGAGCACAATCGCGGCGATCGGGATTGACGCCGCCGGGCCGACACCGAGCAGCTTCCACACCACGAACGCCACGTACATTGCGACCATGACGAAATCGCCGTGGGCGAAGTTGACGACATTCATCATGCCCCAGATCAGCGTCAGACCGGACGCGAACAGGGCATAAACTGCACCGAGCAGGATGCCGCCAACGAGGACTTGAACAAGTGACAGGGACATGGGTTCAGGGGCGCCGATACTTGGTTAGCCGATGTGTTGAGGCAACATGCGAGAGAACGGCCCGGAAGCCGTAAGGCCTCCGGGCCTCTAGAACCTCACCAACCCTTGTATGGCAGCTGCAGGGGCGCGGTTGCCTGGGTACCCGGCCAGACGGCGACGTACTTGTCGCCTTGTACCTGAATCAGCAGCGCGGCGGCCAACGTGTTGTTGCCCTTCTCGTCGAATTTGACGCCGCGGTAGCCCATCATCAATTGATTGGGCTTGAGATCGGTCGCCTTCAGCGCCGCCTGGATCTTTGCCGGGTCGGTCGAGCCAGCGCGGTTGATCGCCTCGGCCAGTGTAAACACACCCTGCATGGCGCGGCCGGCGGTGTCGTCAAGATCGTTGCCGGTTTTCTTTTTGAACATCTCGTTGACGAGATAGGTGACGCTGCCCGGCTTGCCGATGTCGAACGCCGAGCGGTTGATGGCGCCCTGCGCGATTGGGCCGACCGTCTTCAGGAAGGCTGCGTCCGAGAAGCCCGAGTTGTCGCCGATCAGGATCGGTGGCTTGTAGCCGAGTGCCTGCATCGTCTTCATGTAGAGGATGGCGTCGGAGGTGTAACTGACGAAGATGATGCAGTCCGGGTTCTTGTCCTTCAGCTGCAACACCTGGGCCTGAACGTCAGTGGTGTTGGCGCTGTAGGGAACCTCGATGCCAATGTTGAAGCCGTTTTCTTTGGCAGCATCACGGATCACCTTGGCGATTGAGGTGCCGTACTCGGTGTTCTCGTTGACGATCGCGATGCTGTCGATCTTGGTGCCATTCCCCTTCATCTCCTTGAGGAAGTCCATGTATATCTTGGCGATGTCGGCTGCGACCGGCGTCGTGCGGAAGAACCACTTGAAGCCGCGCTCGGTGAGATTGGCAGCCACCGATTCACCCGACAGGAACGGGATGCCGTATTTTTCCGCGATGGCGCTGGCGGTTAGCGTGATGCCAGATTGATAGGCACCGGTCAGCGCGTGCACCTTTTCCTCGGTGATCAGACGCAGCGCCTGGTTCTGGCCGGCGGCCGGTGTACCCTGGTTGTCGGCGAACACGAACTCGATCTTGGCGCCACCGAGGTTGGGCAGGCCGGCACCTTTAGCCAGCGTTAGGTCGCCGAGTTCGGGATGGTCGTTGTTGATGATGTCGGCCGCTACCTCGAGGGCGGCCTTGGCCGAGTTGCCGGCGCTCGCAGCGTTGCCACTAAGCGGATAAATAGCGCCAATCTTAACTGTTCCTTGCGCCCAGGTGCCAGTTGCAGCAACCATGGATAGCGCCGCAGCGCCAATCATTATGCCAAGTTCTTTGAGCATGCGATCCTCGTGTTCCAACCCTGTGGGCGTCAGCCAATGGCACCCCGCCGATTACCCATGCCACTTTTAGAGCGGTGAGCTGGCCGCATGCTAGCAAACCATCAAACACGCAGATAGCCCATGTCCGCGTTCTTTGGCGATTGGGCAATAGCCTGTGAAGTGGCGGATGGTCTCGCCGGGCGCGAGGCCGATGTGGACGGTATCGACCTGGACGATCTGGCCGGGCCTTTCGGGCTTGAGCTTGCGCGGCAGGCGCACGGCATAGATGCGTTTGTGTTTACGGGACGCGTTTTTCGAGCCTTTGCGCAAGTCTGGCACTGCGTAACGACGCCGAGGTCGACGAGCTTCTAGAGGATGCGCTGGAACCAGCATTCCGCAAAGTTTTCGCGGCTGCGCGACGAACAGGCAGCCGAACGCCAGGCGGAGCAGGGTGAGCAGTTTACAAAAACGCGCGGCGTGTCGTTCGCGCTCGCCAAGGCGTCGCTCCTCAATGACAACCA
>JANMNO010000163.1:0-17074 GCA_031374115.1 Hyphomicrobiaceae bacterium | reverse complement strand
TCCAGTTCCATACAGAAAAGGTCAACGGCCAAATGACCGTGACCAAGATCGAGAAGTCGAAGTAATCGCGAGAATCGAACGGGTCGTTGACAGGGCCGCCGTGCGCGGCCCTTCACCACCGCTCTCTACGTTTCGCGTTCCCGCGCTCTAGCCGAGGCAACGCACAGTATGGTCAATCACGACACTTCCAAAACCCAGGGTATTGTCGTTCTTTCGGCGGGTGGCGTGTTCGCTGAAGTCTTGATCGACGCGCTCGTCATTCGCTTTGGACACGTTGTGGTTCTTGAGGAAAAACGGGAGAGCGTCAGGGCAATCTTTCGTCGTTGGATGAAACTTTGAGGACGGAGGCGTGCAACCGGCCGAACTTGCGTTCGGTCCCGCCGGTAGTTTCATCCCACTGCCTGGGAATACTAGGCAAATGGCTTTCGACGCGGCGTGTGGTGATAGCGGGCTTCGATAGGGATCTCCATCGTCACATCGCGTTATGAGCAGTCGCGATCGCGGCAGATGAAAGCCATTTTGTGAGATTCGCTCGTGTGCGTGCCTGGTAAGATCGGCGGGTGGTAATATTCACCGGCCCAGCCACTTGCGTTGCGTCGAAGTACAAAACGTTGGCCGGGGCCGACTTCGAAGTCCAGTGCTTGAGCATGCGCGTCGAACGAATGTTCCCAACCCGGCCCAGCTATGAGCCCTTCTCCTTTGCCAATGATGATGGTTAGCGCCGATCGGGGTCGCGAAACCCAAGCACCTTCATGTGACCCAGCTTGTGCTGCCGAATGCGCCAGCGATCCTAAAGCAAACAGGGCGAGAATTATTAACTTCCTCATGGGCGCTACTCCTTGGTGAGCCCCCCATGTTGATTGGCCAAGCGGCATTGCGCCGACCTGATTAGAACTCTACGCCTAAGGACCGCCGACTGCAATCAATCCGGCGGTCCAATTACTGTTTCTTTGTGTTTAGGGCTGTAGCCTTCGTCAGGCTGGATGCGCGCCCGTCAGATCTGACCCTGGGCTGTAGAACCATCCGGCGCAATCAGCTGGATCGCGCCCTTGCAGCATGTCATATTCGCCCGTTGACAGATCGATAACAACGCCTAGCGGGTTCTGCAATTCGCGCCGCCGCGTGTCGAGCGTCCGCGCCGGCGAGTGCCTCTCTAAATTCGCGTGCATCCGTGGCGGCGGTGACGCGGAACCCATTCTCCCGCAGCAACTTTGCCACCAATTGCCGAATTTGCGCATCGTCATCGACGATAAGGATCGACGCGCCTGCTGACGGTGATTGGCCATTCTTCGTGATCTCACTATCCGGCATGGTGATTTTTGCCGATTGGAGCCACGAATTTGGGCGCGATTATAATGGCTGTGTGCCGCGATACCGCGCGAAGGTCCGTCGGTCCGATGCTCCAAAAAGGATTACATCGTAGTCCCGATACTGGACGGGATCGCCGCTTTCCATTCCCGGCGAGCCGATCGGCATGCGGGGAACGGCAAGACCGATCGCCGGTTCCTTTGACTTCAAGAGTTTGTCAATCGCGCTCGCTGGCACATGGCCCTCGATCACGTAGCCGTCGACCTGTGCCGTGTGGCAAGAACTCAAATCAGTGGGCACGCCGAGTTTGGATTTGATCAGCCGCATATTTGGCTGATCTATGATCTCAACTGAAAAACCTGCAGCTTCAAGGTGTTCCGCCCAAAGTTTGCAGCAGCCACAAGAAGCATCGCGCGAGATGCGCACCAGTGGGCGAGGCGAAGCGTTGGCGATCGATGGATATGCTGTGACACCGAGTATTGCGAATACAGCGGAACGGCGGGACAAGGTCATCAGTAGCTCTCCGATATCGTCGAGTGGGCACCATTCGGACCATAAAGTCTTCGCGGGTTCGAACCAGGATAGGCAGAAATCACGGCTTCACTCTGCTGTGGCCTTCTTGGGTGCCATTGTATCCGCGCAGTCCGTTATAGTGTTCGACCTGATCGGGACCCAGCGTATTCACCGTCGACAGATGATACTTGAGGTGCGCTGAGCGCAGCGCTGCCTGCTTCTGACCGATCCGGCCGGTGACATCGTCCAGGCTTGCTGGCGTGATCGTTCGCGATGAGAACTGGCGATCGAGCTCCGTTTCAAGGGCGATCACCTCTTCCCCGAGCGCACGTGCGTCACGCTTCATATCGTCGACTTGGCGCTGCATTTCAGCGCGCTGTGACGGTGTCAGACTCAACTGATCAGCGAGTTGCAATACGTGCAACGGGCCTGGATATCCATTGAGCTCGGCAGCCAGCGCCAAACCCATGCCTTTGGCCGCCCGCAAGTCCGATATCTGCTCATCGGAAAGCGCTTTCACGGTTCGAGACGCCAACGCTGCATAGCTTGAGCCCGCTTGCCCGTCACTTTGATGCTGGGTGGTATGTTGCGCAAGGGCACTCTCACTACACACCAGTGCAAGTGTGAGCATGAACGCCGCTGTTACGGTCCGCATGGCGATGTCTCGTCTTAGGTTGTAGCGATGTTGCGCGATCAGCGGTTGCTGCGTGAAAAAACTTCCATAAGTTCGGCAATTTTCTCGGTTTTTTCCGCAGTATCACCGCTTGTCATTGCATGCTGGATACAATGACCGACGTGATCTTGCAGGACAACCTCCTCAACCCGACGAAGCGCTGCCCGCACAGCTGCGATCTGCGTAACGATATCGATGCAATAGCGATCTTCATCGACCATGCGCGCGAGCCCCCGTACTTGGCCTTCTATCCGATTAAGCCGCTTGCGGCAGGACTTCTTCGTTTCTGTTTGCATAGGCCGTTCAAATACCCAACAAGGGTATAGCAGTCAATGCGCAGGTACCCTATATGGGTATCACCTGCAGACGAGGATGTATCCGATGGCCGAACATACGACGATGACTGCCGGCCCATCGGGCGAATGCTGCGCCAATGAAACCAGCAAGGCCCAAGGCGCAGCATTCGACCCCGCCACCAAAGCGACAGACCCCGTGTGCGGTATGACCGTCACAATCGCGACGGCCAAACACACAGCCGAGCATGCAGGCCATCCTTACTATTTCTGCTCCGCAGGTTGCCGCACCAAATTCTCAAATGATCCGGCAAAATACCTTGAACCCGAGACCCGCGCGCCCAAACCGGTGATCGAAGGTGCCATCTACACGTGCCCCATGCACCTGGAAATCCGCCAAGTCGGCCCAGGCTCTTGCCCGATCTGCGGCATGGCGCTGGAGCCAGAACTGGTTACAGCCGACGCGCCGCCAAACGCTGAACTTGTCGATATGACGCGGCGGTTCTGGATTGGTCTGGCATTGGCGCTGCCCGTTCTTGCTTTGGAAATGGGCGGCCACGTGTCAGGGCTCCACCAATGGATTGGCCAGCGAACCTCGAACTGGGCGCAGCTCGTGCTGGCGACACCGGTTGTGCTGTGGGCGGGCTGGCCGTTTTTTGAGCGCGGTTGGGCGTCGCTCCAGACCCGCAACCTCAATATGTTCACGCTCGTCGCAATGGGAACGGGCGTCGCCTGGATTTACAGCGTCGTCGGCACCGTACTGCCGGGTGCATTTCCGGCGGGCATGAGGTCGGCTGATGGTGCCGTGCCGGTTTACTTTGAGGCCGCCGCCGTGATCACGGTGTTGGTGCTGCTCGGCCAGGTGCTTGAGCTGCGTGCGCGTGAGCAAACGAGTGGCGCCGTCCGCGCCTTGCTCAATCTCGCCCCAAAGTCGGCCCGCCGCATAAAGGCCGACGGTGCGGACGAAGACGTAAGCCTCGATGCCGTCGTTGTCGGTGATAGGTTGCGCGTGCGGCCCGGCGAGAGCGTGCCGGTCGATGGTACCATCATCGAGGGCCGCAGCGCGGTGGACGAATCGATGGTCACGGGTGAATCAATGCCCGTCACCAAAGAAAAAGATGGAGACGTCATCGGCGGCACGATGAACCAGTCGGGCAGCTTCGTGATGCGCGCGGGCAAGGTCGGCCGCGACACCCTGCTCGCCAAGATCGTTCAGATGGTCTCGGATGCGCAGCGCAGCCGTGCCCCCATTCAGCGCTTGGCCGATCAGGTTTCCGGCTGGTTCGTGCCGTTGGTCATCGCGGCCGCAGCCTTGGCATTCGCCGCCTGGATGATCTGGGGGCCGACACCGCAATTTGCCTACGCATTGATTGCGGCCGTCTCTGTGTTGATCATCGCCTGTCCTTGTGCCCTTGGGTTGGCAACGCCCATGTCGATCATGGTGGGCGTCGGCCGGGCTGCCCAATCAGGCATCCTGGTGCGCAATGCCGAGGCGCTGGAGCGGTTCGAGAAGGTCGACACCATCGTGATCGACAAGACCGGCACCCTCACGGAGGGCCGCCCCATGGTTGTCGCGCTGCGACCGGCGCTGGGTGTGGACGAGGCGGAGCTGTTGGCACTCGCTGCCAGTCTTGAGGTCAACAGCCAACATCCGCTCGGTGCAGCACTGGTTGCTGCTGCGAAAGAGCGCGGCCTAAAATTAACCGCCACGACCGATTTCGACGCGCCCGTCGGCAAGGGCATTAGCGGCTTGATCGATGGTCGCCGCATCGTGGTCGGTAATGCACGGATCATGGCGGATACCGGCGTCACGCTGCTTAAGCTCGGCGTCGAGGCGGATAAGCTGCGGCAAGATGGAGCCACCGCAATCTTTGTCGCTTCTGACGGCAAAGCTATCGGTGTAATTGCAATCGCAGATCCGATCAAAGCCTCGACACCGGCCGCGATCGCGGCGCTGCGCTCAAGTGGTTTGCGGATCGTGATGCTGACTGGGGACAACGCGACGACGGCTCGGGCCGTCGCGGCCAAGCTCGGCATTGCCGATGTCGAAGCCGATGTGCTGCCTGACCAGAAAGCCAGCATCATCGCGCGGCTTAAGTCCGAAGGGCGAATCGTTGCAATGGCCGGCGACGGTGTGAACGATGCACCAGCCCTCGCCAGCGCCGACGTCGGCATTGCAATGGGAACCGGGACCGATGTCGCGATCCAAAGCGCGGGGGTCACACTGATCAAGGGTGATCTTATGGGGATCGCAAAGGCTAGAGCGCTATCGGCGGCCACGATGACCAACATTCGCCAAAACCTGTTCTTCGCGTTCATCTATAATGCGGCGGGAGTTCCCATCGCGGCCGGCGTCCTCTACCCGTGGCTCGGCGTGACGCTCTCGCCGATGGTCGCGGCTGCGGCCATGGCGCTTTCTTCGGTGAGCGTGATCGGCAATGCGCTGCGGCTCAGAACCGTGAAGCTGTGAGGGGCGCCCAGTTACTGCGTGGTCGCGCACAACGGGTTGCCGTTTACCTCGCCGTATCCGCAGTGCTGAACCTGCTTTGGGAAGTGGTTCAGTTGCCGCTGTACACAATTTGGCGCACAGGGACGGCGGGCGAAATCATTTTTGCTGTCGTGCATTGCACGGGTGGCGACATGATCATCGCGGCCACCTCGCTCGCAGTTGCGCTACTTTTGGTCGGAAATAGAAACTGGCCAGGTGAGCAGCGTCGACCAGTGTTCGCAGTAACGCTCATCATCGGTATCGCACTGACCATTTACTTGGAGTGGTTGAACACAACCGTGCGCCAAAGTTGGGCCTACAGTGACCTCATGCCGACGTTGCCAGTATTGGGGACTGGCCTAGCTCCGCTTCTTCAGTGGGTTGTCGTGCCTACACTAGCGCTTTGTGCAGCACACGGCTCATGCCGCTCGACCTAATGGTCAATTGGTCCCGGAACCATCTGGAGCCATTTGTGTTTATTCAAGTGACAGACTCTACCCAATGGTTGGCCAGAATGCTTGAGGGCTGCGACGATCGCCGCTAGCCCGCAACTTCTGCGTACCTCAGTGCGCCAAGGCCATGGAGAATGTGACATGCGCCACCAATCGCCGCTTCGCTTAAGCTTCAAACCCTAGGAGTTGATATGAAACGCGCCACCCTCGTAACTGCCGCCCTATTGATTATCGCAGGTACCGCCGTAGCCCAACAATCAATGCCCATGCCCGGCATGGACATGAAGGGCAAGGGCATGATGGGGATGGGCGCAGATATGAAAATGATGATGCCAGACCCCACTGATTCCGCTGCCACTGGCGCCTACAAGGCGGCAATGATGAAGGCCATGCAGTCGATGCCGAAGTTCTCGGGTGATGCCGACGTTGATTTTATGAAGCAAATGCGACCCCATCACCAGGCCGCCATAGACATGGCGAAAGTCGTGCTTGCCAATGGAAAAGACGCCGAGTCGAAAAAGCTTGCACAGGAAATTGTCGCGGCTCAAGAAAAGGAGATCGCCGCAATCGACACATGGCTGAAGAAAAAAGGATTATAAAGCTGGCATTGATAGCGCCAATCGAGGTGCCAATGAGCCAGTCGGGCTCGACGCCCGCCTCATGCAGTGCCTGAAAAAGTCGTCGGATTCTACAACGAAGGCTTGCAGCCAAGTTTCCGGCGCTGCCTCGCGTCTTGGGTCGGATTCTTGAACGGAGCCCGTTGCTGCGGGCAGCTGCACGAACGGATAGCTCCTTCCGAGCCATGCAATGACGATGGCCCCGGAACCTCGCGTATGTCTGCGTAGTTTCCGGGGGGTATTGCTGCAGCGCACACGTCTAATTTGTTGAGTAACGCCGGATGGGAGGCTGTGACCGCGTGACGATCGAACGACTAGGAGCCAGGACACAACCATGACGATGGAACTCGCCCGCGCGCACACGGTGCCGAAGCCGTGGGGAGTAGCTGACGTGCGTCCTTGGAGTAGAGCAACGAACGAAGGCCTTTTGATTGGAGAAATCTCCTATGAGCGACCCAACCTCACGGGCTCGGGGTCTTCGCTGCTGCTGAAAGTACTGCTGACGAGTCAGCCCTTGTCCATTCAAGTGCATCCGGACGATGACGCTGCTCACGCGATGGGGCTGCCTAACGGCAAGACGGAAGCGTGGTACATCCTTTGCGCAGATCCCGGCGCAGCTGTGGCATTGGGGTTGAAGCAATCAATGACCCCGCTGCAACTGCGTGCTTCCATCCTTGATGGTTCGATCGCCGATCGCGTCGCTTGGCGTGCAGTGGCACCGGGTGATGTCATCGTCGTGCCGGCCGGAACGATCCATGCCATCGGTGCGGGCCTAGTGATCGCTGAAATCCAACAGCGCAGCGAAACGACATTTCGACTGTTCGACTACGGCCGGAACCGTGAGCTTCACGTTGAAAGCGCATTGGCCGCGGTGAATAAAGGACCGACCGAATTGCAATTGTGGCCGGACCAGCTGACCAACGAGCGTTCCGTGCTCGTCGACAATCCGCACTTCGTCTTTGAGCGCATAGAGCTGCCGCCAGACAGTTCGTGGAGTTTACACGCGAAACAGGAAACCTGGATACTCATAGTCGCTGGCGGCGCGAGCGCGGGCACTTTTTCGATCGTTGCAGGCGAAGCCCTGTTCGTCGAGGCGGATCGGGTGGACCTAGGAGTGGGGGCGAACGGGCTCGTCGCACTTGTGGCCTATGTGGCTGCAGGCGGCCCGGTCGTCGAACTTCTTCAGCGCGTGAACAATTGCCGACCCACGGCCGTTCTAAATCCACCGGCACCTGAGCCGTCGCCGTTTATTGCGCAACTAAAGTCGTCCCCTGTCCACAGAGGTACCTGTCTATGAAACCTGTCCAGCGCGTGGCGTTCATCGGAAACCATCTTCCGCGCCGTTGCGGCATAGCGACCTTCACGCATGATCTGCATCGGGCAGTCGCGACAGCTCGTCCGGAGCTGGAAACGTGCGTCGTTGCCATGACCGACCAGGGAAGCGTCCAAGAGTATCCTGAATCGGTGCGTGTCCTTGTTCGCGAGAGCATCATCGGAGACTACGTTCGGGCGGCTGAGTTTTTGAACTCCCGACGGTTCGACGTCGTATCGCTGCAGCACGAATATGGGATCTTCGGCGGCGAAGCCGGTGGCAACATCATCGAGCTGTTGTCGCGGCTCGATATGCCGATGGTGACCACACTGCATACGGTCCTTCAGAAACCGACACTTGCTCAGCGCTCCGTCATGCGCCGCATTGTCGATGCTTCGGCAACGCTCGTTGTCATGGCGGACAAGGGCCGTGAGCTGTTGCAGTCCGTACATGACGTTCCAGCCAAAAAAATAGTGGTCATTCCCCATGGCATTCCTGATTTTCCCTTCCACGAGCCAGATCGCGCCAAGGCCAAACTCGGCTTTAGCGAGAAAACCGTCATCCTGACATTCGGACTCTTGTCGCCGAGCAAGGGTATCGAGGCGGTGATCGACGCCATGCCGGGAATTATCAGGTCCTGCCCGAATGCCGTTTATGTCATTCTCGGAGCGACGCATCCCAATCTGGTGCGTGATCAGGGCGAAGCCTATCGGGATCACCTGACAGCTCGGGCCCGGGATCTCGGCGTCGCTGACCACGTTGTTTTCATCAACCAGTTCGTCGACCAGCCGACTTTGCTCGAATTCATCTCGATGTGCGATCTCTATGTGACGCCTTATCTCAACGAAGCTCAGATGACTTCGGGCACCCTAGCCTACAGTTTCGGGCTCGGTAAGGCCGTGATCTCGACGCCCTACTGGCACGCCACGGAGTTGCTTGCCGATGGGCGCGGCATTCTGGTTCCGTTCGGCGATGCCAACGCGATCGGCTCAGCCATCACCGGACTTTTGACCAACGATGACCGCCGCCATGCCATGCGCGAGCGGGCTTACGCGGCGAGCCGATCGATGACATGGGCGCAAACCGCTGACCGTTATCTTGCGGAAATGGATTCTGCATATCAAGCAAGCCGTCCTGAACAAGACACTTCGGACACTCGCAGCAATGCCCGGCGACTGCGACGTGCCGTTCCGGTGCGGAAGACCGAGCATCAGCTCTTGATATGCGATAGCACGAGGCTGCCGGGTCATGCCGTTAATACAGCGCAAGCGCCCGGCAGGACCATAAAAGCTCCCTATCGCAGACACGCCGACGACACGCGGATGGATCAATGACATGAGGCCCATGAGCTCAGGGAAATCAAGCGGCGTTGATCAGCAGGAACGGCGTTCCGCGCACGTCCTCATTCCGGCGCTAAGAACCGGTCATTTTCTCTCCATGTGCGACAGTACGGGGCTTATGCAGCATGCCGTTCACTCGGTTCCCGACCGATCCCATGGCTATTGCGTCGACGACAATGCTCGCGCGTTGCTGCTTGCTTGCGCGCTTGGGGGACCCGACAGCCCACGCCTGCCGGAAGTCGTGACGGCCCGATTTGCCGCGTTCATTCAGCACGCCTGGAATCCCGATACTCGACGTTTCCGCAATTTCATGAGCTACGACCGGCGTTGGCTTGAGGACAAGGGATCGGAAGACAGTCACGGGCGGACACTTTGGGCGCTCGGCCAATGCGCGCGCGGTGACACCGATGCATCGCGGCGGCGATGGGCGGCGGCACTATTTGCGACGGCGCTGCCTGTGGTCGAGCAGTTCTCATCGCCGCGCGCCTGGGGCTTCACCCTGCTGGGATTGGAGGCCTGTTGCCCCACTGTCGGCGGCAATCACGTCTTAGATAGGATGCGCCGGCTCTTGGCTGACAGGTTGCAGTCGATGCTCATGGATCCTAAGCCCCAGTCATGGCCCAATCATTGGCACTGGTTTGAGGATGTGCTGGCTTACGACAACGCGCGATTGCCGCAGGCCCTGATCCAAACCGGCGTGACCGTGCAATCGGCCGCGTATGTCGAGGCCGGTATCCGTTCCTTGCGATGGCTGACGGCAATTCAAACCGCACCTTCGGGATGCTTCCGTCCGGTCGGATCGACAAGCTTCGGAACACGCTTTCAGAGACCTGCGGCGTTCGACCAGCAGCCTGTAGAGGCGGCGGCGACGATATCCGCTTGCCTCGCCGCGGCTCGCGCGGAAGGTGATGCAGCGTGGTTTTCGAAGGCGATGGATGCGTTCGCTTGGTTTCTCGGCAGGAACGAGTTAAAAACATCGCTGATTGATCTTGAGACCGGAAGCTGCCTCGATGGCCTCCATCCCGATCGAGCCAACGCAAACATGGGCGCTGAATCCGTACTGTCTTATCTGCTCGGTCTTGTCGAGTTACGGTCATTCCAGGAAAATACCGTACGCGATGGACCAAGACCTGGATCTAAAGTGGCGACTGACGTGGAAAACCGCGCCGCGCCCGAGCGAACATCCTCAGGGGGAAGCCGCATTGTCAATGTCCCGATTCTTGAACCGCCATTCCTTACACCTGCGCCCCGATCCAGCGCGGGTCGTGGTAAGGCCCTTCAAACCCGCAACTGAACCCCGCGACCTCAATCCGACGGACAAGACTAGGGCCAACCATATCGTTGCCAGGGTTCTGAGGCTCGACAGCGACGCGGCCGTACGGCAATTAGCCGAGGTGCTTGAAAATTTCGAAGGCCGACACCGGAATCTACTGGAAATATTCGAGGCACGCGCTGCCGAGATGGAGGAGGCCTTTGAACCGCATGCGGTCCTCAACAAAACGCAGCGGCGCCTGATCGGCGCGTACTTTATGCACGAGTACTCTTTTGAGGCCTCGGCTTTGTTCAATCCGAGCATTGTCAGGCACCCCGACCAGACCGGCGCGCCGGAGCGTGGCTGCCGGTTTATTCTCAGCCTCCGTGCTGTCGGCGAGGGGCATATCTCCTCGTTGACGTTTCGGTCCGGAACGATCGGGGCGGATGGAAGTATCACCGTCGACCCCACTGCACGACTGGCATCGGTCCCGAACATTGGCAGCCGCACGGCCAGATCCAACGGAGATGATGTCGAAGTGGATTTCCGCGCTGATGGGGATCTCAGCGAGCGCGTCATCTTTCCCATTACTGACGCCCAATCGAATGGTATCGAGGACGCCCGCTTTGTGCAATTTGACGATAAGGGGCGGTCCACTTACTATGCCACCTACACCGCCTACAGCGGCCGGGCTATTCGATCTGAGCTTCTCGAAACAACGGATTTCCTGAAGTTCCGCATGACGCCACTGGCCGGAGCCGCCGCACGCAATAAGGGCATGGCGCTGTTTCCGCGCAAGATCAATGGTCAATATGCGATGATCGCGAGGCAGGACAACGAGAACCTGTATCTCATATACTCCGACGATCTTTATACTTGGAATGGCGGCCAGGCGATCCTTACGCCGGAGTTTCCGTGGGAGTTCGTTCAGATCGGCAGCTGCGGCTCCCCGATTGAGCTCGATGACTGCTGGCTGCTTCTGACCCATGGTGTTGGTCCGGTGCGTAAGTACTCGATCGGCGCGGTTCTCCTCGACAAAAAAGATCCCTCCAAGGTGCTTGCACGATCGCGTGAGCCCCTGGTGCGTCCGGAGCCCGCTCAACGCGAGGGCTACGTGCCAAACGTTGTCTACACCTGCGGGGCGATGCGCCATGGCGACAGGATCATCTTGCCCTACGCAATATCCGATACGTTTTCGAACTTCGCGACCATCAAGATCGCAGACTTGATGAGTGCGATTACAGATTGACGCATGGCCGCCCGTCACGGCGGCCATGCGGTGTTACAAAGTCCAGTTGTAACGTATGCTAGTCCTTAAAATCGACGGCAACATCGGTGGTCTTTGTTGCATCTGACGCGGTTCCGCGCCAAAGACCCTTATCGTCTTTTTTCAAGGCTGAGACCTTGGTGAAGCCCGCCGCCATTATTCTGTCCTGCGCTTGAGCCTCGGTGAAGCTGTTGGTTCCTGCTAGCGGCGCGCCTTCCTCCATCTTCATCGTCATGCACAGGTCGGCTTTGCAATTCTCGAGGAACGCTGCTTCGCAGCGCGGTGGATGGCGTCACGCGATTGACTCCACGTCAGGTTCGCAGCCAGCAGCTTCACCGATGACGGCAGGATCCCTTTCGCCACGAGCTTCGCCTCAAAGTCGAGCACCTTTGCCGCCTCCGATCTTGCAGAGGCCTCAAAATGGTAGCAATCTCAGGTCCTCTAACTGTTCTTCATCGGGTGGATATGGGCCAAAGGCAGCCTCGTATTGAGGGTTTCAAGTGGACACGAAACCGGAAATAGATCCTGAACCGCAGACTGCCATCGAAACTGGTGTGATCGCCGCCAGCGTATATGCCGCGGGCCGCCGGGTGCTCGACATTCCTGTCGACGAAGCCGGCGCATGGTCAAAACGTGCGGGCCACATCGTCTGGATCGGGCTGTTGGAGCCGAGTCACGAGCTGCTCGCGCGCGTCCAAGCGCAGCTCAATCTGCATCCGCTGGCGATCGAGGACGCGGGTAAGCCGCATCAGCGACCGAAGTTGGAGCAGTACGGCGACGCCCTCTTCATTGTTGCGCGAACGGCGCAGATGCTGAACGACCGCATCGTGTTCGGTGAAACGCACATCTTCGTCGGGCACGGCTACGTCGTCTCAGTCCGCCACGGCGCGTCGACGTCCTACAACGCCGTCCGGCAGCGGTGCGAAGCCTGTCCGGCCCTGTTGTCGAACGGCGAGGACTACATCCTCTATGCGATTCTCGATTTCATCGTCGACAATTACATGCCTGTGCTGGAGACAATCAACGCCGAGGTCGAGACGCTCGAAGACAACGTTTTCGTCACGGCACTCGATCAATCCAAGGTACAACGGCTGTACATGCTCCGCCGCGACCTGCTGCGTTTGCGCAACGCTGCATTGCCGCTGGTCGAAGTTTGCCGACGTCTCGAACATGCCGACGCGAAACCCATCGGCGCCGAGATGCAGCCGCTTTTCCGCGACGTGACCGATCACGTGCGCCGCATCCAGGATGAGATCGACGCGCTGCGCGAGGTGCTCGCATTCGCTTTCGAGGCAAGCCTGATGACCGGGCAGGCGCAGCAGACCCAGATCACCCGCCGCCTCGCGGCCTGGGCTGCTATGCTCGCGGTACCGACGGCGATTGCCGGTATCTACGGTATGAATTTCGAGAATATGCCGGAGCTGAAGTGGCAGTATGGGTATTTCGTGGTTGTCGGCGGGATCCTCGCCGCCTGTGTCACACTTTATGTCCGCTTCCGCCGGAGCGGTTGGCTCTAACGGCGCCAACCGCTGCGCGGCCCAAACCAACGACGGTGCGATACCGTGGGATAAATATCGTCGGCATCAAGCGCTGATGGCGCTGATCAGGGTGTGAGATGCAGACGCTCTCAAGCTGGCGGGTGATGTAGTGCGGCGCCATTATGTCGATCATAGTTGCGACCGCTACACACCTTGCCTGAGCATTGCCCGACTCGCTACCGCGCCTAGCCTCATACACGAGCTAGAGCAGCAGACGGAGCGAGCTGGGATGTCGGCTATCGGCAGTCGAGCGTCATGCAGTTCCATCGTTCGATCAACTCAACGAGTGCCAACAGCAACGGCAGCTTTCTCTGCACACTCACCGTTACCCGCTGAAGCGCAACGCGAATGACCCGAAGCGGCCCGCAGCAGAATTGGCTGGCCAGACCGACTTCCGTTGGCTCACCAGATGAATACCGGAAATAAAATAGTGGCTGCCTTGGCGCGGCGATGCCTCCAGAGGCACAGTTTATGCGCAATCCAAGCACCTGCAATTCCAGTCTCGGAAACCGTCAGTTCCGAAACAGGTAGATCGGGCTTGACCACATACGATGGCCATCCTCCTGCTGAATGCGGACGAACAGGCGCGTATCACCTTTCTGGCGGATCCTGATCTTGCGGCGCAACGTCAGCCGACGTGTAGTCATGGCCGTTGGCAAGCGTTGAATGCGGATGGCGCGCTCCAATCCGCCTGCTTCGAATACTAGTGGCTCGACCCCGAGATCAGCGATCTTGACGTCGCCCGACATTGGCGCGGTCTTGAAAGACATTAATCCGTCGGTACCCGCGTCCAGCCACATATCGATGCCGCCGTAATTGCCGGTTGTGACGGCCTTCCATACCAGGGAGTTGGCATCCTGTCGCTGAATGCCACGATCGAGATTCCAGTTATTGATTACCTGGGTCCGCTCGATTTGGTTCCCATTGAGATGTAGTTCGCCATCCCAATTCGTCGTCCGAGCCCGGCCACGATACTCCGCACCCTCGTATACCAGTCGCACGCGGGAGCCGAGTTCATTTACTCCATACGGCCGTACGGTTTCCACACGATCGAGGCCATCGAAGATATCAAGACGCTCGATCGGCGCCGACCCTACGACATCGATGACGAGGTAGACCTCGTCGTCCGTGACCCGGGCTATATCACCCATGATGACACGCTGTGTCTGCTGCGTGATCGATTGCCCCAATGCCGGATCTTTGCCGAATACCTCTGCGGGGGAGGCGAGCTCAACGGCAACATCGAGGTAGGCGCGGTTTCCAGTCGTCGCGTAGTGCCGCCGACGTCGTAGGGATTGGAAGATCGCATCACGGTCGAGCCGCTCAGCGAGAAAGCATGTAAGGCCGCCATAGCTGCCGAAGAAGGAGGCGCCGGGATAGCAAGCGCCAGGTCGCCCTTTGTGGCCATCGGAGTTGGCAACAATGCCGACGCGATAGCCTGCCTCCAATGCGTCGCGCAGCAGCCATTCGAATGTGCCCCAGGCCGAATGCACCTCTACGGCGGTTTCGAGGTTCCCATCGTGCGCGAATTTGATGTCGGCGTATCGGCCGCCGACATGGGCAAGGACGACGCAGTCCTTACCTGCAAGCCTCTTGAACAGGTCATGCGCATCGTGCGCGTCGGTTCCTTCATCATCGACATCCGCGCCAGCCATGATCTGTGCATGCGAAGAGCGATGGATCGTCTCGCCCTCCCAGCGATAGTGGACGTTGCGGTCGCCACCTACGGCGGTGTTGGCCGACCATTCGTATCCGGGGAAGCAGACAAATCGTCCCGATTGATCGAACTCTCGGCTGAGGTCATTCAGACGCCGCCAGAACTCGCCTGTGATCTGGAAATCATTGCCCTGGTGGCTCATGACATCGACGTGGGCTCTGTCACGCCCAAACTCGAAGTACTCGCGGGCGGTATTTGTGCCAAGGGTCTCGTTTGACTGGCCATGAGTATCTCCCCAGTAGTGAACAAGCGGGGTAGGTCCCGGAAGAACCCGTAGCGGGTTGGAGCGCGCCAACTCGACGCCCGTGTCATCGCTCACGACGATAGTGCGCACTCCTGGTTCGCCGATCGTCAATCCTTCGATGACAGCACCGAATGCATCGGGTTTCAGTCGTACGCTCGACGGCAGCCCTGTGATTTTCCCATCAGCGCTGAGGTTTACCAGTCGATCGACCCGATCGGATGGGTTGCCCCATTTGTCATCGATTTTCAGAGCCAAGCGGAACGGCTCGCCGGCGCGCACAAGTGTGGGGAGAAAGGCAAACCAGCGAATGCCAGGGCCCGGTATGATCTTGATCGTGGGCGATACCGGTAATGCGACATAGTCGTAGGTTGCGACCGCGTCGACAAGCACATGGAACTCGAACGCACTCTCACAATAAGTCTGGACCCGGACGCCGGGCGAGCCTTGGCGGCGGTCGCCAAACCGGATTGTAATTGTATCACCAGGCGCCAGGAAATCCTTGACGACGCCGACGTAAAGGGAACGGCTCCACGGCCGAATGTTGCGCTTGAATTCCCATTTTGCTTCGAGCGTGGCTCCATTGGAGGCCTCGACGCTGGTGTATCCAGGCGCCTTTGGATCGGTGAACTGAACCGGCCCGAAATCCGTCGCAAAGCGAAGACCAATCTTGATCGATCCGGTATCGTCGATCCCGAAGCGCCCCGCTGTGTAGACCAGAGTGAAGCTCTGCCAGGAGCCGGCCGCGACCTCGTCTCGGGGGCTTAGCGCAACGCTTCCCATTAGGTCCGGTCTGTAAATAGAAGTGGGCATGATGTGGCTCCAATCAGCCATGGGCGAGCAACTGCTAGCTGGGTAGAGCTTGACAGTACACGATTCAAGTTTGGCGCTGATCGCCAACCTGGAGGGCAGCGTGAAATCGACGTACAAGCGTCAATGGCACTTGTTGAGTGCCGTGATCTTGACGCTCTTCACGATATCATCGGCTTCCGCCGAACTCGGCAGGGTAAAGGTCGCAACTCAGATCGGGTTGTCGTATCTCCCCCTCGTGATCATGCAGCGTGACAAGCTGTGGGAGGAGAACGCAAAGGGCTTGGGCGTCCCACTAGAAGTGGAATACGTGCAATTGGGCGGCGGCGCTCCCTTGAACGATGCTATCCTCAGCGACAGCGTGCAGGTCGCCGCGGCAGGTCTCGCGCCCATGCTGATCTTATGGGACCGCACCCGTACATCTGCGAAGGTAAAGGGTATCTCGGCCATCAACGGCGGTCCGATGTACCTTCTCACGAATAAGGACCAGATCAGATCTTGGCCGATTTCTCGGACACCGATGGTATCGCTCTGCCGAGCATAAAGGTCTCGATCCAGGCAATTATCCTGGCGATGGCAAGCGGTTGCCAACATCAAGCGTGACCCCACCGGTGCGATCAACAAATACGTCGCCGTGACCGGCGACAACACTGACCGCGCTCTGATGGAGGAGATGAGGGTGGTGCTGCCGTGCGCGGCGGTAAGGCCGATGCCTCATGTTGACCCGACTGGACGAAGTTGCCGGCCGGTCACATGAGTTCGGCGTGTGACACGCTCTCTGTCCTGGGCAATAGCATGCCTACCCGATCATCTCGAGCACCATTGCGAAACGCGGATGGCTTCGGATCGGGTCGAAATCAGAGTCGTGCTTCACCCACGCCTTTCGCTCCTGGGTGGCGCGGGGAATCAAGTGCAGCAGTAAATCGATCGCTCGCTCATGCTCGCCCACGAGCGAGCAGAAGCAAGCTACATTGTATTGGGTCAAGCCGTCGTCGGGATCGATGGCGAGCGCCCGATCCGCCCACTCCTTGGCGCGATCAAGCTCGCCCAGCGCCGCGAGGCCCACGGCGCCTAGGTAGGCGGGTCTTGGGTTCTCGGGATGGAGCGAGAGTTCGCGCTCGGCACGCGCAACGCCTTCCCGCGCCGCCGTCAGCATGTCCTGCTCGCGACCCAGCGATCGAAGAACACCGGTGAGCACTAGCAAGGCCTGGCAATCGTCGGGCTTGACCTCGGCGGCGCGTTGGAAATGCACG
>JANMNO010000154.1:0-9229 GCA_031374115.1 Hyphomicrobiaceae bacterium | reverse complement strand
AAGCCCGCAAGATCGGCGAGAAGTATGCGAAATTCCGCGCCTTCGCCGTAGAAGGGTTACCTCAGTAGCGGACGCATCGCGCGGCTTTTTGCGATCGAAGTAGCACCGATCAGATCGGCCGCGCATCCTGAACGAGTCTTGAGTGAGTTCATGAATGGCTCGGGCTTTGTCGATCTTGGCCCGCTACCTGCTGCGATCCAAATGTTCACCACCTATGCGATCGGCATGCACGTCGCGGCACCCTCACCGGATGCGGCTAAGGCTTTGATCAAACACCTCACTGATCTCCAAGCTGTGGCTGCTAAGCGGAAATAGGAATAGGTATGAACGGTTTCCGCGCATCTCCATCGTCGGGCTGCGGCGCGTTGGTGCGCCATGTCAGGCATGGTCGCGGTGCAGCAAAGGACAGGTCCGTCGCCGGGATGTTTTTTCCAATGCGCCGATGCTGACACATCGGATTTCGCCCACCAACGAGTTGTAATTCGCGAGCACAAGCGACCACAGGTTGAGGTTCGGGGCTCGAACCAGCGCCCGTTTTTTGTTGTGGGTACCATCCGGGTATGAGCCAAAATGACGCAGGTGTTTATTAAATAATATCAACGCGCTATCACATCTTTGTGGTGCCCTCTTTTCACCAAACCAAGTGTCATTGAAATCAGAGGTTTAAGTAAAAATTCGGCACGAGTTGTCAGCCGCGCGTTGTTAGGAATGGTACTTCTGTGCCGCACCTGTGCCGCATCCTTCTTCGCACCTCCCGGCGAACAGGCCTCAGAGCTTTCGGCGAGATAGTTTACTAACCCTCCCTTTCGGTAGGTGCGTATTCCGGCGAAGCCGCGGACAGTGCACTCATCGACGGGCTCAACGGGCCAAGTAGCGCTGTCCGTATCAAGTTTGCCACGCTCGGCGTTTTATTTCTTGGATCGAGCATGCTCTCGCTTGCGAGGTTAAGCCTTGCACCGCGAGGTCGTCCGCCATTCTCGATCGCATTCTGCCGAGTGGAAACTCAATCAGACGCCCATGATTGGCATCGCATTCCTGTGCCCGGCGAGACGCAGCGCTGTCGGTTCGGCGTCACTGATCGGGATTAGGGGGAGCCTCGCACGAATTCAAGTGTTGGTGGTTGCGGGGGCGGGATTTGACCGAGACTTGAAATGCAGATGCTAAAGCGCTGTGTCCAGAGTTGAGATTGCTGGCCGGTTAGCTGACAAATCCAGTGCTTTTTCCAGCGCAAAACCGATGCGCAAGACCAGTGGGTCCTCGAATGGCCGGCCGACGATTTGCACAGCAAGCGGCAACTGCGACGCAGTGAAGCCTGCCGGCATCGACAGTGCCGGGCTACCGGTCAGATTCCAAGGCATGGTCTGGACAGGCCACGCCGCCGCGGCGAAATCCGGGATCTCGGCGAAACGCGGGGCCGGCGCCAGCGTTGTGGCCGTCAGCAACGCATCATAGCGCGAGAGGATGTCATTGTTGATCGTGTCGGTAAGGCGGCGACGGAGGCGCAACGCGTGGACGAGATCGGACGCCGACAGGAATGTGCCGACCATTAGTCGCAGATACGTGAGTTGCCCGTAGTCGAGAGGGCGAGCTGCAAAGTCGCGTTCGTGGATGGCGTAGGCTTCGGCAATCATGATCAGGCGACCGCACGCGTTGAAGAGTTCATAGTCGGGAAGCCTCACGTCCTCGACGACGGCGCCGGCGCCGGCAAGAACCTGTGCTGCATTTTCGATCGCGTTGATTGTCTCCGGTGTTACGCCCTCCGCCTGATCGTAGAAGTGCCGGGCCAAGCCGATCCGCAGCCCTTGCACGCCCCAATCCAGGCCGCGCCGGAACTGCGGCGCCGCAACGCGCGCGCTTGCCGGGTCCAGAGCGTCGTGGCCAGCGATCAGCTCCATGGTGATCGCGCTGTCCTCCACGGTCCAGGTCAGCGGCCCGCAGTGGTCGAGCGTGTAGGAAAGCGGGAACACGCCACGACGTGAGACGAGGCCGTAGGTCGGTTTGTGCCCGACTAGACCGCACCAAGCCGCTGGCCCGCGAATCGAACCGCCGGTATCAGATCCCATTGCCATCCGGCAGATTCCGGCCGCGACGGCTGCGGCCGAGCCCGATGAGGAGCCGCCCGGCATGCGGTCGAGATCCCAGGGATTGCGCGCCGGTGGAAATGGCAAATCAAAGCTTGGACCTCCAATTGCGAATTCGTGCGTGGCGAGTTTGCCGAGCAGCACGCCGCCCCCCTGCTTGAGCTTCGCTGCAACTACGCTATCGTGCCGCGGCACGACATCGGCGCGCAGCTTCGAGTGGCAGGTCGTGCGGATGCCAGCGGTGTCGTAGATGTCCTTCAGACCGTAAGGGATCCCAAGGAACGGGCCGTGATCGTGGCCTGCCTTCAATTCGGTATCGGCTCTCGCGGCATCGGCGAGTGCGCGCTCCTTGGTCACGGTAATGAAGGCGTTGATCTTGGGATCAAGCACCTTGATGCGGGCCAGCGCGTGCTTGGTCAGCGCGAGCGAAGTCACTTTACCCTGGCGCAGGGCGGCGCCGGCGTCCGAAATCGATAGTTCATGGAACGGTTTGTCGGCCACGTTACGCCTCACGCGTGTAAGGTACGACGGAAAAGGTGTTCGCAGGCTCCGCTTCGGCGCCGAGCGCCTCATTCCTCACGAGTGTCGCCTGCCGCTTCATATCTTTGTAGCCGGCAAGCAGCGCGGCGCGCCGATCCGTAGGCACCACGTGGCCGGCCTTGGCAAGCAGAGCGTCGAATTCAGTTTCGATAGCTGTCGCCGGTGTCGTCGCTGGCGACTTGGGTCGGCTGTTCCGGGCCATGCAGATAACTCCACCGAGCTGTCAAAATGGATGCCTGCGAAGCCAGTCGACATAACCGGCGACGCCTTCGTCAAGCGTCACGCGCGGCGACCAATCGAGCGCAAGGCGTGTCGGGCCAATGTCGAATAGCGCCTGTTCGACGTCCGGATAGGCAACGCCGGGCATGAATGCGATTTCGATCGAGGGAAGTTGTCGGCGAACCGCGTCGGCAAGCTCGGCCATCTTGATGCGTGTGCCAGCGGTCAAATTCAAGGCACGGGCCGGCAAATTCGGCTGATCGAGAGCCGCGATCAGTCCTCGCGCGACATCGTCGACGTGGATCAGCTGCACCGGGTATTGGCCGTCGTGATCGATCGAAATTGGTTGGTGGTCGAGCGCGCTACGGATCAAGCAGTGCAACAGACTGCGCGTCCGGCGGCGGGGGCCATAGACCCAGCCGATGCGCATAGCCACCGCGTCAAGGTGATGCTGGCCCACGTATCCACGGACCAGAATGTCGGCGGCAGCTTTGCTAGCCCCATAGATATCGACGGCGGCAAGAGGTGCAGACGGCGGTACGGGCGATAGCCCGGCAGGGGTCACCCCATAGGCCGACACGGAGCTGCAATAGACGAACCGACGGCAGCCGTTTTGGCGGGCGCAGTCGAGCAGATTGACAGTCCCCTGCACGTTAATCGCGATGGTGCCAGCCGGATCGTCACGGCCGAGCATCGGCCCCGAGACGGCGCCGCAATGGATGATGCCGTCAGGACAGCGTCGCACCAGGACATCCAGAGCCCGGACGTCGGTGAGATCTGCGGGTTCGATTTCGATCCCGTCGTCGTAGAGTGCGATCCTGTCGGTGGCCAGAACCGGACGGCCATCGGCGATTAGCATTTCGGCAACGCGACGTCCGATCAGCCCTGCTGCACCGGTGACCAGAATTAAGCGTCCATTGCCCACGCCGAACTCGCTGCCCAAAGGCTTGGATCAAAAATTCGTGCCAGAGCCTACGACCAGTCGCAACTTGACGCTATTTGGATTTCGAGGGGCAGCGATGACACGAATTCCTCCAGTGCGCTGTTGTGCGTCACCGTAATGCTTCCCTATAGTGGCGCGTTTTGTAATGGAGGGGCACATGCGAATTGGTCATCGACTGGCTGCAGCCATACTTGCACTCGCCCTGACAACCGGCGGCAGCGCTGGCGCGCAGACATTCCGGATCGGCCTGCAGGAGGACCCCGATCGCCTCGATCCGGCCCAGGGCGGCACCTTCGTCGGCCGCATCGTGTTCGCCGCTGTCTGCGACAAGCTGATCGATACCGATGCGAAGCTCGCTTATGTTCCGCAGCTGGCCACGGAGTGGGCTTGGAGCGGCAACAACACGGCGCTGACCCTTAAGCTGCGGGCTGGCGTACTCTTTCACGACGGCACCGTCATGGATGCTGAGGCGGTCAAGATCAACCTCGACCGCTATCGCACCGCCGACTATTCTCGCCGCAAGGCCGAGGTGAAAACTATTGCCAATGTCGTCGTGGTCGATCCGCTGACTGTGCGACTGGAATTGTTGCAGCCCGACGCGCCGCTGCTCAGCGTGCTCGCCGATCGCGTTGGAATGATGCTGTCGCCGAAGGCCTTGGCCACTGATGGACAAAATATCGCCAACAAGCCGGTCTGCGCCGGGCCGTTTAAGTTCGTCGAGCGGATTGCCCAGCAGAAGATCGTGTTCGAGCGTTTCGATCAGTACTGGGACAAGAGCCGGGTCCATTTGCAGCAAGTCGTGTTCCAGCCAATCAGCGATACGACTGTTCGCACGGCAAACCTGCTATCAGGGGGGCTGGAGATGGTCGAGCGACTGCAGCCCACGGATCTCAAGCAGCTCAAGGCCGACAAACGGGTCAAGCTCATGACCAGCACGGCTCTCGCCTACAACACGATGACGATCAACCTAGGCAATGGCATCAAGGCGGCCGGGTCGGCGCTGGCCAAGGATCCGCGCATCCGCGAGGCGCTCGAACTTTCGATCGATCGGCAAGCGCTAATGCAGGTAGTGTTTGACGGCGAGTTCGTGGCGACCAATCAACCGCATGCGGTCGAAAGTCCCTGGTACATCAAGGAACTTCCCATTCCGGCCCGCGACGTTCCGCGCGCCAAGAAGCTGCTCGCGGAGGCCGGTGTGCCTAAACCCGCCTTTACGCTGTCGGTGACCAACAGCCCAATCGAGAGCCACGTTGCCCAGGTCATCCAGGCGATGGTCGCGGAATCAGGCTTTGAAATGAAGATCGAGGTGCTTGAGTCGAATACGCTGACCGGCAACACCGCCAAGGGCGACTACGAGGCGGCTGTCGTGATCTGGTCAGGTCGTGCCGACCCGGATGGCAACATTTCGATCTGGCTGTCCTGTGACGGCTTCATCAATTGGGGCAAATACTGCAACAAGGACCTCGACCAAGCGCTCGCCGACGCGCGCGCGAAGACCGACCCCACCGCCCGGCTTGGCGACTATACGGCCGCCGCGAAACTCTACCTGAAGGACCGCGGGCATATCTTCCTCTACAACTACAAATGGCTGTGGGGCTTGGCCGCGAAGATCGACGGCTTTGTTCCCCATCCCGACGGCATGATTCGGCTGCAGGGCGTGAAGGTCGGAGGTTAAATCGTCGATCCAGGGGTCGAAGGCATCGCGGTCTTGAAGAACCCGGACATCGGCGAGACGTAGATCGCGGTCAAGTTCAAGTATGGTTCAGCCTGCCTCGCGCCCAGGCGGCGATCTCGCCCGTGGTCGCCTGCCAAAGTCCATCGATGGCACGGATGCGGCAGAGCGCCTCGTCGAGATAACGGATGCGGTGCGCCATACCAAACAACCACGGGTGGATCGACAGACCGAAGTTGCGGCCCGATGCGGCGCCTTCGGCTGCGAGAGTTCTGGCAGCCTCCTCGACGAGTGCGGGATAGCGCCAGGTTTCGACGCGGCGCAACCAGAACAGCACGATGTCGTCCCACTCGATCTGGTGCGGAATCGCAACCAGCCCAGGCCGCATCAAGTAGGCCTGATCGTCGTTCGACCAATCGACCAGATAATCGATGCCTGCTTCCGCCAGTAGTGCCGGTGTATTGGCCGCCTCGCCCTGGTCTTGACCGAGCCAGCCCTTTGGTGCGGTGCCAGTTGCGCGCCGAACTGCTTCGATCGATGTCGCAATGTAATGCCGCTGCTCGGCATCGGTCATTTTACTCGAGATAATGCGGGTAGCGTGCGTGCCGTGTGCCAGAACCTCCCAACCCCGCCGTGTCACCTCATCGACGAGGTGCGGGTAGCGCTTGCAGGCCGAAGATCCGATCGCAACACTGGCCCTGACGCCGTGTCGGTCCAGTACCTCCAGGATTCGAAAGATGCCGACGCGGTTGCCGTACTCGCGCTGTGTCCAGGTGCGGTAGTCGGGTTCGAATGGACCGAACTCGCTGATGAAGCGCTGGTCCTTCACGGAGCCTTCGGGTGGTGTCAACTCCCAATGTTCAATATTTAGCGTAACGTGAAATGCCACGTGCGCGCCGTTTGGCCAGACGAAGGCCGCGCGTCTCGGCAACGGCGAATAGCAGTAAAGGCCGTGATCCATGGCTGCGTTCCCCACCGTCTAAGCGGTTTGCCCGATATGCGCTTGATAGGCCGGCATAGCGTGCGCGATGTACCATTCGGCGATCTCGGCGCCGGTCGCCTGCCAAACGCCGTCGTGGGCCATGATGTGACCGAGTGCTCGGTCGAGATGGCGGATGCGGTGCGGCTGGCCCATCATATAAGGATGCAGTGCGATACACATGACGCGTGGGATGTCGGCGCCCTCGCGCCACACCGTATCGAAATGGTCGGTGATCCAGCGGGCGAACTCCTCGCCCTCGGCATCGTAGCGGTAGAGCACGGCGTCGTTCAGATCCATAGAGTAGGGCACGGTGACAAGCGATCCGGATCGCACCTTGAGCGGCGTCGGCTGATCGTCGTGATAGAGGTCGGCCGAATACGTGAAGCCGGCTTCAGCGACGAGATCAAGTGTGCGCAGTGTGTAGGAAACACCAGGAGAGAACCAGCCCTTCAGCTGCCGCCCCGTGAGCTTGCGAAATCTCGCAACACAGTCGGCGATATAGGCCCGTTCCTCGTCTTCCGGCATTTGCCAGAGGTACTCGGTATTGAAGATGCCGTGGCACAACGTGTCGTAGTTGCGCTGCTCGCAGGCCTGCATGATCTCTGGAAACATCTCAAAGTTAGCCAGGTTGAGCGAGACGGTGCAACGGATGCGATGCTTGTCCATGACATCGAGCATGCGCCAAACGCCGACACGATTGCCGTAGTCACGCAGCGAGTAGCCAAGGACATCAGGTTGCGGCATGCGCGGCCATGGATTGCGGACGCGGACCGGTCCGGGCAGATATCGATAGTGCTCGATGTTCGGCACCACCCAGAGTGCCACGCGCGCATTGCCCGGCCAGGCAAAACGTGGACGCGATGCGATTGGCGAATAGGCGAAGAACTCGCGGTCCATCGGCAATCTCCACCACAGGTCAGCCCAGCACGTAGCCGCCGTCGGCGATAACAGTTTCACCCACGATATAGCTCGCGGCAGGAGACGCAAGGAACAGGACAAGATCGGCAATCTCTTCCGGTGTACCGTAGCGACCGGCCGCCACACGAGCGATGCCGGCTTTGTAGGCCGCTTCGTCAGCATGCAGGTAGGTCGTCATCGGTGTCAGCAGTCGCCCCGGCGCCACTGCCAGGACCCGCACGCCCTGCCGGCCGAATTCGACCGCGGCCGATCGCGTGAATTGTGCGAGCCCAGCCTTCGCCGCCGCATACACCGAACGCCCCTCAGCCCCACAAAACGCCAACTGCGAGGCGATGTTGATGATGACTCCCTGCCCGCGCGCGGCCATCGTGGAGCCGATCAGACCGGTCAAAATCATGGGACCGATGAGGTCGACGATAATGAGATCGCGGATTTCCGCTGGCGTCGTCTCGGCTATGGGCTTCACAAGCAACAGCCCGGCGTTATTGATCAAGATATCAGTACGCCCGGCAGCCCGGGCGAGGTCATCGAGCGAGTCCGGATCAGCCTGGTCGAAGACAAATATCTCGGCAGGCTTGCTCAGCGAGCTTCGCAGCCGCTCGAGGCCGTCCTGGTCCTTATCGGCGAGGAGTAAGAAGGCGCCGGCACTCTGGAACACTTCGGCGAAGGCGTTGCCAAGCCCTCCAGCGGCACCGGTGATCAGCACGCGGCGGCCGGTCATGTCGAGGTTGGCGGCAATCCTTGAGGCGGGCATGAGGCTTCTTCCCGATCGCATGGCGGTGCTTGGCCTGCGTCACGCAGGAAGTCGCTACCAATTAAACTGCAGGGCGACGGCCTGCCCAACGCAGAACAGGAAGCGCACAATTTCCCTGCCGTCGCGACATGATCCTAGTCTATACTTCGGGCGCAACGCCAGACATGCCGCTTCGGGTCTCCGCCAAAATTCAAGGCGGTAGACTGAACCAGCCATCCTCCTTTGCGAAGCGACGACCAGGTAATGTCAGTCCGGTGGACACCCGAAATGGTTCCCCCGCCGGTGAGGCAGTAGGCCGGTAACCGCGTTTAAATCCCCTCTCGAAAAAATTTGGCACTCCTCCCTTGAAAGTGCCAGGAGCTTACTTAAATCGGCGTCCGAAAGCGGATGCTCACAGAGAGGTTCGCTTTCTGAACGTCACTCATGGTTAGGGCACTTAAAAGGAGGTTCGGTATGGAGTTTCGCCCTCTTCATAACCGTGTTGTGGTCGGCCGCGTTGACTCCGAGATTCACGACCGACGACATCGCTCAGGTCGGCACCATATCGGCCATCGGCGATAGCGAAGTTGGCCGCATGAACCGAAGCCATGGTTGCGGAAAAAGCCGAAGAAGGCGCAGCTGCCGGCCCCTGCCGGCATGTACTTCTGATCGCAATTCTCAGCCCGGCGGCTGCTCCGCGCAGCCGGGCCCATCTGAAACCCATTGGAGGAACAGCGATGATTCCAAGATATGCAGATCCCTTCGATACGCTCTTTCGCTTGCAGCGCGAGTTAGAAGGCCGGCGGGCCAGCGATTGGCTGGAGGACACGACATCGGGCATGGGTGCCTTCCCTCCGATCAACGTGTTCCAGCAGGGACATGACTTCGTTGCCATCGTCGAACTGCCGGGCGTTGCCAAGGACAGTCTTGAAGTGCAAGCCAAAGACAACACGATTCGCATCTCGGGCAAGAAGTCGGTCGACTACGGAGACAAGGTGAGTGTTCACCGGCGCGAGCGCGTTGCTGGCACATTCGATCGGACGATAACCGTGCCCGTGCATATCGATGCAGACGGCATCAAGGCCGAGTTCAACGACGGCATTCTGGCGCTGTTTATTCCTCGCGCCGAGAGCGACAAGCC
>JANMNO010000013.1:0-14357 GCA_031374115.1 Hyphomicrobiaceae bacterium | reverse complement strand
ACTGTCCAACGATACCGAACTAACCAATCCACTTACGCGAGACACCCGCATGAACGATGCCGCGTTCAACATGCTTCTGCTGCGCGATTACCTGCCAATCGTGATCTTCATCGGCGTTGCCTTGGCGATCGGTGGTGCGCTAATGATCGCGCCGTTCCTGATCGCCGTTCGCAACCCCGATCCGGAAAAAGTCTCGGCCTACGAGTGCGGCTTCAACGCCTTCGACGACGCCCGCATGAAATTCGACGTCCGCTTTTACCTGGTGTCGATCCTGTTCATCATATTCGATCTTGAAGTCGCATTCCTGTTTCCGTGGGCGGTGGCCTTCAAGGAAATCGGCGCCCTCGGCTTCTGGTCGATGATGGTATTCCTGGGCGTGCTCACCATCGGCTTCATCTACGAATGGCAGAAGGGGGCGCTCGAATGGGATTGATATTGGCTTGCCCGAGATGACGGGCGAAACGCATGCCGATCAAGAAGGTCGCAGACGAGAAGCAGTCGTCAAAAATCGCCACCAAAGCTTGCCCGCTTTGTAAGGGCACAGGCTTGGCACTGTTACAACCCCCGAAGCGCTTCACGACTGGTGGTAAGAACGAGCCTCAGCCGTGCCCGAAGTGCGACGGCATCGGCGAAGCTTGATCCGTTCTCGTAGCCTTCGGCAATCTGATCACATTGTCCGCGATGCTGTTAGCGCCCGCCGCGGGGCTCGCGATACCGCTTGGCTGGTGATACAATAGCCCTAATAACGGTGCTCAAAGGTTATCCCGATGCCATCTGCCAAACGCAAAACACCTTCGGCCCACGAGCCCATGACCGTCGATGAGTTCATCGCCTGGGACGATGGCCGCGGCGGCAAGTACCAGTTGGTCGACGGCGAGGTGCGGGCGATGTCGCCCGCGAGCACCACGCACGGCACGATCCAATCGAACTTGGCACGACTGCTCACCACCCATCTCGATGTACCCGGCAATCGCTGCCGCTCCCTGACCGAACCAGCCGTCGAAACGCGCATTCGCGCAAAACTGAATATGCGGGTGCCGGATCTTGGCGTCACCTGTGCACCGGACGCGGCGACCCAAATCGCGCTGCCCGACCCCATCCTGCTGATCGAGATCATGTCGCCGGGTAACAAGAAGGATACCTGGGACAACGTCTGGGCCTACACGACGATCCCTAGTGTCAGGGAAATGGTAATCATCCAGTCGACCCGGATCGAGGCGTCCATGTTGCGGCGCCAAGCCGATGGCTCCTGGCCACCCGACCCTGAAACGATCGCGGTTGACGGCGTGCTGAGCCTCACCAGTATCGACTTTTTGGCGCCGCTGGCGGCAGCCTATGCCAAAACCTATCTAGCACCCTAATCTGCGGCCATGCCGCAGGTTGCGTCACGGCCGCCGCTGCGCTACCTGCATTGATGACCGACTGTTGCGGCGCCGCCGCGCTGGAGCCTGCCTATGGGATTGATTGTTCCGCCACAGCCCGTGTTCGACAAGCTCGCCGAAGGCGCTGGCACAGTTTCGCGCCCGAACGATCCGTTTTTCACCGGCATGTCGAACGAGTTAGCCGACAAGGGCTTTCTCGTCACCAGCACCGATGATCTGATCAATTGGGCCCGCACCGGCTCGCTGATGTGGATGACGTTCGGACTTGCCTGTTGCGCCGTCGAAATGATGCACACCTCGATGCCGCGCTACGACGCTGAGCGTTTCGGCTTCGCGCCGCGTGCCTCCCCGCGCCAATCCGACGTGATGATCGTCGCTGGAACGCTGACCAACAAAATGGCGCCTGCGCTGCGCAAAGTCTACGACCAGATGCCGGAGCCCCGTTACGTGATCTCGATGGGCTCCTGCGCCAATGGCGGCGGCTATTATCATTACTCGTATGCAGTGGTTCGCGGTTGCGATCGCATCGTTCCTGTCGATATCTACGTGCCCGGCTGCCCGCCGACCGCCGAGGCTCTCCTTTACGGCATCCTGCTCCTGCAACGGAAGATCCGCCGCACCGGCACGATCGAGCGCTAATCTGCGCGCGTTGTCCCGCCGCAACCGGCCGGCTTCGCGGAGCGAAGTCGGTTGCGGCCAAGAAAAGAGAACCACGAATGGATTGGAACGCGCGATTCGCAGAGCCCGGCTTCGTGTTTGGAAAAGTCGCGAGCCAGTTTGTGCAACGTCACGAACCAATGCTCGCGCGCGGATCTAGGATCTTGTGCATTGCCGACGGCGAGGGACGCAACTCGGTCTATCTCGCTCAGCACGGCCACCACGTCGATGCCAACGATTTCGCACCCAACGCCATCGCCAAGGCAAAAGCGCTCGCTGCCGACGCCGGTGTCATCGTGTCGTTCGCACCGGCCGACCTTTCGAATTGGGAATGGCCGAAGCACGAGTTTGACGCCGTATTCGCCGTGTTTTTCCAATTCGCCGAGCCAGTTTTCCGCGACCGCATTTTTGCCGGCCTGAAACAGGCCGTCGCTCCTGGCGGGCGCATTTTCTTGCACGGCTACACGCCAAAACAGCTCGACTACAAGACCGGCGGCCCGCCCGACGCGGCGCGGCTTTACACCGAGGACCTACTGCGAACATCCTTTGCTGATTGTGACATCGAAAAACTCGTCGCTTACGAAGCCGAACTCGACGAAGGGCCCGGCCATAAAGGTCAATCGGCGCTGATCGACATGGTCGCCCGGACCCGGACACTGACACCATGAAAATGACCGACATTCCGTTCGGCACCACCGACTGGTCTGCGGTGCAGGAGACCCATCATGCCGGCACCACTGGCTCGGCCAGCTGGCGCACCGGCAACTTCGGCGCCATCCGCGTCCGCATGGTCACCTACTCGCCGGGCTACCTTGCCGACCACTGGTGCAGCAAGGGCCACATTCTGCTGTGCCTCGACGGTGAACTCACCACCGAACTCGAAGACGGACGAACCTTTGTGTTGAAACCCGGCATGAGTTATCAGGTAGCCGACGGCGCCGAGCCGCACCGGTCACACACCAGCGCCGGCGCCAAACTATTCATCGTCGATTGAGGACGTTCTGATCATGGCGCTAAGTGTCAACGAACTGGAAGCTCACACCAAAACCGTGCTTGGCGCGTCGGTCGTCTCGAGCAGTACTGCGTTCGGCGAGCTGACACTGACCGTCGCCCGTGAAGCAATCGTCGAAGTATTGGCCACGCTCCGCGACGCGGACGGCTGCAAGTTCGAGATCTTGATCGACATTTGCGGCGTCGACTACCCAGCGCGGCCCAACCGCTTCGATGTGGTCTATCATCTGCTCAGCCCGCGCTTGAACCAACGCATCCGCGTCAAGCTCGAAACCAACGAGAGCGACGCCGTCGCCAGCGTGATCTCACTGTTCCCGGCCGCCAACTGGTACGAGCGTGAAGCCTACGACATGTACGGTATCTTGTTCTCCGGCCACCCCGATCTGCGCCGCCTGCTCACCGATTATGGCTTTCAAGGCCACCCACTGCGTAAGGACTTTCCTCTCACCGGTCACGTCGAAGTTCGCTATGACGACGAAGCCAAGCGCGTCGTCTACGAGCCGGTGAAGCTCACCCAGGAATTCCGCAACTTCGACTTCGAAAGCCCTTGGGAAGCCGCGCACTATTTGCTGCCAGGCGATGAGAAGGCCAGCGGCCAGCCGCCGAAGCCGAGCTGAGACAGCGAAGACACCACGCAACGCATAGGCTATACTGGAGACAACCGCGCAAGGTGTTCCCATGACTGCCCACGCACTGATGTTCGTTGACAAGCCGACCTTCTACCGTTTCGTCGCCAAGGCGGAAAGCGGTTATAGGTATGAATACGTGCGAGGTTGGATCATGCAGCAGCAGGCGGGCGGCACCTTCGATCACGTTCAAATTGGCCGACGGGTATCACGCATCATCGAACGTCAGCTCGATCTAGACCATTGGGCGATCAGCGACTTCGAGCGTGGCGTTGATACCCCTGAAACGATCCGATATCCCGACGTCGTTGTCGAACCTTCCGGGGCGCTTGGTTCAAGCCTTTCAACGAGCGTTCCAGTGATCGTCGTGGAAGTTTTGTCGGCATCTTCTGAAGAGCGTGACTTATCGGCTAAACCGATCGAATACATGAGCCTTGCGTCACTTCAAGCCTACGTTGTCGCCAGCCAGGACGAGCCGTTGTGTTATATATGGCTGCGCCGAGGCGACGGCTCGTTCGCAGCGGCCCCCTGTGTCGTCAAAGGCCGTGATCAATCAATTCAGATTGCATCGATGTCAGTGACCATCCCGCTCGCCGAAGTCTACCGGGGCATCGGCGAGTAAGTACTCAGCGCGCCTACACCCTCTTCTTCGCGGCCGGCGAAGCGCCCTTGGCGAAAATATCGGTGGTGATGCCGGAGTACCAGCCGAGGCTCTCCTCGAAGTTGGCTTTGTGGGTCGCCGCATCCTCTCCGGGCTTCGACACAAAACTGCCCGTCACCTCCCACTTGCCGTCCTTCGGTGCAAAATTGCCGCCGACCTTGACGCTGTCGTCGGGTGCGACCATCGACCAACATGTATTGCGATAGCGCGCCGGGAAGCGCTCTTTCTTCGCGAGTTCAGCGAGGATGTCGCCGGCCACGACCTTCGCCTGACTATTGGCTGTGAACGCCGACTTCGGCATTTCGACAGGCACGGCGGACGCGTCCCCCAGCACGTACACGTTCTGCACTTTCTTCGACGTGAAGTTATCCAGGTTGATCGGGCACCAATCGCCTTCGGCACATCCGGCTTTGTGCACGATCTCGCCGGCGCGCTGGCTCGGCACGATGTTGGCGACATCGGCCTTGATCGTCTTGCCAGCCTTGGTGAAAATCTCGCGCGTCTTCGTATCGACCTTCGTCACCGAGAAATCGTCGATGTCATTCGACAAATTCAGCTCGATGATGCCTTTGTAATACTTGTCGAAGGCTTCCATGAAAACCGGCTGCTTTGAGAACGCCTTCTTTGGATCGACGATCACCAGTTTCGACTTCGGTTTTTTCGTTTTGATGTGATGCGCGATCATGCAGGCGCGCTCGTAAGGCCCCGGCGGGCAGCGATAGGGGTTGTTCGGTGCCGCTAACACCACTGTTGCGCCGTCTTTCATCGCCTCCAGTTGCGCCTTCAGCAACTGCGTCTGCGGGCCAGCCAGCCAAGCGTGCGGCATGATCTGCGCCGCTTCTTTCGAATAGCCTTCGATCGTTGCGTACTTGATCTCGATGCCGGGCGAGAGCACCAGCTTGTCATAGGCGAAGGTCCGCCCGCCGGCGGTCTTGACAACGCGCTTCGTGGTATCGACGTCGGTCGCCCATTCGCGCACGACCTTGACGCCGAGCTTCCTCAAACCATCCCAGTTGTGCGTGATCGATTCAAATGTCCGGAAGCCACCGATGTAAAGGTTCGAAAAGAAGCACGAGGTGTACTTCGGGTTGACCTCGATCAGCGTCACGTCGAGCTTGGGTTCACCGAGTTTGAGCGCATGAGCGACCGACGCGCCCCCAGCACCGCCGCCGACGATCACCACCTTGCCGATCCCTTGCGCGATTGCGAAAGAACCGAACGAACTCGTGCCGATCGCGGCCAACCCAGTCCCGCCAAACAGATGCCCGAACTGCCTCCGTGTTATTGGTGTCATCTCAGCCTCTCCCATCCCAATGCTTGGTCTCACGCCAACGCTATCGCCATTTATGCAGCAATTACCGGCCTTGTCACGGACGCAGGAGGTTCGCATGACGCGCCCGTCACGTCTTGATGTTTTCGGCCGAAGGCGCCGCGAATGTCGTTTTCGCCAGCAGTCCTGCGAGCAGGCTCCAAAAGAAATCGGCGCCCGGATATCCGGTAATGCGGCCGATCTCCCGTTGCCCCTCGACCAGCACAAACGTCGGCGTGTACTGCAAGCCGCTCAAATAACTGAGTGAAGGATCGCCGATCGAGACGCGCTGGAGGGGGGCAAACCTGCCCTCGGCGCTGTTGATGTAGGCTTGACCGACCTCGGCGTGCCAGCGCGCGCAATAGACGCAGCCGGCCGCCTCCACCATGACCAGTTTGAAGCGCTCCGTCGCATGGGCGCCGGCGCAGCCTAGCAACGCCAGGCCCATCGATACGAAAACGCGGCGTGATATTCCTAGTTTGCGCACGTGATTACATTTCTGTGACTGCTCGAAGAATTGCGATTCCGCAACTCTATATGCTACGGTCTCTGCAACAAGAGGAAAGGGCTATGGATAGGCCTCGTCGCGCAACAACTCGTCGTGATCTTCTGATCGCTGCGGGAACCTGTGTGCTGGCGGCCACGTCGGCAACTTTACCCCTGTTGGCGCAGGAAAAGCCTGCAGCAGAAGTTAAGCCGGACACACCTGAGGGTTGGCAAACGGCAATGCGGACCATTACAGGCGATGCGAAACTCGTCGAAGGCCGCATCGCGATGGAACTGCCCGAGATCGCCGAGAACGGCAACGTCGTACCTTTCACGCTCGTTGTCGACAGCCCGATGACAGATCAAGCCTTCGTTCGCAGCCTGCGCGTCTTTTCGACCGGCAACCCACAGCCGTTGATCGGCACGTTCCGTTTCACCCTCGATAGTGGCAAAGCCGCCATCTCAAGCCGGATGCGGCTTGCCAAGACCCAGGATGTCATTGCCCTAGCGGAACTGAACGATGGAACATTTCTGACCGTGAAGAAGAATGTGAAAGTGACGATCGGCGGCTGCGGCGGATAGGCACAACTGAAATGAACAAGCCACGGATCAGGCTACCGGAAACTCCCAAGGTCGGCGATATCATCGAGGTGAAAACGCTGATCAGCCACGTCATGGAGACGGGTCAGCGCAAGGATACCGACGGCAAAATCGTGCCCCGCAATATCATCCACGCATTCCAAGCGACGTTCAATGGACGGCCGATTTTCCAAGCGGAGTTTCAGCCCGGTATTTCGGCCAATCCATATCTATCGTTCCACATGCGCGTACCCGGGCCCGGCGAGTTCGAGTTTACCTGGATAGACGATGCCGGTGTGAAGGTAATCGAGCGAACCCGGCTCGAGGTCGTCTGATCCTGATCGGCACTTTTCAGTGCGTCCAGCTGCCGATGCGGCCAAACTTGAAATTATCCGCATAAGCCTTGCGAACTGCCTTGCGCGGCATGGGTTCGTAGACTGTGTAAGCAATGCCATTGCGATCAGCATAAGCAACAGCTTCTTCACGCGTGTCAAACGACAATGCCACTTGCGCTTCGGTATCGGCGGAACTCGTCCATCCCATCAAAGGATCAATCGATTTTGCCGACTCGGGCTCCTCCTGCAGCACCCACTCCTTGGTACGCGCCAAGCCCGATTGCATGGCAGACTTCGCTGGCTTGAAAATGCGTGCCGTCATGGTGCGGGTTCCGGTCGATCGACTCCAGTTCAGCCGGTACCACAGCGGCGGCGCATCCGCTAGGCGGCATGCCGCATCATTTCAGTCAAATGTGCCGCCATTGTCCCCCACTAGGCGCCCACGTGACCTGCGGCCAGCCAGCCGAACGGCTTCTTCGGCGGCCCGCACGAGCGCCTTGGCCTTGTTGATACATTCCTGCTGCTCGTTCTCGGGAATGCTATCGTAGACGACACCAGCCCCAGCTTGAACGTGCAGGACACCGTCTTTTACGAGACCGGTACGTAGCACGATACAGGTGTCCATCTGTCCATCGGCCGAGAAATATCCGACACAACCGGCATAGGGGCCGCGCTTGTCTTTCTCGAGTTCATCGATGATCTGCATTGCCCGCACCTTCGGTGCGCCCGATACCGTCCCCGCTGGGAAGCCCGCCATCAGCGCATCGATCGCGTCGTGTTTTTTTACGTCGAGCCGCCCGATCACATTCGACACGATATGCATGACGTGGCTGTAGCGCTCGACGAGGAAGCGCTCGGTAACCTCGACCGAGCCGATCTCAGCCACGCGGCCGACATCGTTACGCCCCAGATCGAGCAACATCAGGTGTTCGGCACGCTCTTTCTGATCGGCCAGCAGGGCTTCGGCCAAGTGCTGATCTTCCGCCGCCGTGGCCCCCCGCCGCGCGGTACCTGCAATGGGCCGAATCGTAACTTCGCCGTGGCGCACGCGCACCAGGATTTCGGGGCTGGATCCGACCAGCGAAAAGCCGCCGAAATCCAGGTGAAATAGGAACGGCGATGGGTTGGTGCGCCGCAGGGCCCGGTACAGCTGAAAGGGCGGCAAACTGAACGGTGTCGAAAATCGCTGCGACAACACGACTTGAAACACGTCGCCGGCCGCCACGTACTCTTTCGCGCGCGCGACCATACTGCGGTATTCATCGGGCGTGGTGTTCGATACGGGCTCGGTGGAGGGTGTGACATCGGCAGCAATCCGGACCACTTCCGGCACCGCCTTTTCGAGTGCTCGAACGATCGTGCCTAGACGAGCGCGCGCATCATCGAAAGCTGTTTGCGCGGACGACATGCCATCGGGGCGCACCGGCGTCACCACCGTCATCTCGTCCTTGACGGCATCGAAGATCACGATGAGCGTCGGCCGCATCAGCACCGCATCGGGAATGGCCAACACGTCGGGACGCTGGTTCGGCAGCTTCTCGACGAGGCGGACTGTATCGTAGCCCATGTAACCGAACACGCCCGCAGCCATCGGCGGCAAACCCTCTGGAACATCGAGACGGCTTTCGGCCAGCAGTGCGCGCAGGGCTTCGAGCGTCGGCAAGGCCTCGTCGACGAACGCATCCGGGGTCCGCAGCGGGTCGCGATTGATCTCAGCCTTACTGCCGTCGGCGCGCCAAATCAGATCCGGGCGCAAGCCGATGATGGAGTAACGGCCACGCACTGCGCCGCCTTCGACCGACTCCAGCAGAAACGTCATGCCTGGTTTCTTGTCTGCGGTAGTGCTCGAAGCGCCTTCCGTCAGTTTGAGATAGGCGGAAACCGGCGTCTCCAGGTCGGCGACCAGCTTGGTCCACACCAGCTGTACGTCCCTGCGTTCATAGCCGCGCTCGAACTCCCCGCGTGGCGGAAACACATCGAACGCCCTGCTATCCGTTTCAGTGCTCATCGGTTAGCCGACCCTTCACAACCGCTCGCAAGCTTTGCTCACTGGGTCTGCCGATCCGCACCGACCGCTCGCTGCAGAGCGGCATTGTTGATCGACACGCCGAACCGTTCCTGCAGCGCCACCAAATACTGTGCCATCGTCTCCGACTGCATCTGGCGACTGGCCTCTGCCTTGATTTTTTCCGCTTGAGCAGGCGTGATCGGCGGCGCCGGGATGATCTCGGCAATCTGGAACACGATGCGCGATTTTGCATCTGCAGTTTCAGTTGAGGAGATCGCACCGGCTCCAAGAGCGAACGCCTGATTGATCGCCTGCTCAGTGAGACCGGTCGGCTTGGCGCCCCGCAAAAGGGGCTCCGTCGTCGAGACCGTGCCACCGGCATCAGCCGCGACTTTTTCCAACGGCTCGCCGGCTGTCAGGCGCGCGGCGAACTTCTGCGTCGCGGCACTGAGTGCCTTGCGAGTCTCGGTATCAACCCAGACGGTCTTGACCTCATCTTTCACTTCGACAAATTCGCGCTGCTTTTCGGGTGCGATCTTTTGCACTTCGACCCAGGCATAACCATTGTCGGCGAGATCGACAGGTTCGGATTCGACGCCAGGTTTGTTGGCGAAGATGGCGCTCACGATCGCCTCAGCGCCCGGTATGTCCAGCGCCGGTTTGCCGTCGACGTTTCGCCCGGTGCGGTCGACGCCTGCAATCTCGATCAATGGCAGCTTCAGTGCAGCCGCCGCTTCCTTCAGCGTCTTACCGCTCGCGCGGCTATCATCGACTTGATCGTGCAGCTTCTGGATCTCGCTGGCAGCACGCTCGAGGGCGAGCCGATCCTTGATCTCGTCGCTCACGTCCGGCAGCGCTTTCTGCTTGCCAGGCTCGATCTCGGCAACCCGAAGGAGGACGATTGCAAAACGGCCCTCGACGACAGGAGAAACACCATTCTTGGGAATGTTGAAGGCAGCCTCGGCTATCTTTGGATCGATCAGACTGCGCTTGGTCACCAACCCCAAATCGATGTCGCTGTCGTTGGCGCCGACTTCTTTCGCGACATCCGCAAACGATTTGCCGCCAGCTATCGCTGTGGCTGCGGTCTCAGCTTTGGCCTTGTCGGTAAACGCGATCTGTTGCACCCGGCGCTTCTCTGGCGTGTTGAAACGCTCCGGATCTTGCTCGTATGCCGCCTTGATATCGGCATCGCTGATCGCGATGTTCTTTTTCACGTCATCGACGGTCAAGGTCACGACTGCCGCCGTACGCAATTCCTGCGTCATGAACGATCGCTTGTTTTGCTCATACGTGGCCTGCAGTTTTGCTTCGTCAGGCTCGCCAGGGGATGGCACTTTAGCGGGATCAACCGTGAAGTAGGAAATCTTGCGCGCTTCCTCGCGAAATTTATGAAGCATCTCGATCGTGGTTGGGGGAACCTGCACCGAGTCGACCAAAGCGATCGTCAACTGATCACGGATCTCGTCCTTGCGCGATATCGTAAGAAATGCACGTTCACTCAGGTTATTCTGACGCAGGAAAGAATCGAAAGCGGGCCGGCTGAACTTGCCATCGGCACCGGTGAAGCGCTGATCCTTCGTGAACCGGTCGGCCAAGACACCTTCCGGCAGTCCGAGTTGCAGCTCCCGCGTATGGTTGTCGATTGCCGCCCCGCCGATCAACTGCGACAGCACCTGCTGGTCGAAACCGGCGGCGCGCGCCTGCTCTGCCGTGATGCGCCCGCCGAACCTGCGGCGAAGATTATCGAACTGGGTTTGATAGGACTGTTGGAAGTCGGCAGTGGAGATTTCGGTTTTGCCGACGCGTGCGAGCGAGCCTTCGCCATACCCGCTGAACGAGCCGGAGATCCCCCAGAATCCGAAGCTCACGACCAATAAGCCGAAGAGTATCTTGGCAGTCCAGCCTTGAGCGCCTCGGCGCAGTGTTTCGAGCATCGCAGACTATTCCTGGTGTTGATGGCGGTCGACGCCATGTCGATTGCCCTGAGCCACATTTCCTCGCCGCGCAACGCCGAACGCGCGGACAACGATAAAAACAGCTCTACTGAGATGAAACTCCCAGTGGTGGGCACGCTTTTGTTACGCTATGAACCTCAAGCCTCGACCGAATGCAAGAGCCGCCCGCGTGGCGAAGCCGAGCGCACGATCCCCTTACAGGAATTTAATCCATGGCCTCCACAAGCGAACCTGGTCCAACGCCCCTGGTAGCTGGCAATTGGAAAATGAACGGGCTGCGGTCCAACCTCGGTCAAGTGCATGCGATCTGCGCGAAGATCGGGAGCCAGCGCGCAGAGGTAATGATCTGCCCGCCAGCGACCCTCATCGCAGCCGTCGTGGAGGCATCACATGGCTCGGCGCTGCTCGTCGGGGGGCAAGATTGTCACCAAAACGAAGCGGGCGCTCACACCGGCGACATATCAGCCACGATGTTGCGGGACTGCGGCGCGACGGGTGTTATCGTCGGTCATTCGGAGCGCCGAACCGATCACGGCGAGACCGATACGATCGTGAAGGCCAAGGCAGAGGCAGCCCACAAGACGATGCTTACGGCCATAGTCTGCATCGGCGAAACCGCAGCTCAACGGCGCAATGGCGCAACGCTCGAGGTGATCGGGCAACAGCTGGCGAACTCGGTTCCGGCAAGTTCAACAAGCGCGAACACGGTGATCGCCTATGAGCCAGTATGGGCAATCGGTACCGGCCTGACGCCAACGGCCGCCGATGTCGCGGACACACACGCCTTCATTCGCCGCCAACTCAATGAACGGTTCGGCGCCCGCGGACCACAGTTTCGGCTTCTGTACGGCGGTTCGGTAAAAGCGTCGAATGCGAGGGAACTGATGAGCGTTGCCAACGTCAACGGTGCACTTGTCGGCGGGGCCAGCCTCAAAGCCGACGATTTCCTCGGTATCCTGGCCGCGTATACCCGCTAAAGACGAGAGATGTCATGCGTGCACAACTTCGATATGCCGTTCCTGCGATTTTGGTCGCAACTCTCAATCAGGCAACGGCTGCCCCGCTCGACCCCGCCGCGTGCGAACGGTTGCGCCAGGAAGTTAGCGCCTTGGAAAAGGCCGGCGCACGCACCTACCTTGCCAAGGGCACGGGTTGGGCCATGGCCAATCTCAAGCAGGATCAGCTCAATCAGGTCGAACAACTCATCGAGAACGAGGCGCAATACCTGTTTCGTTGCCCGCAGCCCAAAAAGCAATTCGACCCAACGACGGAAGCGCTACTGGAGCACGGCACCGGTTCGGACCCGGATCCTGACGCGCCCAAGACAGAGGCGGCGCCGCCGAAACCCGTGCCAACAAAGAAAGCACCGGCATCACCGGCAGCACAAGCCCCTGGGGCTACCGATACCACCGCGGCGCCAGCCGTGGCGAAACCCGCGCCCAAGTCGAAGCCGAAGCCGGTCGATGCTTTTGTGCCGCCGGAGCCTTCGACGAAGGCCGCGGGCGCTGCCGCAAAACAGACCGCGCCGCAGTAGTCGTCGTCAGGGCTGGCGGCGACGCCACGTCTGGTGTAGGAGCAGCCTTCCAGTTCAACGATCAGTTTCAATCGATGCGGACGCTAAGCCGATGACCACCTTTGTTCTCGTGATCCACCTGATGATCGCTGCTGCCCTAGTGGCAGTCGTTCTGCTGCAGAAATCCGAAGGCGGGGCCCTCGGTATCGGCGGCGGCGGTGGTGGTGGCGGCGGACTGCTGACCGGTCGCGGAACCGCAAACCTGTTAACGCGAGCAACGGCGATATTGGCTGCCGCCTTCTTCACGACAAGCATCGTGTTGACGATACTCGCACAACGCTCGACAGCGCCAAGCTCGATCTTCGACAGAGCGCCGGCAGCTGGAACTCCAACGGCTGGAACCGATGGTAAGGCTGGTGAGACGCCAGCCGCACCGGCAGGTCGTGGCGGCATCCTCGATAAGCTTCAAGGTGGTGCACCTGGCCCGGTCGCGCCTCCTGCTGCCCCCGCTGCGCCGACCGGCCCTGTCGTACCGCAGACGCGCTAGTCGCCGGGGAAGTGCTGCGGGCGCATCGCCACACTCAACTGCGACCAGACGATTTGCCCGCTTTTGACTTGGCAACCGCCATCGCGGTTACCGAGAATATCTCGAACAGCATTTGCGCGCCGGCGTGCGCAGTGTTGGTCGTCGAATCGTACATCGGCGCCACCTCGACCACATCGCCGCCGACGATATCGAGCCCCGCGCAACCGCGCACCAACTCCATCGCTTCACGTGAACTCAAGCCGCCGATCTCAGGCGTACCGGTGCCCGGTGCGAAGGAAGGATCGAGGCTATCGATGTCGAACGACAGGTAGGTCGGGCCCGTGCCTGCCACGTTGCGAATGCGGGCGATCGTCGCCTCGAGCCCGAGCCGCATGAATTCCTCGGCGTGAATCACCGTCATGCCGCTCTCGTAGGAAAACTCCCATAGGTATTCGGCATTGCCGCGGATGCCGACCTGGATCGTTCGTTCCGGATCCAACACGCCGGCGAGGACCGCTTCGCGAAATGGTCCACCATGGTGGAACTTCGAACCTTCAAAGGGGCCGCCGGTATCGCAGTGCGCATCGATATGGATCATGCCGACCGGTCGTTTCCGTCCCAACGCTTTGAGGATCGGCAGCGAAATCGAGTGATCCCCGCCGACGCTTACCGGCGCCACGCCAGCCTTCACAATCTTGGTGTAATAGGCCTCGATGTCCTCGTGGCTCTGCTCCAAGCTGAAGCGCGAGCGAAACGGCACATCGCCAATATCTGCCGCCTTCACCCGCGCCGATGGCACTTGTTTATGCACGTGATGATAAGGCCCGACCCGTTCGATAGCACGCACACTGCGCGGCCCGAACCGTGAGCCGGGCCGATGCGTGACCCCAAGGTCCATCGGCACACCTGCAATCGCCACATCGAGACCGGCAATATCATCTGACTTATGCGCATCGGCCAGCAGCGGCAGATCGAGAAACGTCGAGACGCCCTCATAGGGCTTTGCACGCCGATCGGCACCTGAGAACAGTATATCAACGACCTTCTTGAACTCAGGATCATGAACGTCGCCTGCCGAGGCCTGCCCGAACTTCGCACGCAGCGCGTCGAGTTTCTTCTGTGTCATAGAGCCCTCGGTGGGTAAGCCGTCATCCGCAGCAGTATGGACGCAGCACTTTTCGCGTCAACAGTCCGATTGGCGTCGCGCTGCACGGATGTCGCAGGGTGGAACTTTTCGCGTTCAAATTTAAAGAAAATTAGCCACGGCCAAACGGGGAACCCGACAGCAATCGCGACTAGGCCAACA
>JANMNO010000004.1:0-3680 GCA_031374115.1 Hyphomicrobiaceae bacterium | reverse complement strand
AAACGATCGATCACGGGTGGCTCGAGCGCTAAGATCGGCACACCGATATTGCCGCCCATTTGCACGTCCAAGCCGAGCGACTTAAGCAGGTGTGAGATGAGCGCAGTCGTCGTCGATTTGCCATTTGTGCCAGTGACGGCGATGAACGGCGCGGCCGGAGCGTGCGCCTGCCGCTCGCGCGCAAAGATTTCGATGTCACCGATAATCTCAATGCCTGCGGCTTGCGCACGCTTGACGGTCCAGTGCGGTTCCGGATGGGTGAGCGGCACGCCGGGTGCGAGGACGAGGGCATCAATGGTGCTCCAGTCGGCCGCATTCAAATCGACCACTGGTAGTCCGGCCGCCCTGGCCGCTTCCTGCGATTTCTCGTTGTCGTCCCACGCGGCCACCCGCGCGCCGCCGGCCAGCAATGCCGCAACCGTCGGCATGCCGGAAATTCCAAGCCCGAAAACCGCGACGTGGCGGCCAGAAAATGTGGCGCAGCGAATCATAAAAGAGAGGATAGCTCACAATGCCGGAGCTGTGGACAACTTGTCCGGCGGCCTACTGTGCGCACGATAACTTGCCGAGCACGGCTTTGCCGGCCAGCACCTTGGGACCCTTGCCCGCAAATACCTCCGCGCGACCGACGTAGTGATCTTCGCTCGGAATGACGATCACTTCCGTCACACCATCGAGCGCTGCTGCAGCCTCGACGAAGGTCTGCGGTAACGAATAGAATTTTCCACGTCTGGCCAGATCGTGGTTGTTACGGAATTCTGCAATCGAATAGGGCACGTTGAGCCTCATCGCGAGGCGACGGCCGGCATCGATTTCTGCAATCCCGGCCGGCTCGAGCGTGCCCGATTTCATTTTCGCGTCACCATTCCAGCCGTCGCCCGGAACGAGTTGCGCGGTGCGCTCCGAGGTGAGGAGCGCCGGCGGACGCCTGATCTTTCCCGCCTCGACCAAACCTGCCCACACGACTAGATTGTTGTGCGCGACGACGCCCGTCGCTCGATCGGGTGGAATCGTGCCATCCGCGCGCATTTGATCCTCGATCTCCTGCGCCAGGTCGATCAGCTGGCGCATCTGATCTGGACCGCGCCGGTCGGTCGCGCCTGCGGGATGATGCAGATTGTCGATGCGAATGTAGTTGGCGCCGAGCATGAAGCCGTTGACGATGCCCTTGGCGAGGCGTTCTTTGACGGCGACATGCGCCATATCAAGAATTCGGCGTTCGGACTTGTCCCAGTTCCAGCTTCCGGTCGGCCCGAGTTTGACCTGTTTCTTCGACAAGGCATCGCAGTCCGGGCCCTTTTCGCAGTGCCCGCCGACGAGATAGATGCTGACGCGGGCACCCTTGTCCTGCAGCGCCTTGATGTAGGCGCGCGCATCTTCCGCCGGCATCGTCACTAGATCGATCTCGACCACTTGTCCGGCCTTGAACGTGGATAGCGGAAGCTTGCCCTCGATCGCCGGATTAAGCCCCGTAAACGCGAACGATTGGTCATCGGCCCGGCCGCATGACGCGGCGTACGCTGAGGTAACCGGCGTAACGGCAATAACGGCAGCGGCAAGCAAGGGGCGGATATGCATGCAGTTCTTTAGCAAAAAGCTCGTTTTGTGAATAAGCCTGTGTGTCGCCGCAGACTACGCCGGTTCTATGGCGTCAGGAATTCCTCAGCCGCCTCTTTTTTTCCTGAGGCCGGCCCAATACTCCAGCCGCTTGCGAATATCGCGTTCGAAACCACGTTCGGGCGGGTCGTACAGCGTTGGCCGCTGCATGCCGTCGGGGAAGTAATTTTGGCCCGAAAATCCGTCGGGAGCGTCATGATCGTAGGCGTAGCCCTCGCCATAGCCTTCGTCTTCCATCAGCTTGGTCGGCGCGTTGAGGATGATTTTCGGCGGCGCCAGCGATCCATGCGTCTTGGCGAGCTTCATCGCGGCCTTGTAGGCGACGTAGGCGGCGTTCGATTTTGGCGCGGTGGCCAGATAAATTGTCGCTTGCGCCAAAGCCAGTTCGCCTTCCGGAGAGCCGAGAAAATCGAAGGTATCCTTGGCGGCGAGCGCCTGGGTCAGGGCCTGTGGGTCGGCCAACCCGATATCCTCGACGGCCATGCGCACCAGGCGCCGGGCGAGGAATAGGCGATCCTCGCCGCCGTCGAGCATGCGAGCAAGCCAATACAGCGCCGCATCGGGATCAGAGCCGCGAACGGATTTATGCAGCGCGCTGATCAGGTTGTAGTGACCGTCGCGGCTTTTGTCATAGAGGGGCGCGCGCCGTTGCACGAGCTTTATGAGTGCTTCACGATTGATCGGCTTGGCACTTGCAGGAACGGCCGCGAATACTTCCTCGGCGAGGTTGATGACCGCGCGCCCGTCGCCGTCGGCCATCGTTCTCATGGCAACACGGGCATCTTCGTCGAGCGCAAGCGGGCGATGCTCTTCGCGCTCAGCGCGCCTGATCAAGTCTTCGAGCGCTGCCTCATCAAGCCGGTTAAACACCAGGACAGCGGCGCGCGAGAGCACAGCAGCGTTGAGCTCGAAGCTCGGATTCTCGGTGGTGGCGCCGACCAGCGTAATCGTGCCGTCTTCCATATAGGGCAAGAAGCTGTCTTGTTGAGCGCGATTAAACCGGTGGATCTCGTCAATGAAGAGAAGCGTACCGCGCCCGGTTTCGCGGCGACTCTTCGCGCGTTCGAAAGACTTGCGCAACTCAGCAACTCCGGTGAAGATCGCCGACAGTTGCTCGAATTCCAAATCGGTTTCGTGGGCAAGCAACCGCGCCACCGTGGTCTTGCCGCTGCCGGGTGGCCCCCACAGTATCATGCTCTGCAGCCGGCCCGAGCGCAGCATTCGGGTTAGCGTGCCTTCGGGACCGACCAAATGGTCTTGCCCCGTGACATCGGCAAGCTGCTGCGGCCGAAGCCGATCCGCCAGCGGACGTGGCGCGCTCTTCTCTATTCCGGCGGCTTCGAACAGATTGGTCATGCAACGGCATATAGGCCACCGTCCATCACTAGGGAAGATGAGCCGTTTTGGCCGTCACTTTCCGAACGGGTGGCGGGCATCCACAGCGACGAGCTTGAGATGACCAGCGGCTTCGCGGACAACGAGGTGGTACACGTAGCGGCCCTGTTCCTCGCACAGCGTCGTCTTGACGATCTCGGCGCCGCTCAGCGACGGCCGGGCCAATGCGCTCACGTGTTCGATGGCGGCCAACGCTTCGCGCTTTACGATCGGGGCAGCGTCAGACCACGACGCGAAGCACTTAGACGGACCCTGCGCCGCGGCCGGGCCAGCCACTGCAACGGCAGCGGCCGTCAGCACGATGGCGAAAATTCGGTTCATGTGGACGTCCCTTCAGAACCGTTAACTAGGGTGTCCAGCCTGAACCGGGGATGAATGCTGCAGCGCAGCAAAGCGTAGCTGCCTCACACTTGCCGCGTAACAGCACGCAACTCCAGACGGGTCGAAGCGCGGGCACGGCCGTAAACGGCCATCACAGTACCAACCAGCCCGCCGATCGCCTGCACCGCTTGTACGCTTTGCGCGCCGAGCTGCCGTATCATTTCACCGGTGATATCGAGGCCGATCAGAGGCCCGAGCACAGGGATGACGGTGGCAGCGGCGGTTATGATCGTACCCCACATGGTGATCGACTGGCCCCACCATTTGGCGGCCGGGGCAGGTGAAAT
>JANMNO010000190.1:0-5752 GCA_031374115.1 Hyphomicrobiaceae bacterium | reverse complement strand
GGTGCTTGCGAGAAGGGGTCGGGAGATTTCCGAGGAGACGGGCCCCGGATTTGCTGGACCAATACTCTACGGCCTCCTCGCCCTGGTTGAAGACAAGCGGGAGAATCAAGTGGCGGCTCTAGCCGCCGGAGAAGCATTGCTCGGGCAAGGAGCCGTCGGCCATAACCACTTTTGGTTCCGGCGTTATGCCATTGAGCGAGCGCTGCTGTTCGAGGACTGGAACGAGGTCATAAGGCAAGCTGACGCACTGCTTGTTCGCATGTCCGGCGAACCGCTAGCTTATGCACGGGTTGTGGCTGAGCGCGGCCGCTGTCTAGCCCGTCGCGGCCTTGGCGAAGTCACAGAGATAGAGGATGAAAAGCTGAGGCTTCTCGCCGCGACCGCTGACGAAGCCGGCTTGCGCATCGACGCACTGGGTAGCGCGTTGCGTTGGACCTAGCGACTTCGCTCCGAGGCAATAGCGAGATTGAAGTCCGCTTTGGGTCTTGGTTGCGTGATAACGCTGGGCACCGGTCTACGACCAAGTGTTGGCGAGGAAGCTTACCGCTTCGGCGCCGATTTAAGCCATTTTTTCCCGGTGGTCGTTCTCGGCCGATCCTAATACCAGCCCGCAGAATCGCTGGCTCGTGATTCCCATGACGGCGCTGGCGTGATTCTCTGTTTCTGGATCAACTGATCAGGGCCAGCGCAGGCATCAACTTTGTCGTCGGCGTTGTGATGCAGTACCTGCAATTTTCCGAGATTGACGACGCGAATTTCGCTATGTTTGCGCATTATTTCCTGAGGAACGTGTGTTGCTTCGCGCGGAGAAGTTCCTTCTAGACCCGCGAAGCAGGTCAGCCTCAAGTTAGCTACGACAAGCGAGCTTGGTGCTTGCTATGTGCTTGCCATAAGCCAAACCCAATCTACGCAAGCCGCTTAACCATTTGATTTGGTTGGTGATCCCGGAGGGTCTCGAACCCCCGACCTAGAGTTTAGGAAACTCTCGCTCTATCCTGCTGAGCTACGGGACCAATCACGATAGCCCCGCTAGACCTAGCAGATCGCCATGGGATCGGCCAACCCATGCAAGGCAGGAAAACTGCGGATCACTCAGCTAAGCCTGATCCGCATGCTACGGACCGCGACTGGACAGTACTGCGATCGAGGTTAGCACATCGCCCGGGAGGGCGCCATTGGTGACCCACCCAGGGAATACGCTTACATCAAGCGCGATACCGTCGATCATGGATCGGTGGCGTTGCATGGCTGGTTGGGTTGTAGCTTTCTTGCTCGGGCTACCGGTGACGTGCGACGGCAACGCGATGGCGCAGATCGCCGAACGCACCACATGCGCGCTCGAGCCTGGACCCATGCGGGCCGTCACCGGCGTGATCGACGGCGAAACGATCAACCTCGATGATGGCAGCGAAGTCCGGCTCATTGGCGCGCTCACACCGCGTCCGCCGGATGCCGCACTCGACGTTTCTTTTTGGCCGCCAGAACGCGAGGCGAAGGCAGCGTTGGAGCGCCTCCTGTTGGGCCGTTCAGTCACGCTTGCCTACGCCGGACGCAAATCGGACCGGTACGGGCGCACGCTGGCGCATGTGTTCGTCGAGCCTGCAGCCGATAGCGTCCCTAGTGCCGACGCGGACAATCGGGTTTGGGTGCAAGCGCATATGCTGAGCAATGGGCATGCACGCGCCTACGTGCTTAAGGATAGCAGCGGTTGCCTGCGGGAACTGGCTGCGCATGAAACAATCGCGAGGAATGCCGGGCTGGGATTGTGGGCGCACGCCGCTTATCAAATGCGCGATGCCGCCCGCGGGGGCGACGTTACTCGCCTGCGCAGCACATTTCAGATTGTCGAAGGCGAGGTTACGCGCGTGATCGAGGGACGGACGAGCACGATACTGCGCTTTGGCCGGGACGATGCTGGAGCGCCGCCAGTCGAACCAGACTCCGAAGCGACGCGGGGCCCGGCAAAAGGCTTCTCGATCTTGATCAAGTCAGCCATCGCGCGGGACTGGAATAAGAACGGCACGACGCTCGCTCAGCTCGAGGGGCGCCGCCTGAGGATCCGCGGTTGGATCGAGCGTAGAGGCGGCCCCGCCATCGAGATCATTGATGGCAATCAGATCGAACTCGTGGATCCGTTGGAAGCCGTGGCGCTCGCGGGCCGTGGGCCCAAGGTCAGCGCCGAACCAGAACCGCCTTTAACTAGGCGGCGTTCGCGTAAGCGCACGGTCGAGGCGTCGATCGCTACACCCAACCCACAATAGCTCTGCGCCAAAAAAGATCGCCCGGCACCTTGCAAGGCACCGGGCGAAATTGCTTCTCGTAGGGGAATAGCCGAGCCCGAAGAAAGAGGTTGAGGGCCTGTTGTATCAGGCAGCCTGAACCTCCTCGTCGCCATCCTCGCTCGTCTCGACCTCTGCCTCAGCCTGCTCGGCTGCACGACGACCCTTGGCGCTTCTCGAAAGCACTTCAGTGATCTTTTGAACGGCGCCGCGCTCGTCAAGCTTGTCTACGGCTGCGATCTCGCGGGCCATCCGGTCGAGAGCGGCTTCATACAGCTGGCGCTCGGAATACGACTGCTCTGGCTGGGTTTCCGACCGATAGAGATCGCGCACCACTTCGGCGATCGAGATCAGATCGCCAGAGTTGATCTTCGCTTCGTATTCCTGCGCGCGGCGGCTCCACATCGTCCGCTTGATCCGAGCGCGACCTTTAAGCGTCTCCATGGCACGCTTGACGATCGTCTCGTCGGCCAGTTTGCGCATGCCGACGCTCTGCAGCTTGCCCGTGGGCACCCGCAGCGTCATCTTGTCCTTTTCGAACGTGATCACGAACAGCTCGAGCGCCATACCGGCGATCTCCTGCTCCTCGATCCCGACGATGCGGCCAACGCCGTGCGCTGGATAGACGATGAATTCGTTCGTCTTGAAACCATGACGCGCGCTCACCGGCTTCTTGGCGGCCGTCGCAGCCGACAACTGCTGATGCCGATGCAGTTCGAGTGCCTTCGCAGCAGCATCCTTGGGTGCTACATCCTTCGGGGCGACCATCGGCGCGGTGATCCGCTGAGCAGCTGGCTTGGCAACGGCGGCCGGCACATTGCGAGCAATCGGGGCTGCGGCTGGGGCCGGACGCATGTGCGCTGGATGCGGCATGGCGGACTTTGCAGCCGGCACTGGCTGCTTGATGGAGGCCTTCGCTGCAATCGCTGGTGCTTTCGCCGCGACCGGCTTCTTTTTCGCAGGTGTTGCTGACTTCGGCGCCGCAGCCCTCACAGAGGTCTTCGCAACCGTCTTTTTCTTAGCGGTGATCTTAGTAGCAACTGGCTTCGCGGCCGATTTGCCTTTGGCCTTTCCGGCCCCAGTTTTTGCAGCAGCCTTCGCGACGTGCGACACAGTCTTTGCGGTCCTGGGGGCGGGCTTTTGAGCCTTGCGTGCCGGGACCGATTTCAAAGCAGTTGTCTTGGCGTTGGCTTTTTTCTTCTGGGGCATAGATTAGGATCTCACTCTTTGCAGGGCACGCGAGTATTGATCCCGCCGCTCGGGCGCGGCAGAACCAAGCTGGAGTTGGACGTCCAGCTCATCGTCGCCCGCCAAAACAACCTTGATCGCCCGCCTTAAGTTCTACGGGATCCAGCTTGTAGCAGCGCCAAGAAGATCGCGATCGCATCCGATCACAGTCCCCAGCACTACGTCTTGGCGATAACATCGTCGGAAGTGGACTTGGCTCGTTCACAGTTGCCGTTGCCTGGTACCGATGTTGAACACTTCAACATCCGTGCAGGGCCGCAAAGACCTGCATCAGGCTGATCTCTGCGTTCTTGTTTCGTCTCCACACTTCTCGACTGCGGCAGAAGTAACACAAACTTAGGGGAAAAAGAAGGGCCGCGATGCGAAAGACGTTAGCCCAGCTAAAAATTGATGGTTAATTGCAATCTGCAGTTGATATCAACCGTATCTTAACAACCCGAAAGCTCAATCTCCCGTGCCGGGGTTCGTGGAAAAGTAGGCTTCGAGCTTGCCCTTCTCGTCGCGATACTTGTCGGCGTCCTCGGGGGCTTCCTTTTTCGCAGTGATATTCGGCCATTGGTCGGCATAGACCCGATTGAGTTCGACCCACTTTTCAAGACCTTTTTCGGTATCGGGCTTGATCGCTTCGACCGGGCACTCCGGTTCGCACACACCACAATCGATACACTCGTCGGGATGAATTACGAGCATGTTCTCGCCCTCGTAAAAGCAGTCGACGGGACATACCTCGACGCAATCGGTGAACTTGCACTTGATGCAGCTATCGGTGACGACGAATGTCATGCGTTCACAGTCCTGGCGAAGCGAGTACCACGCTTGCTGTTTAGGCCTCTATTTGCTGTCCCGGCACGAGGGCTTGTTGTCGCAAGTAACATGCCGCTCGGTCAACGGCACCGCTTGGTCGAGCGGCAACCGGCTGAAAGGCGTCACAATCAACTGCAAACTTCGCTTGGCGCTAGGCCTGGATAAGCTTGGAATAGTCAAGGCCGCGTCGAGGGATCGCACATGCGCCGCATCACTTCAACATTGTTGTCGTTGACGATCGCAGGCAGTCTCGCCGGGCAACCCCTCACGACTTGGATGGGGGAAGCCGAGCTCAGACAAACTTTCGCTGGCGTCGCCATCGACGGCGTGTACGTCGACGGCATGAAGTTTACGGAAAGCTACGAAGATCAGGGTGCACTCGTCTATAACGACCCACTTAAAGAGATGACTGGGCGATGGTCCATCGTCAATCGCGCGTTCTGTACCCTCTACCACGGCAAAGCGACGGGCGGTTGTTTCAAAGTGGCCAGGGTGAGTGCCAATTGTTTCGAGTTCTACTTCCTGGCTGGTACCGAGCAAGAGACGGCCAAGCTCGAATCTGGCCGTCCGAGCTGGACCGCTCGGGGCTGGAACAAGAAGCATCCGACGACGTGTGACGAAAAACCTGTCGTGTAACTAATTTGGCCAGCAAAATTAAACACCGCAAACACGGACTTCGACATGCCACGCGTTGCACTCGACGGCTTCACAAGTGTGCCGCCCGGGCGGGTGGCAACGATCGTTACTTCACTGGAAATGACGTCGCCACCATCCATCAAGGCTGAAGCACTCAAGCCCGCCGCAGCCGAACTCGTCCGCGTCGACCACCCCGGCGTCGATTGGTATCGCCGCCTATACCGCACGGTCGGCGAAGATTGGCTGTGGTTTTCGCGGCTGCGGATGGGCCGAGACGAACTCGCCGCGGTCATTCATGATCCGGCCATTCATGTTTATGTACTTCGCGTCGACAGCTGCGAAGCAGGCTTACTTGAGCTGGACTTTCGTGAAATTGGGCAGTGTGAGATTGCGTTCTTCGGCTTGGTCCCCAACGAGATTGGCAAAGGCCTCGGGGCCTATCTGATGCGAGAGGCGATCACTCGCGCTTGGAATGCACCGATCCAGCGGTTATGGATGCACACTTGCACGCTCGATCACCCCAGCGCATTGGCATTCTACCGTCGCGAAGGCTTCCGTCCATACCGCCAGCAAGTGGAGATCGCGGCCGACCCGCGTGTCAATGGCGAATTGCCACGAAGCGCGGGAGCGCATGTACCGATATTCGATCGTTGAACTCGTTTACATTACTGAGAACGGCCCTCTAACTTGGCGGCCATGATCGAGATTGTCTTGGCGTACACCTCAGCCTTATTCCACTGCTGGATCACGCCATAATTCGTCGTACCAGGCTCCCAGCTTTTGCC